>NZ_CP039865.1:1236666-1900833 GCF_005160265.1 Phreatobacter aquaticus | reverse complement strand
TTTGCGCGAAGGTGGTGCCGAGCACGGCCAGCCGCTCGCTGACCGCGCGCATGCGCACCTTGCCCGCCTCGTCGAGCAGGGCGCCGGAGCGGACGAAGTTCTTGTAGGTCTTCTCCAGAACCCGCATCTGCTCGGAAGAAAGGCCCAGTTCGGCGCGCTTGTCGTGCAGCGCCTTGACGCGGGCGAACAGGCGGGGATCGAGCGAGATGGCATTGCCGTGCTTGGCGAGCAACGGCGCCATGTCGCGCTGGATCGCCTGGATGGCGTCGGTCGCGTCCGAACCGGCAATGTTGAAGAACACGCCACAGAGCCGGTCGAGCGTGTGGCCGCCCACTTCGAGAGCGTCGATCGTGTTGGCGAAGCTCGGCGCTTGCGGATTGGTGGCGATCGCCTCGACCTCGGCGCGATGCTCGGCGAGCGCCCGCTCGAAGGCCGGGCGATAATCGTCGATGGCGATCTCGCCGAAGGGCGCGATGCCGAAGGGCGTCGCCCAGGGACGGAAGAAGGGATTGGGGTCGGTCGCGAGAAGCTGTGTCATGGGGTCAATGTGGCGGCTGAGGCGGCGGGGCTCAAGGGGTGGACGGGAGTATTGAAGCTCTGCACCTTCCGTCCTCATCCTGAGGCGCGAGGTCGCGAAGCGATCGAGCCTCGAAGGATCGGTCGCGGACGGCAGAATTTGAAAAGGTCCTTCGAGGCTCGCTTCGCTCGCTCCTCAGGATGAGGAATGGAGAGTTTGCGTTGCGAGCTTGTCCAGGCGACCGCAAAGGCGACGCAAACCCGTTGCTGCCCTCACCTCACAAAATCTTCGCGCCGAAATTGGTCGCAGGATCCATGTCCAGCGTCAGATTGCCGGTCGGCTTGGCCGCCGGACCGCCGGTGCGCTTCAGCCACTGGCCGGAGCCGGGCTTGCCCGCCAGGGCCTCGCCCTTCACCACATCCTGGCCGCGGAGCAGCACATGGACCGGCCATCCCGTGACCTTGTAGCCGGCGAAGGGCGTGAAACCGGTGAGGTCGTGCTGGTTCTCATCCGTGATGGTCACCTGCTTTGCCGGATCCCAGATCGCGATATCGGCGTCGAAGCCCGGCTGGATCCGGCCCTTGTTCGGCAGGTTGTAGATCGCGGCGGGTCGGGTGGCGGTGAGGTCGACAAAGGCCTCGAGCCCGCGGCCGTCGAATTCCGGCCGGCCCTTCGACACCATCGCGTCGAACAGCAGCGGCAGGCGCACTTCCAGACCCGGCAGACCGTTGGCGATCTGCTTGAAATTGGGGTTCGGGCCGGCGGCGAGCTTGCCGGTAGCGTCGAACCGATAGGGCGCGTGGTCCGAGGTCACCGTCTGCAGGTCACCCAGCGCGAGAGCGCGCCAGAGCGCGTCCTGGTCGGACTTTTCGCGCGGCGGCGGGGAGCACATCCATTTCGCGCCCTCGAGCCCCGGCTTGTCGAGGTCGTGCTTGGTCATGAACAGATATTGCGGGCAAGTCTCGGCAAAGACCTTGAGGCCGCGGCCGCGCGCTTCGCGGATGACGGCGGCGCCCTCGGCGGTGGAGACGTGGAAAATCATGATCGGCTGGTCGATCAGTTCGGCGAGCGCGATCAGCCGGGTGAAGGCCTCGGCCTCCGAGCCGCGCGGATGACTGATCGAATGGTATTTCGGCGCCGTATAGCCCTTGGCGACCAACTTCTTGCCCATCCAGGAGATCATGCCGTGGTTCTCGGCATGGAGGCAGACCATTGCGCCGTTCTGGCGGGCGGTGAGCAGCACGTCGAGGAGGGGCTCGTCGTCTACCTTGATCAGGTCATAGGTCATGAAGACCTTGATCGAGGCATGGCCCGCCTTGATCAGTTCCGGCAGGTCCTTCTCGATGGTCTTCTGGTCGGGATTGGCGACGATCAGGTGGAAGGCATAGTCGATCATCGCGCCCTTGCGCGCGAGCGCCGAATAATCATCGACCACCTTCATCATGTCGAGGCCACGATGCTGGGCGGCAAAGGACACGACCGTGGTGTTGCCGCCGAAGGCTGCCGAGCGCGTGGCGCTTTCCCAAGTATCGGCATTGACGATGCCGGCCGCCGAGAGCTGCTCGACATGGGCATGGGTGTCGATGCCGCCGGGCAGCACGAACTTGCCCGTCGCGTCGATCTCGCGGGTACCTGCGCCGAGCCCTGCGCCGACGGCAGCGATCGTCCCGCCCTTCACTGCGACATCGGCCACGAAGGTGCCATCGGCGGTCGCAACCGTTCCGCCGCGGATGACGAGATCATAGGGTGTGGCAGGCATGTCGCGCTCCGGCTGGACGGGAAGAGTTTCTGGCCCGACAATAAGCATCATCTCTCGTCCGGCGGAACACCATGGCACGCAGACCCCGTATCCTCGTGATCAATCCGAACTCCAACGAGGCCGTCACCGAAGGGCTTCGGGAAGCGGTGAAGCCGCTCACCTATGCCGAGGGCCCGGAGATCGTCTGCATCAGCCTGCCCGAGGGCCCGCTCGGCATCGAGACGCAGGAGCATGTGGAGAGCGTGACGCTGCCGCTCCGCCGCAAGGTGGAATCGGCCAATGACGCCGATGCCTTCGTCATCGCCTGCTATTCCGATCCCGGCCTGTTCGTCGCCCGCGAGGGCACGACGCGTCCGGTCTTCGGCATTGCCGAATCCGGCGTGCTGACGGCGCTTGCCCGCGCCGAGCGGTTCGGGGTGATCGCGATCAAGTCGCGCTCGATACCCCGCCATCTGCGCTATCTGCGCCAGATGGGCCTGATGGATCGCCTCGCCGGCGAGCGCCCCCTGGAAATGTCGGTCGCCGAGACAGCCTCTGGCGAGGGCACGCTCGCCAAGATGATCGCTGTCGGCCGCGAGCTCCGCGACCTCGACGGCGCCAATGCCATCGTCATGGGCTGCGCCGGCATGGCGCGGCACAGGAAGCCGCTGGAAGATGCGCTGGGCATTCCGGTGATCGACCCGACCCAGGCGGCGGTGACCATGGCGATCGGCACGCTGGCTGTGGGGTGAGACCGTGCAGGGAGGCAGAGTCGCCTCCCGCGATGCCCCGTCGCGGACCCAGCACCGGCAGGCGCCGGTGCACTCTTCGTTCATGAACCACTAACCAATCGATTTTACATCTTTTCTGCGCAAAAACTCGCAGGGCAGATCATGTTTTCTTTCGTAGGTCGAAAAAACGAAAAAACTCGCGCCCCGGCTGTGGAACCCCATGCTCTGACATTCTCGTCCATGGCGATGGTCGGCGCGCTGGTCGCCTTGTCGAAGAGCGATCCATCCGCGATTCCCGAGGATCTGCCGCCGGAATTGAGGGAAACGCTGCGTAGCCTCCAGATCGCCCTGCGTGGCCGCGACGAGAGCATGCTGCGTCAAACCGTCGAATATTCCATCAAGGCGAGCGAGGCCATGGCCGCCTCGGCGCGCATCACCGGCGAAATCCGCGAGACCGACGGCCGCGCCCAGGCCATCGCCGCAGGCGTCGAGGAGATGACGGCCTCGATCGACCAGATTTCCGCGACCGCCCGCGACATCGCCCAGTCGATGGAAACCGCGAGCAGCGCCATGCAGGCCGGTACCGCGGCCACCGCCATGTCGGCCGATGCCAGCCGGAAGATCGGCGCCTCGTTCCGGTCTATGTCGTCGGCCGCCGATGCCCTGGCCGAGGCCGCCCAACAGATCGGGACCTTCGTCTCGACGATCGAGGCGCTGGCGCAGCAGACCAATCTCCTGGCGCTCAATGCGACGATCGAGGCGGCGCGAGCCGGCGAGGCCGGCCGCGGATTTGCCGTCGTCGCGTCGGAAGTGAAGGCCCTGTCAGGCCAGACGCAGCGGGCAACGGACGACATCCGCACCCGCATCGTCCGGCTCGAGACACACGTCAAGGAAGTCATGGACAATGTCGTGGAGGTCAGCGGCCTGGTCGAGGAAAGCGTGGCGCGATCCGAGGACGCCGAGCGGCAGATCGTCAACGTGCGTCAGATCGTCGACGGCAATACCGGGCGGATCACCGATATTGCCGGCCTGCTCGACCAGCAGAACCAAGCGGTCGCCGAGATCTCGCGTGGGGTTCAGGCGATCGCCCATCACTCGCGGCTATCCGCCGGCTTCGCCGACGAAACGCTGACCATGGTCGGCGCCTCGGAGAAGATCATCGCCGAACAGTTCGCGGAGCTCGAATCCCGCAACGTGCCGAATTATGTCCTGCATCGCGCCAAGTCCGACCACCTGATGTGGAAGAAGCATCTCGCGGAAATGATGGTGGGCCTGAAGGTGATCAAGGCCGGCGAACTGGCCGACCATCACCAGTGCCGCCTCGGCAAATGGTATGACGCAGTGACCGACGAGCGGCTCAGGCGCAATCCCAGCTTCGCGGCGCTGATGCCGGCACATGAAGCCGTTCACACGAATGGCCGGCGGGCGGCGGATCTGCACCAGGCGGGCGACAGGACGGGCGCACTCGCCGCGTTCGAGGCGATGAACCGGTCATCGACAGAGGTGCTCGCCCATCTCGATGTGCTGATCCGCGGTTGACGAGCAGCCCGCGGCGGCGATCCCTGGCCGACCATACAGCCACCCTATTGACGCCGGAGTCCCTGTCCCTGACTCTGCCGCCATGCTGACCTATATCATCCGCCGCATCCTGCTAATGGTCCCGACCCTGTTCGGGATCATGCTGATCTCCTTCCTGGTCATCCAGTTCGCCCCCGGCGGGCCGGTGGAGCGCGTGATCGCGCAGCTCACCGGCAATGACATGTCGGCCTCGCAGAGGTTGGGCGGCGGTGGCGGCGATGCCGCGCGGCAGGCGGCGTCCACGGCGGTGGAGGCGGCGCAGAGTCGCTATCGCGGCGCGCAGGGCCTCGATCCGCAATTCGTCGCGCAGCTGGAGAAGCAGTTCGGCTTCGACAAGCCGGCTTATGAACGCTTCGGCCTGATGATCTGGAACTATATCCGCTTCGATTTCGGCAAGAGCTATTTCCGCGACGTCTCGGTGATCAGCCTGATCAAGGAGAAGCTGCCTGTCTCGATCTCGCTCGGCCTGTGGCTGACGCTGCTCACCTATGTGATCTCGATCCCGCTCGGCATCCGCAAGGCGATGACCGACGGCTCGCGCTTCGATGTGTGGACATCGGCCGTCATCATCGTCGGCTATGCGATCCCAAGCTTCCTGTTCGCCATCCTGCTCATCGTGCTGTTTGCCGGCGGCTCGTTTCTCGACTGGTTCCCGTTGCGGGGCCTGTGGTCGGACAATTGGAGCCAGTTGAGCTGGCACCAGAAGATCATCGACTACCTCTGGCACCTGGCGCTGCCACTCACCGCCATGGCGCTCGGCGCCTTCGCGACGATGACGCTTCTGACCAAGAACTCGTTCCTCGAGGAGATCCGCAAGCAATATGTCATGACGGCGCGCGCCAAGGGACTGGACGAGAGCTCGGTTCTCTATGGCCACGTGTTCCGAAATGCCATGCTGATCGTCATTGCCGGCTTTCCCAGCGCCTTCGTCCACGCCTTCTTCACGGGATCGCTCCTGATCGAGACGATCTTCTCGCTCGATGGACTGGGCCTGCTCGGCTTCGAGAGCGTACTCAACCGCGATTATCCCGTGGTGTTCGCCACGCTGTTCATCTTCTCGCTGGTGGGCCTGGTGGTGAACCTCATCTCCGACCTCATGTATACGTGGGTCGATCCGCGCATCGATTTCGAAGCGCGGGAGGTCTGAGCGCCATGGCTGCCATCACCGTCGCGCCGGCACCCGATGCCGCACCCCGCCCCTTCCTGTCGCCGCTCAACCAGCGCCGGCTCTCGAATTTCCGCGCCAATCGCCGGGGCTTCTGGAGCTTCCGGCTGTTCATGCTGCTGTTCGTGGTGACGCTGTTCGCCGAGCTTCTGGCCAATGACCGCCCGCTATTCATCCGCATGGAGGGGCAGAATTTCTACCCCATCCTGTTCGACTATTCGGAGAAGGCGCTGGGCGGCGAGTTCGAGACGCCGGTCGATTTCAAGGAGGCCTTCATGCTCGACCTGTTCGAGCAGAAGAAGGCCTTCCTCGTCTGGCCGCTGATCCGCCACTCCTATTCGTCCACCGTGAAGGACCCGCTGACGCCATTTCCCTCGGCGCCGACCTGGGCGCAGAGCGACAAGCTGCCGGACTGCGTGGCGGCCGAGGCAAAACCGCGGAGCGAACGTCCCGCCGGCTCGAGCTATTGCCAGCGCGGCAACTGGAACTGGCTCGGCACCGACGACCAGGGCCGCGATGTCGTCGCCCGCATCATCTACGGCTTCCGCATCTCCGTGCTGTTCGGCCTGACGCTGACGATCATCTCATCGGTCATCGGCATCGCGGCCGGCGCCGTGCAGGGCTATTTCGGTGGCTGGACCGATCTCCTGTTCCAGCGCTTCATCGAGATCTGGACGGCCATCCCCTCGCTCTACCTGCTGCTGATCATCTCCTCGGTGCTGGCGCCGAGCTTCTTCGTGCTGCTCGGCATCCTGCTCCTGTTCTCATGGGTGTCGCTGGTGGGACTGGTGCGAGCGGAATTCCTGCGTGCCCGCAATTTCGAATATGTGAAGGCGGCCCGCGCGCTTGGCGTCGGCTCGTTTACCCTGATGCGCCGGCATCTGCTGCCCAATGCCATGGTCGCCACCATCACCTTCCTGCCGTTCATCCTGTCCGGCAGCGTGATGACGTTGACCGCGCTGGACTTTCTCGGCTTCGGCCTGCCGGTCGGTTCGCCCTCGCTCGGCGAACTCCTGCAGCAGGGCAAATCGAACCTCCAGGCGCCCTGGCTGGCGCTGACAGCCTTCGTGACGATTGCGGTGATGCTGTCGCTCTTGATCTTCGTCGGCGAGGCGGTGCGCGACGCGTTCGATCCCCGCAAGACCTTCGCCTGATGTCATGGTAGGATCGGGCCATGAACGAGGTTGTGCGCAAGATCGTCTCCGTAGCCGACCTGCCGCCCGCCTTGCGGGAGGGTCTAGACCCCTCGCGCCCGGTCGAGATCGTGCAGGAGGCAGCGCCCGTGCTCACCGCCTCGCAGCGCCTGCGGGCCATGACCGACAAACTCGATTTCAAGCGTGTCCAGTCCACGCTGGAAGCGGTGGAGCGCGTCCGGCGCATTCGCGATGGCGGGCCGATCTGAGTGGCCGTCAGCATCTATCTCGATGCCAATTTCCTGATCCGGCTCGTGGAGAGCCCGCATGGCCAGAATGTCCGGCACGAGCAATTGTGGGACATGATCGATACCGGCCGGCTGACGGCCATGACCAGCTGGCTCACCTGGAGCGAGGTTCTCGTTCACCCGCTTCGGCACGGCGATGACGCGCTGGTGGCGGTCTATGACCGGATCTTCGCGGGCGAGACGGCGACACTTGCCTGCCACGACGTCGAGCGACCCGTGCTTCGCCAGGCCGCCGAATTCAGGGCACGCTGGCCGGCCCTCAAGTCTCCGGATGCCATTCATCTCGCAACCGCGGCGCTGCAGGATTGCGGCTGGTTCGTCACGTCCGATGCCCGCCTCGCCGTCTTGCCGCGGCTCAACTATCTCAATCCCGACATTCCCTCCGACATTGACCGCTTCCTGACGGCGCTCCCATGACAGACCCAGAAGCCGTACCCCTCCTTTCCGTCCGCGATCTCTCCGTTGCCTTCCGCCAGGGCGGGAAGGAGAGCTTGGCCGTCGACCGCATCTCCTTCGACATCGCGCGTGGTGAGACCATCGCTCTGGTCGGCGAAAGCGGCTCCGGCAAGTCGGTCTCGGCGCTCTCGGTGATGAAGCTCCTGCCCTATCCAGCGGCGTCACACCCGTCGGGCGAGATCCTGTTCAAAGGCCAGGACCTGCTGAAGGCGCCGGAAGCCGACATGCGGGCGGTGCGCGGCAACGACATTTCCATCGTGTTCCAGGAACCGATGACCTCGCTCAACCCGCTGCACACGATCGGGCAGCAGGTGGCGGAAGTGCTGATCCTGCACCGCGGCCTGTCGCAGACCGCGGCACAGGCACGTGCCATCGATCTGCTCGCCAAGGTCGGCCTGCCCGATCCTGAATCCAGGCTCGACGCCTATCCCCACCAGCTCTCCGGCGGTCAGCGCCAGCGCGTGATGATTGCCATGGCGCTGGCCAATGAGCCGGACCTTCTCATTGCCGACGAGCCGACCACCGCGCTCGACGTGACGGTGCAGGCGCAGATCCTGAAGCTCCTGAAGGATCTGCAGCGCGAATTCGGCATGGCGATCCTGTTCATCACCCACGATCTCGGCGTCGTACGGAAATTCGCCGACCGGGTCTGCGTCATGCGCCATGGCCAGATCGTCGAACAGGGGCCGGTGCGCGAGATTTTCGAGCGCCCGCGCGAGACCTATACGCGCGACCTGATGGCCGCCGAGCCGACACCCATGGTCCGCCCCGAGAAGGACGGCGGAGCCCTCGTCATGGAGGCCGACGATCTCAAGGTCTGGTTCCCGATCAAACGGGGGCTTCTCCGGCGCACCGTCGGGCATATCAAGGCGGTGGACGGGATCACGATCGCGGTGAAGGCCGGGCACACGCTCGGCATTGTCGGAGAGAGCGGCTCGGGCAAGACGACACTCGGGCTGGCGCTTCTCCGCCTGATCTCGTCGGAAGGTCCGATCGTGTTCATGGGCCAGCCGATCCAGGGGCTTGGTGTGAAGGCCATGCGGCCGAAGCGTCGCGAGATGCAGGTGGTGTTCCAGGACCCGTACGGCTCGCTGTCACCGCGGATGTCGGTCAGCGAAATCGTCGCGGAAGGGCTCGGCGTCCACCATCCCCATATCAGTGCAGATGAGGTGGATCGCCGGGTGACAACGGCCCTCGTCGATGTCGGCCTCGATCCCGAAACCCGCCACCGCTATCCCCACGAATTCTCGGGCGGCCAGCGCCAGCGCGTGGCCATTGCCCGTGCCATGGTGCTGGAGCCCTCCTTCATCATGCTGGACGAGCCGACCTCGGCCCTCGACCGCATCGTGCAGGCCCAGATTGTCGACCTCTTGCGCGACCTCCAGGCCAAGAGGAACCTGACCTATCTGTTCATCTCGCACGACCTGAAGGTGGTCTCGGCACTCGCCGACGACATCATCGTCATGAAGGACGGCCGGATCGTGGAGCAGGGTCCCGCGGAACGGGTGTTCAAGCATCCGGAGAAGGATTACACGAAGGCCCTCTTCGCCGCCGCCTTCGATCTTGAAACCACAGCCTACGGAAGCCCCGCACCGTGAACACCTTGCTCCTTGGTATGTCAGGCTGGGATCCCGAACCCTGGCGCACGCGCTTCCAGAACGCCCTGCCGGGCTGGAAGGTCGTGCTGCACACCGAGACCTTCGATCCCGCCGAGATCACCTATGCCGCGGCCTGGAAGCAGCCGGAAGGCGCCTTTGCGGGCTTGCCGAACCTGAAGGCCATCTTCTCGCTTGGCGCCGGCGTCGACCATCTGTTCAAGGACAAGCGCCTGCCGGCCGGCATTCCGATCGTGCGTGTGGTCGACCCCGACCTGACGACCCGCATGTCGGAATATATCGTCATGCACTGCCTGATGGCGCTGCGCCGGGTGCGCACCTATGACGGCTTCCAGAAGCAGCGCTCGTGGACCGACCTGCGCGACCAGCCGCAGGCCAGCGACATCCAGGTCGGCCTGCTCGGCATGGGTGTGCTGGGCCAGGATGCCGCCGGCAAGCTCAAGGCGATGGGCTTCCGCGTTGCCGGCTGGAGCCGGCGCGAGAAGGCCGTTGACGGTGTGACCATGCACCATGGAGCTTCAGGCCTGGAGGCGCTCGTCGCGTCGTCCGACATTCTGGTGGCGGTGATGCCGCTGACCCCCGATACGGCCGGCATTCTCAATGCCAGCCTGTTCGCCCATCTGCCGAAGGCTGAGGCGATCGGCGGCCCCGTTCTCATCAATGTGGGCCGCGGCGGGTTGCAGAACGAGGCCGACATTCTGGCGGCTCTGGACAGCGGCAAGCTCGGCTCCGCCGTGCTCGACGTGTTCCAGGTGGAGCCGCTGCCGGCCGACAGCGCGTTCTGGCTGCATCCGAAGGTGACGGTCACGCCGCACAATTCGGCGATCTCCTCGCCGCCCGCGATTGCCGCCTATGTTGCCGGACAGATCCAGGTCGCGGAGCAGGGTGGCGCCCTGACGAATGTCGTGGACCCGTCACATAGCTATTGACGAGGGAGACCTTCCCTTAAGTCACTCTAACTTTTGAGAGTTTAGCCGAATTGTCTGAACGGTTTTCTCAATTGTCTTAGCGCTTCCTTTACCACAGTGCCGGACAGTCCATTTATCGCTGATAAATGCTGTCCGGAGAGCGCTTTGTTCAACAAGATTTCTGTCAACGCCTTGCTGAAGGCGGTCATTACCGCTCTCGTCATCGCGGTCATCTCGCAGCTGTCCTTCGATGCCTGGACGTCATGGGACAAGCTGAAGAGCGCGAACCGGACCGCAACCGTCGCGGAAGCGACGTCCCACATGTTCACGGCGCTCCACAACCTGCGGGTGGACCGCTCCAACACCAACCGCCAATTGCTGCTGGATGGCGTCTTCCAGGGCGTCCCCCCGACCATCAAGCCGGTCCGCGACGCCGAGATGCCGGCACTCAAGGCAGCGGTTGCCACCCTTCGGCAGGCCAATCTGCCGAGCCTTACCGGCGCGATTGGCAGCCTCGACAGCATGATCAGCCGCCTGGAGGCGCTGCATACCGAGACGACTGCCGCCTTCGCTCAGCCCAAGGCACAGCGCCGCGCAACCCTGGCGCCGGAATTCTTCAAGGCTACGACCGAAGCGATCGAACTCCTCGACAAGGTGTCCAACGATCTGACCCGGGTGATCAAGCTGGATGACGCCTTTGTCGACCAGCTGATGGAAATCAAGCAGCAGGCCTGGGTTGCCCGCCAGGCGGCCGGCGACACGTCGGTGGCCATCTCGAACCCACTGGCCGGCCTGCCCATGCCGGCTGATCCGATGGTCGGCTATACCCAGCTGACGACCCGGCTTGAGACCGCCTGGGCATCGGTGGAAAGCCTCGCTTCCATGCTGCCCATGCCGCCGCGCTTCGGCGAGGCCATGGTCCGCGCGCGTGCCGGCTTCATCAGCCCGGAATTCGCCGCGCTGCGTCTCAAGACGCTGACCGCCCTGATCCGCAAGGAGCCGGCAGGTTTCACAGCCGACACCTGGTCGCCAATGGCCGTCGAAAAGCTCGGCACCATCCTCGGTGTGGCGGAAGCGGCTCTGTCGGTTGCCCGCGAGCGCGCCAACACGCTTCGCGATAGCGCAATGCAGAGCCTGACCACCCAGCTCGGCCTGCTCGGCGCAGCACTCATCTTCGCCGTCGGCATGATCGTGCTGGTGTCGCGCCGCGTCACTGGCCCGCTCGGCCATCTGCAGCAAGGCATGCTCCGGCTCGCCAATGGCGACATGACGGTGGACGCCATGTTCACCGAGCGCAAGGACGAGATCGGCGCGCTCGGCAGCGCCATGCAGACCTTCAAGGACAACATGATCGAAGCCGAGCGCCTGCGCGGCGAGCAGAAGGTCCTCGAGGAGCGCTCGGCCACCGACCGCCGTCAGGCCATGCTGAAGCTCGCCGACGAGTTCCAGGCGGCTGTCGGCAATATCGTCGACACGGTCTCACGCGCCTCGGGTCAGCTGGAATCGGCGGCAGGCGGGCTCTCTCGCACCGCTGCCAACACGCAACAGCTGGCGGGCGTCGTGGCCTCGGCCTCCGATGACGCCTCGGCGAATGTCCAGTCTGTGGCCAGCGCCGCCGAGGAAATGGCGAGCTCCGTCGGCGAGATCGGCCGCCAGGTCGAGGAATCGAGCCGCATGGCCAACGAGGCCGTGAAGCAGGCCCAGAAGACCGATGCGCGGATCAACGAGTTGTCGGTTGCGGCCGGCCGCATCGGCGATGTGGTGAAGCTGATCACGGCCATTGCCGAGCAGACCAACCTGCTGGCGCTGAATGCCACCATCGAGGCCGCTCGCGCCGGTGAGGCCGGCAAGGGCTTCGCCGTGGTGGCATCGGAAGTGAAGCAGCTGGCGACGCAGACCGCCAAGGCGACCGAAGAGATCGGCGCACAGATCTCCACCATGCAGGTGGCGACCCAGGACTCGGTCAACGCCATCAAGGAGATCGGCACGACGATCGACCGGCTGGCGGGGATTGCGACCGCGATCGCGGCCGCCGTCGAGGAACAGGGCGCCGCGACCCAGGAGATTTCCCGCAACGTTCAGGAAGCCGCCCAGGGCACCGCGGAAGTCGCCACCAACATCGCCGATGTCAACAAGGGCGCCGCCGATACCGGCGCCGCCTCGACACAGGTGCTGTCGTCGGCCCAGGCGCTGTCGCAGGAGAGCGAGCATCTGCGACACGAAGTCGAGAAATTCATGGCGACCGTGCGCGCCGCCTGATCCGTCACGCAGGCGTGACTTCAAGTCGAACGGCCGCTCCTCCATGGTGCGGCCGTTCTGCTTTCCGGATTGACCCGATGCTTCGACACAGCCGCCGCAAGCTTCTCGCCAGCGGGCTCAGCCTCATGGCAGGGCCGGCCCTGGCACAGGGTGCCTGGTATCCGCTGTTCGGCGCCGATGGCCGGGAAGTGCCGAATTTCCGCGTTCCCGTCGAGATCGAGACCGAGATCACCGAACTGGACAATGCGCTGCTGATCGGGTCGGCCGAGGCCGACATCACGATCACAGAGATCTACGATTCCAATTGCGGCTTCTGCCGGCGTGCCGCACGCGACATCCACGCCATGGTGGCAGCCGATCCCGATCTGGCGGTGCGCTTCATCAATGCGCCGAGCCTCGGCATCCCGTCGTTCCAGGCCGCCCGCGTCGAATATGCGGTGAAGCTGCTGGGCGGCGCGGACAAGGCGAAGGCCTATCAGGCGGCCTCCATGGCGGCGCGCGGCGTGTTCGACGGGATAAGGGGCCTTGCCGTTGCCGCCGATCTCGGGCTGGACAGGGCGGCGGTCGAGGATATCGCCGACAAGCGGGAAACCGGTCAGGTCCTGGCGCAGGCGGCGCGGCTCGCCAATTCAGCCAATCTCGCGGCGACGCCGTCCTTCATGCTCGCTGGCGTCGCGCTGATCGGATGGCCCGGACGGACGGTGCTGGAAGCGGCGGTCAAGGCTGTGCGCCAGTGCGACAAGCCGGTCTGCGACTGACCTTTCAGAGCCTTCGCGCGCTGGTCACCTGGCCGAACGACTTTTCCCTGATCCGCTCCACTGCTTCCGCCACGGGCTCCTTCGCCACCGCCATGTGATGGCCGTTGGCGTGCAGGAGTTCGGTCGGGCTCGTCATGATGCCCACATGGCCCTTCCAGAACATGAGGTCGCCGCGCTGGAGGTTCGAGAGATCGGGCTTCAGATCGAACGCGTCGCCCAGCGCCTTTTCCTGCATGTCGGAATCGCGGGGCGCGGCGATGCCGGCAGCCTCCAGAGCCGTCTGGACCAGTCCGGAGCAATCGAGGCCTAGGCTGGTGCGGCCGCCCCAGAGATAGGGCGTGCCGACATAGCGCTCGGCCACCGCCACGAAATCCGCCTCGACTTGACCGAGCGGCTCAAGATGATGCGCGATGACATATGCGCCGGTATCGGTGACGGCGAACTGGCCGTCCTTGCCAACAAGCGTCAACCGCGCATTCATCGGCACGAGAGCCAGATGCGGCAGCTTGATGCTCGGGCCGGGATAGAGATAGGTCCTGAGCGCCGCCACGCGATGGGTGGCCGGCTGGCCGGCCGGGCCGATGGTTCCGGCCTCCGCATAGCCAACATAGCCATCGCGGGCCGATTGCAGCCAGACGAAGCCGTCCGCCTCGTCGAAGACCGTGACCGGCTCGCCATAGGTGAGTTCGGTATCGATGCCGGCGGCAAGATCCGGCTTGCCGCGCAATGCCGTCACCGCGGCCGTCACGCGCGCAGGCTTGCCTTCGACGAAGCGCTCGGCCTCAACGCGGCCTTTCAGCGCGAGGCTGGCGAGATCGGAACGGGCGGGCGTCAGGCGGCGGTCGAACGACATGGACGTCTCTTAGCATATGGCCGTTAACGGCTCACGACTGCAGGCCTGTCACGGCTGGAGACCCTTGGCCTGCGCCACCAGCAGGTCGCCCAGCCGCTCGATGGCGAGTGCCCCCTTGACGGTGCGCTGGATGATCACGTCGCGCTTGTCATTCTCGTCGCGGCGGCGCGACACCAATTCCATCTTGCCCATCGTGTCGAGTGCGCGGGTGATCACGGGCTTGGTCACCTTCAGGCGTGCGGCCAGATCGCGCACGTGATGGGGCGGCGGCTCCAGATAAATGGTCAGCAGGATGGCGAGCTGGCGCGGCGACAAGTCCGGCTCACCGTCCTGCACCAACGCAAGCGACAGGTCGTGCATCAGCTTGATCGCCTGGGCCGGACGCAGCTCGACAGCCATCGGGTACTCAACTCGTTTCGGAGCCGTATTAAAAGGCCCTGGCGCACCCTGTGCAAGCGGGCTCTCTCGTGGCATGAGACCGCGGTTAACAGGGAGCCTCTCTTGGTCGCCGATCTTGCCACATTGTCGACCATGGCGCTCGCCGCGTTCTCGGCCGCGACCTTGTTGCCCGGCGGGTCGGAATTGGTGTTCGTCGGCATTCTCGCGGCCGGCTACGAACGGCCGGGACTGCTGTTCGTGGTCGCCTCCATCGCGAACACCGCTGGTGGGATGACAAGCTGGTGGATCGGCCGCCTGCTGGCGCGCGGTGCCGACAGCGAGAGCGGTCACGCATGGCTCAAGCGCTTCCGCCTGCCGCCCGAAACGATCGCGCGCATGCAGAGGATCTTCACCCGCTATGGCTGGGCGGCGCTGCTCGGATGCTGGCTGCCGGTCGTCGGTGACCCGATCACGCTGGTCGCCGGCATGGCGCGCTATCCGGCCGTGCCGACGCTGCTGCTGACGCTTGTTGCCCGGACCGGCCGCTACGCCGTGATCTGGCTCGGCGCGGCAGGGCTGCTCAGCGCCTTTGCAGGCTGAGGCCCGCTCGACAGGATGACAGCCGGGAGCTAGGTGAACCCTCCCCTCCCGTTTCGAGGCAGCATGGCATTCCGTCCCGACACATTCGCGCTGACCGCCCTGCTCGCGATGCTGATCTCGATGGGACCGGTCTCGACCGACCTTTACCTGCCGTCGCTGCCCGATATCGGTCGGGTCCTTGGCGCAACGACGGCCCAGGTGCAGCTGACCTTATCGGCCTTCCTCGTGGGCTTTGCCGCCGGCCAGATCCTGTACGGACCCGTGTCGGACAAATATGGCCGCAAGCCCGTGCTGGTCATCGCGCTGGTGCTCTACGGGGTGGGAACGGCGCTCTGTGCCGCCGCGCAGTCGATCGAGACGCTGACCGCCGCCCGTTGCCTGCAGGCCCTGGGGGCTGCCGGTCCCATCGTGGTGGCCCGCGCCATCGTGCGCGATCTCTATGAGGGACGGCGCGCCGCCCGCGAACTCGCCCTGATGGGCACATTCATGAGCGTGATGCCGGCGATAGCCCCGATCTTCGGCGGCGTGCTGCATGTCGCCTTCGGCTGGCGCTCGACCTTCGCGATCATGCTGATCTACGCGGCCTGCGCGCTGGTCCTGGTCATGGTCCAGCTGCCAGAAACGCTGCGCGAACGCTCGACCGCGCCGATCTCGCCGATCGGCATTCTCAGGACCTTCGGCACGATCGTGGTCGACCGCACCTTCCTCGCCAATACGCTGATCTTCGCCGCCGGCTATTCGGGCCTGTTTTCGTTCATCTCGTCGTCGTCGTTCATCCTGCAGGGCGTCTATGGGCTGGGGCCGATCGGGGCCGGCGCATCGTTCTCGACCTGCGTGATCGGCTTTGTCAGCGGATCGATCATCGGCACGCCTCTGGTGGCGCGGTTGGGCGAAGACATGGCCATCCGCATCGGCATCGGTCTGCAGGCGCTGGGCGCTCTCGCCATGGCCGCCGCTCTTGGCATCGGCGGGCTCGGGCTTGCCGGCATCCTGGCGCCGATGGCCGCCTATACGCTCGGCTTCGGCATCACCATGCCGCAGACCCTGTCGGCGGCGATGAAGCCGTTTCCCGACAAGGCGGGTGCGGCCTCGTCGCTCGCCGGCTTCATCCAGATGTCGAGCGGCGCGATTGCCGGCGTGTTCGTCGGCCATGCGCTGGGCAACAGCGCCTGGCCGCTGGCCGCGGCGCTCGGCGTGACGGCCTCGATCGCGGTTGGCACCTATCTCGCCAACCGCTTCGTTCAGACAGCGCGCTGATCAGGCGGTCTTGTCGATGGTGCGGGCCGCCTCGGCAAAGGGCAGCGCGAGCACAGGCGCGAACAGTTTCAGCGTCTCGACATCGCTCTCGCTATAGGCGTTCTCGGCATCCAGCACGTTCATCGTGCCGAGCATCGTGCCGAAGCGGATGACCGGGATGTTGATGCACGAGGCGCAGCCGAGGCTGGCGATCAGCTCGTGATCCGGGAAGGCCCAGCGGATATCCGCGGCATTGTGGCCGAGCCAGGGCTTCAGGCCACCGAGGACATGGTCGCTCCACGGCGTGACGCCCATTGGCTTGCGGCCGGTTAGCGGATAGGCGACGGGCTCGTTGGTGTAGATGCGCTCGACCTGGGTGGCACCATTGACCACGACCAGCAGGGTGAACAGCTTGTGGCCGACCAGCCGCTTCACGGCATGATCGACTGCGGTATAGAGCGCCTTGGCATCGCTCGACTGGGTGAGGGCTGCGGCAACCGCCGACAGTTCCTTGACGATATCGGTCATGGGCTTGTTCCTGACGCCGGAGCGCGCTGGTTGAGTTCGGGGAAGAGGCCTTCGGGGCGGAAGCGCAACATCAGGACGAGCGCCAGCCCGACCAGGATCTCGCGCAGCGCCGCTGCCTGGACCGGCGAGACGCCGGGGACGAATTCGGCGAAGAAGCGCGTTGCCTCCAGGAAGATCACCAGCAGATAGGCGCCCACAACAGCGCCGAGCGGACGGCCGACGCCACCGGCGGTGACCGCCAGGAAGACGTAGATGGTGATCAGCGGCTGGTAGATCTCGGGCGCGACAAAGCTGGTGTAATGGCCATAGATCGCACCGGCGAGGCCAGCGACCGCCGCAGCCAGCGTGAAGGCTTCGGCCTTGAACCGCACCACCGGCTTGCCCGCGACCGCTGCCACCGTCTGGTCTTCGCGGATGGCCCGAAGCGCGCGCCCCCAGGGGCTTTCGGCCAGCCGCTTGAGACCGAGATGCAGCACGATGACGAAGGCCGAGACGATGGCGAGCATGGTCAGGTGATAGCCCTGCCCCCAGTCGCGCGGAATGAAGGACGGCACACCGGCAATGCCGTCGGTGCCGCCGGTCATCCAGATCTCGTTGGAGGCGACGAGGCGGACCACTTCGGCAAAGCCCAGCGTGACGATGGCGAGATAGTCGTCGCGCAGGCGCAGTGTCGAGAAGGTGACGATGAGCCCCATGAGGGCGCCTGCCGCCAGCGCCGCGACCAGCCCGATGACGATCGGCGCGCCGCCCCATTTGGTCGACATCGCCGAGGCATAGGCGCCAATGGCGAAGAAGCCGACGAGACCGAGATTGACCAGGCCCGCGAGCCCCCAGGACAGCGTCAGCGATTGCGCCAGCATGGCATAGACGCCGGCCACGACCAGAATGAACACGATGTAGTTGAGATAGCCGACCATCAGTTCTGCCTCTCGCCGAACAGGCCGGCCGGCCTGATGGTCAGGACGCCCAGAATGATCAGGAAGCCGATCGCGGTCCGGTAATTGGGCGAGATCAGCAGCACGGTGAGCTCTTCCACCATGCCGATGATCAGCGCCCCGCCGACGGCACCGGGGATCGAGCCAAGCCCGCCCAGCACGGCTGCGGCGAAGACCGAGAGCACCAGCCGGAAGCCGGTCAATGGATCGGCGGCGGTATCGAGTGCCACCAGCATGCCGCCCATGCCGGCAAGGCCTGCGCCGACAAACACGGTGATCGCCGAGATGGTTGCCGGCTCGACGCCCTTGAGGCGGGCGAGATCGGGATTGTCGGCGATCGCCCGCATGGCACGTCCCATCCGGGTGAAGTTCAGCGCGAGCCAGAGAATGGTCATGATCGCCAGGGCGATCAGGAAATTCTCGACCTGCTGCGGCGAGATGCGCAGCTCCCAGAACCGGACGTCGCGGGTCAACGGCACGTCGAAGCCGCGGGGGTCATTGCCGAAAAAGAACCGGATCAGGTTCTCGATGATGATGCCGACGGCCAGCGAGCAGATCGCCATCATCAGCGCGCTGGCCTTGCTCAGGGGGCGGATCGCCAGCTGCTCGGCGGCAAGGCCGACCGCGCCCGCGCCCACAAGCGCGAAGGGCAGCGCATATTCCATGCGCAGCCCCAGCTTGGTGTTGGCGAGCCAGCCCGCATAGGCGCCAACCGTTGCCAGCGCGCCGATGGCGAAGTTCGGATAGCGCAGCACCGCGAAGATCGCGGTGAAGCCGATCGCGGGCACGGCGAGGATCGTCCCGGAGACGATCCCGTTCATCAGGGCCTGGATGATGGCAGACAGCATGCGCGGATCAGGAGATGCGCAGCAATGTTGCCTTGCCGGCCTTGATTTCCTCGTAGCGGAATTTCACGTCCGAGATGTCGCCGGTGTCGGTGAAATCGCAGGGGCCCGACGCGCCGTCATAGTCGACCTTCTTGCCCTCGGCGATCAGCTTGATGCCCGCCACCGCGCTCTCGACCTTCTCGCCGCCGCCCTGGCTGACCTTGCGGATATTGTCGCGAATGGCCTGCCCGGATGCGTCCTTGGCCTGCGCCATCGCCATCAGGGCGAGGTTCACATGGTCGTAGATCTGGCAGGAGAACGGATCGGGCGAGGCCTGCTTGATGATCTCGGAAACCTTCTTCCAGCCAGCCGAACCCTCCTGCGGCGAGGGGTTCATGCCATAGGCGCCTTCCAGAGCCTCGGGCTGACCAACCGCATCCGAGAGCCGCTGGTTGATGGCGTAGCCGGCACCGACCAGCTTGCCCTTGTAGCCGCCGCGATAGAGGTCGCGGACGAGCACGGTCGTGTCGGTCAGGTAGCCGCCGAGGAAGATGCAGTCCGGGCGGAAGCGCAGGGCCTGATCGACCTCGGTGCGCAGGCTCGGCTTCTTGTCGTCATAGATCATCAACTCGATCGTGCCGCCGGCCTTTTCATAGACGGCCTTCATGTTGGCATAGGTCGACTGGGTGAACGGCGTCTGCGGCATCATGACGAAGAGCCGCTTGCCGGCGGAGACCTCCAGCGCGAACTCGCCGAACTTGCGGCCCTGCAGGGTGGTGTTCGGCTGGGTGCGGGCAAGCCAGCCATTGTGCGGCAGCTGGGTGATGGAATCAGCGCCGGAGACGGTGAGCAGGAACGTCTTGCTCTCCCAGCAGAGCGGTGCGACGGCTGTGGTGACCGCCGAGGCCCAGGTGCCCATGATGGCGGAAACGCGGTCGACATCGATCAGCTTGCGGGCGGCGCGTACGCCGGCCTCCGCATTGGTCTGGTCGTCTTCGGAAATGACCTGGATCTGACGGCCGATGAGGCCGCCGGCAGCATTGACCTCCTCGGCCACCGCCTTGACGACATTGGCCATGAGCGGGCCGTACTGGCCGCCGGCGCCGGTGAGCGGAGTGAGCGTGCCGATGCGGATCGGACCGGCTTGAGCCCGAAGGATGGACGGCGCGGCGACCAGGCCGAGGCCAAGGGTCGAAGCTCCGGCAAGCAGGCGGCGGCGGGTGATGATGGCGGCCATGTTGGTTCCCCTTCTTGATCGATCAGGCGGCCTTGCGGCCCCCCAGAAACAGGCGGCGGATGTCGTCGTCAGCAGCGATATCGGAGGCGCGGCCCTCGCGGGCGACCCGGCCGTCGACCAGCACATAGGCGCGGTCGGCGATGGTCAACGCCTCGAGGGCATTCTGCTCGACCATGACGACCGCGACATCGCCAGACGCGAGGCCGCGGATCGTGGCGAACAGGCCGTCGGCGGCAACCGGCGACAGACCGGCAGTCGGCTCGTCCAGCGCCAGGACCTTCGGCTCCGCCATCAAGGCAATGCCCATGGCGAGCAGCTGGCGCTGGCCGCCGGAGAGCGTCTTGCCGAGCTGGCGGCGGCGGGCAGCAAGCAGCGGCAGTCGGTCGAACACGGCATCGCGGCGTGCCTTGAACAGCGCCGGCCGCATATGCGTGCCCATGGCGAGGTTTTCCTCGACCGACAGGCCGCCGAAAACGTTCTTTTCCTGCGGCACCAGCACGAAGCCGGCGGCGAGGACCGCCTGGGGCGAGGCATTGGCAATGGCCGTTTCGCCAACCGTGACACGACCGGCCTTCGGGCTGAGCAGGCCCGCGGCCAGTTTCAGCACTGTGGACTTGCCGGCGCCGTTCGGCCCGATGATGCAGACGAGCTCGCCGGGGGCCGCCTGGAGATCGACGCCCTTCACCACATGGTCAGCCGCGCCATAGCCGCCGACCAGACCCTCGATCGAGAAGGCGCTCATCGACGTCCCCCGAGATAGGCAGTCTGAACCTCGACATTGTCGCGGACCTCGTCGAACGAACCCTCGGCCAGCCGCTTGCCGAGCGCCATGACGATCACATGATCGGCGATGCGCTCGATCAGCGCCATGTCGTGCTCGATCAGAACGACGGTACGGCCCTCGGCGACGATGGCGCGCAATTCGTCGCCGATCTCCTCGGCGAGCGTCGGATTGACGCCGGCGGCAGGCTCGTCGAACAGGATGACGGCCGGGTCGGCCATCAGCGCGCGGCCGATCTCCAGGAGCTTCTTCTGGCCGCCGGACAATGCGGTGACCAGATTGTCGATGACATGGGCAAGCCGCAGCCGTTTCGCGACGCCGAGCGCGCGTTCGGCCAGCTCCTGTTCCCGCCTGCGGGCGGCAGCGCCCCCGACCAACGCCGGCCAGAGCCGCTCGCCCGGCTGGTTCTGGCCATAGACCATGAGGTGCTCGAAGACGGTCATCTTCGGAAAACCGCGGGCGATCTGGAACGACTTGACCAGTCCCCTGGCCGTGATCGCCTCGGGCTTCAGGCCAACAAGGTCGGTGCCGCCGAGCAGCACGCGGCCGGCATCCGGGCGGAGCAGGCCGGCCACGACGTTGAACAGTGTTGTCTTGCCGGCTCCATTCGGCCCGATCAGCGCCGTCAGACGCCCTTTCGCGATGTCGAATGTGACGCCATCGAGCGCCTGGACGCCGCCGAAGGCCAGGCGCACGCCGTCGATCGACAGCGCGTGTTGGCTGGTGCCGGGTGCAGGGAGCGGATGGGCAGGTTCAACAGAGATCATCGGCTCTTATCGTGCACAGCGATCGGCCCTGCGTCCAGCCATGCCGATGCTGGCGGGCGTTCCGGTTTGGGGCCTGTACGGCTCTCTGGAAATGGACTAGAGAGCGGCCAATCTGCGGATAATCACGGGGGTTCGCGATGCAGACGTTTGACCGGCTCGTCACGGTATTCGGCGGCTCAGGTTTCGTCGGGCGCCATGTCGTCCGCGCACTCGCCAAGCGTGGTTTCCGCATCCGCGTCGCGGTCCGCCGCCCCGATCTTGCCGGCCACCTCCAGCCGCTCGGCTCCGTCGGGCAGATCAATTTCGTCCAGGCCAACCTGCGCTATCCGGATTCGGTGCGCCAGGCGGTCGAGGGCGCCGAGTTCGTCGTCAACTGCGTCGGCATTCTCTACGAGACCGGCCGGCAGCGATTCGATGCGGTTCAGGCCCGCGGCGCCGGAACAGTGGCCAAGGCCGCAGCCGAGGCCGGCGCCAAGCTGATCCACATTTCAGCCATCGGCGCCGATGCCGAGAGCGCGGCGAACTATGCCCGCACCAAGGCGGCCGGCGAAGCCGCGGTTCTGGCGGCAGCGCCGGATGCGGTCATCCTGCGTCCGTCGATCGTGTTCGGACCCGAGGACGATTTCTTCAACCGCTTTGCCGGCATGGCGCAGATGATGCCGATCCTGCCGCTGGTCGGCGGCGGCGAGACGAAGTTCCAGCCGGTGTTCGTCGGAGACGTGGCCGAAGCGGTGATGGCCGCCGTCGATGGCAAGGCCAAGGCCGGCACGGTCTACGAGCTGGGCGGCCCGGCGCCCAAGAGCTTCCGCGAGCTCCTGGAATTCATCTGCGCGACCACCGGCCGCAAGCGGCTGCTGGTGCCCATGCCGTTCTGGGCCGCCACGTTCAACGCGCGCTTCATGCAGCTTCTGCCGAAGCCCATGCTGACCGTTGACCAGGTGGAACTGCTGAAGAGCGACAATCTGGTGGGCGAGGCTGCCAAGGCCGAGGGCCGGACCCTGGAAGGCCTCGGCATCCATCCGCAATCGGTGGAAGCAATCGTGCCGAGCTATCTCTGGCGCTTCCGCCGCCAGGGCCAGTTCTCAGAACAGCTGCGCTGAGCGTTCGCCTTCAGCGGAAGGCGAACAGACCAACGAGCCCCAGCGTTCCGACGATGATCCGCCACCAGGCGAAGACCCCGAAACCGTGCCGGCTGACATAGTCGAGCAGGTAGCGCACGACGATCAGACCGGAGATGAAGGCTGCCACAAAGCCGATGCCGATATTGGCTGCGTCGGCGAAGTCGAGCAGCTTGTAGTTCTTGTAGAGGTCATAGGCGAAGGCACCCGCCATGGTCGGCATGGCGAGGAAGAACGAGAATTCCGCCGCCGCCCGCTTGGTCGTGCCCATCAGCAGCGCGCCGACAATGGTCGCACCCGAGCGTGATACGCCGGGAAACAGCGCCGCGCACTGGCAGATGCCGATCTTGAAGGCGAGCCAGGGCGTGAAGCGGAAGGCATTGTCGTCCTTCGGCTCGAGCTTCAGCCGGTCGACGACAAGCAGCACGATGCCGCCGAGAATCAGCGCCACGCAGACGAGGTCCGGGCGCTCGAACACCGCCTTGATGCGGCTGTGCAGGAGCGCACCCAGCAGGGCCGCCGGCAGGAAGGCGACGAGAACCGAAACGACGAAACGGCGCGCCCAGGCATCGGTCGGCAGGCAGAGCAGAACCCCGAACAACCTTGAGAAATAGACCAGCAGGATGGCCAGGATCGCACCCAGCTGGATCAGTACCTCGAAGGTCTTGCCGGTCGACTGAAAGCCGAGGAAATGGCCGAGGAGGATGAGGTGCCCGGTCGACGAGACCGGAATGAATTCGGTTCCACCCTCGACGATGCCGAGGATGAGGGCCTTGCCCATATTGGCGATGTCCATGACTGCTCCCGCCCGCGCCGCGCGCCGAATCAACCACAGGCGCCTTCACGAAGCGTTAACCACAACCGTCGCCCTTCCAAAACGACACAGCAGGCGCGCGGTTGTTTCTCGCTCTCCAAGCCGCTATGCAGCGCCGCTCGACTGCCATGTCACGGAAAAACCACACCGGCATCCTCGATTGCCGGCCCCGTCCAGGCTTGACCGAATGCTTCTGCACCACCGCTTCTTCTGCCCTCACTCCCGCTTTGTCAGGCTGGTGCTCGCCGAGCGCGGGCTTGAGACGGATATGGCGGAAGCAAAACCATGGGAGCGGCATGACGATTTCCTCAGGCTGAACCCGGAGGGCACCACGCCGGTGCTGGAGGTCAGCGACGAGCTGGCGATCCCCGGCGCCGAGATCATCGTCACCTATTTCGAGGAAAGTGTCGGTCATCCGCCTGAGCGCAAGCTGTTGCCAGACGGTCCGGTGCAGCGGGTCGAGGTGCGCCGGCTCATGCACTGGTTCGGCGTGAAATTCTTCGAGGAGGTCTCTGGGCCACTGGTGGCGGAGAAGATCGACAAGCGCTTCATGCCGCCAACCCAGGGCGGCGGCGGCCCGAACACCAGCGCCATCCGCGCGGCGCGCGCCAATATCCGCTACCATCTGCGCTATATCGGCTGGCTCGCGCAGCGGAACGACTGGCTTGCCGGTCCCGAACTGAGCTACGCCGATCTCGTGGCGGCCGCCCATCTGTCGGTCGTCGATTATCTGGGCGATGTGCCGTGGACCGACGACGAGACAGCCAAGGACTGGTACGCGAAGGTGAAGTCGCGCCCGTCGTTCCGGGCGCTGCTGGCCGATCGGGTGGTCGGAATGCCCGCGAGCGCGACCTACGCCGATCTCGACTTCTGAGCGACGGCCAGGCGCTGCGCGACGCGATCCGGGACGCCGCGCGCGCCGAGGGCTTCGACCTGGTCGCCTTCACCACCCCCGACGCCATTCCTCATGCCGGGCCGCGACTCAAGGCAGCCGTCGATGCCGGCCATCATGGCTCCATGGCCTGGATGGAAGAGACGCTGGAACGGCGCTCCTCTCCGCAAGTGCTCTGGCCGGAGGGGCGCAGCATCATCATGCTGGCGATGAATTACGGCCCCGAGACCAACCCGCTTGAGGGCCTTGCCGATCGCGAGGCCGGTCTCATCTCGGTCTATGCCCAGGGCGACGATTATCACGACGTGATCAAGGCGAAGCTCAAAGCCGTGGGCCGCTGGCTGGTGGACGAGACCGGCTGCGCGATCAAGGTCTTCGTCGATACCGCGCCGCTGATGGAAAAGCCGCTGGCCGCCGCCGCCGGCCTCGGCTGGCAGGGCCGGCACACCAACATGGTGTCGCGCAGCTTCGGTTCCTGGCTGTTCCTCGGGTCGATCATGACGACCCTGGAGATTGCGCCCGACCAGCCGGAGCGCGACCATTGCGGATCGTGCCGCGCCTGCCTCGACATCTGTCCGACAGCGGCCTTTCCAGCTCCCTATCAGCTCGATGCCAGGCGCTGCATCAGCTACCTCACCATCGAGAACAAGGGACCGATCCCGCAGGAATTCCGCAAGGCGATCGGCAACCGCATCTATGGCTGCGACGATTGCCTCGCCGTGTGTCCGTGGAACAAGTTTGCCGAAGCTGGCCGGCAGGCGAAGCTTGCCGCCCGCGCGGCGCTGAAGCGGCCGAGGCTCGCCGATCTCGTAATCCTCGACGATGCCGCCTTCCGGGCCCTGTTCAGCAAGAGCCCGGTGAAGCGGGTCGGCCGTGACCGCTTCATCCGCAATGTGCTGATCGCCATCGGCAACAGCAGTGACGTTTCCCTTGCCGAACCCGCCGCCACCCTGCTCGACGATCCCTCGCCGCTGGTGCGCGGCGCGGCCATCTGGGCACTGCGCCAGATCGCGCCGGAGCGGCTGCCGGCCGGGCCAGCTACGTCTGAGACGGACCCCGACGTTCTCAAGGAATGGACGACATGAGCACGCTTCTGATCTTCGGCCTTGGCTATTCGTCGGTTGCGACAGTGCGCGCCTCGGGCAAACGCTACGAGCGGATCATCGCGACGGTCCGCTCGGCCGAGCGCGCGGCGGCTCTCACGGCGAGTGGCGTGGCCGGCCAGGCGGTGAGCGTGATCCCGTTCGATGGCAGCCGGATGAGCGACGACCTGGCTCAGGCCATCGGGCAGGCCGACGATGTTCTGGTCTCGGTGCCGCCGAACGACCAGGGCGATCCCGTCCTGCGGGCCTGCACGCCTGCGCTGTCATCGGCCCATCTGCGCGCCGTCTCCTATCTCTCGACCGTCGGCGTCTATGGCGACCATGACGGCGGCTGGGTCGATGAGACGACCGAGCCTAAGCCGGTCAGTCCGCGCAGCCTGGAGCGGCTGGAGGCCGAGCGCGCCTGGACCGCCTTCGGCCAGGCCAATGGCGTGCCGGTCGCCATCCTTCGGCTCTCCGGCATCTATGGGCCCGGCAACAATGCGCTGGTCAATCTGAGGCGCGGCACGGCGCGCCGGATCATCAAGCTGGGCCAGGTGTTCAACCGCATCCATGTCGATGATATCGCGCAAGCCGTACTAGCCGGCTTCGAGCGGCGCTATTCCGGGGTGGTCAACGTCACGGATGACGAGCCCTCCCCGGCGCAGGACGTCATCACCTATGCCGCCGAGCTTCTGGGTGTGCCGGTGCCGCCCGATATCCCGTTCGAGCAGGCCGGCCTGTCACCCATGGGCCGCAGCTTCTACGGGGAGTGCAAGCGAGTGGCCAATCGCCGGTTGAAGGGTGAACTGGGCGTTAACCTGTTGCATCCAAACTTCCGGGTGGCGCTCCAGGCATTGGCCGCCGGGGGCGACGGACACGCAGAGCCGCAGGACCCCTAATGTTGCATTGCAGCAAGACAGAAACAGCATTGCTGCATCGCACAAATCACTTGAGCATGACCCTGTCGTAGCTGCGCGCGGAAACCCCGACGGCCGAAGCCGTGGATGACGACCGTCACCCGAGCCTTCAGGGGTTTGTCATGCTTGCATCTCTGCTCATCGATGCCGCCATCATCGCGATAGGTCTGGGAGTGGGCGGCGCGCTCGCGCTGTTCGTCTTCGACACCTCGAAGCAGATGAACCTGCGCACCGACCCGTAAGGTCAGGCGCGGTCCTCGCCGCCAAACAGGTCCAGGCGGCCGTTCGGCATCTCCAGCACGTCCCAGAGCGGACGCGCGGCGGCACGGCACACTTCGGCCAGCGTATAGGGCGCATTGACCGTCACAAGACCGGCGCCCGACAGCCTTTCGCCGTCGACAGCCCGCCAGGTCGTCTCGATCGTCAGGCATTTCGGGATTGCGAGCTCGGCGATCGCCCGGTGGAACCGCTTCACGGCCGCCGCATCCTTGACCGGATACCAGAGCAGGAACACGCCCCCCGCCCAGCGGCGATAGCCATTGTCCAGCGCCTCGACCAGGCGGTCGAACTCGCCCGGCTGCTCGAAGGGCGGATCGATCAGGACGAGACCACGCTTCTCTTTCGGCGGCAGGAAGGCCTTCGGCGCCAGCCAGCCGTCAATGCCGATCACCTTGATGCGGCGGTCGCGCGCATAGAGCCGTGCAAGATCGTCACCATCCTCCGGATGCAGTTCGCAGAAGGTCATGCCATCGACCGGGCGGGTCATCAGCCGGGCAATATCGGGGCTGCCGGGATAGAAGCGCAGGCGACCGTCCGGATTGAGCCTGGCGACTGAGTCCATATAGCTGCCGACCAGCGCCTCCAGCGGTTCGGGCAGGTCACGCCCCCAGAGCCGGCCGATGCCCTCGACCCATTCGCCGGTGCGCTCGGCAGCATCCGATGTCAGATCATAGCGGCCGAGCCCCGCATGGGTGTCGATCACCCGGATCGGCGCCTCCTTCTTCAGGAGATAGTCGATCACGAAGGCGAGGACGGCGTGCTTGATCACATCTGCCGGGTTCCCGGCATGATAGGCGTGGCGATAGTTCATGGCGCTCCCTGTGGCGCGCCAAACCCCTTTCCGTCAATCCGCGAGTTCGAATCGAACTTTCGGTAAAATTGCACGCAATCTCGCAAGGCGGCTTTCAGAGCTCATGCGTCATAAGGCAGCCAAGGCCGGTCCAAGCCGGCAGGCAGTCCACTCCACAGTGGCAGGCGAGACAATCATGTTCCGGGGCACATTCCTCGTTTTGACATTCTATGCGATGGGCCATCCGCATTTCGACGCGGCGCGTCCCGCCGTGCTCGACAAGCCGCTGATGGCCTTCCACAAGGACGTCAATTCGGTTGCCCGCGATGGCATGAAGGTGCTGGGTGCGTTCGATGGCGCCCGCAAGATGGACTATCTGGCGCCGCTCTCGGCTGCCATGGCGCGCGTGACCGGCCCCTGAGGCCGGCGCCTCTCACGCCTTTTGAGCCACCACGACCAGTCCCGGCACCGGTGCATCGCGCTCCCGGCGGGTCGATGCCCGATCACAGACCTTCACCTGGAAACCGGCATCGCCCAGCAAGCGCCTGACCAATGGTTCGGGATGGGCATAGCGCAGATCGGCGCCCAGCCTGACGGCGTCTCCCTCCTCCGCCTGCGTGGTAAATGCCAGCAGGCCGCCTGGCCCAAGCGCTTCGGCCGAGGCTGAGAAGACCGGCGCAAGATCGGCGACATAGACGAAGACATCGGCGGCCGCGACCAGCGACAGGGAGCCGGGCGGCTCGGCCAGTGCCGCGTCCGTCAGGTCACCGACGGCAAGGCGATGATAAATCTGCTTGCGCGCGGCGGCCTCGATCATCGCCGGCGACAGATCCACGCCGGTGAGGTGGCCGCAATGACCGGCAAAGACCTCACCGAACAATCCTGTGCCGCAGCCGAGATCGAGGACACGCTCAAACCGCTCGGGCAGGCCTTGCTCGCGCGCGACGCGCAGAAGCGCATCGGCGATCAATTCCGGGCCACGATAGGCCAGCCCCTCGCGCAGGGCCTTGTCGAAGCGCGGCGCATATTGGTCGAACAGCGCCGCGACATAGGCGGGGGACATGGCGCCCGTCGCATCGGCAACGCCCAGCCTGGCAAGGGCAAGGCCGGCGCCCAACGGATCGGCGGGCTCCAGATCAAGCGAGTGCCGGAACGCCGCCACGGCCTCATCGCTGCGTCCGCGTGCCATCTCCACTTCACCAAGGGCGAACCAGCCGGGAGCCCAGCGCGGCACAATGTCGAGGGTCTGGCGGATGAGGTCGGCTGCGGCCTCGAGGTCGCCATCCTCCTTCGCCGCCATCGCATAGTCGAAGCGGCGGTCGGCCAGGAGATCGCCCGACGAGCGGAAGGAGGCGCTCATGCGAGCTCAATCATCGGTGGCGAGCGGGCCCTTGGGCCGTTCCAGCGTCGCAAAATGGCCGCGCGCCTGCAGCCAGAGCAGGAGCACGATGCTCGGAATGGCGGTGAGGCAGGACAGAACGAAGAACCAGAACCATCCGGTCTGGCCCGCGACCCAGCCGGCCGGCGCCGAGAGATAGGTGCGGCCGACAGCGGCGAGCGCCGAGAGCAGCGCATATTGCGTGGCCGTGTGGAGCGGCGAATTGCACAGCGACGACAGGTAGGCGACGAAGATCACCGTGCCGATCGCGCCGGTGAAGTTCTCGACCACGATGACGGAAGCCAGCATGCCGTAGCTTGCCGGCATGGCGGCCTGCAGCGCGAAGACGAGGTTGGATCCGGCCTGAAGGAAGGCGGCAAGCCAGAGGCTTGTGCGCAGGTCGAGCGCGCGGGCGACAAAGCCACCGGCAAAACCGCCAGCGAGCGTTGCGGCAAGGCCCAGGCCCTTGACGATCGCCGCATATTCCTCGCGGCCATAGCCCATGCCGCGGATGACGAAGGGACCGGTCATGGCGCCGACGAAGGCGTCGCAGAGCTTGAAAAGGATGACGAAGGCCAGCACCGTCAGCGCCATGTCGCGGGACAGGAACTGGGAAAACGCGCCGAATGCCGCCTGCGCGACCCGTGCGACCGGATTGGCCTCGGCGCGGGCGAGACGCACCGCCTCGTCGGAGCGGGCCGGCTCACGGGCGGCAAGCGTGGTGATCATGCCGACCACCACGAAGCCCGCCATGACGATGTAGGACAGGGTCCAGGCGGTCGCCTTCGGAAAGCCCTGCACCTTCTCGAAATAGGAGACGATCAGCAGCGCGCCGGCGGTGGAGACCAGCATGCCGATCCGGTAGGCGGCGACATAGGAGCCCATGCCGGCCGCCTGCTCCGACGTGTCGAGCTTCTCGACCCGGTAGGCATCGATGACGATGTCCTGGGTGGCGGAGGCGGTCGCGACCAGAACGGCACCGACAGCCACCATGAACGGCGACACATCCGGGTTCTGCAGCCCCAGGAAGACGATCGCCGCCATCAGCAGGATCTGGCTGAAGATCAGCCAGCCGCGGCGGCGGCCGAAGAGGCGGGAAAGCACGGGAATGTCGATGGCATCGACCACCGGCGCCCAGAGGAACTTGATCGTGTAGGGCGTTCCAACCAGCGCGAACAGGCCGATCGTCGACAGGTTGGCCGAACTCTCGGCCATCCAGACGAGCAGGGTCGAGCCGGACAGGGCGAGCGGCAGGCCGGCGGCGAAGCCGAGCAACAACACGACCAGCACGTCGCGCCGGAAGTAGACGGCCGCCGCTTCGCGCCAGCCCGCTTTGCGCATGTTCAGGTCGCTGGCGGCCACGGTCACCTCCGGATCAGAACCTCCTAGGTGCCTGCCTGATGGTTAACGAAGTTTCAACCCTGGCGCTTTCACGCGCGGCGCACCGTGACACCGCCGACGCCGCCTTCCCGCGGCACAAGCCGGGGCGTGGGCGTTGCAGCGGCCGAGGGAGCCGGCTTGCGGCTGAACGGCACTTCCACGAAGCGATGGAAGAAGGCACCGACCGCAATGACCACGGCGGGCACAGCCACCAGGGCGACGATGGCCTGGGTCGGGCTGCCAATGGTGATGAGCTTGTCACCGTTGTGCATGACGACGTTATGCAGGCCGAGTTTCTGATCGGCGAAGGAACCTGCGGTCCGCATCAGCTGGAACAGGAAGGCATGGGTCATGTAGATGGCGAAGGACCAACGGCCCAGCGCCTGCGGCACACGGGTCATGAGCAGGGCAGACGCGGCGCCGCCCTCGAACGAGTAAACATAGATCAGCACGCCGAAGACCAGCGGGGCGGCGAGATGAGCCGGTCCCTGCGGCGTGAGCAGGACAAAGGCCGCCGCGAGCATGGCTGTCAGAATCTCGAGCAGCCCGAGCGGCAATGTCGGCGCGGGCAGGCGCAGCCGCAGGTCATAGACCAGGCAGCCGACCGAGAAGCCGAGCAGGCAACGCACGAAGCCCCAATCCGAACTGACGAACAGCGACGACGGCGAGACAAGGGCCAGGATCGCCGCCGAGGCCACAGCGAGGGCGATGAAGATGCCGTTGCGGGCCTTGGGGGCCCAAAGAAGGATGCCGAGGAAGACCGCCGAGGTCCAGAACTCGACCGCGATGCTCCAGGCCGGACTGTTCCAGCTCAGGCCCGGGTGCAGGCCGAAGGATTGCAGGAACAAGAGATTGGTGACGATCTCGATTGGCGAACGACCAGGCGGGAAAGGCGCCGCATCCACGACGAAGCCGGGCTTCACATAGCCATAGGCAAGCTTGGCAAGCTCAAGCAGGACGAAGGCGGCCAGGACAACGACGTGAAGCGGCCAGAGCCGGCGGAAGCGCGCCTCCATGAAGCCGCGGCTGTCGCGGGTCGCCTGCAGCCTGTCGCCATAGGCATGGCTGATGACGAAGCCGGACAGGACGAAGAAGAAGTCCACGCCAAGCTGAAGGTTGGCGAAGGCGGGGGCATCCTTGGCCATGTGCAGGATTGGCACATGGAACAGCACGACCAGAGCTGCGCAGATGCCGCGCCAGGCATCGAGCGACCGGAAGCGGGTGGGAAGCGTCACAGTCTGTTTCATCGCCGCACACATCCTGTTGCAGATGGAAATGTCGAGAGATGCACAGCAACACGCGTGCCGCGGGGGTATACCAGAGACCAGACATGCACACTAATTATGCAACATTGCCTGATTAATTTTTGTGCGTCCGCACGCTCCCCGAGCAGCGAGATACCACGCAGTTTCCCGGAAGGCCGGACCTGCCTGTTCCAGATTCTGGAACTCCATCAAGACTCTGGCAGGTCAGCTATGCGCTGGCACGGCGGTTGCCATAGGGAAGGCGCCGGAACTCGCAGATCTTTTGCTGCGGGCCGAGCGACGTCCACCAGAAACGGGAACACTCATGTTTAACCTCAAGGCAAAAGTGCTCGGCCTCGCTGCCGGCGCCGCGCTGGCAACCGGCCTCCTGGCCGCGCCGGTGAAGGCCCAGGAAACGATCAAGGTCGGTATTCTCCATTCGCTCTCGGGCACCATGGCGATCAGCGAGACCACGCTGAAGGACGTCATGCTCATGCTCATCGACGAGCAGAACAAGCGCGGCGGCCTGCTCGGCAAGAAGCTTGAGGCGGTCGTCGTCGACCCGGCCTCGAACTGGCCGCTGTTTGCCGAAAAGGCCCGCGAGCTGATCACCCGCAACCGCGTCGCCGTGACGTTCGGCTGCTGGACCTCGGTGTCGCGCAAGTCTGTCCTCCCGGTCTTCGAGGAGCTCAACTCGATCCTGTTCTATCCCGTGCAGTACGAGGGTGAGGAATCCTCGCCGAACATCTTCTATACCGGCGCCGCTCCGAACCAGCAGGCGATCCCGGCCGTGGACTACCTCCTCGCCGAAGGCGTCAAGCGCTTCGTCCTCGAAGGCACCGACTACGTCTATCCGCGCACGACCAACAAGATCCTCGAGGCCTACCTGCTCTCCAAGGGCATCAAGCCGGAAGATATCTCGGTCAACTACACGCCCTTCGGCCATTCCGACTGGCAGACCCGCGTCGCCGCCATCAAGCGCTTCGGCTCGACCGGCGTGAAGACCGCGGTGGTCTCGACCGTGAACGGCGATGCCAACGTTCCCTTCTACAAGGAACTCGGCAACCAGGGCGTGAAGGCCACCGACATCCCGGTCGTCGCCTTCTCGGTTGGCGAGGAAGAGCTCGCCGGCATCGACACCAAGCCACTGGTCGGCCATCTCGCTGCCTGGAACTATTTCCAGTCGGTCGACAACCCGGCCAACCGCGACTTCATCGCCCGCTGGCGCGCGTTCAAGAACAACCCCCGCGCGGTCACCAACGATCCGATGGAAGCCCATGTCATCGGCTTCGCCATGTGGGTGAAGGCTGTTGAAGCGGCCGGCACCACCGATCCGGCCAAGGTGCGCGCCGCCATGATCGGTATCGCCGTGCCGAACCTGTCGGGTGGCTATTCCACGATGATGCCGAACCACCACATCACCAAGCCGGTGCTGATCGGTGAAATCCAGGGCAACGGCCAGATCAACACTGTCTGGCAGACGCCCGGCACGGTCGTCGCCCAGGAATGGTCGCCGCATCTGGAAGGTTCGCGCGACCTGATCGCCGATCATCGCTCGCCGATGAACTGCGGCAACTTCAACGTGAAGACCGGCCGCTGCGGCGGCGCCCAGCGATGAGGCTGACGGCCTGACAAGACAATGGAGGCGCGCCGCTGAAACCGGCGCGCCTCTCTCTCGCGGCGAGACCTGCGCTGCCCCCGGCGAGACCGTCCCGGACTCGCGCATTTTCCCGGATGACCGATGCGACGTTTGCTCCTGCTCGCGACCATCCTGATTGCAGCCCTCGGCATCCAGCCAGTCCGGGCCCAGGACAATTCCGCACTGATCCAGCGCTTTGCCACCGAGAATTTCGGCGAGATCGCCAATGCCGTGACGGCGCTTGCCGCCTCCGGTTCGCCGCGCGCCGCCGCCGTGATCGAGGCCTTGCGCGACAGCAACCTCGTCTACCGGCAGGGCGACCGCGTCGTGTTCATCCGGCAGGCCAACGGCTCCTTCGTCGATGCGATCGATGGCTCGCCGGCGACGCCTGAGACGACCCGGCCGGTGCGCCTCAACAACAATGTCCGCCGCGCCATCGAGGCGGCCGTCGGCGCCCTGTCACTGATGCATCCGGATGCCGCCCGCCGCGCCTCCGCCGCCGAGGCCGTGTTCAAGTCGAAGGACGCGACCGCGCTCGCCACCATCACCAAGGCCATCGCGCAAGAGCGCGACCCGCGGATCAAGAGCCTGATGGAAGAGGCCCGCGCCGCCATCCTGGTATTCGATCCGTCCGCGCCCGAGGCCCAGCGTATCGACGCCATCGGCGTGATCCAGCGCCGCGGCGACCAGGATGCGCTTGCCATGCTAGGCTCGCTTCCGGCCGACACCTCCCCGCGCGTCAAGGAGGCCGCCCAGAACGCCATCGTCGCGGTGCGCCGCTCGCTGGTCGTGTGGGAGGCCGCCCAGAACGTCTGGTACGGCATCTCGCTCGGCTCCGTGCTGCTGTTGGCCGCCATCGGCCTTGCCATCACCTTCGGCGTGATGGGCGTCATCAACATGGCCCATGGCGAGATGGTGATGATCGGCGCCTACACGACCTTCGTCGTGCAGCAGGCGATCCGCACCTTCCTGCCGGCCCTGAATGACGCATCGCTGCTGGTCGCCATCCCGCTCGCCTTCCTGGTCTCCGGCGCCATCGGTGTCGCCATCGAGCGCGGCATCATCCGCCACCTCTATGGGCGGCCGCTGGAGACGCTGCTCGCGACCTGGGGCGTCAGCCTCATCCTCCAGCAGGCCGTGCGCTCGTGGTTCGGCCCGACCAACCGCGAGGTCTCCACGCCGTCCTGGATGTCGGGCTCGTTCGAGATCGGCCATCTCGCCATCACGTCCAACCGCCTGGCCATCATCATCTTCACCGGACTGGTCTTTGCCGCCTTGCTGATGGTGCTGAAGCGGACCCCCTTCGGCCTGCAGACCCGCGCAGTGACCCAGAACCGACGCATGGCGGGTGCCATGGGCATCCGCACCAACTGGGTCGATGCCTTCACCTTCGGGCTCGGGTCGGGCATTGCCGGCCTTGCCGGTGTGGCGCTGAGCCAGATCGACAATGTCAGCCCCAATCTTGGCCAGGGCTACATCATCGACAGCTTCATGGTCGTGGTGTTCGGGGGCGTCGGCAATCTCTGGGGCACGCTGGTCGGCGCCATGACGCTCGGCATCGCCAACAAGTTCCTCGAACCCTATGCAGGCGCGGTGCTCGGCAAGATCGTGCTGCTCGTCTTCATCATCCTGTTCATCCAGAAGCGTCCGCGGGGCCTGTTCGCCCTCAAGGGACGGGCGGTGGAATGATGCTCAGCCGTTTCCTGTTCGAAAAGATCGACCGTTCCGGCTGGGTGTTCCTGGTTCTGCTGGCGCTCATCGCCGTGCTCGTGCCGGCCTCCAACCTGCTGCTCACGCCCGGCTCGTTCTTCCACGTGTCGAATACGGCGCTGGGGCTGTGGGGCAAGTACATGACCTATGCCCTGCTGGCGGTCGCCGTCGACCTCGTCTGGGGCTATTGCGGTATCCTGTCGCTCGGGCATGGCGCCTTCTTCGCGCTCGGCGGCTATGCCATGGGCATGTACCTGATGCGGCAGATCGGCCCGCGCGGCGTCTACGCCAATCCGCTCCTGCCCGACTTCATGGTGTTCCTGAACTGGAAGGAACTGCCGCTGACCTGGTGGGGCTTCTCGTCCTTCCCCTATGCCATGCTCATGGTCTGCCTGGTGCCGGGCTTGCTCGCCTTCGTGTTCGGCTGGTTCGCCTTCCGCTCACGCGTCACCGGCGTCTATCTGTCGATCATCACCCAGGCGCTGACCTATGCGCTGCTGCTCGCCTTCTTCCGCAATGACATGGGCTTCGGCGGCAACAATGGCCTGACCGACTTCAAGGACATCCTGGGCTTCAACATCCAGGCGCAGTCGACCCGCGCCGTCCTGTTCTCGCTCTCGGTCATCGCGCTGATGCTCGGCTACCTCACCGCCCGCGCGATCGTCACCTCGAAGGCCGGCAAAATCCTGATCGCCATCCGGGATGCGGAGGCCCGCACCCGGTTCCTCGGCTACCGGGTGGAGAACTACAAGCTGTTCGTCTGGACGGTTTCTGCGATCATGGCGGGGGTGGCGGGTGCGCTCTACGTGCCCCAGGTCGGCATCATCAATCCGAGCGAGTTCTCGCCTGCCAATTCCATCGAGACGATCATCTGGGTGGCGGTCGGCGGCCGCGGCACGCTGGTGGGGGCGGCGCTCGGCGCCGGCATCGTCAACTTCGCCAAGAGCTGGTTCACCGGCGCCTTCCCGCAGGCCTGGCTGTTCGCGCTCGGCGGCCTGTTCGTCTTCGTCACCCTGTTCCTGCCCAAGGGCGTGCTCGGCACCTTCACCGGCTGGTGGACATCGCGGCAGGCCGCACCGACGCCTGCGGCCGAGGCCGCGGCCGAAGCCACGAAGTGAGGGAGGGCACCATGCTGATCGATCCCGTGGATACCCAGCCTCCGGCTTCACCCGTCACGGCGATGACACGGCCCCATGCGGTGACGCAGTCGCTGCTCTATCTGGATGGCGTGTCGAAGACCTTCGACGGCTTCCGGGCCATCAACAACCTGTCGCTGATCATCGCGCCCGGAGAGATGCGGGCGATCATCGGCCCCAACGGCGCCGGCAAGACCACGATGATGGATATCATCACCGGCAAGACCAAGCCGGATACCGGCGACGTCATCTTCAATGGCGACATCGACCTGACCCAGCTCGACGAGACGGCCATCGCCAATCTCGGCATCGGCCGGAAGTTCCAGAAGCCGACCGTGTTCGAGAGCCATACGGTGGAAGACAATGTGCTGATGGCGGTGAAAGCCGACCGCTCCGTCTTCGGCACGCTGTTCTCGCTGCATTCGGCCCCGATCATGGCCCGTGTCGACGAGATCCTCGGCATCGTACGGCTCGGCGATCACCGGGCCCGGCTCGCCGGCGATCTCTCCCACGGTCAGAAGCAATGGCTGGAGATCGGCATGCTGCTCGCCCAGGATCCGAAGCTCCTGCTGGTCGACGAGCCGGCCGCCGGCATGACCGATGCGGAGACCGCCGCCACCGCCGACCTGCTCAAGGACATCGCGAAGACGCATTCCGTCGTCGTCGTCGAGCACGACATGGGCTTCATCCGCGACCTCGGCGTGAAGGTTACCTGCCTGCATGAAGGTTCGGTTCTGGCCGAGGGCACGCTCGATCAGGTCAGTTCCGACGACCGCGTCGTCGAAGTCTATCTGGGGCGGTGATCTATGCTTGAGGTGAAGAACGTCGATCTCCACTACGGCGCGGCGCAAGCGCTGCGCGACGTGTCGCTGGAGGTCGTGCCGGGCGCCGTCACCTGCGTGCTCGGCCGCAACGGCGTCGGCAAGACCTCGCTGATGCGTGCGATCATCGGCCATCAGCCGATCTCGGGCGGCGAGATCCTGTGGGAGGGGCGCGATATCACGCGGATGCCGCCCTTCGAGCGCGCCCGCCGCGGCATTGCCTATGTGCCGCAGGGCCGCGAGATCTTCCCGCTGCTGACGGTGAAGGAGAACCTGGAGACGGGCTTTGCACCGCTCCGCCGCTCCGACCGCTCGATCCCCGACGACATCTTCTCGCTGTTTCCGGTTCTCAAGGACATGCTCGGCCGGCGCGGCGGCGATCTGTCCGGCGGCCAGCAGCAGCAGCTCGCCATCGGACGCGCGCTCGTGACGCGGCCAAGGCTGCTGGTGCTGGATGAACCCACCGAAGGCATTCAGCCATCGATCATCAAGGATATCGGCCGGGCCATCCTCTATCTGCGGGGCAAGGGCGACATCGCCATCCTGCTGGTCGAGCAATATCTCGACTTCGCCCATGAACTCGGCGACCGCTTCGCCGTGATGGAGCGCGGACGCGTCGTGCTGTCCGGCCCGAAGCAGGACGTGACCAAGGAAGCGCTCGGCCAGTCGATGGCGCTCTGACAGCTCTTCCCGCGTCCTCTGACGTCCGATCGCTCACGGCCACGGAACGGCTTCGCGCCATGCGGCCGGATGGTCTATCCTCGGGGCGAACCGGAGATTGCATCGCATGGCCCAAGGCCCCTATTCCCGCGGCGTCGTCGCAGCCCCCCATCACGCCGCCGCCGAGGCCGGGCGCCAGATCCTTGCCGAGGGCGGCAATGCCATCGAGGCGATGATCGCGGCGGCAGCGACGATCGCGGCGGTCTATCCCCACATGACCCATGTCGGCGGCGACGGCTTCTGGCTGATCCGCCAGCCGAACGGCAAGGTGCACGGCATCGAGGCCTGCGGCTTTGCCGGCAGCCAGGCCACCATGCGGCACTATTGGGACCGGGGTCTCTACGAGATCCCGACACGCGGACCGCTGGCAGCCCTGACAGTTCCCGGCGCGATCGGCGGCTGGCGTCTCGCCAATGCCATGGCCAAGGGTGCCGGTGGCAACCTGCCGCGCCATGTGCTGCTGGAACCGGCAATCCGGGCGGCGCGCAACGGCTACGCGGTCTCGGCCTCGCAGGAGCGGCTGACGATCGACAAGCTGTTCGAGCTGAAGGATTGCCCGGGATTCGCCGACACGTTCCTGGTCGACGGCAAGGCGCCGGCGGCCGGCACGATGATGAAGCAGACGGCGCTTGCAGCCTCGCTCGACCATCTGGCCCGCACGGGGTTCAACGATGCCTATCGCGGCGATATTGGCCGCGAACTTGCCAAAGACCTGGAGGCGATCGGCTCGCCGGTGACGCGCGACGACCTGCAGGCCTATTATGCGGTGGAGCGCGAGCCACTCCAGCTCACCCATTCGCTCGGCCAGGTGTTCAACATGCCGCCGCCGACGCAGGGGCTGGCGTCCCTGATGATCCTCGGCATCGTCGATCGGCTGGAGCAGATGCATGGGCCGGTGAAGCCCGAGAGCCTCGCCTTCGTCCACCGCCTGGTGGAGGCCACCAAGCGCGCCTTCATGATCCGCGACCGGTTCGTCACCGATTTCGACCATCTGGCAGGGCATCCGCAGGGCTATCTGGCAGCCGATGTGCTCGACCGCGAGGCGCGAGCCGTCAGCATGGACCAGGCCTTGCCCTGGCCGCAGCGCGCTCAACCCGGCGACACGATCTGGATGGGCGCAGCTGATTCCGAGGGACGCGTCGTCTCCTATATCCAGTCGATCTATTGGGAATTCGGTTCGGGCTGTGTCTCGCCGTCGACCGGCTTCCTGATGCAGAACCGCGGCTCCAGCTTCGCGCTGGACGAGAAGGCGCTGAACCCGCTGCAGCCGGGCCGCCGGCCGTTCCACACGCTCAATCCGGCGCTGGCCGCGCTCAAGGACGGCCGCGTGTTCGCCTATGGCACGATGGGCGGCGAGGGCCAGCCGCAGACCCAGGCCATGGTGTTCGAGCGCCACGTCCGCCACGGCGTGCCGCTGGAGGAGGCGCTCGACCGGCCCCGCTGGCTTCTCGGCCGCACCTGGGGCTCTTCCGTCACCGGGCTTCGGCTGGAGGGCCGCTTCGAGCAGAGCCTGGTCTCGGCGCTGGAGCGCATGGGCCATCAGGCAGAGCTGATCCCCGAGGCCTATTCGGACACGATGGGCCATGCCGGCGGCGTCACGTGGCACACGGACCAGACCCTGTCGGGCGCCCATGACCCGCGCGCCGACGGCGGAGCTGCCGGCCTCTGACCCTTGCGCTGTTGACTGTCGCGCGCGTTCCGCGAAGCGCGTAAGGTCGCTGCCTGCTTCGCGAGACACCATGGATTCGACTCTTTCCCCGCTGCCGGCCCCGAGACGGATCGCCGACCATTCGCCGCTGGCCGATCGCGCCGACCTTGCCCGCGAGCTTGCCGCTATCAAGGTCAAGGCGGGGAACACCCGCGACGCCCGATCCGAAGTCGTCCAGATCCTCAAGCGACGCCTGACGGAAGCCCGCAAGCTCGCCGAGCAGCGGCTGATCGCCGATTCCGACGGACGGTCCTGCGCGGAATCGCTGTCACTGTTCCAGGATGACGTGATCCGCGTCGTCTATGACTGGATCGTCAAGGCGCTCTATCCCTCCGACAACCCCTCGTCCGGCGAGCACATGACCGTGGTCGCGACCGGCGGCTATGGCCGGGGCATGCTGGCGCCGGGCTCCGACATCGATCTCCTGTTCCTCCTGCCCTACAAGCAGACGGCCTGGGGCGAGAGCGTCGCCGAGGCGATCCTCTACTGCCTATGGGACATGGGGCTGAAGGTCGGCCACGCCACCCGCTCGGTGGACGAGTGCATCCGACAGGCGCGCGCCGACCAGACGATCCGCACGGCTTTGCTGGAATCCCGCTACATTCTCGGCGACACCAAGCTGTTCAAGGAGCTGGAGCGGCGCTTCGACGCCGAAGTCGTGCAGGGAACGGTCGCGGATTTCGTCGCCGCCAAGCTCGCCGAGCGCGACGAGCGCCACCGCAAGACCGGCCAATCGCGCTATCTGGTCGAGCCCAACGTCAAGGATGGCAAGGGCGGTCTCCGCGACCTGCACACGCTGTTCTGGATCGCCCGCTATGCCTACCGGGTGAAGACCGACGAGGAGCTCGCCAAGAAGGGCGTGTTCACGCGCCGCGAGGCGCAGATGTTCCGCCGCTGCGAGAAGTTCCTCTGGACGGTGCGCTGCCACCTTCACTTCCTCACCGGACGTGCCGAGGAGCGCCTGTCCTTCGACCTCCAGCGCGAACTCGCGCCCCGCCTCGGCTATCGCGGCCATAACGGCCTGGTCGATGTCGAGCGGTTCATGAAGCACTATTTCCTGACCGCCAAGGATGTCGGCGACCTCACCGCCATCCTCTGCGCAGAGCTGGAGGAGCGGCACGAGAAGCCCGCCCCCGTTCTCGACCGCTTCATCGCCAGGCTCAGGCCGAAGTCGCGCCGCGGCTTCAAGGAAAGCACCGATTTCCAGATCGACCATGACCGGATCACGGTCTCTGACGATCAGGCCTTCGCGCGCGATCCGGTCAATCTCATCCGCATCTTCGCGCTCGCCGACCGCTACAATCTGGCGCTGCATCCAGACGCCATGCGCCTCTTGACCCGCTCGCTGAAGCTCGTCGACGACAAGCTGCGCAACGATGCCACCGCCAACGAACTGTTCGTCGCCATCGTCACCTCGGCCAACACGCCGGAAGTGGTGCTGCGGCGGATGAACGAAGCGGGCCTGCTCGGCCGTTTCGTGCCGGAATTCGGCCGCGTCGTCGCGATGATGCAGTTCAACATGTACCACCACTACACGGTGGACGAGCATCTGCTGCGCTGCATCGGCACGCTTCAGCAGATCGAGCGCGGCGGCGATCCGAGCCTGGGGCTTGCGGCCGAGCTCATCCAGACGGTGCAACCGCGCAACCGCGACCTGCTCTACATCACGCTGTTCCTGCACGACATTGCCAAGGGCCGCCCCGAGGACCATTCGGTGGCGGGCGCCAAGATCGCGCGCAAGCTCGGCCCCCGCTTCGGGCTGACCAAGGCGGAGACGGAAACCGTCGCCTGGCTGGTCGAGGAGCACCTGGTCATGTCGACCATCGCGCAGTCGCGTGACCTCAGCGAGCGCAAGACCATCGAGACCTTCGCGGGCGTCGTGCAGTCGCTCGAGCGCATGAAGCTGCTCCTGATCCTCACCACCGCCGACATCATCGCGGTCGGCCCCGGCGTCTGGAACGGCTGGAAGAGCCAGCTCCTGCGCACGCTCTATTACGAGACGGAGCCGGTGGTCACCGGCGGCTTCTCCGAGGTCAACCGCTCCAGGCGCGTTGAAATCGCGCAGGAACAGTTCCGCAAGGCCGCTGCAGAGGGATTGTCGGACCTCCCAGGCCCTGCACTGGAGAGCTATATCGGCCGTCACTACGCGGCCTACTGGCTCAAGGTCGACCTCGCGACCAAGATCGAACATGCCCGCTTCCTGATGGAGACCGAGGCTGCCGGGCGCTCGCTGGCGAGCCGCGTCGATCTCGTCCCCGGCCAGGGCGTGACGCATCTGACGGTGCTGGCACCGGATCATCCGCGCCTGCTATCGATCATTGCGGGGGCCTGCGCGGCCGCCGGCGCCAATATCGTCGGCGCGCAAATCTACACGACGACCGACGGGCTCGCCCTCGACACGATCTCGATCACCCGCGGCTTCGACCGCGACGATGACGAGGAGCGGCGCGCCAAGCGCATCGCAGACGGCATCGAGAAGGCGCTGCGCGGTGAGATCAAGGTCGGGGAAGCGGTGGCCGCGGTCGCCCGCAAGGCCGGATCGCGCCAGCGGTCCCGGACCTTCCGCATTCCGACCGAGGTGGCGATCAACAACACCTGGTCGAACCGCTACACGGTGATCGAGGTCTCCGGCCTCGACCGTCCCGGCCTTCTGCACGATCTGACCGCCGCGCTGTCGCGCCACAGTCTCAACATCGCCTCGGCCTATGTCGCCACCTTCGGCGAGAAGGCCGTCGACGTGTTCTACGTGACCGACCTGATGGGCGCGAAGATTCAGACCGCGCAAAGGCAGGCGGCGATCCGAAAGGTGCTGATCAGCGTGCTCGAGGACGATCGCTGAGCCGGCACACAGTAAACGGTCATTTACCCTGACGGAGGATCGGGCGGCGCCGCCTGATAGCCTTAACGGCCCCTTCATTGCGCCTTGTTTACCTCGCCTTGACCCCTCATTGGGTGGTTCAAGAGAATTTGGCGGCTCAACAGGGCGATGGCACGGGGCAAGCGCGGCGACGGCGGACGGATCGAACCGAGCTTTGGCACGGGCCGCGGTGGCATGGACCTGCGCGCCATGCCCGAGGATCGGCCGTCGGTGCGCGTCGCAACGCCCCAGAAGACCCGCGCCCGCCGTCCCGAGCCCGACGAGATCCAGGAGCCGCCGCGCGACAAGGGCCGCAAGGCCAAGGCCCGTCCGGCGTCCCGCGAGGAGCGTGGTCAGCGTCGCAAACGCCGCCGCGGCATCCTTGGTACTCTCGTGGTCTGGGGCCTGACAGCCTCTGTCTGGGCCCTGATCATCATGGGCGGCGTGGTCGCCTGGTATGCCGCTCGCCTGCCGCCGACCCACACACTGGAAGTGCCGCCCCGGCCGCCGAACATAGCGATCGTCTCGGCGGAGGGCTCCGAACTTGCCAATCGGGGCGACACGGGCGGCGCGGCCGTCCAGTTGCGCAGCTTGCCAAGACACGTGCCGCAGGCCCTGATCTCCATCGAGGATCGGCGCTTCTATTCGCATTTTGGGATCGACGTGGTGGGTCTTGCCCGCGCCGTCGTCACCAACATCACCAATCGCGGCGTCTCGCAGGGCGGCTCGACGCTGACCCAGCAGCTCGCCAAGAACCTGTTCCTGACGCCCGACCGCACCATGGGCCGCAAGATCCAGGAGGCGCTGCTCGCGCTCTGGCTGGAGAGCAACTACTCCAAGGACCAGATCCTCGAACTCTATCTGAACCGCGTCTATTTCGGCGCCGGCGCCTATGGCATCGAGGCCGCGGCGCGGCGCTATTACGACAAGCCGGCAACCGCCCTGACGGTCCAGGAAGCGGCCACCATTGCCGGCCTGGTCAAGGCGCCGTCGCGGCTGGCCCCCACCCGCAATCCCGAAGCCGCGGAGGCGCGCTCGCAACTGGTGCTCGCCGCCATGGCCGAGCAGGGCTATATCACCGAGACCGTCGCCAAGAGCGCCATCGCCAATCCCGCGCGGACCAACCGGACGGCCGCCAGCGGATCGATCAACTATGTCGCCGACTGGATCATGGACCTGATCGACGACTATGTCGGCAAGGTCGAGACAGATCTGGTGGTCGAGACGACGATCGTCGCCCCCCTCCAGCAGGCAGCGGAGACGGCCCTGAACGAGACCCTGGCGCGCAGCGGCACCCGGTTCGACGTCCGTCAGGGCGCTGTCGTGACCCTTGGCGCCGATGGCGCTGTGAGAGCCCTCGTCGGTGGCCGTGACTACCAGCAAAGCCAGTTCAACCGCGCGACGGCCGCGAGGCGCCAGCCGGGCTCGTCATTCAAGGCCTTCGTCTATCTGGCGGCGCTGGAGCGCGGCCTGACGCCTGACACGATCCGCACAGATGCGCCCGTGCAGATCGCGGGATGGCGGCCCGAGAACTATACCCGCGACTATCGCGGCGAAGTCACGCTGACCACGTCGCTCGCCGCATCGCTCAACACGGTTGCCGTCAGGCTCGGCACCGAGGTCGGCCCGCGCAGCGTGGTGCGCGTGGCGCAGCGTCTCGGCATTGGTTCCAGGCTGGAGGCCAATCCGTCGATCGCGCTCGGAACGTCGGAGGTCAATCTCCTGGAACTGACCGGTGCCTATACGCCCTTCGCCAATGGCGGCATCGGCGTGATGCCCCATGTCATCACCCGCATCCGCACCACCAATGGCCGCACCCTGTTCGAGCGGCGGCCGATGAATGCGGGTCAGGTGGTGGAAGCGCGTCATGTCGGCATGATGAATGCCATGATGCACGAGACAGTCGCCTCGGGCACGGCGCGCACCGTCAGGCTCGCCGGATGGACCACGGCCGGCAAGACCGGCACAAGCCAGGATTTCCGCGATGCCTGGTTCGTCGGCTATACCGGCCGCTATGTCACCGGTGTCTGGCTAGGCAATGATGACGGCCAGCCAACCAAGCGGCTGACCGGCGGCGGACTGCCTGTCGAGATCTGGAACCGGGTGATGGCGGAAGCCCATCGCGGCCAGCAGGTGGTCGACCTTCCCGGCAACTGGCGCCAGTTCAATGCGCCCTCGCGCATTCTCCCGGGTGATGCCCTGGACCAGCCCATGGTGCTCTCGCGTGTCGATGCGCCGGCCGCCCGGCGCGCTGGCGGCCGTCCCGCCGAACCCGACAATCGCGGCGATGTCATCCGCCCGCCCGCCGGCAATGGCTTCCTGGACCGCCTGTTCCGCTAGAACCTGACGGTCGCACCCTTGGCACGGAACGCCACGCCCCCCACATGCGTTGCGCCGGCATGCCGCTGGGCAAGAGGGGGTTTTCGACCATGCGCAGGGCGCTTCGCTGGGCAACATTGCTGGGGCTGGTGGCCTGGACCCTGATCGCCTGGCTCGCCCATGGCTTGGTCGATCTGTTCGGCTCCGGCGCGGCGAGCGTCGGCGCAGTACCGGGCTTCGCCCCCGAGCCCTACACGTTCGCCTGGATCGCCAGCCAGTTGCGCGGCGCCGGCTTGTCGGCTGTCTTCGCCGTCTGGGTGATCGGTGCCGGCTGGATCCTCGGATTGTCGCTGCTGGCGCATCTGATCATGCGCAAGCTCAATCCCGCCCTGCCCCGTCTGCAGAGCTGGGGCTCCTCGATCTCGTCGGGACCTGCCCAGGTGCAGCGCAGCCGCGGAGCTCTGGCGCGGCTGCTCGGCCGCTAGACTATTCGGCGTCCGGCTGCGCTTCGGGCCGCGCATCGGCAAAGGCCTTGAGCTTGAGGCAGGCCTCCGTCACCGCCATGATCTTCGGGAAGTCGTCGACCGGAACCTTGAACCGCCAGGCATTGAACACCTGCGGCACGACGCAGAGATCGGCAAGCGTCACCGCCGCGCCGAAGGCATAGGGGCCGGGCTCGATCAGTTGCTCGACGGCGGCCAGCCCGTCGCGCAGGAAATGGGCGTACCAGCGGTCGACCACGTCCTGCGGCGCGCCGACAGCCGACTTCAGATAGGCGATCGTGCCGGAATTGTTCACCGGATGGATGTCGCAGGCGACGATCTGGGCGACAGCCCGGATGCGGGCCCGCAGGATCGGATCCTTCGGCAGCAGCGGCGGCTCGGGGACCGTCTCGTCGAGATAATCGATGATCGCCAGCGACTGGGTCAGCACGGTCGGCCCGCCGGGCGCGGCGATCTCCAGGCTCGGCACCCGGCCCTGCGGATTGATCGCGCGGTAGCTCGGCTTCTTCTGCTCGCCGCCGTCGCGCACCAGGTGGATGGGCACCGGCTCGTAGGGAATGCCCTTCAGATGCAGGGCGATACGCACGCGGAAGGCGGCGGTGGACCGGAAGTAGGTGTAGAGTTTCATGGCCGTTTGCTCCCCGATCAGGAGACTAGGCGGAGAGCGCCAGCCGCGCCATGCCCTCAAGCGTCGGATGTATCGTCGAGTGGCGCACCCATCAGCCTGAGGCCCCGCTCGGTCAGGGCTGTGACCAGCCGGTCGAGCACCGCGCGTTCGCCGGCGTTGAGGCCCTCTGTCAGCGCCTCGGCATAGGCCTTCGCCACCGGCACGAGGTCGTCATAGATGGCGCGGCCCGCCGGGGAGAGCGTCAGGAAGGCGGCCCGCAGATCCTGTTCGTTGGCGCGTCTCTCCAGAAGATCGCGCTCGGACAGGGCCGCAACGGCGCGGGACACCTTGGTCTTGTGCATGCGGCTATGGGCGCCGATCACCTTGGCGGTCAGCGTGCCGAATTGACCGAGCGTCGCCATGACGCGCCATTCCGGGATGCCGATGCCATAGCGCTCGGCATAGACGCTGGAGAGGCCCTGGCTGACGACGGAGGCCAGCACATTCAGCCGATAGGGCAGGAATGTCTCAAGTTCGAGCCGGCCATGGGAGCGGGGAGACATCAGGGGTTTCCGGAGCGACAAGCGGTTCGCGCGCAGCCTAGGACCCCTGCCGCCGCACCGCAACGCGCGGGTCCCGCAGCCGGAGGTGTCGTGGAACATGCCGGACACTTCAAGCTCCGGCGCAGGAGCCTCTGCTCCGCCTCTCTCCATTGGAAGAGACCAAGGCTCTGGCAATGACCCGCCGGACACGCTCATATAGGTCCCCGGCCGAACCCGACCGGACAAGCATGATACCAGATACGGGGGGCCGGCTCCATGAAACTCGCTTCGCTCAAGCACGGCCGCGACGGCCGCCTGGTCGTCGTCTCGCGCGACCTCACCCGCGCTACCGACGCCTTCCCGATCGTTGCCACCCTGCAGGGCGCCCTTGATGACTGGGCGCACTATGCTCCCCGACTGGAAGCGCTTGCCGAGCAGCTGGAGCACGGCTCCGTGCCGTCGTTCCGCTTCCACGAGCATGATTGCGCCAGCCCCCTGCCGCGCGCCTATCAATGGGCCGATGGCTCGGCCTATGTGAACCACGTGGCCCTGGTCCGCCAGGCTCGCGGCGCCGAGATGCCGCAGTCGTTCTGGACCGATCCGCTGATGTACCAGGGCGGCTCCGACAGTTTCCTCGGGCCCCGTGATCCGATCACCCTGCCGGACGAGGCTCATGGCATCGACTTCGAGGGCGAGATCGCGGTTGTCACCGACGACGTGCCGATGGGCGTGACTCCGGACGAAGCCCGTGGCCTGATCCGCCTCGTCATGCTGACCAATGATGTCAGCCTCCGGAACCTCATTCCCGGTGAGCTCGGCAAGGGCTTCGGCTTCTTCCAGTCGAAGCCGGCCTCCGCCTTCTCACCCGTCGCGGTGACGCCCGACGAACTGGGCGATGCCTGGGCCGGTGGCAAGCTCAGCCGGCCACTGCTCGCCTTCCTCAACGGCCAGCCCTTCGGCAAGCCCAATGCCGGCACCGACATGACCTTCGACTTCGGCACGCTGATCGCGCATGCCGCCCGCACCCGGACCCTGGCGGCCGGCACGATTGTCGGCTCGGGCACCGTGTCCAACCGCGATGCTGACGGCGGCCCCGGCCTGCCGATCACCGAGGACGGCCTCGGCTATGTCTGCATCGCGGAACAGCGCACGGTCGAGACCATCCGCGAGGGCCAGCCGAAGACGCCCTTCATGATGTTCGGCGACACGATTCGGCTGGAGATGAAGGACGCCAAGGGGCACTCGATCTTCGGCGCCATCGACCAGATCGTCAGGAAGCACCATCCGTAAGGAGGGCTGACCGGGCAGCTTCTGGCGTCGCCGGGGTCCTGGACGGCGGCCTCAGCCGGCACGACCTTCACCTCGCCCCGTTGGGGAGAGGTGAAGAGGGGCGCCCGGTCATGACGACGGATGGGTTCTGGATGTCGCCTCGCTGGGAGAGTGAGGCTGTCGCGCAGGTCTTCCGACCACGCCGCAAGCGGTCTACCGCCCCGCGCGATCCCACAGGAAACGCGTCACCTGCACGAAGGCGGTGGAGCGCAGGCCCGGATCCTTCATGGCGGCGGCGATCTTGGTCATGACCACGGGATCGGCGGTGGCGACCGCAACATCCAGGATGATCGCCCATTCGTCGTCGGCGGGCTCCTCGCCCTTGTTACCGGCGGCGATCTGGTTCATCCGCGCTGTCAGGCGCTCGACCTTGGCCATGTATTCGCGGGCGCCGGGCGAGGTGATGCGGGCAGCCAGCGCGTCAACGACCGGCTTCGGGCCCCGGCCGACAATGGACCGCCAGAGCGTCTCGAAGACCACTCCGATGCGCTCCTGGTCGAAGGTGACCCGGTTGATCTCGTCGAGCCGGCCTGCGCTGACGAACAACTCGCGCGCCTCGTCGACGGCGCCGCGTGCCACCAGCATCTCGATTGCGGTGTCGGTGATGGCACCGCCGGAAGGGCCGGTCGCGGCGGCAGCCGCCGCCACGGCGCGCAGCCGCTCAACCGGCAGGTTGCGCATCGGGCCGATATCCTCGTCGACCGAGACAGTATCGCCGTCCGGCAGCTTGAGGGCCGGCGCCAGCACGCCCAGCCATTCGGCACGGCCCTCGCGCATCAGGATGCGCAGCAGCTTGGAGGCAGATTCGGCGTCTGCCGAGGTGTTGAACGGCGGGCGCGCGGCGATGCCGGCCTTGAAGCTCTCGAGATTGTTGGCGGCGATAGCGCCGCGCAGATAGGCGTCCCAGGGGTCGCGGCGCGCCGTCTCGGCATCGTCGAAGGGGGCGGTCTGATTGGCGCGGGCGCCCTTGGCCCATTCGTCGATCGAGCGGGCAATGGCCGGATCGCCGCGGGCGCCAGCCTGGAGCGCCTGCGCCATGCGGCGCGAGAACCGGTCGCGAACGGCGGCTGCCACGGCATCGGCATCAGCGGGTGCACGGGCGAGCGCGATTTCCAGCACCTCGATGCGCAGGTCGTCGCGGCTGTCGCTTTCCACCAGACGCTCGATGCGCGGCAGCACGTCGCGCACGCGGCCGGCTCGGGCCTCGTCGAGGATCAGCACCGAAGGCTCGGCCATGGCGTCGGGGGTTGCGCGGTCGAGGCCGAGTTCGCGATAGGCACCGGCGAAATCGCCCTTGCGGGCAAGATGCTCGGCCCGAACCGGGATGATGCGCTCCTTGATGCCGTCGACGGTTGCGACCTGCGCCCAGGCCTCGTAACGGGCCATCCAGCGGTCGCGCTCGGCAAGGTTCGGATCGGTCGACAGGAAGGCCTCGAAGGCGGCCGTTGCCGCCCAGCCTTCGCTTTCCTCACGGGCAGCGGCGAGCGCCAGTTCGGCAGTGCAGGCGGGCTTCGGCTCGGCGATGCAGGCGGGGGCATCGGCCGTGACATCGAAGCGATGCACCGGCGCCTGCGCGATCGCTGGCCAGGACAGGCCGAGGGTGACAGAAGCAGCAGCCGTCAGCAGGGCGGTGCGCAAAGCACGATTCATGTCAGGCCTCGGAGGTCGGTCTCAGGCTCGGTGGTCGCGGGGTACAAGACTGGCGGCACGAACGCAATCGCAGTCGCGTGTCGGGCACCCATCCGCGGCTGCCCGGATGCCGCAAGGCATGCAGGTCCCGCACGACGCGCCAAAGACAGCAATGTCCATAAGGCCCATTGGTTCCCGTCCAACTTGCCCTCGCTCCCATCCTGATCGTCGTGTATAAGCCCCGATCCCGGTCAGACCGTACCCAACGGCTGGTCTTGGGCGATCAACTTTTCGCGCAGGCTGATCTGCGCATTGTCGAAGGGGAAGTGTCATGGGCGAGCGTTGGAGCCCGTCGAGCTGGCGGTCGAAGCCGATCCTGCAGGCGCCGGTCTACAAGGACCAGGCTGCTCTTCAGGACGTCGAGAAGCGCTTGTCCGGGTTTCCGCCGCTGGTTTTTGCAGGCGAGGCGCGCAATCTGAAGAAGTCTCTCGCGAAAGTCGCCAAGGGCGAGGCCTTCCTTCTCCAGGGCGGCGATTGCGCCGAGAGCTTCGCCGAGCACGGCGCCGACAATATCCGCGACTTCTTCCGCGCCTTCCTCCAGATGGCGGTCGTCATGACCTATGCCGCCGGCATGCCGGTGGTGAAGGTCGGCCGCGTCGCCGGCCAGTTCGCCAAGCCGCGCTCGTCGGACAACGAGACGATCGACGGCGTGACCCTGCCGTCCTATCGCGGCGACATCATCAATGACATCGCCTTCACGCCCGAGGCCCGCGAGCCGGACCCGGCGCGCCAGGCCATGGCCTATCGCCAGTCGGCGGCGACGCTGAACCTCATCCGCGCGTTTGCCTATGGCGGCTATGCCAATCTCGACAACGCGATGAAGTGGATGCTCGGCTTCGTCAAGGACACGCCGGCGAACGACAAGTACCGCCACCTGTCCGAGCGGATCCAGGAAGCGCTGGACTTCATGCGCGCCTGCGGCATCAACCCGGAAGCCCATCCGGAACTGCGCACGACCGAGGTCTATACCAGCCACGAGGCGCTGCTGCTCGGCTACGAGGAGGCGCTGACCCGCGTCGATTCCACCAGCGGCGACTGGTACGCGACCTCAGGCCACATGCTGTGGATCGGCGACCGCACGCGCCAGCCCGACCATGCCCATGTCGAGTATTTCCGCGGCGTGCAGAACCCGATCGCCTTCAAGTGCGGCCCGAGCCTCGACAGCGACGGCCTGTTGAAGCTGCTCGATGCCCTGAACCCCGAGGACAAGGCCGGGCGCATCACGCTGATCTGCCGGTTCGGCGCCGACAAGGTGGAGAAGCATCTGCCGGCGCTCATCCGGGCGGTGGAGCGTGAAGGCCGCACGGTCGTGTGGTCCTGCGACCCGATGCACGGCAACACGATCAAGGCGGCGAGCGGCTACAAGACCCGCCCCTTCGACCTGGTCATGGGCGAGATCGAGCACTTCTTCCAGATCCACGAGGCCGAGGGCACCTATGCCGGCGGCATCCATCTGGAAATGACCGGCAAGAACGTCACCGAATGCACCGGCGGCCGTGCCGCGATCACCGATCTCGACCTGTCGGACCGCTACCACACCCATTGCGACCCGCGTCTCAATGCCGAGCAGGCGCTGGAAGTGTCGTTCAAGGTGGCCGAGATGCTGAAGCGCCAGCGCCTGTCGCGCGGGCCGATGGTGCGCGAGGCCGCCGAATAAGGCTGCGGCCAGCTCGTCTCAATCAGAAAGGCCCGCCCGGGTGACCGGGCGGGCCTTTTGGTTGGTTCGGGACGCCTTGCAGCCGCTGTCAGTATTTCACGCCCAGGCCCGCGCGGGCGACCTGCAGCGTGACGGGCACGCCGCCAAGGCTCGGAATGTTCACGAACTGATATTCGGCGCGCAGGAAGATGTTGTCGGTCAGGAGGGCTTCGACGCCCGCACCGGCGGTCCAGCCGAAGCTGATGCGGTTCGGCTGACTGGCCGTGATGAGCCCTGAGCCGCCGATGCACTGGGTGGACCCGCTGGTCGTGTCGGTGCCGGTGCGCACGCAGGTCGCGCTGTAGCCGAAGCTGGTCGAGCCGCGAGCGACCACCGGGCCGATGGTGGCAAAGGGCATGAGGCGTCCGAAAGCCCAGCCGAAGCGGGCACGCGCGCTCCAGTAGTCGTGGAGCTGGGCGGTGACGGATGTGGTCGACAGGACAGCGTCGGTATAGGCATCGCCGGAGAACACCAGGGATGCCGGCGGCGTGAAGCTGGACGTGCCGCCATTGCCGCGGATCAGCCTCGTATAGTCGAACTCGATGCCAACAACGGCATCTTCGTACTGGACTTGATAGCCGACGAAGGCACCGAACACTTTCGGCGCGGAGGTGACCGGGTTGAGGTGGAGGATGTTCGAGATCGCCGTGGACTGCGCAGTGCCGTCAGCGAAGGCATAGCCGTTCAGGACATTGTTGACATAGTTCTTGCCGGCGTTCTGGACACTCATGTTCATCGTGCCCGCGCCGCCAAAGGCGCCGATATAGGCGCCCGACCAGGTCGGACCAGTCGATTCATAGCCCGGCAGGGAGCCGCGCAGCGCCATGTCGGCAGCCTCGGCCTGAGCGCCAAGCCCCATCGCCAGAACCATTGCCGCCAGGCCCGAAGCGATCCTGAAACGCGTCGCCATCTTTGCCTCCTCCGCCGGTCCGCATCGGACGAACCGCAATCTCGTGGCTCCTATTCATCAATCATCAAGGTTACCGTCCGGTTAAGTCTGATAGGCCTCAACCATTTGTTCTGCCTGCAATATTTACGTTTCGTTCATGGACATTAACGCGCCGTTGCGTCATCACGGCATCGCCGCCATCCGCAGGGTCCGTTGAGAACAGCGCGGGCGCGCGTTACATCTGGTGCCATGACCCAGACCCCGACCTCGTTCCGCATCGCCGTCGCCCAGCTGAACCCGATCATGGGCGATGTCGCAGGCAATCTCGCGAAAGCCCGCGGCGCACGCGCCGATGCGGTGGCGGCGGGCGCCGACCTCGTCGTGTTCTCGGAGCTGTTCATCTCGGGCTATCCGCCGGAGGACCTGGTGCTGAAGCCGGCCTTCCAGGCGGCCTGCCGGCAGGCCACGGAAGCGCTTGCCCGCGATACCGCCGATGGCGGCCCGGCGATGATCGTCACCACGCCATGGGTCGACCAGGGCCGGGTGTTCAATGCAGCGGTCTATTGCGATGCCGGCCTGATCCAGGCGGTACGCTACAAGGTCGACCTGCCCAATTACTCGGTGTTCGACGAGAAGCGCGTGTTCGCGCCAGGCCCCCTGCCCGGCCCGATCAATGTGCGCGGCGTGCGCATCGGCGTGCCGATCTGCGAGGACATCTGGGGCGCGGAAGTCGTCGAGACGCTGTCGGAGACCGGCGCCGAGATGATCATCGTGCCGAACGGCTCGCCCTATCGCGAGAGCGTCTATGACGAGCGGATGAGCACGATCGTCGCGCGGATCACCGAGAGCGGCCTGCCGTTCCTCTATGTGAACCAGATCGGCGGCCAGGACGAACTGGTGTTCGACGGCGCCTCGCTGGCGGTCAATGCCGACCGCTCGCTTGGCCTGCAGCTTCCCGCCTTCGTCGAGCAGATCGCCATGGTCGAGGCGACCAAGCAGGACGGCACCTGGCGCTTCTCCGGCCCGGTCCATGCCCATGAGACCGGCGACGAGGCCAATTACGCCGCCTGCGTGCTGGGCTTGCGCGACTATGTCGAGAAGAACCGCTTCCCCGGCGTGGTGCTGGGCCTGTCGGGCGGCATCGATTCCGCCATCTGCGCGGCGATGGCCGCCGATGCGCTCGGGCCGGACCGGGTCCATTGCGTCATGCTGCCCTACCGGTTCACATCGGAGGAATCGCTGAAGGACGCCTTCGCCTGCGCCCGCGCGCTGGGTGTCCGCTACGACATCGTGCCGATCTCGGCGGCGGTCGAAGGGCTGGAATCCTCGCTCGCGCCCCTGTTCAAGGGCACCAGCCGCGACATCACGGAGGAGAACCTGCAGAGCCGCGCCCGCGGCACGATCCTGATGTCGATCTCCAACAAGTTCGGCGCCATGGTGGTGACCACCGGCAACAAGAGCGAGATGTCTGTCGGCTATGCCACGATCTATGGCGACATGAACGGCGGCTACAATCCGATCAAGGACCTCTACAAGTCCGAGGTGTTCCGCCTCTCGGCGCTGCGCAACCGCTGGAAGCCGGCCCGCGCGCTCGGGCCCGACGGCGAGGTGATCCCGGTCAACATCATCGTCAAGCCGCCAACGGCGGAGCTGCGCGAGAACCAGAAGGACCAGGACTCGCTGCCGCCCTATGACGTGCTCGACGCGATCCTGGAGCGGCTGGTGGAGCGCGAGGCCTCCGTCGCGTCCATCGTCGCCGAGGGCTATGACCTGGAGACCGTCAAGAAGGTGGAGCGGCTCCTGAACATCGCCGAATACAAGCGGCGGCAGGCGGCCCCCGGGGTTAAGGTGACGGCGCGCAATTTCGGCCGCGACCGCCGCTATCCGATCGTCAACCGCTTCCGCGATCTCGGCGAGCCCGTGCCGCAACCCGACATGGCCGTCGTGAGCCCGAACGCGACGCCGAAGCTCGACGTGGTGGATTTCTAGGCGCTCTTTCAGCGCCTATTCTCCGATCCACCGGTTGGCGATCATGGCATCGATCCCGACAAGGATTTCGTTCCGGGCCGGGCCCGGCCCATTGCCGGCTACAGCCGTTCCAGCACGATCCGGCCCTCGTGCCAGAGCAACAGGCCCCATTGCGCAGCGCGATTGATGATCCAGCAGTCGTCCAACTGCGGCGTTTCCGCATAGCGCGCGTCGGGCAGCTGATCCATGTCGAGCAGGGCGGGGATCAGATCCGGCAAGGCGGCAGTGTCAACGCCGATGATGATCGCCACGCCGGTGTTCGGGGTTCGCGCGTAGAACTCGACCCATCCCGACAGGTCTTCCGCGGCGATGATCTCGGCAAGCGCCTCCTGCGTCACGGACCCGTGCGGCGGGCCGTAGCATAGGCCCTTCGTGTACCAGTCACCGCGCTGGGGGAAGCGACCGCCGAATCGGGCCAGTTCGATCGCGTGGTCCGCGTCGACCGCGATCGTGAACCGGTCGCACAGACCGGCCACGACAGGCGCGGTCCGGCCGAGGACCAAGGCGGCATCGCCGCGCTTCAGCCGGGCCTGGTTCTTCTGTTTCAGGACTTCCATGCGGGCCGATGCAGTCTTGTCCTGAGACACGTTCGTCGGCTCGCGGGCTATGTTGTGGCGCCGGCAGCAAAGCAGCAATCGGATGCCGGTTTCAAGGCGGTGGAACTCAACCCCATTTTGACCGGACGGTCGGCCTTGCAGAGGCCCTACCGCCCCAGAGTGAACGAGTAGGTCACGCTTGACCCAACCGTCAGCTGGTTGACGCTGCCGCGCTGGGCGACCAGCGGGGCTGACGCCGCACTTCCCGTCAGCCGCTCGTAGGCGGCAAAGCCGGTGACGGTCCAGCCCCCATCGAAGGCGTAGGCGACCTGAGCTGCGGCGCCATAGCGCAGGAGCCCGCCGCGCGCAGAATAGGCGGTGAGGCCCGAGGCCAGGCTCTCGGTCGGCGAGACCGAGAAATAGGTGGAGGCGTATCGGTCGCTGCCGAAGAAGGCTCGTGGCCCGGCCGAGACGGTCCAGCGCTGGGCGGGCCGCCAGATGACATCCGCGCCGGCATTGCCGACGAGCGCCGCGTGGCCGCCGATGCCATGACGCACCGCCGCCCGCAGGCGCAGCCATTCCACCGGGAACAGTTCGGCGAAGGCGCCGGCCTCGATGGTCAGCCCGACATTGGCGAGGCCGGCGAGCCTTGCGTCGTCGCCGGCCCGGCGGGCGCCGACGATCCCGATATTCGGGCCAAGGCGAAACCAGCCGAGATCGACCAGGGCCGGCGAGATGCCGTCATCGAAGGAGGAGAAGCGTTCCGGAGCGCCGGGCGCCCTCAGCGACAGGCGCGGCATGATCATCGGCCCGAGCCTGCTCGATCCCGTCCACAAGGGCACGGCGGCGACGGTGCCGCCAAGCGTCACCGTCCAGCCATTGGCGGCCTCGGGCAGGGTCTGCGACGAGGCGGGAAGAGTGGCGAGACCAAGAGCGGCGGCAAGGATGAGAGCGCGAGACAGCATGGAACCGGATGCGATTGCGGACAATGTGAACGATCCTAGCGAGACCTCGTTAACGAAGGCCTCGCGCGGTTTGCCGCCATTTCGCCGTGCATGGGCAAAGCCAGCTCTGGACCTCGCGGCCTGGCCGCGCTATCGCGCTTTCCACGAGCAGCGAAGGCCTTGAACGATGACCGATGCGGAAGCCCTGAAACGCGATGCCGCCGCCAAGGCGCTGACCTTCGTCGAGGATGGCATGCGGCTCGGCCTCGGCACGGGATCGACGGCCAAGCACTTCGTCGATCTGCTGGCAGAGCGTGTCCGCGGCGGACTGAGGGTGATCGGCGTGCCGACCTCCGAAGTCACCCGCAAGCAGGCGGAAAGCCTTGGCGTGCCTCTGACGACGCTGGACGAGACGCCCGAGCTCGATCTCACCATCGACGGCGCCGACGAAATCGACCCGGATCTCAACCTGATCAAGGGCGGCGGCGGCGCGCTGCTGCGCGAGAAGATCGTGGCTGCGGCCTCGGGCCGGATGATCGTGATTGCCGACCAGAGCAAGATGGTCGACGCTCTCGGGCGCTTTCCCTTGCCGATCGAGGTCAACATGTTCGGCCTCGCCGCAACGCGGCGCGCCATCGAGACAGTGTTGGCGAAAGCTGGGTGCAGCGGCCCCATTTCCGTCCGGACCAAGGCCGACGGCCATGTTTTCGTCACGGACGGCGGTCACATGATCCTGGATGCGGCCTGCGCGCGGATTCCCGACGCTGCCGGGCTCGCGTCCCGCCTCCATTCCGTGCCCGGTGTGGTGGAACACGGCCTGTTCATCGGTCTGGCGACTTTTGCGATCATAGCTTCCCCTGGAGGCGCAGAGATCGTAGGACGTGTCGGACACTAAGCTGCCTGCGGTCCGCCGCAGCGCAAAGCCTGCTCGAGGAGTTTTCCAGATGCTCGCCCGTACCTTTGCTGCCGCAGCCGTGGCCGCCGTCGTTGCGTCCTCCGGCGCTTTTGCGCAGCAGAGCCCCGCTGCCCCGCGGCCGAGCCTGCTCGCCCAGGCTGCCCCGCCGGCAGCCCCCGCCGCACCGCAGCTCGCACCGGAGCACATCGCCCTTGCCCGCCAGGTGGTGGAGCTGTCGGGCGCCACCGCCTCGTTCCAGAACGTCATTCCGGCGTTCATCGAACAGGCCAAGGCGATGTTCCTGCCGACCAATCCGGATCTCGGCCGCCAGTTCAGCGAAGTCGGTGACCAGCTCAAGGGCGAGTTCCAGCCGCGCGTCGAGGAACTGATCCAGGCGATCTCGGCCGCCTATGCCCAGCGCTTCTCGGTGGAGGAGCTGAGGAAGATCCAGGCGTTCTACCAGTCGCCCGAGGGTTCCAAGCTGGTGCGTACTGTCCCCTCCATCATGGAAGAGACCTTTGCCCGCTCGCAGCAGTGGAGCCAGATCGTGACCCGCGATCTCGTCGCCCGCTTCCGCGAGGAATTCGTCAAGCGCGGCATCCGCCTCTGACGACGAGGGGCGCCAAGGCGGCCTGGCCAGTTGAAACACCTTCGAAAGCCCGGCCTCGCGCCGGGCTTTGTCGTTTTGGACGCAGGGAGCCGCGACGCGGCCTGGCGCGGGCCATCCTCACCGCGTCATGCCCGCCCTTGTGGCGGGCATCCACGACTTCAATTCAGCAGGCGCAAGGAAAGACGTGGATGGCCGGGACAAGCCCGGCCATGACGGCGGAGAGGGCGCGCCGGGAGGGTGGGCCCATCGCAGGCGCGGCGATGCGGGCAAGACGGGACCAGCGGACGCCCCGCCGCTCTGACACTGTCACCCCCGGCGAGCGAAGCGAGGGAAGGGGGTCCAGGGGCCGCTCGTCAGAATCCCTCGGCGTGCCCCTCTGCCGCCTGATTTGCCCGGCCCTTCGCCGCGGACGGAGCGGCGTGACGGCCCCTGGATCCCCTTCCCTCCCTCGGCTGGCGCCTCGGTCGCCGGGGATGACGTCCGTTCTCGGATGGATAGGCCGGCGACGTGGGCGGGGCCGCCCCTCCCCGCCGCTCAGTCCTCGTCGGCCTTCATGGTCCAGCCGAGCTTCGCCCAGAGGATCGGCGCGAGCAGCGCGAGCACCGCAATCGCCAGCAGCGTCGCCGAGATCGGGCTGGTGACCAGCACGGTGGCATCGCCATTGGTGATCTGCAGCGCGCGGCGGAGCTGCGTCTCCGCCATGGGCCCGAGGATCATGCCAACGATGACGGGGGCGATCGGATAGTCGAAGCGGCGCATGGCGAAGGCCAGCAATCCGAGCACCAGCACCAGCGACAGCTCGACCAGCGAGGCCTTGGCGGCCAGCACACCGACGGTCGCGAAGACGAGAATGCCGCCATAGAGCCAGGGGCGCGGGATCGACAGGAGCTTCACCCACAGGCCGACCAGCGGCAGGTTGAGCACGACCAGCATGACATTGGCGATGAACAGCGAGGCGATCAGCCCCCAGACCACGTCAGGCGAGGTGACGAAGAGGAGCGGACCGGGCTGGAGGTTATATTGCTGGAAGCCGGCGAGCATGATGGCGGCGGTGGCCGAGGTGGGGATGCCGAGCGTCAGGAGCGGCACCAGCGTGCCGGCGGCGGAGGCATTGTTGGCGGCCTCGGGGCCGGCCACCCCTTCGATCGCGCCCTGACCAAACTCTTCCGGGTGCTTGCTGATCTTCTTTTCCGTCGCATAGGACAGGAAGGTCGGGATCTCGGCGCCGCCGGCCGGCAAGGCGCCGATCGGGAAGCCGAAGGCGGTGCCGCGCAGCCAGGGCCCCCAGGAGCGCTTCCAGTCCTCCTTCGTCATCCAGAGCGATCCGCGGATCGCCTCGATCGTGCCCGAGCCGCCCTCGCGCTTGCGACCCCCGGCCACCGCCATGGCCTCGCCGACCGCGAACATGGCGACCGCCACCGTCGTCACCTCCAGGCCATCCAGAAGATCCGGTACGCCGAAGGCCAGGCGCGCCTGGCCCGTGAGCTTGTCGATGCCGACCAGGCCCAGCGTCAGGCCGATGGCCAACGAGGTGAGGCCGCGAAGCCGCGACGAGCCGAAGGTCGCCGAGACCGTGATGAAGGCCACCACCATCAGGGCGAAATAGTCTTCCGGCCCGAAGGCAATGGCGATCTCCGCCAGCCAGGGCGCGAAGATGGTGAGCATGGCGGTGGCGATGGTGCCCGCGACGAACGAGCCGATGGCGGCGGTGGCGAGCGCCGGTCCGCCGCGGCCGGCCTTGGCCATCTTGTTGCCCTCCAGCGCCGTGACGATCGACGCACTTTCGCCTGGCGTGTTGAGCAGGATCGAGGTGGTCGAGCCGCCATACATGCCGCCGTAATAGATGCCGGCGAACATGATCAGCGACCCGCCGGGGTCGAGCTTGAAGGTGACGGGCAGCAGGAGCGCGACCGTCATGGCCGGACCGATGCCGGGCAGGACGCCGACCGCCGTGCCGAGCGTCACGCCGATCAGCGCGAACATCAGGTTCATCGGCTGGATCGCGATGGCGAGGCCGTTCAGGAGCTGGGCAAGCGTGTCCATGACGGCCTCAGAACAGGGTTTCGAACAGGCCGGTCGGCAGCGACAGGCCGAGAACCCTGACGAAGAATAGGTAGACGACGAGGCCCATGACGGCACCGAGCGCCAGGTCGACCAGCGCCCGGGTTGAGCCGAAGCCGCGGGCGGTGGCCGCAAACAGGATCGCGATGGCCGGGATGAAGCCTGCCGTCTTGATCAGCGCGAGCATCACAGCGAGGCCACCGGCGATCCAGAGGACCGAGACCCAGTCCTCGCCCTCGCGCGGCGGGGTCGCGCCCTTCACGCCCTCGAGCACGGTGAGGAGCCCAAAGAAGGCCAGCAGACCGCTGACCAGGAACGGCATCATCTGCGGGCCGATGGCCTGGTTGCCGAAGCTGGCGGCAAGGCCCCAGGATTGCCAGACGACAAGGCCTGCGGTGGCGATCAGGCCGAAGCCGATGGCGATGACCGGCTTGTCGGACATGCGGGGGCTTGCGTCCGACATCAGGCTTTGACCAGTCCGAGTTCGCGCAGCACGCCGTCGACGCGCTGCACCTCGGCCTTGACGAACTCAGCGAAGGGCTCGCGGTCGAGATAGGTGTCCTGCCAGCCCTTGGCGGCCAGCTGCTCGGCCCAGGAGGGCGACTTCACCATCTGCTTCACCACCTCACCGATGGCCGCGATCTGCTCGGTCGAGAGGCCGGGACCGGCGAACAGGCCGCGCCAGTTCTGCAATTGCAGGTCGAAGCCCTGTTCGGTCAGCGTCGGGCCGGGAAGGCCCGCCGTGCCGGCCGGTGCTGTCAGGCCCAGCCAGCGCATGCGGCGGCCCTTGACGTGCTGATCGAACTCGCTGGCGCCGCCGACGCCGACCGTCACGCGGCCGGACAGGATGGCTGCCAGCGCCTCGCCGCCGCCGGAATGGGCGATGTAATTGACCTTGGAACCATCGGCACCGGCCTTGCCGGCGAACATGGCGGCGGTGATGTGGTCGACGCCACCGGCGGAGCCGCCGCCCCAACTGACCTTGGCGACATCGGTCTTCACCGCGGCCACCAGGTCCTGCACCGTCTTGATCGGCGAGTTCTGCGCGACCACCAGTGCCTGCCATTCGCCGGTGAGCCTGGCGATAGGCGTGACCGCATCGAGCGTCACCGGCGCCTTGTTCATCAGAATGGCGCCGACCATGACGAAGCCCGACACCATGATGCCGGTCGGGTCGCCCTTGAAGCCGTTGACGAACTGGGCAATGCCGATCGTGCCGCCCGCACCGGCCACATTGGTCACCTGCGCCGAGCGCACGATCTTCTGGCCGATCAGCACGCCCTGCATGACGCGGCCGGTCTGGTCCCAGCCGCCGCCAGGGGCCGCCGGCACGAGGATCTTCATCTCGGTCAGCGCCTGCGCGAAAGCCGGATTTGCCAGCAGCGACAGGGCAGCGCCCGCGCCGGCTGCGAGGGCCTCGCGGCGTGAAAGGTTGGTCATGGCGTCACTCCCGGAATGCTTTGGCCGACCCTGAACTCATCCGGCCCGAAGCCCAATAGGTGCAAATACGGGGAATGCCAGGACGATGTGACGGATATCCCCCTGTCGCGCCTCTGCGGCAATGCCTATCTTCGCCCTTCAATCTGAAAGGGATTCGGTATGACCTACGACGTCGATCTGTTCGTCATCGGTGGCGGCTCGGGCGGCGTGCGCGCAGGCCGCATCGCGGCCCAGCACGGGGCGAGCGTCATGCTCGCCGAGGAATACCGGATGGGCGGCACCTGCGTCATCCGCGGCTGCGTGCCGAAGAAGCTGATGGTCTATGCCTCGCAATATCACGAGCATTTCGAGGATGCGGCGGGCTTCGGCTGGACGGTCGGCGCAACCTCGTTCGACTGGAAGGCCTTCATCGCCGCCAAGGACCGCGAGATCGGCAGGCTCGAAGGCATCTATGACAGCAATCTCGCCAAGGCCGGCGTGACCATCGTCAAGCAGCGCGCGACGGTCACCGGCGAGAACGAGGTGACGCTCGCCGACGGCCGCGCCATCAAGGCCCGCTACATCCTGGTGGCCACCGGCGGCCGCCCCTCGACCGACGAGGCGCTGCCGGGGCTCGAACACACGATCTCGTCCAATGAGGTGTTCCATCTTACCGAGCAGCCGAAGCGGATCGTCATTGCCGGCGGCGGCTATATCGCGGTGGAATTCGCCGGCGTCTTCGCGGGCCTCGGATCCGAGGTCACACTGGTCTACCGGGGCGAGAAGATCCTGCGCGGCTTCGACGAGGATGTGCGCGATCACCTGATGGGCGAATATGCCAAGAAGGGCATCAAGCTGGTGATGAGCGAGACCTTCGAGCGCATCGACAAGGGCCCCGGCGGCCTGACGGTGGCGTTCCGCAACGGCCATGCGCCGATCGAGGCCGACCAGGTGTTGATGGCCATCGGGCGCAAACCCAACACGGCCAACCTTGGCCTGGAAGCGGTCGGCGTCGCACTCGACGAGGTGGGCGCGATCAAGGTGGATGGCCGCAGCCGCTCGTCGGTGCGCACGATCTTCGCGGTCGGCGACGTGACCAACCGCGTGAACCTGACCCCGGTGGCGATCCGCGAGGGCCATGCCTTCGCCGACACGATCTTCGGCGGCAATCCCTGGTCGGCGGATCATTCCACCATTCCGACCGCGGTGTTCTCCGAGCCGGAGATCGGCACGGTCGGCCTGTCGGAGCAGCAGGCCCGCGCCAAGGGCCATGCGGTCGACATCTACCGCGCGACATTCCGGCCGATGAAGCACACGCTGTCGGGGCGCGACACACGCATGCTGATGAAGCTGGTGGTCGACGGCGAGACCGACAAGGTGCTCGGTGTCCATGTCTGCGGCCCGGATGCCGGTGAAATGATCCAGCTCGCCGGGATCGCGGTGAAGATGGGCGCGACCAAGGCCGATTTCGACGGCACGATGGCGGTGCATCCGACGGCGGCGGAAGAGCTCGTGACCATGCGCACGCCGAGCGCCCGCTACGCCAAGGGCGAGTAGGCCTCCGCCCCGCCCCTCACCCTAGCCCTCTCCCCGCAGGCGGGGAGAGGGAACAGATTGCGCTCTCTTTGAGACCGCGCGGTTCTCCCGCTGGTTCCGACAGATCGACGGTGGATGGAGAGCGGAGGCGTTCCCTCTCCCCGCTGGCGGGGAGAGGGTCAGGGTGAGGGGCAAGCGTCGGCTTGGCTGACAGCCGGTGAGGAAGCCCTGTTTCAGCACCACGCCATCACTGGCGTTCAGAACCGCCTCAGCGCGGATTGAGCCTCAAGGTCCCAATCGCGCCCTGTTCGATATCCGCGCGGCGGGTGCGCATGGGGATGTAGTCGACCCGCGCCCATCGCTCAGCGAGATTGCGGTAGAGCGACGAGGTCGGCAGGCCCGACTGTCCCGTCGAGTGGATGAACACCGAGCGTTCGGGATCGGCCATGTCGTAGAGCGCGCGGAGCGACGCCGAATGGCGCGACACGAACGGTTCCTCGTCATTGCGGATCGTGTGGCGATTGACGTTGACCGTGTAAGTATCGCCGGGCACGGGAACGCGCACATCGAAGAAACGAGCGAGCGACGCGACGCGCGCGAAGGGGCGATGTTCGGAGCGGGCATCGTGAGCCACGCCCCAGCGCCAGGCTGACCGGTCGGCGCCATAGCGCTTCTCCAGATCGTCGAGCGCCAGTTCCAGCGCCCGCGAGGCGAGCGTCGCGCAGGAGGTTGCGGGGACCGTGCGGCTGGCGCACCAGCTGCCCGCGCCGCCCTCGTTGCGCAGGACCGACATCATGAAGACCTGCCGCTGGTCCCAATAGTCAGCGAAGAGCCGTGGCCCCAGTTCGTCGGCATAGACGAGGCGGGTGAGTTCACGCAGCCAGGCCGTGACGATCAGGGGCTCGGCCCGGTCGGTCGCCATCGTGCCGTCGAAGCTCTTGAGGAGATCCAGCACCTGCCGCTCGCGGGGCGGTGTCGCGCGCCGGCGCTCCTCGTCGCCGGTGGGATAGGCGGCGATCAGCAGCGGCAGGATCTCGCGGACAGCGTTCGACCGATGGTCGGACTGGATCACGCGGAAACTGTCGAGGGAGTGCTTGTCGCGGGCCGCCAGCAGCTCACGAATGCGATCGGCGCGGTGCGGGGTCGCCCATTCCGAAGTGATGTGATGGGGGTAGTTCTCCGGCGTGATGCGCTCATTGGCGGTGAGGCGATAGCCACGCTCGGGATTGTACTCGCGCGGCAATTCGCCGAACGGGATGAAGCCCGCCCAGTCATAGCGGGCGTCCCAGCCGGGCGCCGGAAACAGGCCGCGCAGGTCGTTGTCCGGCTTGCGGATCGGCACCTGTCCGGCCGCGACATAGCCGATGTTTCCGTCGACATCGGCATAGACCATGTTCTGTTGCGGCGAGTGGAAATGGCGGACGGCCTCGAGGAATTCGGGCCAATTGGCCGCCCGGTTCATCCGGCTTGCCGCCTGCACCGTCAGGTTGTCGGGGCTGAGCGCGGTCCAGCGCAGCGCCAGGGCATAGCCGCGCGGCGTGGCCGTCGTGGCGCCGCGCGAGGCGCCATCGGAAATAACCGGCCCGTGACGCGAGATGCGCACCGTCAGCGTGACATCGGCGGCTCCCCTGACCTTGATGCGCTCCTGGACGGTGTCGAAGCGCTGCCAGCCCCCCGGCGCCTGGTAGAGCATGGGATCACGGCCATCGACCTTCTCGATATAGAGGTCCTGCACGTCGGGGCCGGTATTGGTGAAGCCCCAGGCGATGCGCTCGTTGCGCCCGAGGATGATGCCGGGCGTGCCGGGCAGGCTCGCGCCGATCACCGTTCCAGCCGGCGAGGTCATCCGTGCGAAATACCAGAGCGCCGGGGCCGAAAGCCCGAGATGTGGATCGTTGGCGAGCAGCGGCTTGCCGGTCTCGGAGCGGGCGCCGGACACGACCCAGTTGTTGGAACCTATGCCCTCAAGTCCAATGTCGAAGGGCCGGATGGCTTCGGCGGCGGCGCGCGCCTCGGGCCCCAGCGCCTTGTAGAGCGCGGTGTAGTCGGGAAGCGCCGGCCAGGTCTCGCCGGGATAGGGCGGCAGGATCTGCCCGATCCGCTCCATCGACAGGCCGGCCTGGGCGAGCCTGAGGCGCATGATCTCGCTGTTCAGATTGCCGCCGAGGTCGAGCGCCATCATCAGCGACCAGCCGATGGAATCGACCGGTGTCCAGGGCTCGGGTCGGGGTGCTCGCAGGATCTGGAATTCCGGCGGCAGCGGCGAGGTCGATGTTTCGAGGAAGGCGTTGACGCCGCGCGCATAGGCCAGCAGGTGCGCGCGGGTCTCGGCATCGACATTGCGCCAGATCGCTTCCGCCGTGCGGCGAATGCCGATGGTGCGCAGGAAGCGATCGGTCTCCAGCCCCGGCGGCCCGACGATCTCCGACAGCCGCCCATTGGCGATGCGGCGGTTCAAATCCAGCTGCCACAGGCGGTCCTGGGCATGGACGAAGCCGAGCGCCGCGCTGGCGTCGGTGTCGGTTGCGGCGAAGATATGGGCGACGCCCTCGCGATCGCGGACGATCTCGACCGGGCGGTCGAAGCCCGGAACGCCAAGCGTTCCCGCCACCTGCGGCTCGACGGCGCGCCAGTACCAGAGCGCACCGCCCACGGCCGCGACGACCAGCAGCAGGACAAGGACCAGGGTCCATTTCGCGAGCTTGCCGATGATGCGCAACATAGAGCCTCTCCCGTCGGGGAGGCGGAGTTGATCATTGCACGGGCGCGGTGCGCAAGCAGGCCGGCCAGCCGATGGCGACAGCCAATGCGGGACTCAGCGCCCGCGCTGCATGGTCAGCGTCACCCAGCCTTCGATCAATTGCCGGCTCACCAGATGGAGGCCGCGGTCGCGGTAGGCCGAGATGACCAGGTTGGCGTGGGGCGGAATGATGCCCGACAGCACCACGGTGCCGCCCGGCGCGACGAGGCGGACGAGATCGGTCGCCAGGCCCACCAGCGGGCGCGGGAGGATATTGGCGAGCACCAGATCATAGGGCGCGCCACGGCGGAACCGCGCATCCTTCAGGCCGGCGGCATGGATCACCTGGGCATAGGCCCGGGCCTTGTTGATCACCGCATTCTCGCGCGCGGCGATGACCGAGATGGCATCGATGTCGGAGGCGAGCACCGGAACGCGGTGGCGCAGAGCGGCGGCAATCGCCAGAACACCGGTGCCGGTGCCGACATCGAGCGGACGGAAGGCGCGGCCGCGCTTGGCCAGCCGGTCGATCGCATTGAGGCAGCCGAGCGTCGTGCCGTGATGGCCGGTGCCGAAGGCGAGCGCCGCCTCGATTTCGATGGGGATCGCGTTCAGCGCGACCTTGTCGCGGTCGTGGCTGCCGAAGACAGTGAAGCGGCCGGACTGGACCGGCTTCAGGCCATCCAGCGAGGTCCGCACCCAGTCCTTGGATTCGATCGCATGGAAGGTCAGGCAGGCTGCGACGGGATCGCCAGCCGCCGCCCGCACCAGTTCGCGCACATTGGCTTCGTCCGGCTGTTCGCGGAAGAACACCTCGACCAGCCAGATCTTGCCGTCGGGCGCCTCGAAGGCGGCGACCGCGGTCTCCGCCGGGTCGAAGGTTTCGGAGACGATGTCGGCGACGCGCCTTGCGGCGCGCTCCGAGGTTTCCAGACGCATGAGATGGGTGGGTGACACGGGGTGCAGACCTTCGAGCATGGTGTTCCATAAAGCGGCGACGGCTGCCTGTCACGGGTCAAGGCTGCCTTCGCAGGGGTTTTGACCCGCTCGGCGCAAACGTGCCCACGGCCCACAGAGCATGGAAATGCTCAAGGTTTGTGCAGCACCGCTGACGGGCAGACCACGTTACCTTCCGTAACGTCAGAGGCTGCACAAATTTTCATCTAATCATCTGATCTTGCTGGCATTTCATTCTTGATTAACCAGCATCGGGGAGCTTCGGGCCAGTGCAAACAAGGTCGTCGCCCCATGTCAGTGCCTGCCCGATCGATCCCGGACTCCTCCTCCCCCACCCTCGACAACATCATCACCCTGGCCCGCTCCGTCCGGGGGGTGGCCAATGGCAAGATCGACGACATCCAGAAAGTGACCAACAGCCTGCGCATGCTGGCGCTCAATGCGCTGATCGAAGCGGCGCGCGCTGGCGACCAGGGGCGCGGCTTCTCGGTGGTGGCCGCCGAAGTGCGCCAGATCTCGACGACGGTGGGCGAGATCGCCGACACGCTGTCGCGCGAACTCGCCGAGCAGATCGGCGCCCTCGAGACCATGACGCTGACCATGGCCCGCACCGCGGCGGGCGACCGGCTGGTCGATCTCGCGCTCAACGCGATCGAGATCATGGACCGCAATCTCTATGAGCGGACCTGCGACGTGCGCTGGTGGGCGACCGATTCCGCCGTGGTCGACGCCCTCGCCGGCGGCAGCGAGGCTGCCGCCTTCGCCAGTTCGCGGCTGGCGGTCATCCTTGCCGCCTATACCGTCTATCTCGATCTCTGGCTGTGCGACGCCGACGGCACGATCATCGCCAACGGGCGCCCCGAGCGCTTTCCGGTGACCGGCCAATCTGTGCGCGGGGAACGCTGGTTCCGCGATGCGATGGGCCTGCGCTCCGGCGACGATTACACGGTCTCCGATGTCTCGCGCTGCGGCCCGCTCAATGGTGCCGAGGTTGCCACCTATGCCACCGCTGTGCGCGACGGCGGGCGGGTCAATGGCAAGCCGCTCGGCGTGCTGGCCGTCCATTTCGACTGGCAGCCGCAGGCGGAAACCATCGTCAGGGGCGTCAGGCTCACGCAAGAGGAAGCCCGGCGCAGCCGCGTGCTTCTGGTCGATGCCCAGAACCGGGTCCTGGCGAGCTCGGATGGTGCGGGTGTCCTGACCGAGACGGTCCCTCTGGCGACCGGTGGGCAGGCTTCCGGATGCATCACCGGTCCCGACGGCACGACGACCGCATTCCACCTGACGCCGGGCTATGAGACCTATCGCGGCCTCGGCTGGTATGGCGTCATCCAGCAGAAGGCGCGCTAGCACGCGACCGAAGATCGGGACTTCCACCGGGCCTCGCTGGGTATAGGATGACAGTGCATCGCCTGCTGATCGCAGGGGACACCAGCGAGGATTTCCCGCCATGCGCACGACATCTGCCCCGACAGCCACACCACCTGGTCAGCTGCGGGCGGGTATCTCCCCCGCGGCATAGGGGCGTCGATGCGCGATGGACTATTATTTCCGCCATCTGACGAAACGGGATCGCAGCGAGGAGGCTGACCGCCACCTTGCCTTCGTCCTGACCTTCGTCGCCGGAGCGGCCAATGCGGGCGGGTTCATGGCCGTCCAGCAATACACTTCGCATATGTCGGGCATTGTCTCGGCCATGGCCGACAATATCGTGCTCGGCGATCTGAGCCTGGTTGCCGGCGGTCTCGGGGCCTTCCTGTCCTTCGTGGCGGGCGCTGGCGTCTCGGCCATTCTGGTGAACTGGGGCCGGCGCCTGAAGCTGCACAGCGAATATGCCTTTCCGCTCGTGCTGGAAGCCCTGCTGCTGGCGCTTTTCGGCGCGCTCGGGCCCCTGCTCCAGCACAATGTCTGGTTCTTCGTGCCGTCGACCGTGATGCTGCTCTGCTTCATCATGGGATTGCAGAATGCCATCATCACCAAGCTGTCGAAGAGCCGCATCCGGACGACCCATGTCACGGGCATCACCACGGATATCGGCATCGAGCTCGGCAAGCTGCTCTACATCAACGTCAGCAAGGACGCCGAGCCGGTCAGGGCGGACCGCCCCAAGCTCTGGCTGCTCAGCGTGTTGTGCGGGATGTTCTTCGTCGGCGGCATTGTCGGCGCCGTCTGCTTCAAGCAGGCCGGTTTCTCGTTCGCCTATATCCTCAGCCTCGTGATCTTCACGATCGCGATCCTGCCGGTGACCGACGATATCCGGGCGCTGTTCCAGAAGAACTGACACCCTCCGCAATGCCGGCTAGGCGACAGCGCTCATGCCGCCTCGACGAAGCTGTCGACCACACGCTTCTCGCCGGCCTTGTCGAACTGGACGAGCAGCTTGTTGCCATCCGCCGAGACCACGTCGCCATAGCCGAACTTCAGATGGAACACGCGGTCGCCTGTCTTGTAGCGCGAGGGCTCGCCGGATTTGGCGACGAGCTCGCCCTCGATCAGGCGTCCCGACGGTGTGCGATCTGTCAGGCGCCCCTGGAAGCCGCCGCGCCCCTCGGCGAAGGTCGAACCGAAGGCCTGGCTGCCGGTGCGGCCGGTGAAACGGCCCTGGGCATCGGCAAGCGACTTTTGCGCCTGGGCGCGCTGCCAGCCCGGCGTCTGATAGGTCGAGCCGAAGCTCTCGGCCTTGTCGAACCGGCTCTGGCCAAAGCCGCCGCGGCCCATGCCGCCATAGCCGGCGGTGCCGAGCCCCTCGGAAATGGCCACGTGGTCACCGGGCAATTCATTGACGAAGCGGCTCGGCACAGTCGATTGCCAGAGGCCGTGAATGCGTCTGTTGCCGGCAAAATAGATGCGCGCCTTCCGCCTGGCGCGGGTAATGCCGACATAGGCCAGGCGGCGCTCCTCCTCGAGACCGGCGCGACCGTTCTCGTCGAGCGAGCGCTGGTGCGGGAACAGGCCTTCCTCCCAGCCGGGCAGGAAGACGGTCTCGAATTCGAGGCCCTTGGCCGAGTGCAGCGTCATGATCGACACCGCGTCTTCCGTCTCGCCCTCGCCGCGCGCATCGGTGACAAGAGCGATATGTTCCAGGAAGCCTGACAGGCTCTCGAACTCCTCCATGGAGCGCACAAGCTCCTTGAGGTTTTCCAGGCGACCGGCCGCCTCGGCGGTGCGGTCCTTCTGCCACATCTCGGTATAGCCGCTCTCCTCGAGAACCAGCTCGGCCAGTTCGTTCTGCGGCAGGAGGTCGAGCTTGGATGTCCAGCGGTCGAAGTTCTCGATCAGGCTGCGGAGCGCACCGCGCACCTTGGGCTTCAGGTCCTCGGTCTCGACCATCACCTTGGCGGCCTGCATCAGCGGCACCTGCCGGGCGCGCGCATGGTCGTGCAGAAGCTGCAGGGTGGCGTCGCCCAGGCCACGCTTCGGCGTGTTGACGATGCGCTCGAAGGCAAGGTCGTCGGAGGGAGAGGCGACGCAGCGCAGATAGGCCAGCGCATCGCGCACTTCGAGGCGCTCGTAGAAGCGCGGACCGCCGATCACCCGGTAGGGCAGACCGATCGTGATGAACCGGTCTTCGAATTCGCGCATCTGGAACGAGGCCCGCACCAGGATCGCGACTTCGTTGAGGCTGTCGCCCTGGCGCTGGATCTGTTCGATCTCCTCGCCGATGGAGCGCGCCTCTTCCTCCGAATCCCACACGGAGGTGAGTGCCGGCTTCTCGCCATCCTCGCCGTCGGTGAACAGCGTCTTGCCGAGCCGGCCCTCGTTATGGGCGATGAGATGGGCGGCGGTGGCCAGGATATGGCCGGTGGAGCGATAGTTGCGCTCCAGCCGGACCACCTTGGCGCCGGGAAAGTCCTTGTCGAAGCGCAGGATGTTGTCGACCTCGGCGCCACGCCAGCCATAGATCGACTGGTCGTCGTCGCCGACGCAGCAGATGTTCTGGATCTCGCCCGGCTTGCGCTGGGCGAGCAGCCGCAGCCAGAGATATTGGGCGACATTGGTGTCCTGGTACTCGTCCACCAGCAGGTAGCGGAACTTCGCCTGATACTGCGCCAGCACTTCCGGGTTCTCGCGGAACAGCCGGATGACCTCGAGCAGAAGGTCGCCGAAGTCGACGGCGTTCAGCGTCTTTAGCCGGGCCTGGTAATCGGCATAGAGCTTGACGCCGAGGCCGTTGGCATAGGCACCGCCCTCGCCGGCCGGAACCTTGTCGGGCGTCAGCGCGCGGTTCTTCCAGCCGTCGATCGCACCGGCGAGCATGCGGGCCGGCCAGCGCTTCTCGTCGATATTCTCGGCCGCGATGAGCTGCTTGAGGAGGCGCACCTGGTCGTCGGTGTCGAGGATGGTGAAGCCGGGCTTCAGTCCGACGAGTTCCGCGTGACGGCGCAGGATCTTGACGCCGGTGGCGTGGAATGTGCCGAGCCAGGGCATGCCCTCGACCGCCTCACCGACCAGCTTGCCGATGCGCTCCTTCATCTCGCGCGCGGCCTTGTTGGTGAAGGTCACGGCCAGGATCTCGCCCGGCCAGGCTTTGCGCAGGCTGAGAATGTGGGCGATGCGGGTGGTCAGAACCCGGGTCTTGCCGGTGCCGGCGCCGGCCAGCACCAGAACCGGGCCGTCGAGCGTCTCGACCGCCTCGCGTTGCTCGGGATTGAGGCCGGCGAGATAGCCCGCCGCAGCCGCGCCGGAACGCGCCGCCATTGCCCGTTCGGCAAGGGTTGGCTGCGGATTGGCGGTGGGTTCGGCCATGGGCTCCAGCTTTCGAATCGGTCGGTTCCAAAATGGGGCTTCCGGCAGCGGATTCCAACCCGTGCCTGAAACGACAAAGGCCGGCGTCGCCGCCGGCCTTTGGGAACCTTGAGGGCGCAATGCGCCCCGATGCGGATCAGCGCAGGACGACGACGCGCGTGCCGACGCGGACACGGCCATAGAGGTCGGTCACATCGTCATTGGTCAGGCGGAAGCAGCCCGACGAGACCGCGGTGCCGATCGTGTGCGGCTCGTTGGAGCCGTGGATGCGGTAGAGCGACGAGCCCAGATACATGGCGCGGGCGCCAAGCGGGTTCTGCGGGCCACCGGCCATGAAGCGCGGCAGATCGGGGCGGCGACGCAGCATCTGCGCCGGCGGACGCCAATCCGGCCACTCGGCCTTGCGGGTGATCGTCTGCACGCCACCCCACGAGAAGCCGGGACGGCCGACGCCCACGCCGTAGCGGATGGCAGTGCCACCAGCCTGGACGAGATAGAGGCGGCGCTCCTGCGTGGAGATGACGATGGTGCCCGGCGCATGGCCGCCGGTATAGGCGACGGTCTCACGCGGGACGGGATTGGCGGAAACGCCGGCCTGAGGCCCACCGTCGGTGCGCGGAGCGGCGCGCATCATCTGGTTGGTGGCCGGATCGAAGATCGGCTGATCGGAATTGCCGAAGAGCTGGGCCTGAGCAACGGTTGCCGAGAGCAGTATGGCAGCCGCCGTGGCGATGAAGGGCAGAAAGCGCCGCATGGATGAACCTTGACCTGTTGAACGAGCGAGCGATGAGGCCTGCGTGAGGACCAGAAACATTGCGACACCGCGAGATTCATGAAGACGGGATGGAATGCCGCAATGCAACCGTGGAACTGCGCACAAGCCTGATCGGCGCTGGGTTTCGACCCCAGTGTGACCCGGTTGCAACGCAGGTTATCTGTTGCCGTTCAAAACCCGCTAGACTGATCGGGAAAATAGGGCCCGGTGTCACGGCTTCGTGATTCCCCAGACAGCATAATCCCCGCGATTCGGGGCCCTCGCAATTTGTCGACCCAGCATCCATATAGGCCCGTCATGTCAATCATCCCCGATATCACTCACGGCGCCGACGACATCGTTCTGCCGTTCCACGTTGACGAACTCGACCTGCGCGGCCGGGTGGTTCGGCTCGGCCATTCGGTCACCACGATGATCGACCGCCACGGCTATCCGCCGGAGGTGTCGCGGCTGCTGGCCGAGGCAACGGCGCTGACCATGTTGCTCGCCTCCGGCCTGAAGTTCGACGGCCGGCTGATCCTGCAGACGCAGACCGACGGCCCTGTTCGCATGCTGGTGGTCGATGTGTCGACGCCTGACAAGGTCCGGGCGCTGGCGCGGTTCGACGAGAGCCGGCTGGAGGCCGCGCGATTGGTCGGCGACAATGATCCGGCCCGGCTGCTCGGCAAGGGCCAGCTGGTCATGACCATCGACCAGGGCCAGGACATGCAGCGCTATCAGGGCATCGTGGCGCTGGAGGGCCAGGGGCTGGAAGAGGCCGCGCACCAGTATTTCCAGCAGTCCGAGCAGATCGACACGCGCGTGCGCCTCGCGGCAGCCGAAGAGGTCGTGCCCGGCGAGAACGGGCCGCACCGGGCCTGGCGGGCCGGCGGCATGATGGTGCAGCATCTGCCCGAGGCCGGCAGCCACATCCACCGCGACCTTCCCCCCGGCGATGCGCCGGAGGGCACGACGACGCCCGATCCGGATGATGCCTGGCTGGAAGCGCGCGCGCTTGCCGACACGGTCGAGGACGATGAGCTGGTCGATCGCACGCTGTCGCCGGAGCGCCTGCTCTACCGCCTGTTCCACGAACGGGGCGTCAGGGTGATGGATGCCATGCGGGTGCATGAGCACTGCACCTGCAACCGCGACCGGATCGAGAAGATCGTGCAGAGCTTCACCGCCGAGGAGCGCCGCGACATGGTGGAGAACGGCGCGATCACGGTGACCTGCGAATATTGCTCGACCAGCTACAAGTTCGCGCCGAGCGAGTTCGACCCGGTGGAGTGACCGAGGTTATCCCTTGGGCGCGAACTTGCGGAACGTGCCTGTCGCCTCGGCGATAGGGCTGCCATCCGGCCCCTCAACCGTGACATGGACGAAGGCGATGGACTTGCCGCCGCCGGTGCGCCTGGCCGTGGCGGTCAGCGTGCCCTCGCGGAGCGTGCCGAGAAAATTGATGGTGAGCGACAGGGTGACGCCGGGCGGAGCCGGCTCGCCCGGCCGTTCGGGCGGCGGCCCGAGCGCCGCATGACCGGCTACCGCATCGATCAGGGTCGCGACCAGGCCGCCATGGAGGCCACCGCGCCGGTTGGTGAATTCCGGGCGCAGCGTGCAGGTGACGACCGCATGGCCGTCCTCCCAGACGGGCACCTCCCAGCCGATCAGCTTCTGGAACTCGCTGAGATGGGTCGGGCCGTCGATCATGCCGTTGGCGTCGGGCTTCAGGGTCACGCTACAGGCTCCACACGCCGAATGGTCATTCTCACCGTCCCTTGAAATCGGGCGAACGCTTGTCGAGGAAGGCGCCCATGCCCTCCTTCTGGTCGTCAGTGGAGAACAGCAACTGGAAGGCCTTGCGCTCAAGGGCCAGCGCCGCCCCCAGCGGCAGATCCTCGCCGTGGAGCACCACGTCCTTGATCTCGGCCAGCGCGATCGGCGGCAGCATGGCGAGTTCCACCGCCAGCGCGCGGGCGCGGTCCATCAGTTGCGCATCGGGCACGACCTCAGTGACCAGTCCGATCCGGTCGGCCTCGGCGGCATCGATGATCGCGCCGGTGAGCAGGATCTTCATCGCCTTGAACTTGCCGACGGCGCGGACCAGCCGCTGGGTGCCGCCGGCGCCCGGCATGATGCCGACCTTGATCTCGGGCTGGCCGAATTTCGCGCTCTCCGCCGCCAGGATCAGATCGGCATGCATGGCGAGTTCGCAGCCACCACCGAGCGCGAAGCCATTGACCGCGGCGATCACCGGCTTCGGACATTGCGCGATGACCTGCCAGTGGAGATGGGTGCGCCTGGCGATCATCTCGGGCGAGGTGCGCGGCGCCATGTCCTTGAGATCGGCGCCAGCCGCGAAGGCCTTGCCCGTGCCGGTGATGACGATCACGCGGACATCGGGATCCACCGACAGCCTGGCAAAGGCTTCGGCGAGGGCGTGACGGGTCGGTATGTCGAGCGCATTGCGCGCCTCGGGCCGCTCAATGCGGACGAGGGCGACATGCGGCGCCAGATCCTCGACGATGACGGTCGGTTTGATCGTGCCGGCCATGCAGCGGCTCCCGCTTGCCGGTCCATCCGGCAGAATGACCGCTTGTCGCCGCTCGGACAGGCGAATGCAATCCGGCATAGGAGGCAGGGTCAGGGTGCCGACCGAGGCCTGCCGGCAAGCCCCGCCGCGACCAGCCGCTGGCACTGGTCCAGCGCGGCAATTGCCAGAGGGCCGGCGCCCATGGCGAGCGCATCCAGCCGCACGCGCGGCAGGTGATCGGCCATCGCGGGGGCAAGGTGCTGCTTTGCCCTCAGCACCTGCTCGGCACGCGCGGCCAGGCCGATGATTCGGGCGTCGAGCTCGGTCATCTCCGCCGGCGGCGGTGCGGCCTGCGGCGGAGCGCAGGAGCCGAGGCCATGGGCGGTCTTCTCCCAGAGAAACGGGCTGCGGTGGAGCTGCCAGACCGCGCGCCAGGCCGCGATGCCGATCAACAACCACGAGACCGGCAGGATCACCAGGCAAGCCACGATGCGAAGCTGGCCGGACCGGCGCAATCCCTCGGCAAGATGCAGCGCTGCGCCGGCATGGCCGGCCACCACGACCAGCGCCAGGGCGCCAGCCCAGGGCGGCATGTGCCCGGCCAGCAGGGCTGCGGCGAGGCCGGCGATGCAGGCCGGATGGACCAGGGCGAGACCGAGCGATCCGGCAAGTGTCGCCATGAGGGCGAGAGTGCCGCGGATGCCGAGGTCGGCGGCGACCTGCCGTGGCTGGCGGCCAAGCACGGCGAGGGTCTGCAGCCAACCCTTGAACCAGCGGCTGCGCTGGCCGAGCCAGATACGAAAGCGCGGCGGCGCCTCCTCCCATGTCGGCGCGCGGATTGTGCCGATGCGCCATCCCGCCCGCGCCAACCGGAAACCGAGATCGGCATCCTCGGTGACATTGAACGGATCCCAGCCGCCGCAGGCACGCAAGGCCCCGACCCTGAAATGGTTGGAGGTGCCGCCCAGCGGGATCGGCAGGCCAAGCCTTGCAAGGGCGGGCAAAAGCACCAGGAACTGCGCCGCATAGTCGGCAGCGAAGAAGCGGGTGAGCAGGCTGTCGCGTGGATTGGCAATGAGGAGCGGCGCCTGCAGGCAACCGAGCCGCTCGTCGCCGGCCGCAAAGCTTTCGGCTGCCTCGCGCAGCTGGCCGGGATCCGGCCGGTCCTCGGCATCATAGACGGTGAGGAGATCGCCGCGGACCAGCGGTAGCGCCATCATCAGCGCCTTGGGCTTGGTGCGCGGCCCGTCCGGCGGCAGGATCAGGGTGCGGATATGGGCCGGCGGGTTGGCCGCGCGCACGGCCGCAAGGGTTGCGGGATCATCGGCCTCGAGGATCAGCTGGATGTCGAGCCGGGCGCGCGGATAGGTCAGACGGCCGAGCGCGCCGATCAGCCCGGCCACCACGGTCTCCTCCCGATGCAGCGCGCAGAGGATCGAATAGACCGGCAGTTCGGCATCGCTGAGCGGATGGCGCGGGACCGGGCGGACCGGCAGGACGGAGGCGACGAGCCGCACGCCGAGCCAGCCGAGCACAATCAGCCCGATGAACGCGCCGGTTGCACCGGAGAGGCCTCCAGGCCCCAGGGCGAGCGCAAGCGACACGAGCAGCACGATGACCATGGCGATCCAGGCGGTTCGCCGCATCAGCCTACGATCGTTGGCCGAAGCTTCTGGCCGGTCCCTCGCCAGCCCCCCGACCGCCTCGGCGACCCATTCCCTGCGGCACTGCCGGCGCACGAGGTCCGACAGGTCCGCCGGGGTCCCCACGATGATCGGCAGGCCGAGGCTCAGGAGCCGCTGCGGGTTGGCCGCAATCGTCTCGGCATCGGCGGCTCCCGGCGCGAGCAGGACGGCCTTCATGCCGCCGGCCAGCACAACCGGCGCATAGCCCCTGGCGATCGTCCGTTGCCAATCGGCGGGGTCGATGGCGGCCAGCATGTCTTCAAGATGGTGCGGTTCGGCAAGGAAAGCGCCAAGCCGCGTGGCCAAGGCGGCTGCAATCTGCCGTTCGGTGACCATTCCGGCCGCCAGGGCTGCGTGCAGTGGCGCGACACCCCAGGCCTTCGCCTTCAGCTCCGCCAGGCTGCGACGGTGGGGCTGAAGCAGGTCGTCGATCAGCGGCCGGCCGTTTGCCGGGGGCTCCGTCGCACCGCGGGGGTCTGGGCGGGCCCGCACTGGCGCTCGGCGAAAGACCCGCTCGGCAATCGGCGGCGGCCGGATGACGTGATCGACTGAACGCATGGACTGGGTTACACATCGACGGCCCGGCGGCGCGGGCAGGTGGTCTCATGCTAGCCGCAAAACAACCCGGAAGAAGAGATCAGGACGACAACCTAGTCATCATGGCCAGACATCTTCTTGCAGCAGCATTGTTTTTGACGGGGATCGCTTCTTCCTTTGGGCAGGCGCAACAACCGCAGCCGGCTCCAGATGCAACTCCAAGCGTGGTCATCCCCAATTACTGGGATCCTCGCAAGCGGCTCGAGCGCGTGGACATGACGCGCGTGCCGCAGATCCGCTTCCTGACCGAGGACGATTACCCGCCGTTCAACTTCGCGGGTCCCGATGGCCAGCCGATCGGCTTCAATGTCGATCTCGCCCGCGCCATCTGCGTCGAGCTCAAGGTGCCCTGCACCATCCAGGCGCGCCGCTTCGACACGCTGACCGAGAGCCTCGACCGCAATGCCGGCGATGCGATCATCGCTTCGCTGCGCGTCACGCCGGACCTCCGCCGCCGCTATGACGTGTCCGACCGCTATCTGGAAACGCCGGCGCGCTTTGCCATGCAGCGGGACACGCAGCTGACCGAGGCACTGCCCGAGGCGCTTGCCGGACGCTCCATCGCCGTTGTCACCGGCACCGCGCACGAAGCCTATATCCAGGCCTTCTTCACCCAGTCGGCGATCCGCCGCTATCCGACACTGGCCGAGGCGCGCAAGGCCTTGTCGGGCCGCGATGTCGATACGCTGTTTGCCGATGGTATCGGCATGGCTTTCTGGCTCAATGGCTCGGATTCAGCGGATTGCTGCCGGTTTCTCGGCGGCCCCTTCACCGAGAACCGCTTCTTCGGCGAGGGCATGGCCATTGTGATGCGGCGCGGCAACGAGCCCTTGCGTCTGGCGATCAACCACGCGCTGCAACGGCTGTGGGAGAAGGGCGTCTATACCGATCTCTATCTCAAGGCCTTCCCGGTCGGGGCCTATTGAGACCAGCCGGCCTGCGCGAAGCTCTTACTGCCAGAACCATTTGGCGCATTCACGGCGACGCTCCGCTTCCGTGAGCCCGATATCGGCGAGGTGATGCGCCTCGAGCTCGCCGAGATGGATGCGCGTGTCGCGGCGTTCGCGCCAAATCCGGACAAGAGATCTGAAGGCGCTGAAACAGGCGGGGCGCGATCGCGCCCGGCGGGTTTTGGGCAAGGGCATGGCGTGGGTCATGGGGCGACAATGCCCGCAACCCCACGACCGATGCTTCGGATACGGACGAACTGTCCGGGGCTATGCCCGGCCCGTCAGTACATGCCCCGGCGCGCCATCTCTGCCCCCTGCCGCTCGCTTTCCTCGTGGGTGAGGCCGGCGACGTGGTCGACCAGCATCTCGCCGTAGGTCGGCAGGATCGACCGGTCGATATGGCGGGAGGCATCCCACAGGCCCGCCCGGTTCACCGCCTTGGCGCAATGGAGATAGGCCTCGCGGACCTCGACAAGGATACCGATCTTCGGCGGACGGCCCTGCACTTCGGAAGCGGCCAGCAGGGCCGCATCATCGGTGATGCGGCCACGTCCATTGACGCGCAACACTTCCGCCATGCCGGGCACCAGGAACAGGAGACCGACCAGTCCGGTCTCGAAGATGTTCTCCATGGAGTCGAACCGGTTGTTGCCGACCCGGTCGGGCAGAAGCAGGTGCTTGTCGTCCAGCACACGCACGAAGCCCGCGGGATCGCCACGGGGCGAGACATCCGCGCCCCGACTGCCATGGGTCGCAATCAGGCAGAACGTCGCCTTCTCGATGATCGCCCTGCAGTGCTTGTCGAGATGGCCGATGACCTTGTCGGCCGCCCGCGACATGGGCACGGGGTGGCGCGCCCTCACCTCATCGATGGTTGAGACATAGCTGACCGATGCCGGATCGAATGTCTGGCTCATGCCGCAAGCCCCCTCATCCGCGCCGCAGACGCAGCATCATCAGGTCATACTGGAAGTCGGCCACCTGGTGATAGATGTTCGACTTGCGCTGGAATTCGCGCTGGTGATTGAACATCTTGGCAAATTCGGTGTTGGTCGCGGTGATCTCCTTGTAATAGGCCTCGGCTTCCACATAGAGCCGCTCCAGCACCTCCTGCGGGAACAGCGACACCTTGGTGCCCTGAGCCACCAGCCGGATCAGCGCTTCCGGGTTCTTCGTGTCGTAATGCGCCAGCATGTCGGTGGTTGCCGCCTGGGCCGCAACCTCGACGGCCTTCTTGTAGAGCGGCGGCAGCTCTGCCCATTTCTGCAGGTTGAATAGGGCGTGGAACACGGTTCCGCCCTCCTGCCAGCCCGGCGCATAATAGTGCTGCGCGACCTTGTTGAAGCCGAGCTTCTCGTCGTCATAGGGGCCGATATATTCGACCGCGTCGATCGTGCCACGTTCCATAGCCGGATAAATATCACCCGGTGCGATCTGCTGCGGCACCACGCCGAGGCGCGCGGCAATCGTGCCGGCGAGACCCGCAATGCGCATCTTCAGGCCGTTGAGATCGGCGACCGTCTTGATCTCCTTGCGGAACCAGCCGCCCCATTGCATGCCGGTATTGCCGCAGGGCAGGCCGTAGACGTTGAACTTCTTGAAGAAGTCGTTGGTCATGGCGAGGCCGCCGCCATGATAGTACCAGGCGTGCTGCTGGCGCGGGTTCATCAGGAACGGCACCGAGGCGGCGAGCGCGAAGGTCGGGTCCTTGCCGACATAGAAGAGCGTGCCGGTATAGGCGACCTCGACCGTGTTGTTGGCGACCGCGTCCAGTGCCTGCAAAGCCGGCACGATCTCGCCCGCCGCGAATTGCTGGATGGTGAATTTTCCATCGGTCAGCTCGGAGACATGCCTGCAGAACTGCTCGGCCGCGCCATAGGTGATGTCGAGGCTCTTCGGAAAACTTGAGGTCGCGCGCCAGCGGATGGTCGGTGCGGACTGGGCGATGGCAGGTGCTGCAACGGCCGATGAGGCCAGAACGGCGGCGGTGGCGGACTTCAGGACATCACGGCGCTTCATCGCAGGCTCCATTGGGGATCACGGGGCAGAAACTGGCTGATGGGTCCAGATGAAGTCGGTTCAGCAAGCGTCATGCCACGCTTACGCAAGGGAGGTCCGCATCTTGCTAGGGCTGAGATCGTCCCAGCCAGCGAGGCACCATGTATCGAGAGCGCACGAGCCCGGCCCTGATCGGCGTGGTCGTCTATGAGGGCGTCGAGCCGATCGATATCGGCGGCACAATGGGCGTCGTGTCGATGGCCCGCCGGGTCTTGCCGGCGATCGAGGCAGTGACCATCGCCGCCTCCGCCGGGCTGGTCGCGCTCGCAGGCGGGCTGACCATGGTCGCCAGCCATGGCTTCGCCAGCGCGCCCGACTGTGACGTCCACATCATCACCGGCGGTCCCGGCTGGCGCGATCAGGTGGGCGATCCGGCCATGCTCAGCTTCATCCGCTCGCGTCGGCCAGGCACCATCGCGTCGGTCTGCACCGGCGCGCTCATCCTCGGTGCCGCGGGCGTGCTCGACGGCCATAGCGCGACCACCCGCCGGCATGCGGTCGGGACCGAGCCGATCGCTCCGCTGGACCTGCTCACCGGGCTCGCCACGGATCTGTCGCCCGTCGCGGCGGCAATCGTGGAGGATCGCGGCCTGGTGACCGGTGGCGGCGTGTCGTTGGCCATCGACGCAACGCTCTATCTGATCGGCCGGATCTATGGCCCGGAGGCGCGCGACGACGTCGCTAAAGTCATCGAATATGACCGCGCTTATGCGGCGAACCGCGCGGCCCTGGGGCACGTGCTCCGGTAGACGGACCTATCGCTGGGGACGAGCAGCGAAGCCGAAGCCGGCATCTCCATCGAACAGGGTCGGCTCGGCCGAGGTTCGGGCGCGCTCGATGGACAGCAGTTTCAGCTTGGTCTCGACGCTGCCATGGGCCGAGAAGCCACCCGTCCGGCCATTGGCGGCGAGCACCCGGTGACAGGGCACGATGATCGGGAACGGGTTCCGGCCGAGCGCCTGCCCCACCGCCTGGGCGGCGCCTGGCTCGCCGATCCGTTTGGCGACCTCGCCATAGGTGAGCGTTTCACCCGGCGGGATCGCGAGCGCGACCTCATAGACCTTCCGGTTGAAATCCGGCACGGCGTCCATGGCGAGGGCCACATCGCCGAACATCATTCTCTCGCCTGAGATCAGAGCGACGACGCGGTCGACGACGTGGCGGATCGCCGGCGGCGGCTCCGCCTCGACGCTATCGGGCAGGCGTCGGGCCAGCCTTGCGAGCGCGGCAGTCTCGCTCGCCTCGGGCAATTGAGCGCCAACGATCACATCGCCGTCCCATGCGATGCCACAGGCGCCGATGGCGGTCTGGAAAAGGGCGTGTCCTTTGGTCGTCATGGCGTCGAATCTAGCATGGCGCCTCTCGTCGCACCGCCCGAAAGCTCAGATCCTAGTCGATGCGGATGCGGGCTGCCTGGATGATCGGCCCCCATTTAGCGAATTCGGCGGCGGTCCGATCGCGCAATTGCTGCGCCGGGCCGGGCGTGAGCTCGACACCGAGCGCGCCCAGCCGCTCCTGCACGATGGGCAGCGCCAGCACCGCATTGATCTCGGCGTTGAGCTTATCGACGATCGCCTGCGGCGTGCCGGCCGGCGCATAGACGCCGAACCAGGTGCTGGCCTCGAAATCGGCAAAGCCGGATTCGATGGCGGTCGGCACGTCCGGCATGACGGCGGCGCGGGTTCGACCGGTGGTGGCGAGCGCGCGCACCTTGCCATCGCGGACATGCTGGAGCCCGGTCAGCACGAAATCGAACATGACCGGCACGCGGCCGCCGATGACATCGACCACGGCCAGCGGATTGCCGCGATAGGGGATGTGCAGGATGTCGACGCCGGTGCGGAACTTGAACAATTCGGCGGCGAGATGGTTGGTCGTGCCGATGCCGGCCGAGGCATAGGACACGCGGCCGGGCTCCGCCTTGGCAAGCGTCACAAGATCGGCGAGCGAACGCGCTGCGAAGGAGGGGTGGACGATCACCACCATGGGGATCGAGCCGATTTCGGCCACCGCCACGAAGTCCTTCAGGGGATCAAAGGCAAGGCGCGCATAGAGATGCGGCGAGATGGCGAAGGAGCTCGGCGTGACCAGGATCGTGTAGCCGTCGGGGGCCGCCTTGGCGACGGCGTCGGTGCCGACATTGCCGCCGGCGCCCGGTCGGTTCTCGACAACGACCGGCTGTCCCGTGCGCTCGGTCAGGTGCTGGCCGATGCGGCGCGCCAGCGTGTCCGCCGAGCCCCCTGCGGGAAATGGCACGACCATGGTGATGGTGCGGCTCGGATAGGTCTGGGCGAGCGCTGGCAGCGCGCCGGCAAGGCCTGCCAGACAGGCAAGCGCAGCAAGCAGGCGGGATAGTGTGGGCATCGGGTATCTCCTCCGGAGCGAATGGTCTTGGTCGGAGATCATGTCGTCTCCTTTGGGGGGCACTGGTCAGCCGAGATCGGCCAGCTCCAGCGTTGTCTCGTGGAACAATTCCTCCACGGCGACCTGCCGGGCAGCGAGCCCGTCGGTCGCGGCGAAGCGGGTCATGGCCGATATCTCAGCGCGGTTCAGCGGCACGCCATAGGGCCAGACATTCGAGCCCATGACGGCGCGGGTTTCCGCCAGATGATCGACCACCCAGGGCAGAGCCACGCGCAGGAAATTGCCGCGCGACAGATCGTCGAGCGCCTCAGCCTTGGCTTGAGCGAAAGCCTCGAACAGCGCCTTTGGCAACCAGGGATGGGCCGCGGCAACATCGCGGCGGACGGCGAGACAATGCATGATCGGGAAGAAGCCGGTCTCGCGGTACCATGCGGTTTCGGCGGCGCGGAAATCGGGAAAGAGCCGATCGACGGGGGCCGTGCGCTCAAGGAACGACGAGGGCGGGCGCGGCGTGATCAGCGCATCGATCTCGCCCTTCGCCAGCAGGCCGTTCAGTGTCTCGTCGGACCCGATCGGCGTGACGCGGATGTCGGTCGGCAGCTTCAGCGCGACGCGTTCGGTGCCGCCGGCGACTTCCTGGCTACCGGTGACCCACTCGACGTCGCGGGCATCGACGCCGTGCTGGTCCTTCATGATGCCGCGCACCCACATGGCGGCGGTCTGCTGATATTCGGGCAGGCCGACCCGCCTGCCCTTCAGATCGGCAAGCGAGGCAATACCGCGATCGGTGCGCACGAAGATGCCGGAATGGCGAAACGCCCGCGACAGGAAGATGGGCACGCCGATATAGGCGCTGTCGCCGCGCGCCGTGGTGACGATGTGGCTGCCCATCGACAGTTCGGTGACGTCGAACGTCTTCTCGCGCAGCGCCTGGCGGAAGATCGCCTCGGGTTCGCCGAGGGTCACCTCGAAGCGGCAACCGGGCACAGCGATCCGGCCTTCGACGATGGGGCGTGTGCGATCCGACAGGGTGCAGGCAAGCTTCAGCTGGATATCCATGGGAGGTGTCGGGATGCCCTTCGCGCAATCGGTTGCAGCAACTGTGGCCGGGCGTCTCCGGAGCGTCAATGCCAGCCGCCATCACGCTTTGCTCATGGCCGTCGATTGACCTCCAAGCCCCCCGCGCCTATTGCATCGCACCCGCGTTCACTCGTCCGGAAACCGCCCATGCCCGCCCCGATCAGCTTCACCCCCGCCCTCCTGGAGGCGGCCCGCGTTTCGACCGCCTGGCCGTTCGAGGAAGCGAAGAAACTGGTGGCGCGCCTGGAGCGGAAGCCGAAGGCGGCGCCGATCCTGTTCGAGACCGGCTATGGCCCCTCGGGCCTGCCGCATATCGGCACGTTCGGCGAGGTCGCCCGCACCACCATGGTGCGCACCGCGTTCCGGCTCTTGACCGAAGACAAGGTGCCGACGCGGCTGATCGCGTTCTCGGATGATCTCGACGGTTTCCGCAAGGTGCCCGACAACGTGCCCAACAAGGAGCTGCTGACCCAGCATCTCGGCCGGGCGCTGACCTCGGTGCCGGATCCGTTCGGCACCCATCCCTCGTTCGGCGAGCACAACAATGCCCGCCTGATGGGCTTTCTCGACGCCTTCGGCTTCGATTACGAATTCGTCTCCTCGACCAAGATGTATCAGTCAGGCGCCTTCGACCAGACGCTGCTGACGGCGCTGGAGCGCTTCGACGCGATCCAGGCGATCATGCTGCCGACGCTGGGCGAGGAGCGCCGCGCCACCTATTCGCCGTTCCTGCCGATCCACCCCGAGTCCGGCGTGGTCATGCAGGTGCCGGTGGAGGAGCGCAATGTCGCGAACGGCACCATCGTCTGGCGCGATCCCTCCTCGGGCAAGCGCTACGAGACGCCGGTCACCGGCGGCCATGCCAAGATGCAGTGGAAGCCTGACTGGGCCATGCGCTGGACGGCGCTCGGCGTCGATTACGAAATGGCCGGCAAGGACCTGATCGACTCGGTGACCCAGTCGAGCAAGATCTGCCAGGCGCTGGGCGGCACGCCGCCCGAGGGCTTCAACTACGAGCTGTTCCTCGACGAGACCGGCAGCAAGATTTCGAAGTCGAAGGGCAACGGCCTCACCATCGAGGACTGGCTGGCCTATGCCTCGCCCGAGAGCCTGTCACTGTTCATGTATCAGAGCCCGCGCAGCGCCAAGCGCCTGTTCTTCGATGTCATTCCGCGGAACGTCGACGACTACCTGACCTTCGTGGAGAAGTTCCCGACGCAGGACGAGCGCTCGAAGCTGATGAACCCGGTCTGGCATATCCATTCCGGCACGCCGCCGGCTGTGGAAGTGCCGATCTCGTTCTCCATGCTGATGAACCTCGCCTCTGTCTCCAATGCCCACGAGAAGGAAGCGCTGTGGGGCTTCATCCGCCGCTACATGCCGGATGCGACCGCCGAGAAGTACCCGAAGCTCGACGAGCTCGCCGGCTATGCGGTGCGCTATTTCCACGACTTCGTGAAGCCGACCAAGATCTATCGCGCCGCCGACGACGTGGAGCGCGAGGCGCTGCAGGCGCTGTCGGCAGCCATTGCCGCGCTTCCCGCCGATGCCTCGGCCGAGGACGTGCAGGGCGCGGTCTATGACGTGGGCCGCACCGTGCCGCGCTATCAGGACTTCAAGGCCAAGGGCGCGACGCCGGAAAAGCCGGGCGTCTCGTCGGACTGGTTCGCGGCGATGTACCAGGTGCTGCTCGGCCAGGAGCGCGGACCGCGCTTCGGGTCATTTGCCGTGCTCTACGGCCTGGACAATGTCCGCGTGCTGATCACCAAGGCGCTGGCCGGCGAACTGGTGACCAAGCCGGTCTGAGCGAGAGCTCGGTCTCAAGATCATGCGTCATGCCCGCCCTCGTGGCGGGCATGACGGAAAACTCTGCTGTGGGCTCGGCCTGGTGTTGGGACGCGGCCTACTGGCTGACCCACATGATGCGCGCCATCCAAGCGACCTCGCTGACCGGGAATGTCCGGTCGGCATGGTCGGCATTGAGGGAGGCGAGCTCGATCGTCTTGTTGGTCTGGCGCTTCAGTTCCTTGGCCATGATCTCGCCGTCACTGGTCTGCAGCACGACGCGGTCGCCGCGGCGGATCGGGGCTGTCGGCGAGACGACGATGCGGTCGCCGTCGCGATAGGCCGGCAGCATGGAATCGCCCTGGATTTCAAGCGCGTAGATCGATTCATCGGGCATGTCGGGGAACGACACCTCGTCCCAGCTCTTGCCCACCGGCACGCCGCTGGTGTCGAAATAGCCGCCCGCGCCGGCCTGCGCGAAGCCGAGGATCGGCAACGGCTTGGTGCGCATTTTCGACGGCGACAGCAGGGCGACGAAATCGTCGAAGCTGGTATGGGTGGCGTTCAGGATCTTGGCGAGCGATTCCGTCGAGGGCCAGCGCTCGCGGCCGTCGAACATCACGCGCTTCGACTTGTTGAAGGTGGTGGCGTCGAGCCCGGCGCGCTTGGCAAGCCCGGAGGCGCTGAGACCGTGGGTTTCGGCCAGACGGTCGATCGCCGTCCAGATGTCGGAATGCGAGAACATCACAGACCTCCGGAGACCGAGGCTCGGCACAATTTTGAGGACGATCGTCTGTGAATAGGACTAAACGCCTTCTCACCATAGGTCAATCGGAATATACAGACAGAATTCACAGCTGCCCGGTTGAGGGCGGAGAAACGGGCTGAGCGCCATGACCGCGACGATCTACAAGATTTCACCCAAGGACGCCTGGGACGCCGCTGAGGCGGCTGGCACGTTTACCGGTGCGCCGGTCGATCTCAAGGATGGCTACATCCATTTCTCCACGGGCGCGCAGGCTGTCGAGACCGCGGCGAAGCATTTTGCCGGCGCGCCCGATCTCGTCCTTGTCGCCATTGATGCCGCAGTGCTCGGGCCCGCGCTGAAATGGGAGGTCTCGCGCGGCGGCGCGCTGTTTCCCCATCTCTATGCCGACCTGCCGATGAGCGCCGTGCGCGGGGTAAAGCCCCTGCCGCTCGGCCCTGATGGCCGTCACGTCTTTCCGCCACTCGAGGATTGAGCCCGCGCGGCACGGTAGCCCGAGACGATGCGGGCGAGGCCCGAAGCCAGGCAGATGACCGCGAAGATCCAGGCCAGCAGGGCGAAAGCCGAGGGAAAGAGCACCATCAGCACAAAGAAAGCGATGGTCTCCGCCCCCTCCGCCAGGCCCCAGAGATAGTGGAACGACTTCTGGCCCGCGGCGCCGAGGCCCGGACGGTTGGCCGTCAGCACGGCAAAGGCGAGGAAGGCCGAGCCGTTGACGTAGAACGAGGCAAGCAGGGCAGCGGCAGGCAGGCCATTTGCCGCCGGATCGGCGACGGCAAAGGCGAAGGGCACGATCCCGTAGAACAGAAAGTCGGCCGTGATGTCGAGAAAGCCGCCGGCATCGGTCGGGTGACTGGCGCGGGCGACGGCGCCGTCGAGCCCGTCGAGCAGGCGATTGGCAAGGATCAGCACCAGAGCCAGATGCGGCGCCTGAAGCGCAATGGCCAGTCCCGCCGCAAGCCCGACAGCGAGGCCTGCCATCGTCAGGTGATCGGCCCTGACGCCACGCGCCGCCAGAGCGCTACCGGCACGGTCCAGCACCGGGTCGATCAACCTGCGCAGCCTCACGTCGAACATGCCGTTCCCCGTTGACAGAGCCGAGCGCCTCCGCGACGGTTGCGCCGTCCGAAGCCGCCGAGGCCCGCCATGTATCGTTCGATCACGCGGGGCATCCGCATCACCGTCACGCCCCAATTCTTGCCCGAACGGTCGTCGCCTGACGACAACCAATATTTCTGGTCGTACCGGGTCGAGATCGTGAACCTATCGCCGGACACGGTGCAGTTGCGCACGCGCTATTGGCATATCACCGACGAGAACGGGCATGTGCAGGAGGTGCGCGGCCCCGGCGTCATCGGCGAGCAGCCGGTGATCGAGCCGGGGGCTGCCTTCGAATATACGTCGGGATGTCCGCTGGCCACGCCGACCGGCATCATGGTTGGCCATTACGGCATGGTCACCGATCGCGACGAGAGCTTCGACGCGGAGATCCCGGCCTTTTCGCTCGATGTCCCGAACGCCAAGCGGACGATGAACTGACAGCTCAGAGGGCGGTCAGCCCGCCATCGACCACCAGCGCGTGGCCGGTCATGAACGAGTTCTCGGGCGAGCAGATCCACAGCATGGCCTGAACGATCTCGTCGGCCGTGCCGGGGCGGCGCATCGGCATGGTCTGGACGAGGCGCGACACCGTCTCCTCGTGGCTGCGGCCCGGCTGGTTCAGCGAATCCGTCAGCATCGGCGTCTCGGCGAAGGCCGGACAGATCGCGTTGACGCGCAGGCCCTTGCGGGCGACTTCGGCCGCCGCCGTCTTGGTCAGGCCGATCACAGCGTGCTTGGCGGCGGCATAGGCCGCGAGCAGAGGCGCGCCGGTGACGCCGGCAACCGACGCGGTGTTCAGGATGACGCCAGAGCCCTGGCGCTCCATCACGGCGATCTGGGCCTTCATGCCGTTGAACACGCCCATGACATTGACGTCGAACATGCGGCGCATCAGCGCCTCGTCGGTATCGACCAGCTTGATCGTGCCGTGCGCGACACCGGCATTGTTGAGCGCCACATCCAGCCTGCCGAACCGCGCCACCGCCGCGTCGACCAATGCCTGCACCTCGGCCGCCTTCGACACATCGGTGACCTGACCGATGGCCTCGGCGCCAGCGGCCGTGACGCTTGCCAGCGTCTGGTCGAGGCCGGCCTTCTGAATGTCCGCCAGAACGAGCTTCGCGCCCTCGGCGGCGAAGCGCTCGGCGGCGCGGCGGCCAAAGCCGGAGGCTGCTCCGGTGATCAGAACCACCTTGCCCTGGTAGCGCTTCATCTCGGTCATTTGCCGTCCTTCGCGATCACCTCGAGCGCCATGCGCGCGAGCACAGGCACATTCTCGCGCATCTTCATGGCACGCTCCGGGTTCGAGGCATTGCCGGAGAGCGCGCGCTTCAGCACGCCCTGCAGGATGGCCGCGAGCCGGAAGAACGAGAAGGCGAGATAGAAGGTCCAGTGCGGGATATCGCCGATGCCCGTGCGCGCGGCATAGCGGGCGACATAGGCCTCTTCCGTCGGGATGCCCGATGCCTGCCGGTCGATGCCGGCTAGGCCGCGGAACGCGCCGGCATTGGGCAGGCGCCACTGCATGCACTGGTAGGACAGGTCGGCGAGCGGATGGCCTATGGTCGACAATTCCCAGTCGAGCACAGCGAGAAGGCGCGGCTCGGTGGGCGAGAAGATCATGTTGTCGATGCGGAAATCGCCATGGACCAGCGAGGCGCGGCCGTCATCGGCCGGAAGCGCCTTTTCGAGCCAGGCGATGAGGCTGTTCATGTCCTCGATCACCTCGGTCTCCGAGGCGCGGTACTGGTCGGTCCAGCGCGACAGTTGGCGGGCGAAATAATTGCCGGGCCGGCCGAAGTCGGACAGGCCGGCCTTGTCGATATCGACGGTGTGCAGCTGGGCCAGCGCCGCATTCATGGCGTCATAGATGGCGGCGCGCTCGGCCACATCGGCGTCCGGCAGGGCGGGGTCCCACAGGATGCGGCCCTCGACATATTCCATGACGAAGAAGGACGTGCCGAGGATGGCGTCGTCTTCGCAGAGCACATGCATCTTCGGCACCGGAAAGCCGGTCGGGCCGAGCGCCTTCATGACGCGATATTCGCGGTCGACGGCATGCGCCGATTTCAGAAGCAGGCCAGGCGGCTTCTTGCGCAGCACGGCCTTGCCGCCGGCATGGGTCAGGAGAAAAGTGGGGTTGGACTGGCCACCAGCGAATTTCTCGGCCTTGACCGGGCCCTTGAACCCCGGCCAGGCGGATTCCAGATAGGCGGCAAGCGCGACTTCATCGATGGTCATGGCGGGGGCGGGCGAGGTGACCACAGGGCATGCTCCGGTTGGTGCCATGCCGACAGGCTTTCGCCGGCCGGCAGGCATCGAAACTTGTAATCGGGCGGCAGCCGAAAGCCATGCTGTCCAAACGGCCGATTGGCGCGGAGCGCTAGACCTCCAGCCATTCCCGGCGCACGGAATCGTTCGCCTTGAGGTCGGCCGGCGTGCCCTCGAAGACGATCCGCCCATGCCCCATCACATAGACCCGGTGGGAAATGTCCAGCGCGATGGAGAGCTTCTGCTCGACCAGCAGGATTGCGACGCCACGGCGGGCGATCTCCGCGATGAGTTCGCCGACCTGGCGAACGATCAGCGGCGCCAGGCCCTCGGTCGGCTCGTCGATCATGACGAGGTCCGGATCGCCCATCATGGTGCGGCACATGGTGAGCATCTGCTTCTCGCCGCCTGAGAGCACGCCGGCGGGCGCATCGGCCCGCGCGGCGAGGTTCGGGAACATGTCGAGCGAGCCCTGGATGGTCCAGCGCCCTTCCCGCTTGGCGTCCTTCATGCCCAGCATCAGGTTCTGCCGGACGGTGAGTTCCGGGAAGATGTCGCGATGCTCAGGCACATAGCCGATGCCGAGCCGCGCGATGCGGTAGCTCGGCAGGCCGCCGATCTCGCGACCCTTGAACTTGACCGAGCCGCGCGGCGGCACCTCGCCCATGATCGCCTTGACCGTGGTGGAGCGGCCGACGCCGTTGCGGCCGATCAGGCTGACGACCTCGCCGCCCGCGACATGCAGGTCGACGCCCTGGAGGATGTGGCTCTTGCCGTAATAGGCGTGGAGATTGGAGACTTCGAGCATCAGGCAGCCTCCTCGCCCAGGTAAGCTTCCTTGACCTTCTTGTCGGCGCGGATTTCGTCCGGCGTGCCCGAAGCAATGATCTGGCCATAGACCAGCACCGAGATGCGGTCGGCGAGGCCAAAGACCACACTCATGTCGTGCTCGACGATGACGAGGGTCCGGCCTTCGGTGACCTTGCGGATCAGCGCCATGGCGCGTTCGGTCTCGTGATGGCTCATGCCGGCTGTCGGCTCGTCGAGCAGGATCACCTTGGCGCCGCCGGCGATGGTGACGCCGATCTCCAGCGCCCGCTGATCGGCATAGGACAAGAGCCCCGCCTGGGTGTCGCGCACGGCTGACAGGCCAATGAGATCGAGGATCTCCTCGGTGCGGTCCGCCACGTCGCGCATGCCGCCAATGAACCGCCAGAACACATAGCGATGGCCGAGCGACCAGAGGGTGGCGCAGCGCACGTTCTCGTAGACGCTCATGTTGTGGAAGATGTTGGTGACCTGGAACGAGCGCGACAGGCCGTTGCGGTTGATCTGGAATGGCGAGACGCCGCCGGCCGGCTTACCATTGACCAGGATCTCCCCGGAACTCGGCGGGAAGGCACCGGAGATCAGGTTGAACAGGGTCGACTTGCCGGCGCCGTTCGGCCCGATGATCGCATGGCGCTCTCCGGCGGGGATGTCGAGATTGACCCCCCGGATGATCTCGGCCGCGCCGAAGCGCTTGGTGACATCCTTCAGAACCAGCGCGCTCATGGCGTGGCCTCCCCGAAGCTGAGCGCCGCGCCCAGCGACCCTCGCCGTCGCCACCGGACCGCCACCACCAGGACCGCGAGGCCAATGGCTGTCACGGCCGCCGCAACCACCCAGCTCAAGGGGTCGCCATGGGGGAACACCCGGCCAAAGGCCTGGAACGGACGGCCGCCCTCGCGGATCCGGTAGGCCATCTCGATGACCATGATGGCGCCGCCAAAGGCGATGAGCGCGCCGACGAGCCCCATGAGCCAGCCCGGCAGTTTCTCGGCCAGTTCGCCCTTGCGGATGGCGCCGAGAACCTGCGCGACGATGCCGCCGATGCCATAGGGCGCGAACATCACCACGACGACGAAGAGCAGGCCGAGATAGAGCTGCCAGACCTTGGTGAAGTCGGACAGCATGGACTGCATGATGGAGATCAGGACCGCACCGATGATCGGGCCGAAGAACACCGCGACGCCGCCGATATAGGCCATGAGCAGCACCGCGCCGGAATTGATGGCGCCGAGCTTTTCCGGCGTGATGATCTCGAAATTCACCGCCGAGAGCGAGCCGGCAAGCCCGGCGAAACCGCCAGAGATCAGGAACACCAGATAGCGCACGCGCTGCGGATCGTAGCCGATGAAGGCGACACGGTCGGCATTGTCGCGCACCGCATTGGCGAGCCGGCCGAGCGGGGTCTTGGTGAAAGCCCACATGGCAAGCGTCGCCATGAACATCCAGAAGGCGATGAAGTAATAGACGTTGATCTGCGGCCCCAGCGAGAAGCCGAGCAGTTCCGGACCGGCGGAGCGGTCGCCGGAAATGCCCTCCTCGCCACCAAAGATCGACACGAACATCAGGCCGGACGCTGCGATGAGTTCTCCGACGCCGAGCGAGATCATGGCGAAGGGTGTGCCAGAGCGCCGGCACGAGAACCAGCCGATGACGGCGCCGGCCGCCATGCCCGCCATGAAGCCGACCAGTGGCAGGGCGGCGACGGGAATGCCGAGTTTCTGGGCCTTGATCGCCGCCATCATGTGGATCGCGGCGTAGCCGCCAAGGCCGAAATAGACGGCATGGCCGAAGGACAGCATGCCGGACTGGCCGAGCAGCATGTTGTAGGCGAGCGCGAACACCACCCAGACGCCGATGATGTTCATGAGCGTCAGCGAGGGGCGGGAGGAGAAGATCATCGGCAGGACGGCGAGCACGAGGGCAAAGGCGATCCAGATGGCGATGGTCTTGAGGGTCGGGTTCAGGCTCATCCTTCGCGAGCTCCCATGAGGCCGCGGGGCCGGAAGATCAGCACCAGGACGAGGATCAAGAATGGCAGCATGGGCGCGACCTGCGCCAGCGTGATGCGGCCGAGATCGGAGCGGTTGGACACCAGAACCCCGAAGCGGGCGAGCAGGTCAGACAGGGACGCGTCGACCGCCACCGCGAAGGTCTGGATCAGGCCGATCAGGACCGAAGCGAGGAAGGCGCCGCCGAGCGAGCCCATGCCGCCGACCACCACCACCACGAAGACGATGGGACCAAGCGTCAGCGCCATGGCCGGGTCGGTGACGAGCAGCGCGCCGCCGATGACACCAGCGAGACCCGCCATGCCACAGCCGACCGCGAACACGCCCATGAAGACCAGCGGCACGTTATGGCCGAGATGGCCGACCATGTGCGGGTGTGTGAGGGATGCCTGAACGATGAGGCCAACACGGGTGCGCTTCAGCAGGAGCCACAGCGCCACGAACATGGCGATGGCGACCACCATCATGAAGATGCGGAACGAGGGATAATGGGTGCCCCAGAGCGTGAACAGGGGCTGCTGGAGGATCGGCGGCGGCGTGTAGGGCAAGGGATTCTTGCCCCAGACCAGCTTGACGATCTCCTCGATGAGATAGGCGAGGCCGAAGGTGAACAGGAGCTCCGCCACATGGCCGTTCTTGTGCACATGGCGCAATCCCAGCCGCTCGACCGCGGCCCCGAACAGCCCGACGCAGATGGGCGCCAGCACCAGGGCCGCCCAGAAACCGACAACCGATCCCAGCGTCACCGCGAGATAGGCGCCGAGCATGTAGAAGCTGGCATGGGCAAAATTCAGCACGCCCATCATCGAGAAGATGAGGGTGAGCCCGCTCGCGAGCATGAACAGCAACAGGCCGTAGAGCACGCCGTTCAGCGTGGAAAAGACGATCGTCTCCATACGGAGAGCCTCCGGGGATCGACTGGCCGCTGGGCGCGGCGGAGGGATGCCCTCCGCCGCGATTCCTCTGGTCCTTGGCGGATCAGCTGGCGGGACGCCGCATCTGGCAGGTCGAGGCCATCGACGTTGCGGGACCCTCGATCTTGATGTCGGTCTTGAAGCCGAGACCGGTGTTGTCGACGTCGAACTTCACGTTCTCGGCCAGCGTCGAGATGTAGAGCGGCTGGATGAGCTGGTGATTGTCCTTGCGCATCGAGGCCGTACCGGTCTCGATCTTGATCTCCATGCCCTCGAGCGCCAGGGCGACCTCGCGCACATCGACCGATTTGGTGTCGTTCATCGCCTTGGCCAGCATGTCGAACATCACCTTGACCCGATAATAGTAGTAGTCGAGGTCGCGGTGCTTGGCCTTGAAGGCGCGGACGATGTCATCCATGCCGATATCGGGGATGTTGGCGTGCCATTCGGTGATCTGGCGCACCAGGCCGACAGCGGGCTTGCCCATGCCGGCGACCGCGCCGAGGCCACCGCCGTAATAGGTGAAATAGGGCACGTTGAAGCCCGCATCCGACGAGGCCTTGATCAGGAGCTGCATGTCATTGCCCCAGTTGCCGGTGATGACGGCCTGGGCGCCGGCGGCACGCATCTTGGTGATGTAGGGCGAGAAATCGCGGACTCGGGCCAACGGATGCAGCTCGTTGCCGACGATCTGGATGTCAGGGCGCTTGGCTCCGAGCATCTTCACCGCGGCATCGGCCACCGCCTTACCGAAGGAATAGTCCTGGCCGATGATGTAGATGCGCTTCAGATCCGCCTGAGCCTTGATGTAGTCGGTCATGGCCGACATCTTCATGTCGGAATCGGCATCGAAGCGGAAGTGCCAGAACGAGCACTTGTCGTTGGTGAAGACCGGATCGACCGCGGCATAGTTCAGATACATCACGGTCTGGCGCGGGTTGCGCGCATTGTGCTTCTCGATGGCATCGACAAGCGCCGAGGCGACCGAGGAACCGTTGCCCTGGGCGATGTAGCGGACGCCCTGGTCGATCGCCTTCTCAAGCTGGACGATCGATTCCTGCGGGTTGAGCTTGTTGTCCATGCCGACGACTTCGAGCTTGCGCCCGCCGGCAACACCGCCGGCCGCATTGATGCGCTCGCACTCGAACTCGAACTGCTTGAGCCCACCGTCACCGACCGGGGCCATGAAGCCCGAGAGCGGATCGATGAACGCGATCTTGACCGGCGCGCCCTGGGCCCGCAGCGGCATGGTGGACAGGGCAGCGGCGGCAATGCCGGAGCCAATGACCTGACGGCGATTGAGACGGGACATGGTGATCCTCCTGTGATGGCGCCCGGCCGCCGGGGGCGGTAGTTCGGGACGCACGGGGTTTCCTCTCGAAACAACTGGCCGCTTGGCGCGGCTCTCGTCGAATGGGCGAGACGGCAGGGGTCAAACCCCGCCATCCCACCGGATTGTAGAAGAGGTCAGGCGACCTCGAACAGACCAGCGGCACCCATGCCGCCACCGATGCACATGGTGACCACCACGTGCTTCGCGCCGCGGCGCTTGCCCTCGATCAGCGCATGGCCGACCAGGCGGGCGCCCGAGACGCCATAGGGATGGCCGACCGCGATGGCGCCGCCATTGACGTTCAGCCGGTCATTGGGGATGCCGAGCTTGTCGCGCGAATAGATGACCTGCACGGCAAAGGCTTCGTTCAGCTCCCACAGGTCGATGTCCTCGACCTTGAGGCCGGCGCGCTTCAGAAGCTTCGGCACGGCGAAGACCGGGCCGATGCCCATCTCGTCGGGCTCGCAACCAGCGACCGCGAAGCCCTTGAAGATGCCGAGCGGCTTGAGGTTGCGCTGCTCGGCAAGCTTGGAATCCATGATGATGGCCATGGAAGCGCCGTCCGAGAACTGGCTGGCATTGCCAGCGGAGATGACACCGCCCTCGAGCGCCGGGCGGATCTTGGACACGCCCTCATAGGTCGTGTCGGCGCGGATGCCCTCGTCCTCGGAGAGAGTGACCTCCTCCTGCCAGGTGCGCACGACCTCCTTCTTGTCGTTCATCTCGAACTTGGTCATCGAGGTGGTGAACGGCACGATCTCGTCGTCGAACTTGCGGCCCTGGCGAGCGGCGGCGGCGCGGCGCTGGCTCTCGACGCCATACTCGTCCTGCAGCTGGCGCGGGATGTTGTAGCGCTTGGCGACCGTCTCGGCGGTCTGCAGCATCGACATGTAGATGTCGGGCTTGTTGGCCTTCAGCCAGGGGTCGATCAGGTTCGACTTGTTGAAGCTGTTCTGGACCAGCGAGATCGATTCCACGCCGCCGGCGGCATAGATGTCGCCTTCGCCGGCCAGGATGCGCTGGGCGCCCATGGCGATGGTCTGCAGGCCCGACGAGCAGAAGCGGTTGACCGTGACGCCCGACACGGTGACCGGGCAGCCGGCCGAGATCGCCATCTGGCGCGCGATATTGGAGCCGGTGGCGCCTTCCGGATTGGCGCAGCCAACGATCACGTCCTCGACCTCGCCCGGATCGATGCCGGCGCGGGCGATGGCGTGACGGGTGGCATGACCGCCCATGGATGCACCATGGGTGTTGTTGAGGGCGCCTCGGAACGACTTGGCAAGGCCCGTGCGGGCAGTGGAGACGATGACGGCTTCGCGCATGGCGCTTCTCCTTGAAATCTGATCAGCCGCGGGGCGGAAGGGCAACGCCCTTGGCAGCCGCGGCCTTCATGGCAAATTTTGTTGTCTGCTCGAAGGCGCCCTGCAGCGCCTTCTGGCCGTCGGGATTCGAGATGTCGTCGAACCGGGCGGCAATGGTCTCCGGCGTACGCTCGGCCTCGTCGAGATAGATGCCCTCGGTCTCGTAGATCATGGTGCGGGCGAAGGCGCCGGCGCCCGCGCAGAGGATGACGCGCGACGGCGCCTTGTCGCTGACGAGGAACAGAACACCGGGCGTGATCGATTCCGGCGTCAGCAATTGCAGCGCATCCGGCGGCAGCAGGTCGGAGGTCATACGGGTGGCCGCCGTCGGCGCCAGCGTGTTGACGCGGATGTCGTTCTTGGCGCCTTCAAGATGCAGCACGTTCATCAGGCCGACCATGGCGGATTTGGCGGCGCCATAGTTCGACTGGCCGAAATTGCCGTAGAGCCCCGACGACGACGAGGTGAACACGATGCGCCCGTAATTCTGGGCGCGCATGATCTCCCACACCGCCTTGGTGCAGTTGACCGTGCCCATCAGGTGCACGGCCATCACGGCCTCGAAGTCCGGCAGCTCCATCTTGACGAAGGTCTTGTCGCGCAGGATGCCGGCATTGTTGATGAGAATGTCGATGCGGCCCCACTTCGCCATGGTCTTGGCGACCATGTCCTGAACCTGGGCGAAATCGGCGACATTGGCGCCATGCGCCATCGCCTCGCCGCCGGCGGCCTTGATCTCGGCGACCACCTTCTCGGCGGCTTCCGACGATCCGCCGGTGCCGTCACGTGCGCCGCCGAAATCGACGATCACCACCTTGGCGCCACGGCTGGCCAGGCCCAGCGCGTGGGACCGGCCGAGTCCGTTGCCGGCTCCCGTGACGATGGCGACGCGCCCGTCGAAACGAATGGTCATGCTGTCAGTCCTTCACTTGGTATAGGCGAGCGTCACCCAGTCGGCGATGAGGGCCGGCTTGTCGCCTCCCTCGATCTCGACGGTGACCGCATAGGTCAGTTGGTGCTGCTGCGGGCTCTTGGAGTCCAGCGCCTTCAGCACGAAGCGGCCGCGGATCTTTGATCCGGACTTCACCGGGCTCATCATGCGCAGCTTGTCGAAGCCGTAGTTGACGCCCATCACCCGGCCGGCAACCCCCGGCAGAGCGTCAATGGCGAAGGCCGACAGATAGGACACGGTGAGGAAGCCGTGGGCGATGGTGGTGCCGAACGGCGTCTTCGCCGCGGCCACCGGATCGATATGGATGAACTGGAGATCGTGGGTCAGATCGGCGAAGGAGTTGATGGTCGCCTGGCTGATCTCGAACCATTTGGAGACGCCGATCTCCTGGCCGATCTGCGCCTTCATCTCGTCAATGGTCATCTCTGCTGCCATGGGGGGTCACTCTCCTCCGAAGAGCTTGTGGCCGGAATCGACATGAATGCCGCCGTCGACCGGCAGGATCGCGCCGGTCGTATAGGCGCCGCCGCGTCCGCACAGGAACAGGAGGCAGCCCATGATGTCGCTCGGCCGGCCGATCCGTCCGATCGGCGTATCCGCCGCCGCGTGAGCCTGCCCTTCATCCGACGACAGTGCAAAGGCGGTCATTCGGCTGATGAAGGGACCGGGCGCCAGTGCATTGACGGTGATGCGGCGTCCCGCCAGTTCCAGAGCGAGGATGCGGGTGAGGTGGTGCACGGCCGACTTGGAGGCGGCATAGGAATAGGCGCCGGCCCCGACGGGGATCGTGCCCATGACCGAACCGACATTGACCACGCGGGCGGGATCGTCGGTGCTGGCGTTCTTCTCGAGAAGCGGCAGCAATTCCTGGGTCAGCGTGAACAGGCCGGCCACATTGACCGACATGACGCCGTCCCAGGCCTTGAACGGGAAGGCGCCGAGCGGCGTGCCCCAGGTCTTGCCGGCATTGTTCCAGAGGATGTCGAGACGGTCGGTGCGGGAGCGGACCTCGTCGGCCAGCGCCTTGACGCCCGCTTCCGTGCCGACGTCGCCGCCGAAGCCTTCGGCCGAGCCCGAACCGCCGAGCGCATTGAGCTCCTTCGCCACGGCTTCGCAGGCATCCGCCTTGCGCGAGGCGATCAGGACCCGGGCGCCGGCCATGACCAGCGCCTCGGCGCCCATGCGGCCAATGCCGGTGGCGCCACCGGTCACCAGTGCTGTCTTGCCCTTCAGGCCGAACAGGGTTTCGAGAAAGGTCATCTCATCCACTCCGGTCAGAACCCACGCGCCAGCGCCACGCGATCGGCGTGGAAATCGGCATCGCCATAGAGTTCGGAGGCCACCTGCATGCGCTTGGCGAACAGGCCGATGTCGATGGCGTCGGTCATGCCGATGCCGCCATGCATCTGGATCGCCTCCTGGGCGGCGAGCCGGGCAACCGACGCCGCCTTGGACTTGGCCAGCGAGACCGCAAGTGCGGCCCCGGCAGGATCGGCATCGAGCGCCTGGAGCGCACCGAGCACGGCGGATTTCGCGATCTCGATCTCGCTGAACAGATGGGCGGCGCGATGCTGCAGGGCCTGGAAGGCGCCGATGGTGCGGCCGAACTGCTTGCGCTCTTTCAGATAGTCGACGGTGCGGCCGAAGCTTTCCTGGGCATTGCCGGAGAGTTCGGCGGCGAGGCCTGCACGCCCGGCGCCGAGGACGATCTCGAGCAGGCCTAAGCCATCATCGATCTCGCCCAGCACGTCCGCACCGGTGATCTGCACATTGTCGAAACTGACATGGGCTGCGCCGCGGGAATCCAGAGTGACGACACGCTCGGAGGACACGCCCGCAAGCTTCGAATCCACCAGGAACAGGCTGATGCCCTTGGTCTCGCCAGCCGATCCTGCGGTACGGGCCGCGACCAGGAAGGCGTCCGCCACCTGACCATCGGCGACATAGGTCTTGGCGCCTGACAGCCTGAACCCGTTGCCGGAGACTTCCGCCTTGAGCGCCGTCTTTTCCGGCGCGTGCTTGCGGCCCTCGTCGATCGCTGTCGCGATGATCGTCTCGCCCGCCGCAATGGCCGGAAGCCAGCGCTCCTTCTGGGCGGGAGAGCCCGCCCGCGAGACGGCGGTCGCCGCCATCATGGCCGTGGAGAGGAAGGGCGAGGCGGTCAGCGTGCGGCCCATTTCCTCGCAGATGATGCCGGCGCCGACAAAGCCGAAGCCGAGACCACCCGCCTCCTCCGGCACGAGAATGCCGGTCCAGCCCATCTCGGCCATCTGGCGCCAGAGGTCGCGGTCGAAGCCGTCGGCGACCTTCTCGTCGCGCAGCTTGCGGAGCGCGGCGACAGGCGCCTTTTCCTGGATGAAGCCCTTGGCCGCATCGGCCAGCAGGCGCTGGTCTTCGTCATGAACGAGCATGGCTTCGACCCCTTACGCGGACGGCAGTTGCAGGAGGCGCTTGGCGACGATGTCGAGCATCACCTCCGACGTGCCGCCCTCGATCGAATTGGCCTTGGTGCGCAGCCAGCCACGCGGCAATTCGCCGTCATTGGTGCGGGCGCCTTCCCATTCGAGGCCTTGGGTCCCAGCCGCCCGCATCATCAGTTCGTAGCGGCGCTTGTTCAGCTCGGTGCCGTAATATTTGAGCACGGAGGACTTGTCGCCGACGCCGCGGCCGCCGGAGGCCGCTTCGTCCTTGTAGCGGGTCATGGTGAGGGCGAAGGCCAGCGCGTCGACCTCGGCGCGCGCCATGTCGACGCGCAGGAACGGATCGGCGAGCCGGCCGTCGTCGCCGACGCCGATCTCCTGTGCGGCCAGCTGGCCGGGCGAGCGACCGCCGAGCAATCCGCCGCCACCGCCGCCGATCATCTCGCGCTCGTGGGTGAGCAGGTATTTGGCGATATCCCAGCCGCGGTTGAGCGTGCCGACCAGATTGGCCTTCGGCACCTTCACACCGTCGAAGAAGGTCTCGCAGAACGGCGACTTGCCGGAGATCAGCATGATCGGCTTGGTCGAGACGCCGGGCCAGGTCATGTCGAAGAGAATGAACGAGATGCCGAGATGCTTGGCCGCGGAGAAGTCGGTCCGCACCAGGCAGAAGATCATGTCGGCCTTGTCGGCATAGCTCGTCCAGATCTTCGAGCCGGTGACGACGAAATGGTCGCCGCCATCGTCGGCGCGGGTCTGCAGCGAAGCGAGGTCGGAGCCGGCATTGGGCTCCGAATAGCCCTGGCACCAGCGGATCTCGCCGCGCGCGATCGGCGGCAGATATTCGAGCTTCTGCTCATGAGAGCCGAACGCCAGCAAGGCCGGGCCGAGCATCCAGATGCCGAAGCTCTCCAGCGGCGAGCGCGCCTTGATGGCGGCCATCTCCTGCTTGAGGATCGTCACCTCCTCATGGGAGAGACCGCCGCCGCCATATTCCCTAGGCCAGGCCGGTACGGTCCAGCCACGGGCCGCCATCCGCTCCAGCCAGACGCGCTGCGCTTCCGACTTGAACACCCAGTTGCGGCCACCCCAGCAGATGTCGTCGTCGCCGCGCACGGGCACGCGCATCTCGGCCGGGCAATTCGCCTCCAGCCACGCGCGTGTATCCCGCCGGAATTGGTCCAGCGCTTCCATCGGACGCCTCCCGTTCTGGCCCGGCGGTTTTCCGCAGGCTCGACTGCTTCATTCGTTGACGGCCTTGCCTGAGCAAGGACATACTGATGAGTATGTTCAGGCTCGGCAGACTTGTCGAGAGGGTTTGTCCCAAGCGCGGCGAACTTTTTGCCGCGGCACTCGACCGGACGGCACGGGCCTGAAGACCAACGATCAACCGCCGATCAACGGCGGACAATCCAGGGAGGAGACCGCCATGGTACGCGGCATGATGATGGACACCCCGCTGAACGTGTCAGCGGCACTCGAATATGGCGCGGAGATGTATCCCGACGCGGCGATCGTCTCGGCGGCGATCGAGGGCGGCATGCACCGCACGACCTTCGGACAGATGCTGCCACGCACCGCGCAGCTCGCCCATGCGCTGAAGGCCCTCGGCGTGAAGGAGGGCGACCGCGTGGCGACACTCGCCTGGAACGGCTACCGCCATCTCGAGCTCTATTACGCGATCGGCGGCATCGGCGCGGTCTGCCACACGATCAATCCGCGGCTGTTCCCGGAACAGCTGGTCTACATCGTCAATCACGCCAAGGACCGCGTGATGTTCTTCGATATCAATCTGGCGCCGCTCGTCGCCAAGATGCGCGCCCATTGGCCGAAGGACCTGATCTATGTCGCCATGTGCGACGCCGCCCACAAGCCGACCGGCGAGGGGCTGGAGGGCGTGCTGGCCTATGAGGATCTGCTGGCGGGACAGCCGACCTGCATCGCCTGGCCGACCATCGACGAGAATGCCGGCGTCTCGCTCTGCTACACGTCGGGTACGACCGGCGAGCCCAAGGGCGCGCTCTATTCGCAGCGCTCGGTGATGCTGCACGCGCTGTTCACCCTGACCTCCGGCATGCCGGGCCTGCGCTCGGGCCAGACGATCCTGCCGGTGGTGCCGCTGTTCCACGTCAATGCCTGGGGCCTGCCCTATACGGCGCCGATCATCGGGCTCAACCTGATCATGCCGGGTGTGAAGCTCGACGGCCCGAACCTCTATGATCTGCTCGAGAGCGAGAAGGTCTTCTCGTCCTGGGGCGTGCCAACCGTCTGGATGGGCTTGCTGGCGGAAATCCAGAAGCGGGGCAAGAAGCCCTCGGCGCTTGGCGAGGTGATCATTGGCGGCTCGGCGGCGCCGCGCGCCATGATCGAGGCCTTCGAAAAGATGGATATCTCCGTCGTCCACGGCTGGGGCATGACCGAGATGAGCCCGGTCGGCACGCTTGGCACCTTGCCGCCGAAGGATCGCGACAAGCCCATCGAGGAGCGGATCGACCTGAAGGCCCGGCAGGGCCGCCGGATGTTCGGCGTCGAGCTGAAGATCGTCGATGAGGCGGGCAAGCGCCTGCCCCATGACGGCGAGGCCTCGGGCGAATTGTTCGTCAAGGGACCCGGCATCATTTCCGGCTATTACGAGAACCCGGAGGCCAGCGCGAAGGCCTTCGATGCCGAGGGCTGGTTCGGCACGGGCGACGTCGCCAAGATCACGCCGGACGGCTATCTGATCATCGTCGACCGCACCAAGGACCTGGTGAAATCGGGCGGCGAGTGGATCTCCTCGATCGATGTCGAGAATGCCGCCCTGTCGCATCCGGGCATCGCCGCCTGCGCCGTGATCGGCGTGCCCCATCCGAAATGGCAGGAGCGGCCGCTGATGATCGCGGTCAGGGCCTCCGGCGCCGATCCCAAGAAGGAAGAGGTGCTTGCGACACTGGAAAAGGCGATCGCAAAATGGCAAATGCCGGATGACGTCGTCTTCGTCGATCAGCTGCCGCTGACCGCGACTGGCAAGGTGTCGAAGCTGACATTGCGCAAGCAATTCGCCGATCACGCCCTGCCGGATGTCGACTGATCCCCTTCCAGCCGATCGAGTGCCGATGACCGCCCTGCCGCAGGCCCGCCAGTCCCATGCCCGTCGCGAGGAGGTTCTCGCGGCGGCTGCCGAATGTTTCATGCGGCGGGGCTACGAGGCCACCTCCATGGACGATGTCGCCGACGCGCTCGGCGCCACCAAGGGACGCGTCTACCACCACTTCCCGTCCAAGCCGGACCTGTTCTTCGAGGTCTACCGGCGCGCGATGGAAATCCTTATGCAGGGGGCAGCGCCGGCGATGGCGGACGCCGGCACGGCGGAGCGACGGCTGTTCGGTCTCGCCAAGGCCCACACGCTGGCCATGATGGAATCCCAGACCTTCCAGCGTTCGCTGACGCTCGGCGTCGACCTCTACCGGTTCGGCTCGCCGAGCGACGAACACAAGGTGGTGCTGGAAGACCTGATGCGGCTGCGCTTCACCTATGAGGACCTGTTCCGCAAGGTCTTCGCCGAGGGGCAAGCCGATGGATCTCTAAAGGTGCCCGACCCCTCGCTCGCCATGCGCACGATCCTCGGAGCGCTCAACTGGGTGGCAGTCTGGTACTCGCCTCGCCCCGGCGAGGACCGTCCGCATCGTGACAAGCTCGCCGAGCAGATCGTCGAGACGGTGCTCGGCGGCTATCTGGCGCCCAGGAGCGGCTGAGCCGCCGCCTCAGCTCGCCTTCGCCCGCGCTGCGCGCACCATCGTGACCAGCGTCTTGTGCAGCTGGTCGCCGGTGGTCACGCGCTCGGGGAACAGGACGCGGGCGGTGCGGTCCCCCGCGGCGAGTTCGAAACCTTCGGGATCAGCGCCGGTCATGCGCCAGGGGCCGGGATCCTCGCCGGCCAGAACCGTCGCATAGAGAGACACGGCCTCGGCATGGTCGTCGTTCATATGCGCGATGGCGCCCGCCTCCGACGCGATGAGGTCCGCGGCATCGGCGACGTCGATGATCAGGTCGGAAGCCGGCAGATCGGCGGCACGGGCAAAGCCGCCATTGAGATGGCCGGCAGCAACCGACAGCCGCCAGATGCTGAAATCGGGGAAGTCGATATAGATCTGCGACTTCGGATTGCGCAGGAGGAACCGGCCGCGCAGCCGGGCGCGCGTGGCGTCGTCAGTGATCTTCTCGAAGGCGCCGAGCACGGTGAGGCGCGGATGGGCGAGCGGATCGCCCTTGCCGGTGCGTGCGAGCAGCAGCGACGCCCGCGGATCGGCCTTGAGGTTCGCCGTATGGCTCGACAGGTTGGAGATGGAGATGATGGGCGAGCCGTCGGTATCGGTCGCAACGGTCACCAGCGTTGTGACGGGATGGCCGGTATTGCGGTCGATCGTGCCCAGCGCCGCCGTGCGCACGCTGCGCAGCAGGTCGCGCGCCCAGGCCACCGGCTTGAAATCGGCGGGCTGCGGCGCGTTCTCCGGGATGTTCCCCGGCATGGCGCCGGGCTGGGTCTTGATGTCCATGGCCTGTCTCCGTTGCGGCCTGAATGGCAGGCGCCGCCCATGCGCGCAACCGACCGGACATAGGTGCCGCAACAGCCCGGCAACCCGCCGCACTTGACGCCGGGAACCTCGTCCCGCATGGCTCCCGCCGATCAGGAACATCGCCATGCCCATCCGACTGTCCACCGCGACCGCTGATTTCGAGGCCCGCTTCGTCGAGCTTCTCGCCATGAAGCGCGAGGTCTCGGAGGAGGTCAGCCAGACCGTCAAGGCGATCGGCGCCGAGGTGATCGCACGCGGCGACCAGGCGCTGATCGACTATACGGCCCGGTTCGACCGGCTGACGCTGACGCCCGCGACGCTGCGCGTGACGCCGGAGGAGATCGCGGCCGCGACCGCCCAATGCGATGCCCGGACGCTCGAGGCTCTCCGGCTCGCGGCGACCCGCATCCGCTCCTATCACGAGCGCCAGAAGCCGAAGGACGATCGCTTCGTCGACGCGCTGGGTGTCGAGCTCGGCTATCGCTGGACCGCCATCGAGGCGGTGGGCCTTTATGTGCCCGGCGGCACCGCCGCCTATCCGTCTTCCGTCCTGATGAACGCCATTCCGGCGAAGGTTGCGGGCTGCCCTAGGATCGTCATGGTCGTGCCGGCGCCGGGCGGCATTCTCAACCCGCTGGTGCTAGCGGCCGCCGAGCTGGCCGGCGTCGACGAGGTCTATCGGATCGGCGGCGCGCAGGCGGTCTTCGCGCTCGCCCATGGCACCGAGACCATCCGCCCGGTCGCCAAGATCATGGGGCCCGGCAATGCCTATGTCGCGGCCGCCAAGCGGCAGGTGTTCGGCACGGTCGGCATCGACATGATCGCCGGTCCGTCCGAAGTTCTGGTGATCGCCGACGGCACCGCCAATCCCGACTGGATCGCCGCCGACCTGCTGGCCCAGGCCGAGCACGACGTCGCGGCCCAGTCGCTGCTGATCACTGACGACGCATCCCTGGCCGAGGCGGTCATTGCCAGCGTCGAGAGCCAGCTCGCCACTCTGCCGCGCGCCGACATCGCCGGCGCCAGCTGGCGCGACTTCGGCGCGGTCATCCAGGTGCGGTCACTGGACGAGGCCGTGCCGCTCGCCGACCGGATCGCCGCCGAACATCTGGAGATCATCGTCGAGGACGGCGAGGCGCTGTCCGCCCGCATCCGCAATGCCGGCGCGATCTTCCTCGGCGGTCACACGCCGGAGGCGATCGGCGACTATGTCGGCGGCTCCAACCATGTGCTGCCGACGGCACGCTCGGCGCGCTTCTCGTCGGGCCTCGGCGTGCTCGATTTCATGAAGCGGACCTCGATCCTGAAATGCGGGCCGGACCAGTTGCGGGCGCTCGGGCCGGCCGCCATCGCATTGGGTGAAGCCGAAGGTCTTGCCGCCCACGCACGATCGGTGGCGATCCGGATGAATCTCGGATAAGCGAGACAGAGGGGATCGACCCTTCCGGAGGCATGGCATGACGGCTCCGAAGACGTCGCGGCGACTTGTGGCGGTGACGCTGGACGAAGCGTCAATCGGGCGCCCGTCGGCCGATATCGAGCACGAGCGCGCGATCGCCATCTACGACCTGCTCGAGCAGAACAGTTTCGCGCCCAAGGGCACGGACGAAGGGCCGTTCGCGCTGGCGATCTCGCTCTCCGAGGGCAAGCTCGTCCTCGACGTGAAGCACGAGGATGGCCGGCAGGTCGTTACCCATATCCTGTCGCTGACGCCGTTCCGGCGGATCGTGAAGGACTATTTCATGATCTGCGACAGCTATTACGAGGCGATCCGCACCGCGACGCCAGCCCAGATCGAGACCATCGACATGGCCCGCCGCGGCCTGCACAACGAGGGCTCGGAGACGCTCACCGAGCGGCTGAAGGACAAGCTCGAATTCGATTTCGATACGGCACGGCGGCTGTTCACGCTGATCTCGGTCCTGCACTGGAAAGGCTGAGGCTTGTCCGACCGCCGCCGCAACCCTCAGGCTGTCCTGTTCGCATGCGGCATGAACCAGGTGCGCTCGCCGATGGCTGCGGCCCTCATGAAGCATTTCCACGGGCGCACCGTGTTCGTCGAGAGCGCGGGCGTGCACAAGGGCGAGCATGACCCCTTCGTCGACGCGGTGATGGACGAGATCGGCATCGACACCCAGAAGACCAGGCCGAAGACCTTGGAAGAGCTGGAAGAGTGGGAGGGGCTGAACTTCGACCTGGTGGTGACGCTGGCGCCCGACGCCCACCACAAGGCGCTGGACCTCACCCGCACGCTCGACATGGAGGTCGAATACTGGCCGACCCCGGATCCGACGCTCGCGCAGGGGTCACGGGAGCAGCGGCTGGAGGCCTATCGCGAGGTGCGCGACATGCTGCTGATGCGGATCCGCAAGCGTTTCAGCCGAGCCAGCACCGGCAACGAGTGATCAGGACAAGGCCGAGAGCAGCGCTTTCGCTTCCGATGCCAGCAACCGGGTCAGATCCCCCGCTGGCATGGCGCGGCCGAGGGCCGCCGCCTGGCCCGACCAGAGCGACGAAAAATCCGCCGATCCTGCCGCTTCCGCCCGTGCCTTGAGCGGGGCCAGCGCGCCACCTGCGGTCGGGAAGGCTGGGGCATCAGTGGAGAGCGGGCCGATCTCACGCATCACGCGGTTGACGAGCCCCCGCGCCGGGCGGCCGGTGAACAGGTTCGTCAGGGCGGTGCCATCGTCCGTGGCGCGGGCGAGCGCCGCCCGGTGCATGGGCGTGATCGTCGCCTCAGGTGTGAAGAGATAGGCCGTACCGACCTGGACTGCGGAGGCGCCGAGCGCGAAGGCGGCGACGATGCCGCGGGCGTCCGTGATGCCGCCGGCCGCGATCACCGGCAGCTTCACCGCATCCACCACCTGCGGCACCAGCGCCAGGGTGCCGGGCTGGGCGCCGACGTCCTCTCCGAGGAAAATCCCGCGATGGCCGCCAGCCTCGTTGCCCTGGGCAATGATCGCGTCACAGCCGTGATCCGCCAGCCAGCGGGCTTCCGCCGCAGTGGTGGCGGACGACAGGACCCTGGCACCGGCCGCATGGACGCGATTGACCAGACGCTCCTCGGGCAGACCGAAATGAAAGCTGACGATCTCGGGGCGGAATTCCTCGACAAGCTCGCAGAAGGCATCGTCGAACGGCGCGCGGTTGGACGCTGGGATCGGACCTTCGGGATCAATGCCCAGTTCCCGGTAATAGCCGGCGAGCCGCGCCCGCCATTGCGCTTCGCGGGCAGCATCCGGAACGGGCGGCTTGTGGCAGAAGAAGTTCAGGTTGATCGGCCGGCTGGTGCGCTGCCGGATGATGCCGAGTTCGGTGCGCGCCTGCGCCACCGAGAGCAGAGCGCAGGGCAAGGCTCCGAGCCCACCGGCCTCGGATACGGCAATGGCCATGCCGGCGCCTTGAGCGCCGGCCATGGGAGCCTGGAGGATCGGCAGGTCGATGCCGAGAAGATCCTGGATACGTCGGTCGAGCGGCATGGCGATGCCTCCAAACGTGCGCGGGGGCGCAATCTGGCGGGTTCGACGCCGTTCAGCCAGCCTGCCGAACGGCCATCAGGGCCGCCAGGTGGTCGCAACCGGAACGTCGTCCTCGACGATGACCTTGGGCGGGGCCTCGGCCGCGCGCGCACCGTCGATGATCATCAGGAGTTCGGTCAGGGCCGCCTCGACACCCTCGCCGGACGCCGCCGACAGGGCGAGCGGGGCGCGCTTGGCCGCCCGCTTCAGCCGCGCCATCTGTTCCTTGCGGGTGGCCGGATCGAGCGCATCGACCTTGGACAAGGCGACAATCTCGGGCTTCGACGCGAGATCGCCGCCATAGGCTTCGATCTCCTCGCGCACCAGCTTGTAGGCCTTGCCGGCATGGTCGCCGGTGCCGTCGACGAGATGCAGGAGCACGCGGCAGCGCTCGACATGGCCGAGGAACCGGTCGCCGAGGCCATGGCCCTCGTGGGCGCCCTCGATGAGGCCGGGAATGTCGGCGAGCACGAATTCGCGGCCGACAGCACGGACCACGCCGAGGCCCGGATGGAGCGTCGTGAACGGATAATCGGCGATCTTCGGCTTGGCGGCGGTGGTGGCGGCCAGGAAGGTCGACTTGCCCGCATTGGGCATGCCGACCAGGCCGGCATCGGCGATCAGCTTCAGCCGGAGGATGATCCAGGCCTCGATGCCCGGCTGGCCGGGATTGGCGTGGCGCGGCGACTGGTTGGTCGAGCTCTTGAAATGGGCATTGCCGAAGCCGCCATTGCCGCCCTGGAACAGCACGACCTTCTGGCCGACCTCGGTGAGGTCGGCGACCAGCGTCTCACCGTCTTCCTCGAAGATCTGGGTGCCGGCCGGCACCTTCAGCACGACATCGGCGCCGCGGGCGCCCGCACGATCACGGCCCATGCCGTGGACGCCGGTCTTGGCCTTGAAGTGCTGCTGGTAGCGGTAGTCGATCAGGGTGTTCAGGCCATCGACGCATTGCACGACGACATCGCCGCCGCGACCGCCGTCGCCGCCGTCAGGGCCGCCGAACTCGACAAACTTGGCGCGATGGAACGAGACACAGCCGGCGCCACCCGCGCCCGACTTCACGTAGACCTTCGCCTGATCCAGAAACTTCATAATTGTCCACAGCCGCCGGGATGGCGGGCCGCGTCTCTATAGCAAAAATGCCGCCGGGGACAGCAAAAACCGCCCCGGCGGTGACTTTGCGCCGGGATCAATGGCGGCGGGCGTGGTCGATCAGCCGGGCAATGAAGTCGTCGGACTTGGTGAGTTCGATCGCCTCGACATATTCGTCGGGCTTGTGGGCCTGCTCGATCGAGCCCGGGCCGACCACGACGGTGGGAATGCCGATCTCGTGGAACAGGCCGGCTTCGGTGCCATAGGCGACCTTGGCATGGTCATTTCGCCCAGCCAGGTGCTTGGCGAGCACGGTCACGGCTGCATCGGCCGGGGTATCGAGACCGGGCACCAGCGACAATTCCTCGAAGGTGAAGCCGCAGGCGGGGTCTATCGCCTTCATCGGCGGCTCCAGCACATCGCGGGCATAGGCCTCAAGCTCGGCAACGATGACATAGGGATCGTCGCCCGGCACGCAGCGCAGGTCGAAATCGATGACGCATTCGCCGGCGACGATGTTGCGCACCGTGCCGCCCTTGATGACGCCGACCGAGGTGGTGCTGAAGGGGACGGAATAGAGCATGTCGAGATCCTTGCGGGCGGCGAGCCGCTGGCCGATCTCGTTGATCTTGACGATCAGCTTGGCGCCTTCCTCGATGGCGCTGACGCCGAAGGGCCGGAGCGAGGAATGGGCCTCCTTGCCGCGCACCGTGCAGCGCATGGGCCGGCCGGTCTTGTGGGCGGTGATCACCTGCATGTTGGTCGGTTCGCCGACGAAACAGGCCTCGGGCTTCAGCGGCCGCTCCTTCAGCACGGCGAGCAGCGTGCGCACGCCGCGGCAGCCGACCTCCTCGTCATAGGAGATGGCGAGATGGATGGGCTTGGCGAGCGGCGCTTTCACCATGGCGGGAACGGCGGCGAGCGCGGAGGCGACGAAGCCCTTCATGTCGCAGGTGCCGCGGCCGAAGAACTTGCCGTCCTTCTCAACCATCTGGAACGGATCGGTCGACCAGTTCTGGCCATCGACCGGCACGACATCGACATGGCCGGACAACACATAGCCCGCGACATCGCTCGGACCGATCGTCACCCAGAGATTGGCCTTCTTGCCGGTCTCGTCATAGACCCGCTCGCCCTTCAGCCCGAACCCGTCGAGATAGGTCTCCACCCAGTCGATCAGCGGCAGGTTCGAGTTCCGGCTCGTCGTGTCGAACGAGATCAGCTTGGCGAGAATGTCGGGAGTCGAGAGCGGTGACATGATGACCTTTCAGGCAATGGCGGCGGAATAGATGTCTTCGATGGGCTGGCTGCGGGTGAAGTCGGCAAGCCGGCGGGCAGCGGGGCTTGCTGGCCCTTCGGCGGCAAAGATGAAGGCGGTCTCGTAGGCGACCCGTGGCAGGAAGGGGCGGAAGACCACGCCGATGTCGGGGCGCAGCGCCACCGGGAACGGATTGAACACGGACAGGCCGACGCCAGAGCGTACCATCTCGACGGCGGAGACGACGGTTGCGGTCTCGCAACGGACCTTGGGGCGCGCGCCGGCCTCGGCAAAGATGCGGTCGAGCGTCGCGCGGATGGTGAGGCGCCGCGCGAAGGAGACGAAGTTCTCGCCGTCGAGATCGGAGGCCTGGATATGCGGACGGTCGGCGAGACGATGGCCGGCCGGCAGCGCGCAGACCGCGAAGGAGCGCCGGAACGGCTCCCGCAGCAGGGCCGGATGGGAGATGTAGCTGTCGGAGATGCCGATATCGGCCTTGCGGTCGGCGACGGCGGCAAAGACATCCGGCGATGTGGTGATCTCCAGCGACACCGTCTCTTCCGGTTGGGCCGCGAGATAGCCGGCGATCACGCGCTGCAGGAAGTGATGGGCGATGGTCGCCGGCGCGACCACACGCAGCGGCTCATGCGATTGCGCGTTCCACGAAAAGCGATCCAGCTTGGAGAGCGCATCGAAGACCGGTGTCGTCTCGGCGAACAGCGCCAGGGCATCGGCCGTCGGCACCAGGCGGCCGCCCTCGCGGCGGAACAGCTGCCGACCCGAGCGTTCCTCCAGCAGAGCAATGGTGCGGCTGACCGCCGGCTGGGAAATGCCAAGCTGGGTGGCAGCCGCCGTCATCTTGCGGGCGACAACCAGCGCCCGCAGAACCTCCAGGTCGCGCATGGAGGCAAAGCCCCGCACACCCTCGGAGAGGGCGCCGGCGTCGTCAGGAACGGTGGCGCGCGCTATAGACACTATAACAAAACGCTATGATATTTTGATTGACGATAATCTGGATGAAAAAGAAGCTGTTGTGAAGAGCGGTGCGGACAGGGCTGTCCAAACGCTTCAGGCGCGCTATGTCGCAGCGGCGTTGCCGGACGGGGCTAGCTCGCGCCGCGGATTTGGCATTTGCTTCGACCAAGGGTGGCGTTCAGTCCGCCTTTTCAATCTGATCAGAAGCAGGGGAACGACATGCGTCGACTTCATCACATCCTGGCTGCAGCCGCGACCGCCTTCGTGCTGGTCGGACCGGCCGCCGCACAGGAGCTCCGGGTGGGCTTGTCGTCCGAGCCGAGCTCGGCCGATCCGCACTTTCACAATCTGACGCCGAACATCCAGCTGCGCTGGCACGTGTTCGAGAGCCTGCTCGATCAGGACAAGAACCAGCAGCCGATCCCGCGGCTCGCCGAGAGCTATCGCGCAGTCGATGCCACCACCTGGGAGTTCAAGCTCCGCCGCGGCGTCAAGTTCTCTGATGGCACCGAGCTCACCGCCCGCGACGTGATCTTCTCCTATTGCCGCATTCCGAAGGTCGAGAACTCGCCCTCCTCCTTCATCGTCAACACCCGCGCTGTCGCGACCATGACCGCGCCGGATCCCTATACGATCGTGATGACCACGACGGCGCCGCATCCGCTGCTGCCGATCGAGACCGCCAATATCGCGATCATCTCGGCCAAGGCCGCTGGCGCGCCGGAGAACCTTGCCTTCAATCGCGCTGGCTGTGCCGGTGTGGACGCCTGGCCGAAGACCGAGGACTTCAACTCGCTGAAGCTTGCCATCGGCACGGGTCCCTATCGCTACACCCAGTTCACGCGTGGCGACCGGATCGTGGTCGAGCGCAACGACGCCTATTGGGGTCCGAAGCCGGCCTGGTCGAAGGTCACCTTCCGTCCGATCACCCAGGCCGCCGCGCGCGTCGCGGCCCTGCTCGCCGGTGATGTCGACTTCATCGAGAACCCGCCGATCCAGGATCTGCCGCGCATCCGCGCCAATCCCCAATTCGCGACCGTGCAGGCCCTGTCGAGCCGGATCATCTACCTGCACTTCAACTACCTGACCGAGACGCCGCCGCCGGGCGTCACCGACACCGGTGGCAAGAACCCGTTCCGCGACCGGCGCGTGCGCGAGGCCTTCAGCCTGGCGCTTGACCGCGATGCGATCGTTGCCCGCATCATGGGCGGCGTCGCGGTGGCGGCGGCCGAAATGCTGCCGAGCCCGCTGCCCGGCACCAATGCGGACGCCAAGCCCGCCCGTCCCGATCTCGACCGCGCCAAGCGCCTGCTCGCCGAGGCCGGGTTCCCCAACGGCTTCTCGATCACGCTCGCGACCCCGAACGATCGCTACATCAATGACGGCCAGATCGCCCAGGCGGTCGCCCAGATGCTCACCCGCATCGGCATCAAGACGCAGGTCGAGGCGATGACCGCCTCCACCTTCTTCGCGCGCCGCAATCGCGCCGAGTTCGGCTTCTGGCTGGCCGGATGGGGCGCCGATACCGGCGAGATGTCGAACCCGCTGCGCGCCCTGATCTCGACGCCCGACCGCAATCGCGGCATGGGCACGACCAATCCGGGCGGCTATTCGAACGCGGCCGTTGACGCCAAGGTCGTGGAGGCGCTGACCATGGTGGACGATGCCAAGCGCAACGCGCTGCTGGCGGAGGCCTCGCGCATGTCGATGGCCGATTTCGGCCTGCTGCCGCTGCATTTCGAAGTGTCGGTCTGGGCGTTCCGCAAGGGCCTGACCTACGAGGCGCAGATGAACCAGTACACGCGCGCCGAACTGGTGCGGCCGGCTCCGTAACGCGCGAGCCGCCCCTGCCCCTTCCGGTTCGCCGGGAGGGGCACGCCCCGACATCCCGATCCACGGGGAACCGCCCATGCTCGTCTTCATTCTCCGACGTCTCGGCCAGAGCGCCTTCGTGGTCGCCGCCATGGCCGTGCTCGTCTTCATGGGCGTCTATGCGATCGGCAATCCGATCGACATCCTGCTCGCTCCCGACGCTGACCAGACCGAGCGCGACGCGGCGATCGCCCGGCTCGGTCTCGACAAGCCGCTCTATGTCCAGTTCGGCGTCTTCGTCTGGAACATGCTGCACGGCGATTTCGGCAAGAGTTTCGTCCACGGCGTCGATGCCATGGGGCTGATCGTCTCGCGCATGCCGGCGACCATGGAACTGGCCGTGCTGGCCCTGTTCATGACCGCGATGATCGGCATCCCGCTCGGCGTCATTGCCGGACTGAAACACGACACGATCGTTGGCCGCTCGATCGTCTCCGGTTCGATCGTCGGTTTCTCGCTGCCGAACTTCTGGTTCGGCATCATGATGATCCTCTTGTTCGCGGTAACGCTGCAATGGCTGCCGGCCGGCGGGCGTGGCCCCACAGGCACGCTGTTCGGGGTGGAGCTCTCGCTGCTCAATCCGTCGGGCTGGCCGAACCTGCTGATGCCGGCGCTGACGCTTGCCATCTACAAGACCTCGCTGGTCATCCGCCTTGCCTATGCCGGCACGCGCGAGGCCATGCTGCAGGACTATGTCCGGTTCGCCCGCGCCAAAGGCCTGTCGCCGCGCCGGATCATCGGCGTCCATGTTCTGAAGAACATCCTGATCCCGGTGGTGACCGTGCTCGGCCTGGAGCTTGGCGCGATGATCGCCTTCGCGGTGGTGACGGAGACAGTCTTCGCCTGGCCCGGCATGGGCAAGCTCCTGATCGATTCCATCTACCGGCTCGATCGCCCGGTCATCGTCGCCTACCTGATGGTGGTCGTGGTGATGTTCGTTGTGATCAACCTGACCGTCGACATCCTCTATTCGATCCTCGATCCGCGGGTTCGCCTGCAGGATATCGAGAAGTAAGCGCGAGGGCCGCCCGATGACCGATACCGCGCTGCCGGCACCTGCCGCCATTGCCACCGATGTGGAGACGCCGTTCCGCCGCTTCGTCTCCGAGTTCAGCGAGAACCGCGTTGCCGTCGGCGCCCTGGCGCTGGTGACGCTGCTGACGCTGGTCTCCATCTTCGCGCCCTGGCTGACGCCGCAGAACCCCTACGATCTCAACCAGATCTCGATCATGGACAACATGTTGGCGCCGGGCGAGAGGTCGCTTGAGGGCAAGCTGTACCTGCTCGGCACCGACGACCAGGGCCGCGACATGCTCTCCGCCATGATCTATGGCCTGCGCCTGTCGCTGTTCGTCGCCGCCGCGGCGACCCTGATCGCGCTGGTGGTGGGACTGACGGTCGGCGTCATCGCCGCCTTCTTCGGCGGCAAGGTCGATGCCGTCATCATGCGGCTGGTCGATCTGCAGCTGTCGTTCCCGGCGATCCTGATCGCGCTGATCCTGCTGGCCGTGCTCGGCAAGGGCATCGACAAGGTCATTCTCGCTCTGGTGGCCACCCAATGGGCCTATTATGCCCGCACCGTGCGCGGCGGCGCGCTGGTCGAGCGCAGGCGCGAATATATCGAGGCGGCGCAGTGCCTGGCCCTGCCGAAGTACCGGGTCATCTTCCGCCACCTCCTGCCGAACTGCCTGCCGCCGCTGATCGTCGTGGCGACCGTGCAGGTGGCGCATGCGGTGTCGCTGGAGGCCGTCCTGTCGTTTCTCGGCGTCGGCGTGCCCATCACCGAGCCCTCGCTCGGCCTGCTGATCTCCAACGGCTACAAGTACATCCTCTCAGGCAAGTACTGGGTCAGCGTATTCCCGGGCATCGCGCTGCTCATCACCATCCTGCTCATCAACCTGGTCGGCGACCATCTGCGCGACCTGTTGAACCCGCGCCTGAAGAAGTGAGCGACAGCATGGCTCCGGTCCTCGAGGTCCAGGATCTCAAGACGCATTTCTTCACCCGCGGCGGCGTGGTGAAGGCGGTCGACGGCGTGTCGTTCAAGGTCGAGCGGGGCGAGGTGCTCGGCCTTGTCGGCGAGAGCGGCTCCGGCAAGACGGTGACCGGCTTTTCCATCCTCGGGCTGATCGACCCGCCGGGCCGGATCGTCTCCGGCTCGATCAAGATCATGGGCGAGGATGCCGCCCGCTATGACGAGGCGCATTGGCGGACCATCCGGGGCAAGAAGGTCGCCATGATCTTCCAGGACCCGATGATGACGCTTAATCCGGTGCTGCGCGTCGACACCCAGATGATCGAGACGATCCAGGCCCACGAGGACGTCTCGACGGAGAGCGCCCGCGAGCGCTGCCGCGAGGCGCTGGTGCAGGTCGGCATCGCCTCGCCCGATCAGCGGCTGGAGAGCTATCCGCACCAGTTCTCCGGCGGCATGCGCCAGCGCGTGGCGATCGCGATCGCACTGCTGCACAAGCCGGCGCTCATCATCGCCGACGAACCGACGACGGCTCTCGACGTGACGATCCAGGCGCAGATCCTCGCCGAGGTGCAGAAGCTTGCCGCCAATACCGGCACGGCCCTGGTCTGGATCACCCATGACCTCGCCATCGTCTCCGGTCTCGCCGACCGGGTGGCGGTCATGTATGCCGGCCGCGTGGTGGAGGAAGGTGCGACCGCCGACGTGCTGGCAAACCCTGCCCATCCCTACACCAAGGGCCTCCTGGAGAGCCTGCCGAGCCGCAATGCGCGCGGTGTGCCGCTTGCCCAGATCGCCGGCATGACGCCAAACCTCCTGAAGCTGCCGACCGGCTGTGCCTTCGCGCCGCGCTGCGTCGCGGCCAGGCCCGATTGCACATTGGCGCCGCCGGAAGAGACCCGGCCGCTGCCCGACCGGCGGCTGCGCTGCTTCCACCCGGTTCTCGACGGAGTGGCCGCATGACGACGCCGATCATCGAAACCCGCGGCGTCTCCAAGCGCTTCTCGAAAGAACCCGATTTGGCAGCCAAGCTGGCTGGGCTCCTCGGCGCCGGTCCGAAGCGCGAGGTGGTCCATGCGCTCGATCATGTCGACCTGAAGGTGATGCCCGGCGAAGTGCTGGGCCTCGTCGGCGAGAGTGGCTCGGGCAAGTCGACGCTCGGCCGCATCATCGCGGGCATCTGGAACGAGAGCGAGGGCTCCATCCTGTTCCAGGACAAGGAGCGCAAAAAGCTCTCCGGCGCGGAGAAGCGGGCGGCCGAACTGGCGGTGCAGATGGTGTTCCAGGACCCGATGTCGTCGCTCAATCCGCGCATGCGGATCGGCGATGCGATCATCGAGGCGCCGATCTATCACGGCATTGTCGCGAAGGCCGACGCTGAGGCCTATCTCTCTGATCTCATGCGCAAAGTCGGGCTCGACCCGGCCTATGCCAAGCGCTATCCGCACCAGTTCTCGGGCGGCCAGCGGGCGCGCATCGGCATTGCCCGGGCGCTGGCGGTGAAGCCGAAGATGATCGTCGCGGACGAGAGCGTGGCGGCGCTCGACGTGTCGATCCAGGCGCAGGTCTTGAACCTGTTCATGAAGCTGCGCGAGGACTTCGGCCTCACCTATCTGTTCATCAGCCACGATCTCGGCGTGGTCAGGCACGTCGCAGACCGGGTGGCGATCCTCTATCTCGGCCGGATCGTCGAACTGGCACCGGCGGAAGAGCTGTTCTCGACGCCAAACCATCCCTATACGCAGGCACTGCTCGCCGAAGTGCCGCGGGTGGACACCGGCAAGCGGCAGTTCAAGCCGATCGAGGGCGAGATCCCCTCGCCGCTCAATCCACCGTCAGGCTGCCATTTCCATCCGCGCTGCCCGCTCGCCATGGCGCGCTGCAAGACGGATATCCCGGCGCTGAGGGAGATCGCGCCAGGACGGCTGTCGGCCTGTCATCTGAACGGGTGAGCGTCACTTCTTCGCGGCGAAGGCCTTCTCGCGGATCGCGTCGATCGTCGTGGTCGGCGTGATCGCCTGCTGGTCGAGGAAGCAGTGGAGGATTGCCGGCTTGCCGGAGGCCACCGCCCGCTCGAAGGCCGGCGCGAATTCCGCCGTCTCGCGGACCGTCTCGCCGTGGCCGCCATAGGCGCGGGCGAGCGCGGCGAAATCCGGGTTCTTCAGCGTGGTAGCCGAGACGCGGGTCGGATAGTCGCGCTCCTGATGCATGCGGATCGTGCCGTACATGCCGTTGTCGACGACGATGACGATGATCGGCAGATCGTACTGGCAGGCGGTGGCGAATTCCTGGCCGTTCATCATGAAGCAGCCGTCGCCCGCAAAGGCGACGACGGTCTTTTCCGGATTGATGCGCTTGGCGGCAACTGCAGCCGGCGTGCCATAGCCCATCGAGCCCGAGGTCGGGGCGAGCTGCGAGCCGAACTGCTTGAAGCGCAGGAAGCGGTGCACCCAGATCGCGTAGTTGCCGGCGCCGTTGCAGATGACGGAATTGTCCGGAAGGCGGTCGCGCAGCCAGGCCATGATCTCGCCGTACTGCAGCTTGCCCGGCAGGCGCGCGGGATTGCCGGTCCAGCCGAGATAGCTCTCGTGAGCGGTGGTGGCGCGGCCGGCCCAGGCGAGCGTCTGCGGCGGCTGCAGGCCCTCGGCGGCGGCGGCGAAGGCCGTCGGGCTTGCCTGGATCGCCAGCGTCGCCTGATAGACGCGGCCGAGTTCCTCTGCGCCGGGATGAATGTGGACGAAGGGCTGGCTCGGCTGCGGGATGTCGAACAGCGTGTAGCTCTGCGACGCGATCTCGGAGAGGCGGCCGCCGAGCGCGATGACGAGATCGCTCTCCTGGATCAGCTTGATCATCGAGGGATTTCCGCCGAGGCCGAGGTCGCCGGCATAGTTCGGATGGTCGCTGCTAAACAGCATCTGACGGCGGAACTGGCAGATGACCGGCAGGTCGAAACGCTCGGCAAAGCGCGCGATGGCCGCGGTCGCCTTGGCCGACCAGCGCGAGCCGCCGAGGATGAGCACCGGCTTCTGCGCCGCCCAGAGCATCTTCTGCAGCTTCATCATGTCGGTGTTGCCGGGCCAGGTCTCGGCAGCCTCGACATAGGGAGCGTCGGGGACGGAGGCGCTTTCGGTCAGCATGTCCTCGGGCAGGACGAGGACGACGGGGCCGGGACGGCCCTGCATGGCGGTGGCGTAGGCCCGCGCCACCATTTCCGGGATGCGGGCAGCATCGTCGATCTCGGCGACCCATTTGCACATGCCGCCGAAGAGCTGGGTGTAGTCCACCTCCTGGAAGGCATCGCGTCCGCGCATGCCGCGCTCGATCTGGCCGACGAACAGGATCATCGGGGTCGAATCCTGCTGGGCGATGTGGATGCCCGGCGAGGCATTGGTGGCGCCGGGGCCGCGGGTGACCATGCAGATGCCTGGACGTCCCGTGAGCTTGCCATGGGCCTCTGCCATCATGGCAGCGCCGCCTTCGGCCCGGCAGATGGTGACCTGACACTTGGCGTCATGCAGCGCGTCCAGCACGGCGAGATAGCTCTCGCCGGGCACGCAGAAGCAATGGTCGGCGCCCTGGGCGACGAGCTGATCGACCAGGATCTGACCGCCGGTGCGGGTCACGGTGTCGGGGCGCATGGACATATCCTCGGGTGTCGTCACGGCCGCGCGACGGTCGCGGCTTCATTCGCCGCGGACCATAGCGATGCCACGCCCCGCGGGGAAGTTCCGGAAATGCGGGGGACGCTTCCGTCCGCAGCGGTTCAGTCGCCCCTGAGCGCGAAGGCCTTCTTCGCCGCCGGCCGCTCCATCGCGCCCGTGTACCAGGCGGTTATCGCCGGCTTGTCGGCCAGGAGGTTCGACAGGCGGAGATAGAACACGCAGGCCGCGACATTGAGGTCCGCCACCGTGAAGCGCCCGCCGACCAGGTGGCCGGAATGGGCGGCCAGATGCGCCTCCAGCACGGCGAGCGGGGCCTTCAGTGCCTCGATGCTCTTCGCGAGCAAGGCGTTGTCGCGCTCGGCTTCGGACTTGAGGCTGCCATGGGTGAGCACGGCAAGCGCGGGGGTCTCGACCTCGGTGACCGCCCACATGCTCCACATGGTCATGAGGCCATCCTCATCGACATCCTTCGGGCTGAGCGAGCCTCCGACCTTCTTGGCCAGATGCAGGTTGATGGCGAGTGATTCCCAGAGGATCACACCGTCAACATCGGCGGCGGGCACGCGGCCGTTCGGATTGAGCTTCAGGAAGTCGGGCTTGCGGGAGCCTTCCGGGCCATAGACGGTCTGAACGTGCTGGTAGGCCAGACCGAGCTCCTCGGCCATCCAGAGGTTGCGGATGGCGCGCGAGCGGGCAATTCCATAGATCGTGAGTTTCATGGTCGCTTCTTACTGCCGGAAGGTTTCGCGGGAGATGATCATACGCTGGACCTCGCTGGTGCCCTCATAGATTCGGGTAATGCGAGCATCCCGGAAATGCCGTTCGACAGGATAGTCGGCGCAATAGCCGGCGCCGCCATGGAGTTGCACTGCCGTGTCGGTGCAGCGGAGCGCCGCTTCCGAGGCAAACAGCTTGGCCATGGATGCCTCGCGGCCAAAGGGCTCGCCGCGGTCCTTTTTCGCGGCCGCCGACAGCATGAGCAAGCGGGCAGCCTCGAGGTCGGTCTCGCGGTCGGCAATCATCCATTGGATGCCCTGGAAATCAGCGATCGCCTGGCCGAACTGGCGGCGCTCCTTCACATAGGCCTTGGCGGCATCCATGGCGGCGCGGGCAATGCCGAGCGAGAGCGCCGCAATGCCGATGCGGCCGCCCGCCAGTTCGCCGACCGCGATGCGGAAGCCGTCATGCAGCTTGCCCATGAGCGCGGAAGCGGGCACACGGCAGCCGTCGAAATGGACGACATTCGTGGCGGACCCATGCTGGCCGAGCTTCCTCTCGGCCTTGCCGATGGTGAGGCCCGGCGTGCCGGCCTCGACCAGGAAGCAGGAAATGCCCCTGCCCTTGGGCGCGGTGGGGTCTGTCACCGCCCAGACGACGAACAGCCCGGCATATTCGGCCGAGGTGATGTAGAGCTTCTGACCGTCCAGCACGAAATGGTCGCCGTCGATGCGCGCTTTCGTCGCCATGGCGGAAGGGTCGGAGCCGGCCCCGGATTCGGTGAGACAGAAGGCGCCGGCGGGATAGGTGCCATCGGCAATGCGTGGCAGATGGCGGGCCTTCTGCTCAGCCGAGCCGACCGCCTGGATCACCTCGGCCACCATGTTCGTGACCGAGGCGGTGACGCCGGTTGCTGCGCAGGCATAGCCCAGCTCCTCGATGGTCAGCGCGAAGGCGACCGTGCCGGCTTCGGTGCCGCCGAATTCGGAGCGGACATTGACCGACATGAAACCGGCCTCGGCCAGCTGCTTGAGATTGGCCAGGAATGCGGGACGCCCGCCGCCGTGGTCCAGCGTCTCAGCAAGCGGAGCGACAATCTCCGCGCTCATCCGCCGCGCGGTGTCGCGGATCAGGATCTCTTCCTCGCTGAGTTCGAACAGCATGCGTTTCCCCACGGCGTCGGTTTACTGGCCAAGGTTTAGGAGCGCGTCGGCTTGCCGGCAATCCGGGCGAAGGACCGGGGTCGCCCTTGCACAGGTGGCGCGCGCCTGCTTGTCTCGCGGCCCCTGCATGACCGTGGAACCCAAGCTGTGCCCCTGCCCTCCGACCCGCGCGCCTTTCTCGTCTCGCTCGGTCACGCCGCGATCGGCGCTGCCCTTGCCGAGCGGTTGGTCGATCACCTGCCGGCGGTTCCGACCGGCCGGACCATCGTGATCGGGGCAGGCAAGGCGGCGGCGGCCATGGCGGCCGCCTTCGAGAAGGCCTGGCCGGCTCCGCTCAGCGGCACGGTGGTGACGCGCTATGGTCATGCCGTGCCTTGCTCGCGGATCGAGGTGCTGGAGGCGTCGCATCCGGTGCCCGACGAGGCCGGCTTGACGGCAACGCGCCGCATCCTGAGCCGGCTTGAGGGCCTGCGGCCTGACGATCTGGTCGTGGCGCTGATATCGGGCGGCGGCTCGGCCCTGCTGACACTGCCGGGCGGCGATCTGACGCTTGATGATCTCAAGGCGGTGAATTCAGCGCTCCTGGCATCGGGCGCCGATATCGGCGCTATGAACTGCGTGCGCAAGCATGTCTCGGCCATTGCGGGCGGCAGGCTGGCTGCTGCGGCGCTGCCGGCGCGGCTGGTGACGCTGACCATTTCCGATGTGCCCGGCGACGACCCAGCCGTCATCGCGTCCGGCCCCACCGTGCCCGACACAACGACGCGCGAGGATGCGCTGGCGATCGTCCAGCGCTACGGCATGGAACTGCCCGACGCCGTCATGCGGCATCTGGCCGATCCGGCCTGCGAAAGCCCGAAGCCGGACCATCCGGCCTTTGCGCAAGGGATCGACGTTCGGTTGATTGCACGCCCCGTCGAGAGCCTGCGAGCCGCCGCTGCGATTGCCGAGAAGGCCGGCATCCCGACGCTGGTGCTGGGCGACACGATCGAGGGCGAGGCGCGCGATGTGGCGCAGGTCCATGCAGCCCTTGCCCGCTCGGTGCTGGAGCACAGCCTGCCGGTTGGGCCGCCCCTGCTCATTCTCTCGGGCGGCGAGACGACGGTGACCCTGCCGCGCGGCGGATCATTCGGGCGCGGCGGCCGCAACTCGGAATTCGCGCTGGCGCTGCTGGTTGCGGTGCAGGGATGGAAGCCGGAGTTGCGCAAGCGCCTTCATGCCATTGCACTCGATACCGATGGCATCGACGGCATCGAAAGCAATGCGGGCGCGATCGTCACGCCGGGGCTGATCGACGACGCCGAGCGGCGGGGACTATCCGCCCGCAGCCACCTCGACCGCCATGACGGCTTCGGCTTCTTCGCCGCGGTGGACGGGCTGGTGGTGACCGGCCCGACACACACGAATGTCAATGATTTCAGAGCTATTCTCGTCGGCTGATCAGGCCGCCTTGGCCTGGTAGCCTGCCGCGCTGACAGCCTCGGCAAGGATCGCGGCGTCGGCCGAGGTATCGGCCTCCACGCGGCCGGACGCCAGATCGACCCGGACGATTGCCGCAGGATCGGTGCGGCGGATGATCTTCTCGACCGAGGCAGCACAGCCGCCACAGGTCATTCCCTGAACATTCAACACGACCATGGTCGTTCTCCTGGACGACGTGCCCGGCGGGAATCCGCCGGGCACGCGCCGTATCAATCAGTTCGAGGCGGTGACGCCTGCCGCCTTGATCACCGGCGTCCACTTGGCGATCTCGGACTCGATGAAGGCCTGGAGACCGGCAGGCGTCGCCTGGACATCGGTCGGGAGATCGGCACCGAGTTCGGCCAGGCGGGCGCGGACATTAGCGTCGGCCAAAGCAGCCTTGAGAGCCTCGTTCAGCCGGGCAACGACCGGAGCCGGCGTGCCCTTCGGCGCGAGCATGGCGTTCCAGACGACGACCTGATAGCCGGGCAGACCAGCCTCTGTGGTGGTCGGGACATCAGGCAGCGCCTGGTTGCGGGTCATCTGGGCGACGGCGAAGGCCTTGATCGTGCCGGCGCGGACCTGCGGGGCGACGTTGACCACCTGATCGCAGAGATAGTCGACCTGACCGGCGACGAGATCGTTCATGGCCGGGCCGGTGCCGCGATAGGGCACGGTCTGCGGGTTGACGCCCATGATCGAATTGAGCAGCAGGCAGGTCGTGTGGCTGACCGAGCCGATGCCGGCATGGGCATTGTTGGCCGTGCGCTCGTTGGCCTTCACCCAGGCCACGAATTCGCTCAGCGTGTTGGCCGGCAGTGCCTTCTTGGCGGTGATCAGGATGGCATTGGTGTTGACCAGGCCGATCGGCGCGAAGTCGGTGGCCGGGTTGTAGCGCAGGTTCGGATAGAGCGCGACGGAAGCCGCATGGGTGCCGGTGTGGCCGATCATGATCGTATGGCCATCGGCGGCGGCCTGGGTCAGGCGGGTCGAACCTGTGGTGCCGCCGGCGCCGGCGACGTTCTCGATGACGACAGCCTGGCCCAGCGACTTGCCCATCGCCTCGGAGACGATGCGGGCGACGACATCGGTCGGGCCGCCGGCGGCGAAGGGAATGATCATGGTGATCGGCCGCGACGGGAACGTCTGGGCGGCGGCGGGCGAAAGGCCGGTCGCCAGGGCAGTCGCTGCGGCGGCAAGGAAGAAGCGCTTGTTCATCGGGGTCCTCTGGGGCTTGGGCGGCTCCTGGGGGGAGCTTCTTTGCTGTGGAGCTTTTCGAATACCTAATCTTCGCGCTTCTGGATACAAGGACCTGCTGCGACCTTCGGCGCACATGCCGTTTGCGTCAATTTCACAGGGAAAACCGCGATGATCGCCCAATTGCCCGTGTCTGATCGCCTATTCCCTGGCTTTCGCATGCTCGACGTCACCACGTCGGGGACGACGATCCGGCTGAGAACAGGCGGATCGGGGCCGGCCCTGCTGCTGCTCCATGGCTATCCCCAGACCCACGTTCTCTGGCACCGGATTGCGCCGCGGCTGGCAGAGCGTTTCACCGTGGTGGCGGCCGACCTCAGAGGCTATGGCGACAGCGGCAAGCCGGAGACGGACGCACAGCATATGCCCTATTCCAAGAGGGCGATGGCCAATGACATGGCGGAGGTGATGACCGCGCTCGGGCACGAGCAGTTCTTCCTTGGCGCCCATGATCGCGGCGCCCGCGTGTCCCACCGGCTGGCCCTGGACCATCCCGGCCGGGTGCGGAAGCTCGCAACCCTCGACATCGCGCCTACCCGTGAGATGTACCGCGACACGACGGATGCCTTCGCACGCGCCTACTGGCACTGGTTCTACCTCATCACGCCGGCTCCCTTTCCGGAGCGGATGATCGGGGCTGATCCGGATGCCTATTGGCTGAAGAAGTGCGGCTCGGGCGCGGCCGGCCTCAATCCGTTCTCGCCGGAGGCATTGGCCGAATATCTCCGCTGCTTCCGCAACCCCGCGACCATCCACGCCAGCTGCGAGGATTATCGGGCCGGCGCCGCGGTCGACATCGTCCACGACGACGAGGACGGCGGGCGCAAGCTCGACATGCCGTTGCTGGCACTGTGGGGAGAGAATGGCGTGATCGGCAAATGTTTCGACCCGCTGGCGCTGTGGCGCGAACGGGCAAGCGATGTCAGGGGCCATCCCCTGCCGGGCGGGCACTACCTCGCGGAGGAAGTGCCCGACCTCGTGGCATCCGAATTCGAAGCGTTCTTCACCTGATCATCAGTTGCCCGCAGTGACGCCGGCGGCCTTGATCACCGGCGTCCACTTTTCGACCTCTGCACGGACGTGAGCACCGAGCGCCTCGGGTGTCTGTCCCGCGGCATCGGGAATCTCGCAGCCGAGTTCCAGCAGGCGCTTGCGAACGCTCTCATCGGCCAAGGCCGCACGACCGGCGGCATTCAGGCGCTCGATGATCTCGCGCGGCGTGCCCTTCGGGGCGAACATGGCGTTCCACCCGACAACCTGGAAGACGGGCAAACCCGCCTCGGCCGAGGTGGGCACATCCGGGGCAACGCCAAGGCGGCTCGGCGTTGCGACCACATAGGTCTTCAGATTGGCAAGCTGCGGCACTATGGTGACGGTCTGGTCGCAGACATAGTCGAGCTGCTTGCCGAGCAGGGCCGCGAGCGCCGGACCCGACCCGCGGAACGGCACATGCTGGACCGGCGCGCCGACGAGGTGGTGGAAGAACACGCAGGTGAGATGGGAGGTCGAGCCCACACCGCCATGGCCGTAATTGTAGCGCCCGGGATTGGCTCTGATCAGCGCGATCATCTCCTGCAACGTGCTGGCCGGGAAATCCTTGTGCGCCGCGATCATCATCGGCGTGCCGGCGGCATTCATGATCGGCTCGAAATCGGTGCGCGGATCATAGGCCAGATTGGGATAGAGGCCGACGGAGGCTGAATGGGTGCCCATATTGCCCATGATCAGCGTGTAGCCGTCAGGGGTCGCGCGGGCGACGCGTGTCGAGCCGGTCGTGCCGCCGGCGCCGCCGACATTCTCGACCACGATCGACTGGCCGAGCGTTCGCGACATGTGCTCGGAGACGATCCGCGCGATGATGTCGGTCGTCCCGCCGGCCGCGAAAGGCACGATCATGGTAATCGCGCGGCTGGGAAAGCTCTGCGCCGCAGCGGGGCTGGCGAGAGCAATGAGGCCTGCCGCTAGGGCACTGGCAAACAGTCGCATGGATTTCCTCCTGAGTTGGGGTGCGCCGCGCCGGATGCGCGATCTTGTTGTTATGCCGGCAAAACGCCGGATTGGCCGTATGACTATAGGTGCTTCAGTCCGAAGTTCTCCAGAAGCGGCAGAAGCTCATCGCTCGTGTTGAGCCGATGGCGGCGGGCGGCGGCATGGGCAGCCTCGCCGTCGCCGGCACGGATCGCCGCGATCACCGCGCGATGCTCGTCGACGGAGGCGGGCAACCGCGTGCGAAGTTTCAGGGTGAGCATGCGGGCGCGATGGAGCTGGTCCTTGACCGTCTGCATGATGCGCACGAAGCGGCCATTGCCGCAGCGCTCGACCAGAAGCTGGTGATAGGCCTCGTCGGCGCGGCCCCATTCTCCATGATCGCCGCGTGCAAGCGCCTCGGCCATGCGGTCGGTGGCCGTCGCCAGTTCATCGCAGACGATGGCGCGCTCGGGCGCGGTCAGGCCAGCCAGGCGCTGGGCGGCGCTGGCCTCGATGGCAATGATGACCTCGTAGATTTCGCGGATGTCGTCCGGGGCCAGCGCGCAGATGACGATCCCGCGCTTGGGCACGATGCGGACAAGACCCTCCTCCTGCAGCTTGAGTGAGGCCTCGTGGACCGGTGTCCGGCTCATGCCGAGGCGCAGCGCCAGTTCCTGGGCCGATGCCTGATAGCCCGGCGGGAAGATGCTCTCGCGGATCGCTTCCTTCAGCGCGGCATAGGCGTCGTCGACCAACGACGGCCGCCGGTCCTGCACCTGCTCCTCGTGGGCAATGCCCGCAACCATCTGATCTCCCGAACTGCGCATTGTGACGATGCTTCCATGGAAGCTCCAATGGAATGTTGACATCGATTGGTTTCGATTGCAATCAAGCCTGATCGCCAGCCACCGCGCCACCGAGGACCAGCCCCATGAAGGCCTATCGCATCGCATCCATTCCAGGGGACGGCATCGGCGCCGAGGTGGTCGATGCCGGCGTCGAGGTCCTGCAGGCGCTCGCCGGGCGCGAACAGTTCACAATCTCCTTCGACCGGTTCGACTGGGGCGGCGAGTACTACAAGAAGCATGGCCGGATGATGCCGGAGGACGGCCGCGAGCAGATCAGGAAACATGACGCCATCCTGTTCGGCTCCGCCGGCCACCCCGACATTCCCGACCACATCACGCTCTGGGGCCTCCGGCTCGCGATCTGCCAACCCTTCGACCAGTACGCCAATGTCCGCCCGACCCGCATCCTGCCGGGCATCACCTCGCCGCTGCGCCACGTGTCGGGGCCGGAACTCGACTGGGTGATCGTGCGCGAGAATTCCGAGGGCGAATATTCCGGCGTCGGTGGCCGCGTCCATCAGGGCCTGCCGATCGAGGCGGCAACCGACGTGTCGATGATGACCCGCGCCGGCGTCACCCGCATCATGCGTTTCGCCTTCAAGCTGGCGCAGTCGCGCCCGCGCAAGCTCCTCACCGTGGTCACCAAGTCGAACGCCCAGCGCTATGCCATGGTGATGTGGGATGAGGTCGCCGCCGAGGTGGCCACCGAATTCCCGGACGTGACCTGGGACAAGGCCATCGTCGACGCCATGACCATGCGGATGACCCTGAAGCCGGAGACGATCGACACGGTGGTTGCCACCAACCTGCATGCCGACATCCTCTCCGATCTCGCTGCGGCCCTTGCCGGCTCGCTCGGCATCGCTCCGACCGCCAATCTCAATCCCGAGCGCGAGTTTCCCTCGATGTTCGAGCCGATCCACGGCTCGGCCTTCGACATCATGGGCAAGGGCATCGCCAACCCCATCGGCACGTTCTGGTCGGCCGTCCTGATGCTCGACCATCTTGGCGAGCAGCCGGCCGCGGCCCGGCTGATGCGCGCGATCGAACGCGTCACGGCGGACCCGAGCCTTCACACGCCCGACCTCGGTGGCAAGGCGACGACCCGCCAGGTCACCGATGCCGTGATCACCGCGATCCTCGCCGATAACGAATAGAGCCCTTCCCTGACCTCATGGGCGCCCTGCCGCCGGCAAGGCTTGTCCGCCACCGTCCCGCTGGCTATCCGGTCGGACTTCGCTTCCCAAGGAGACACGCATGGCCCGCTCGAACACCTACCGGCTCGCCGTCATTCCCGGCGACGGCATCGGCAAGGAAGTCATGCCCGAGGGTGTGCGCGTGCTGGAAGCCGTGGCGAAGAAGTACAAATTCTCCGTCGATCTCGACCATTTCGACTTCTCGTCCTTCGACTATTACGAGAAGCATGGCCGCATGATGCCGGAGGATTGGAAGGAGAAGATCGGCGGCCATGACGCGATCTTCTTCGGCGCCGTCGGCATGCCCGACAAGATCGCCGACCATGTCTCGCTCTGGGGCTCGCTGCTGCTGATGCGGCGCGAGTTCGACCAGTACGTCAACCTCCGCCCGGTCAAGCTGATGCCGGGCGTGCCCTCGCCGCTGGCCGGCCGCAAGCCTGGCGACATCGACTTCTTCGTCGTGCGCGAGAACACCGAGGGCGAATATTCCTCGATCGGCGGCCGCATGTTCCCGGGCACCGACCGCGAGTTCGTCTTGCAGGAAACGGTCATGACCCGCGTCGGTGTCGACCGGATCCTGAAATATGCCTTCGAGCTCGCGATGAAGCGCAAGCGGCGCAAGCTGACCAGCGCCACCAAGTCGAACGGCATCTCGATCTCCATGCCCTATTGGGACGAGCGGGTGGCCGAGATGAAGAAGTCCTATCCGGCTGTCGAGGTGAACCAGTTCCACATCGACATTCTCACCGCCCACTTCGTGCTGAACCCCGACAAGTTCGACGTGGTGGTGGCGTCCAACCTGTTCGGCGACATTCTTTCCGACCTTGGTCCGGCGTGCACCGGCACGATCGGCATCGCGCCGTCGGGCAACATCAATCCGGACCGCAAGTTCCCCTCGCTGTTCGAGCCGGTGCACGGTTCGGCTCCCGACATTGCCGGCAAGGGGATTGCCAATCCGATCGGCCAGATCTGGTCAGCGGCCATGATGCTCGACCATCTCGGCGAGCCCGAGGCCGCTGCCGAAATCGTCCGCGCCATCGAGGAAGTGCTGGCGAGCGCTGCGTACCGCACACGCGATCTCGGCGGCCAGGCCAATACGATCGACTGCGGCAAGGCTGTGGTCGACGCCATCGGCTGATATGGGAAAGATGAAACGGCCGGACTGATACGTGTTTCTATATAGTTATGCGCATTTCCACGCATTTCTTAGTCAGAAATACTAATATCAGCGATGAGGTCCTGCCCCTAGTGTGCGGCCCAAAGTCGGCACGTCGGCCGTTTCAACCCATCCCATATTGAAGGTGCCCCCGATGGACTTCAGCTCGCTCAGCCTCGTGGGCATCATTCAGGTCATCTGGATCAACATCATCCTGTCGGGCGACAATGCGGTCGTCATCGCGCTGGCCTGCCGCGGCCTGCCTGACCGGCAGCGCATGATCGGCATGGTGCTGGGCGCAGGCGTGGCGATCCTGCTCCGCGTCGTCTTCACCCTGTTCGTCGCAACCCTGCTCGACATGCCCTTCCTGCGGGTGGTCGGCGCTTTGCTGCTGCTGTGGATCGCAGTCAAGCTGGTCACGGATGAAGGCGGCGACGACGACAAGATCCAGGCATCCGATCAGCTCTGGTATGCAGTTCGCACCGTGGCCATCGCCGATGCCGTCATGAGCCTCGACAACGTGCTGGCCATTGCCGCCGTCGCCCGCGACAACAAGTTCATGCTCATCTTCGGCCTCGTGATCTCGATCCCGCTGATCGTCGCCGGCGCCACGCTGATCATGAAGATGCTCGAGCGGTTCCCCATTCTCATCTGGGCGGGCGCCGCTCTTCTCGGCTGGCTTGCCGGCGACATGGCGTTGAATGACCCGATTGTGAAGCAGTTCATCGGTGGCGATCTCGCCCACAAGCTGGAAATGCCTGCGGCGATCATCGGGGCCATCTTCGTGGTGGCGACGGCCTTCCTGATCAGGAAGCGACACGCGGCAGCTGAAGCATAAGGGATACACCTAGGGGTTTTTCGCCCCCCCTCGTGACATAGGCACAAATGCTTATTATGTCGGTGGCCGATCGGCCGCGCATCGGTGCGCGGCCTGCGCCGTGGGGCCGATATGGAAAGCATTCTCTCTGGAACCCTGTTCTCCGACACCAAGTTCTGGATCGGCCTGCTCCAGATCATCTGGATCGACCTTCTCCTGTCAGGCGACAATGCGGTCGTCATCGCGCTGGCATGCCGCGGCCTGCCGGAGCGCCAGCGATTCTACGGCATTCTGCTCGGTGCTGGTGCGGCTATCGGCCTGCGCATCCTGTTCGCACTCATCATCACCTATCTGCTCGCCATTCCGCTGCTGCGGCTGATTGGTGGCCTGCTGCTGCTCTGGGTGGCCGTCAAGCTCGTGGTGGGTGAGGGCGAGGAAGCCCATACCGAAATGGAAGCGACGGACAGCCTCTGGAAGGCCGTGCGCACCATTGCCATCGCCGATGCTGTCATGAGCCTCGATAACGTGCTGGCTATCGCCGCCGCCTCGCACGGCAATGTCTGGCTCTTCATCTTCGGCCTGCTGTTGACCATCCCGCTGATCATTGCCGGATCGGGCCTGGTGCTGAAGATCATCGAGCGGTTCCCGATCTTCGTCTGGGCTGGCGCGGCGCTGCTCGGATGGATTGCCGGCGACATGATCGTCAGCGATCCCGCCGTCCTCCGACAGCTCGCCGGCTGGAGCCTGAACCTGGTAGTGGTCGATCCGACGCCTGCTGGTTCGCTGAAGGCTGCGGCACTGCCACATTATGTGGCCGCGCTCAGCGGTGCGGTCGTCGTGCTGGCGATCGGCTATGTCCTGCGCCGGCGGCACGCGTCGCAGGCGGTCGCCTGACAGTCAGGCCCGGCTGATCGTGCCGGGCACGACTGCGAAGATATCGGCTCGGGTCCTCAGGCTGTCGAAAGCCTGGGGATCGGCGCCAGTCATCCAGACCTGGGCGCCCAGTGCCTCCAGGGCATCGTAGAGAGCGGCTCGACGCTCGGGATCGAGATGGGCCGCCACCTCGTCGAGCAGGACCAGCGGCGTGAAACCTGCCATTTCGGCAACGAGACGGGCATGGGCCAGGACCAGCCCGACGAGCAGGGCCTTCTGCTGGCCGGTCGAGCAGCGCTCGGCGGGTGACCCGGATGGACCATGGACCGCCTGCAGGTCGGTCAGATGCGGGCCCTCGGTGGTCCGCCCTGCAGCCCGGTCGCGGTTGCGATTGGCGCGCAACACCGCCCGGTAATCGTCCTCCACCTCCAGGGCAGGACGCTCCAGCACGGCATTCTCGACCGCGCCATCGAGCGCGAGCGCCGCCCAGGGGAAGGGCGAGGCCGGGTCCTTGGTCGCCTCGATCAGGCCTGCGAGACGGCGCACCGTTTCGGCCCGTGCGGCCGCCACGGCAACCGCGAGTTCCGCCGTCTCATGTTCCACCGCCTCCAGCCAGGCGGGATCGGGGGCCGGCTCCTCCAGCAGGCGATTGCGCGCGCGGAGCGACCGCTCCAGCGCATTCACGCGGCTGCCGTGCTCGGCATCCACCGCCAGAACCAGCCTGTCGAGGAAGCGCCGACGCTCACCGCCAGAGCCGAGAAACAGGCCATCCATGGCGGGCGTCAGCCAGACGACGCGGATATGCTCGGCAAAGGCCGCAGCCGAACCGACAGGCACCCGATCAATGCGGCAGATGCGGGTTCGCGCCTCTTCCTCGCCACCCTCAATGCCGGTGCCCAGCATGGTTTCGCCATAGGCCGCCTCTACGGTCGCGTTGAGCGCCCACCCGCCATCGCCCTGGTCGGAAGCAATTTCGCTCAAGGTCGCGCGCCGCAGGCCGCGGCCAGGCGTCAGCAGCGACAGCGCTTCGAGAACATTGGTCTTGCCGGCTCCATTGGGGCCCACGAGCGCCACAAGCGAGGCTTCGGGTCGCAGGTCGCCCGCGGCATAGCTGCGAAACCGCGACAGCTGGATGCGCGTCACGCGACCCTGGATTGGCTGCCGCCCGATCGGGGCCGGCTGGTCGATGGCGTGCTGAATCGGCATGGGCTCTTATAGCGTGGTGGCGCAATCGATGCGCGAGGCCTAAATGGGGAATGCGCAACTCCTGCGCCTCGATCCTTCAGGATTATCCCCATGAGCACGCGCCTGTCCGACGTCTCGCTGCCCATCTTCGTCCAGATGCTGACCAATCTGTCAGCAATGCTCGACAAGGCGGCTGAATTCGCCGCCGCCAAGAAAATCGACCCGAAGGTCCTGCTGGACTCGCGGCTGGCGCCCGACATGTTCTCGCTGACCCGACAGGTGCAACTCGCCACCGATTTCGCCAAGGGCCCGACGGCCCGTCTCTCGGGCATTGAGATCCCGAAATATCCCGACACCGAAACGACGATCGAGGAGCTGAAGCAGCGCATCGCCACCACGATCGCCTTCGTCAGGAGCGCCGACACCAAGGCAATCGACGACCGTGCCGATGTCGAGATCACCGTGCCGCTCGCCGGCCAGCAGGTCGCGTTCAAGTCACGCGTCTATTTCACCTATATGGCCCTGCCGAACTTCTTCTTCCACGTGACCACGGCCTACAACATCCTGCGCGAGAACGGCATGGATATCGGCAAGCGCGACTTCGTCGGCCGCCCGCCCGTCTGATCAGGACGACGCCGCGTCCTTCTCATAGCGGAACCGGAAGTCGCAGTGGCTTGCGCCCTGCATGATGGTCTGGGTCCGGTCGAGCTTGAGCCTCTTGTCGTAGCCTTCGCAGAAGGTGCCATCGCGCTGGCACGACAGGAGGTGGCCGATCTCGCCCAATCCCATGTCCTTGTACATTTCGGAATAGCGGCAACGGGTGACGTTGAAGGAATAGGTGTCCTCGGTGCGGCCGAGGACCTCGACATCAAGCGCACCGCCCTTGGTCCACAATTCCTGCATGTCGATGAAGCCCTGCAGCGACGGGCCCTGCGGCGCTTCTGCGGCGAAACGCTCGCCCTGCTCGATGGCAGAACGGCGCACAGCCTCGGCAACCGAGGCCTCCGCAATGGCCTTGCCGTGGCTCGCGGTCAGCGCGTCATAGACGTGCTTGAGAATCTCCGCCTCGATCCGGCGCTTCTCGTACATCGAGAGGCCCTGCGGATGGGCGGGAGTGGCAGCTTTGGTCATGACGGGATCCTCGATGCGTGATCAGAACGCAAGAGGACCCGTGTTTGGAAATCTTCGCAAGTAGGGCCGTCGCAAGGGACGTCTGCCGCCGCCAGCCTGCGGCGTCAGACCACGCTTGCGGGCTGGGGAGCGGAGGCGCGACGCAGCCGCGGCTCGATCAGATTGCGACGCGGCTCGGGACGATAGTGGCCATCAATGTGCACCATAGGCCGCGGTCGGGTGATGATCGAGATGATGCGCTCCAGCATGATCTTGCCGGAGATCGGCTTGGCGACGAACTCGTTGACGCCGAGCTTGGTCGCCTCCATCACGCGCCAGCGCTCCAGATGCGCGGTCAACATGATGATCGGGATATCCGGCAGCGGGAAGGTCGATGGGTTGCGCACGATGCGCATCAACTCGGCGCCGTTGAGCATCGGCATTTCCCAGTCGAGAATGACGATGTCCGGGGCGTGCAGCCTGATATGCTCAAGACCTGCCAGTCCATCGACGGCCTCGGAAACACTCTTGATCCCGATATTGGTCAGAATGTTGCGGATAATCTTCCGCATGAACTGATTGTCGTCGATGACGAGGACATCGACGCTCGACAGAAGCTGCTCGGCCTTCTTGGACATCAGCCCGTTCATATGCATCCCGCCCCGCGTTTCTATGAGGCGACATTAACCGGCGCGCTTTGCCCCGCGCTTAAGTGGATAGGTGCAATTTTACGGGTATCAGCTTTTTCTCGCGAAGCGCCGTCGATGACAGCGGCGACTTCAATCCGTGCAGGAAAATCCAGGCCGGGGCCTGGGTGAAAGCCAGCCGGTGGCCGTCGGATTCGTCGAGGCGATAGCGGGCAAGGCGGGTGGCCGCGACGCCGCCTGCGGATTTCAGGCCGGCCCCCGGTCGGTCGACGATCGCCATCGGCACAAGACCGGCAATGCCCAGCCAGTTCTGCCACAGATGGAACTGGGCCAGATTGTCAGCCCCCATGATCCAGACGAAGCGAACACCGGGGCAGCGCGCCTTCAGGGCAGCGATGGTGTCGAAGGTAAAGCGGGTGCCGAGCCGCGCCTCGATATCGGTGACCTTGATCGCAGGATGGTGGGCCAGCGCACGGGCGGCCGACACCCGTTCCGCCAGCGGGGCGAGGCCTGAATGGGCCTTGAGCGGATTTCCCGGCGACACCATCCACCAGACGGCGTCGAGGCCAAGCCGCTTCAGCGCGGCGAGCGCAACCAAGCGGTGCGCTTCGTGAGGCGGATTGAAGGATCCGCCAAACAGCCCGATTGTCATGCCCTTGGCATGCGGCGGCAGGACGAGCCGCCGCCCGGAGCGCTTCAGCCGTGGCGCGATGCGCGAGCCGAACGGCCTCACGGACGGATCTGACCGGTGCCGCGCACGCGGTAATTGAACGAGGTCAGCTGCTCGACGCCGACCGGCCCGCGTGCGTGCATCTTGCCGGTCGCGATGCCGATCTCGGCGCCGAAGCCGAACTCGCCGCCATCGGCAAACTGCGTCGAGGCATTGTGCAGGAGAATGGCGCTGTCGACCTCGCGCATGAAGCGCTCCGCTGCGCCCTGATCCGCCGTGACGATGGCGTCCGTGTGGTGCGACCCATAGCGTTCGATATGGGCAATCGCTGCGTCGAGATCGTCGACGACCTTCACCGCAATGATGGCGTCCAGGAACTCGGTCGACCAGTCCAGTTCGACGGCAGCGGTCACCCGGGCATCGACGGCGCGCGCCGCAGCATCCCCGCGTACCGCGCAGCCGGCAGCAAACAACGCCTCGACCAGCGGCTTCAGATGCGTGGCTGCGACGGCGCGATCAACCAGCAGGGTTTCCGCAGAGCCGCAGACACCGGTGCGCCGCATCTTGGCGTTGATCAGGATATCGCGCGCCATCGCCAGGTCCGCTCCGGCATGGACATAGACGTGACAATTGCCGTCGAGATGGGCGAAGACCGGCACACGGGCCTCCTGCTGAACCCGCTCGACCAGGCTGCGTCCGCCACGCGGCACGATGACGTCGATCGTGCCCTCCAGGCCACGCAGCATCATGCCGACGGCTGCCCTGTCGCGGGTGGGGACGAGAGAAATGGCAGCAGCCGGCAGGCCGGCCTGTTCCATGCCCGTGACGATTGCCCTGTGGATCGCGCGCGATGAACGGAAGCTGTCGGACCCGCCGCGCAGGATCACCGCGTTGCCGGCCTTGAGACAGAGCACACCGGCATCAACCGTGACGTTCGGCCGGCTCTCGTAGATGACGCCGACAACACCGAGCGGCACACGGACGCGCTCGATGTGCAGGCCGTTCGGCCGGTCCCACGCCGAGATCACCTCGCCAACGGGATCCGGCAGATCACGAACCACCTCGACGCCGGCAGCCATCGCCTCGACGCGCGCAGGCGTGAGTGTCAGCCGGTCGATGAACGAGGCGGCGAGCCCGTCGCGGCGGGCGTCCGCGAGGTCCTCGGCATTGGCGGCCAGAATGTCGGCGGCAGATGCACGGATGGCGATGGCGATCGCATCGAGCGCCCGATTCTTGTCGGCAGGCGAAGCAAGCGCGACCTGCCGAGCCGCGCGCCGGGCGTCGGCGCCCAGCACGTTCATGACGGTTTCGATGCCGGCAGCGGCGTCGACAGCACTCAGCTTCGCACTCATCGGTCCCTCCGAAGGGGCGCATTGCCTAGCACGCAGGCGAAAGAACGCAAAATCCGCCGGGAAAATCGCCCAACCCGCCACACGCGACAATGTGGTTAACCGGGAGTTAAGGGTTCCGGCCTGATGAAGGAAGGGGGCGCTCCGCCGCCAACATCCGGCGCACGATGACCGACGAGCTCAACGCCCCTCTCGGGGTGGAACCAGAGACCAAGCCCAAGCGCAGGTGGCCGCTGCCGCCTCTGATGCCGCTTGCCGCCGGCCTGGTCGGCCTCATCGTTCTCGGCCTCATCGGTACGATCCTGCTCGTTCACAATCCGCTGGGCGGTGAGCCGCGCGCTCTTGCGGCGATCGCCGAGCCCAAGCCGCGCCAGATGGAACCGGTCGTCCAGCCGCCTCCAGCTGCTGCGCCGGCGGCGACACCGACCGAGCAGCCGGAAGGCACGACGATCAATGTGATCAACGGCATGTCAGGTGCCGCGCAGCAGGTTCGCATCGCGACGCCACCGCCCTCGCAGGAGCGTGCCACCGGCCTCGATCCCCGATTGTCGGAACGCACGCCCCATGGCCCGCTGCCTCGGGTCGCTCCCGACGGCCGCCGCCCCCTTGAGGCCTATGCCCGGGCATTCCGCGTTCCAACCTCGGCGCAATCCAATCTGCCGCGCATCGCCATCCTCATCGGCGGCCTGGGTATCAGTGCCAACGGCACGTCGGAAGCGATCACCAAGTTGCCGGGCGCGGTCTCGCTTGCCTTTGCGCCCTATGGCAACGACCTCGAACGCGCTGTCATGCGCGCCCGCTCGATCGGCCATGAGGTCTTCCTGCAGGTGCCGATGGAGCCGTTCGACTATCCCGAGAACGATCCCGGACCGCAGACGCTGCTCACCACATTGTCCGCTGAGCGCAATACCGAGCGGCTGTTCTGGGCCATGGGCCGCTTCCAGGGCTATGTCGGCATCGTCAATTACATGGGCGCCAAGTTCACGGCGACCGAGCAGTCGCTGGCGCCCATGCTGCGCGAGGCCAATAGGCGCGGCCTGATGATGATCGACGACGGGTCGAGCCCGCGCAGCCTGATCGGCCAGCTTGCGACCGGTCTCCAGCAGCCAAATCTGCGCGGCGATATCCAGATCGACCGGGTGCCGACACCTGCCGAACTCGATGCCCAGCTCAGCCGCCTCGAAGCCCGGGCGCGTGAGAAGGGGTTCGCGCTTGGCATCGGCTCGGCATTACCGGTCACCATAGACCGCGTCGCCAACTGGGCGCGCGCGCTCGAGGAGCGAGGCATCATCCTCGTCCCCGTCACAACAGGCGTGGCGCGCCGTCCTTCATCGGGGTAAAACGAATGCCGAGCCGGACATCGACGATGACACCCTTCGAAGACCTGCCATACCGCCCCTGTGTTGGCGTGGTCCTGATCAACCGGGACGGTCTCGTCTTTGTCGGCAAGCGCAAGGGCCCCGCCCCGGAGCATGTCGATGGTGGCCATGCCTGGCAGATGCCGCAGGGCGGCATCGATCCCGGCGAGAGCCCGCTCGCCGCCGCCAAACGCGAGCTTTACGAAGAGACCAATGTCCGATCCGCCTCGCTGATTGCCGAGGCGCCGGAATGGTTCGCCTATGACCTGCCGCAGGTGGTGGCTGGTCAGGCGTGGCGGGGCAAATATCGCGGCCAGACGCAGAAATGGTTCGCCTTCCGCTTTGACGGCGACGATAGCGAGATCAACGTGCTGCAGCCGGCCGAGGGCAGGCACAAGGCGGAGTTCGAAGCCTGGCGCTGGGAGAAGCTGACGGCGACGCCCGACCTGATCATTCCGTTCAAGCGCGGCGTCTATGAGCGCGTCGTCGCGAGCTTCTCGGCCTTCGCGCACTGAAGCATCCCAGTTAAGGGTTCTTCCGCATCGCACAATCCGAGCATGAGCGTAGCCTTCCGGCAGGTGTCACCGACCGCCGAGGAGGATCCCATGAAACGCCCATTCGAGATCGATCGCCGCGCTGCCATTGCCGGAGCCACCCTGCTGACAGCCGCAGGCAGTCTCACTGCCCATGCGCAGGACAAGCCTGTGATCGACAGTTCCACCGTCCTGATCGTCGTCGACGTGCAGAACGACTTCTGTCCAGGCGGACGGCTGGCCGTCGGCAAGGGCGACGAGGTGGTTCCTGTCATCAATGCAATGGCGAAGCGCTTCCAGAATGTCGTGCTGACGCAAGACTGGCACCCGGAAGGTCATTCCTCCTTCGCCACCTCGCATCCCGGCAAGAAGCCCTTCGAGCTGATCCAGATGCCCTATGGGCCGCAGGTGCTCTGGCCCGACCACTGCACCTGGGACAGTGCCGGTGCCGAGTTCCACGAGGGTCTCGACATCGCCCATGCGCAGACCATTGTCCGCAAGGGTTATCGCCGCGAAGTCGACAGCTATTCCGGCTTCATGGAGGCCGACCGCAAGACCGCAACCGGCCTTGGCGGCTATCTGAAAGAGCGGGGCATCGCACGGGCCGTCGTGGTCGGCCTTGCCACTGACTTCTGCGTCAACTGGACGGCCCAGGACGCCGCCAAGAACGGCCTGCAGACCTTCGTGGTCGAGGAGGGCTGCCGGGCCATCGACCTCGGTGGCTCGCTCGCGAAAGCCTGGACCGACATGGCGGCGCTCGGCGTCAAGAAGATCAGTGTCGCGGACCTGCCGGCCTGACCCCCAAACGAAAAGGGCCGCCCGAAGGCGGCCCTTTCGAAGTGATCAGCAGGCCTGTCTCAGTGGACCGTCGACGACGTGGCAAGGATGGCCTTGACGTCGTTCAACTGGGCCAACTTCTCGGCAGCACGCGAACGCGCGTCATCGCTCTTGGCGTCGGCGAGGTCTTCCTCGGCCGCCTTGATGTCGCGGTCGATCTGGCCGGCATCGAGGTCCTCGACCGCCACGGCCTGCTCGGCAAGCACGGTGAGCGTGCCGGAAGAGACCTCGGCGAAGCCGCCGCGGACATAGAGCCGCTTCGGCTGACCTTCGCCGTAGATCGTCAGGATGCCCGGACGGATCGACGACACGAAGGGCGCGTGGCCGGCGAAGATGCCGAACTCACCATCAGCGCCAGGCACGACCACCTGGGTCACCGCGCCGGAGAAGAGCTGACGCTCCGGCGAGACCAGTTCGAAGGAGAAGGTCGTCATGGGCTATCTCGATCCCTGTCAGGTGATCAGGCGGCTTCGGCAGCGAGCTTGCGGCCCTTTTCGACCGCTTCCTCGATGGTGCCGACCATGTAGAAGGCGGCCTCGGGGAGGTGATCGTACTTGCCGTCGACGAGATCGTTGAACCCCTTGATGGTGTCCTTGATGTCGACGAACTTGCCCGGCGCGCCGGTGAAGACTTCAGCCACGAAGAAGGGCTGCGACAGGAAGCGCTCGACCTTGCGGGCGCGGGCCACCGTCAGCTTGTCCTCTTCCGACAGCTCGTCCATGCCGAGGATGGCGATGATGTCCTGGAGCGACTTGTAGCGCTGCAGGGTCTGCTGGACCTTGCGGGCCACGTTGTAGTGGTCATCGCCGATAACGCGGGGGTCAAGCATGCGCGAGGTCGAGTCGAGCGGATCGACCGCCGGATAGATGCCCTTTTCGGCGATCGAGCGGTTGAGAACGGTCGTCGCGTCCAAGTGGGCGAAGGAGGTGGCAGGCGCCGGGTCGGTCAAGTCGTCGGCCGGCACGTAGATCGCCTGAACCGAGGTGATCGAGCCCTTCTGCGTGGTGGTGATGCGCTCCTGGAGCGCACCCATGTCGGTGGCGAGCGTCGGCTGATAGCCCACCGCCGAGGGGATGCGGCCCAGCAGAGCCGACACTTCCGAGCCGGCCTGGGTGAAGCGGAAGATGTTGTCGACGAAGAACAGCACGTCCTGGCCCTGGTCGCGGAAATCTTCCGCGATGGTGAGGCCGGAGAGCGCGACGCGGGCGCGGGCGCCCGGGGGCTCGTTCATTTGGCCGAACACGAGGGCGCACTTGGAGCCTTCGCCGCCACCCTTCTTGTTCACGCCGGATTCGATGAACTCATGATAGAGATCGTTGCCCTCGCGGGTGCGCTCGCCGACGCCGGCGAACACCGAGTAGCCGCCGTGGGCCTTGGCGACGTTGTTGATCAGTTCCTGGATGAGCACGGTCTTGCCCACGCCGGCGCCGCCGAACAGGCCGATCTTGCCGCCCTTGGCGTAGGGGGCGAGAAGGTCGACGACCTTGATGCCGGTGACCAGGATTTCCGCTTCCGTCGACTGCTCGGCAAAAGAGGGAGCCGGCTGGTGGATGGCGCGGGTGCGCGAGGTGGCGACCGGGCCGGCCTCGTCGATCGGCTCGCCGATGACGTTGAGGATGCGGCCGAGCGTCTCGACGCCCACCGGAACAGCGATCGGCTGGCCGGTATCGGTCACTTCCTGGCCGCGGACGAGGCCCTCGGACGTGTCCATGGCGATGCAGCGCACGGTGTTCTCACCCAGATGCTGGGCAACTTCCAGCACCATGCGGTTGCCATTGTTGGAGGTCTCCAGCGCGTTCAGGATCTGGGGCAGGGTGCCCTCGAACTGAACGTCGACCACGGCGCCGATGACCTGGCTGATGCGGCCAGTGCCGGTCGGAGCATTCGTGGCTTTCGCGCTCGTCGCTTTCTTCGCCATGATACGGTCCTCGATCTAACTGTGTCGGATCAGAGCGCTTCAGCGCCCGAGATGATTTCAATGAGTTCTTTGGTGATCATCGCCTGACGCGCGCGGTTGTACTTGAGCGTCTGCTTCTTGATCATCTCGCCGGCGTTGCGGGTCGCGCTGTCCATGGAGGACATCTGTGAACCGTAGAACGAGGCGTTGTTTTCCAGGAGGGCCCGGAAAACCTGAACGGTGATGTTGCTCGGCAGGAGATCGGCGAGGATCTCGCTTTCGCCGGGCTCGAACTCGTAGGGGGCGGTGGCCTCGGCCGCGCCGGCGGGAATGGTCGCCGGAATGAGCTGGGTGGCCGTCGGGATCTGGGCGATCACCGACTTGAAGCGCGAGAAGAACAGGGTGCAGACGTCGAAGGCACCGTCCTCGAACAGCTTCAGGACCTGATTGGCGACTTCCGCCGCGTTGGAATAGCCGAGCTGGCGCACGCTGCGGAACTCGACATAGCCGACGATCTGCTTGTCGAACTGGCGGCGGATCAGGTCATAGCCCTTGCGGCCGACGCAGAAGAACTTGACCGTCTTGCCCTCGGCCATCAGCGCCAGGGCCCGCTCGCGGGCAAGCCTGACGATCGAGGTGTTGAAGGCGCCGCACAGGCCGCGCTCGCCGGTGGCAACCACCAGCAGGTGGACGTTGTCGGAGCCCGTGCCGGCGAGAAGGCGCGGCGCATCGGCGCCCGACACGGAGCTGGCGAGATTGGCCAGGACCGCGTCCATCTTCTCCGCATAGGGACGCGCCGCCTCGGCCGCGTTCTGCGCACGCTTCAGCTTCGCCGCGGCCACCATCTGCATGGCCTTGGTGATCTTCTGCGTCGCCTTCACGGAGGCGATGCGGTTCCTCAGATCCTTCAAGCTCGGCATTAGCCGACTTCCCTTCTGGCTTCGATGGCCTGCTCCACCTTGCGGCGGAAGGTCAGCGGATCAGCAATTCTCTTGATCGGGGTCTCGGAAATACCCGTTCCGTGAACCGTCACATGTCCGAAATTCAACATGCGGCCCCAGAAGGTCTGATCGACCGAAATCGATTCGACCTTCTCCAGCCGCTGCTCGATGGTGGAGCGGGCAATCAGGCCCCACTTCGCCACGACCTTGCGGGAGGTCACTGCCAGCTCGGTCGTGCGCGTCAGGAACCTGGAGACCAGAAACCAGACGATGCCGACCAGCAGCGGCACGAAACCCAGGAGCCAGATCAGGCCGTTCGAACTGGTGTTCAGACGGCTGGATCCGAAGGTCACGGTCAGGACAGCGATGCCCAGACCGAGGATGATCGTCACGAACGGCCAGAGATAGGCGATCCAGTGGATGCTCGCCTCATGGACGATGGTCTCGCCCGGTCCCAGACTGTCGGTGACGTAGCTCATCAGCGGATCAGGCGAACGCGCCGGCGAATGCCTCGACCAGTGCCTTCAGCTTGCCCGCGGTGTCGTCGGACAGATCCTTCGACGACCGGATGGCTTCGAGGATCGTGCCTTCGGAGCGCAGCTTGCCGAGGAGACCGTCCTCGAAAGCCTTCACGCGGTTGAGCGGCAGCTTGTCGAGATAGCCGTTGGTGCCGGACCAGATCACGCAGACCTGCTCTTCCATCTTCAGCGGCGAGTACTGGGCCTGCTTCAGGAGTTCGGTCAGACGCGAGCCGCGTGCCAGCAGGCGCTGGGTGGTGGCGTCGAGATCGGAACCGAACTGCGCGAAGGCAGCCATTTCGCGATACTGAGCGAGCTCGCCCTTGATCTTGCCGGCGACCTTCTTCATCGCCTTGGTCTGCGCCGAGGAACCGACGCGCGACACCGAGAGGCCGACGTTCACCGCCGGGCGGATGCCCTGGAAGAACAGGTCGGTCTCGAGGAAGATCTGACCGTCGGTGATCGAGATCACGTTGGTCGGGATGTAGGCGGACACGTCGTTCGCCTGGGTCTCGATGACCGGAAGCGCGGTCAGCGAGCCATTACCGGCGGCATCGCCCATCTTGGCGGCGCGCTCGAGCAGGCGGGAGTGAAGATAGAACACGTCGCCCGGATAGGCTTCGCGGCCCGGCGGGCGGCGCAGCAGCAGCGACATCTGGCGGTAGGACACGGCCTGCTTGGACAGATCGTCATAGATGATGACGGCGTGCATGCCGTTGTCGCGGAAGAACTCGCCCATGGCGCAGCCCGAGAAGGGCGCCAGGAACTGCATCGGAGCCGGGTCAGAGGCGGTCGCGGCAACGACGATCGAATATTCAAGAGCGCCGTTCTCTTCCAGCGCCTTGACGAACTGGGCAACCGTCGAACGCTTCTGGCCGACAGCGACATAGACGCAATAGAGCTTGGCGCTCTCGTCGGTGCCCTGGTTCAGCGGCTTCTGGTTGAGGATCGTGTCGAGGGCGATGGCGGTCTTGCCGGTCTGGCGATCGCCGATGATCAGCTCGCGCTGGCCGCGGCCGATCGGGATCAGGGCGTCGATCGACTTCAGGCCCGTTGCCATCGGCTCATGCACCGACTTGCGCGGAATGATGCCCGGCGCCTTGACGTCGACGCGCGAACGCTTGTCGGCGACGATCGGGCCCTTGCCGTCAATCGGGTTGCCGAGGGCGTCGACGACGCGGCCGAGCAGGCCCTTGCCGACGGGGACGTCAACGATGGCGCCTGTCCGCTTGACGGTGTCGCCTTCCTTGATGTCGCGGTCGGAGCCGAAGATCACGATGCCGACATTGTCGACTTCGAGGTTCAGCGCCATGCCGCGCGTGCCGTTGGTGAATTCCACCATTTCGCCGGCCTGGACATTGTCGAGGCCGAAGACGCGGGCGATGCCGTCACCGACGGACAGCACCTGACCGACCTCGGAGACTTCCGCCTCCTGTCCGAAGTTCTTGATCTGGTCCTTGAGGATCGCAGAGATTTCAGCGGCGCGGATATCCATCAGCCGACCTCTTTCATGGCGGTTTTAATCGAGTTGAGCTTGGTGCGGAGCGAGGTGTCGATCATCCGGGAGCCGACCTTGACGATCAGCCCGCCGAGGATGGCCGGGTCTACCTTCACTTCGATCTTCGGTTCCTTGCCAAGAACGTCCTTGAGGGCGCCGGCAAGGGTCTTGGAATTGGCGTCCGAGAGGGCCTCGGCCACGGTGACTTCGGCGATCACCTCGCCCCGCGAACGGGCGACCAGGCCCTTGTAGCCGCGGATGATGCTGGCGATGGCGAACAGCCGGCGGTTGGTGGCAACTAGGCGGACAAGGTTGCCGGCAATGCCGCCGATCTTGGCGGCGTCGAGGACGGCGCCGACGGCGCGGGCCTGATCCTCGGCCGAGAAGACCGGGCTCTGCACGAGGCGCTTGAGATCCTCGGAGCCGTCGACCAGCGCCGAGAACCGGTCGAGATCGGCCGAGACCTCATCGACCTTGGCCGCCTCGCTGGCGAGCTCAAAAAGAGCGAGCGCATAGCGCCCCGCCATACCTGAAACTGTCTTGTCTTCGCCAGCCACCGCGTCTCTCGCGCTAGGGACGTCAAGCCATCTCGACCGAACCGGCAACCACACCGAGGCGTGAAAACCGCAAATCGTTGGCTCAACTGGGGAATTTTGATCCGAAGACTGGGAGCTCGCACCCCCCGTCTCCGAAGTCGGCTGTCCGGTAGCACAGGGATTTCGCTCGTGCAACGCCATCGGACGCATGAGGGACTGCGCCAAAGGTCGCGGATAGTGGATATCCGCCGGATTTCACTGTCATTCCGGGCCCGGTTCGGGCCCCAGACATGGAAACGGGCGACCAGTCTGGCCGCCCGATCCTTTTGGCCAAAGCCGGCTCACCGTCAGGCGGCGGCTTTCGTCTTGTTCATCCGGCCATAGAAGGTCTCACCAGCTGCGGCCATGTCGCGCAGCAGCTTGTTCGGCGCGAAGCGATCGCCGAATTTTGCGGCCAGCGCATCGCACTTGGCGACGAAGGCCTTGGTGCCGGTCATGTCGATATAGGACAGGGTGCCTCCCGACCATGGCGCGAAGCCGAAGCCAAGGATGGAACCGACATCCGCCTCGCGGGGATCGGTGACCACACCCTCCTCGACACAGCGGGCTGCTTCCAGCGCCGTCGTCACCAGGAGCCGGTCGATGATCTCCTGGCGGTTGATCTCGTCGGGATCCTGCTGGCTGCCGACGAAGGCCTTCAGCCCCGGCCAGATCGTCTTCTTGGCGTTGTCGGGATAGTCATAGAAGCCCTTCTTGGCCTTCTTGCCGATCCGGCCTTCCTGCTCGACCAGGAAGGTCAGCAGCTTTTCCTGCTGCGGATCGACCGCCTGCGTGCCGACCTGCAGCTTGGTCGCCTTCAGGATCTTCAGGCCGAGATCGATGGCGACCTCGTCGTTGAGCGTGAGGGGACCGACCGGCATACCCGCCTGCTTGGCGAGATTGTCGATCATGACGGGGGGCACGCCCTCCATCACCATCAGGTGGGCTTCCTTGATGTAGTTGCCGACGCAGCGATTGACGTAGAAGCCGCGGGTGTCGTTGACCACAATCGGCGTCTTCTTGATCGCCTTGATGTAGTCCAGCGCCACCGCCAGCGCCTTGTCGCCGGTCTTCTCGGCCATGATCGTCTCGACCAGCATCATCCGGTCGACGGGCGAGAAGAAGTGGATGCCGATGAACTGGTCCGGGCGGACCGAGTTCTGGGCGAGGCCGGTGATCGGCAGGGTCGAGGTGTTGGAGGCAAAGACCACCTCCGGGCGGATGGCAGCTTCGGCCCGCTTGATCACGTCGGCCTTGACGGCGGGATCCTCGAAGACGGCCTCGATGACGAGGTCGACATTGGCGAGCGCCGCATAGTCAGGCGTTGCCGTGATCTTGCCGAGCAAGGCATCGCGCTGGGCGGAGGTCGCCCGGCCCTTGTTGACCTGGTCGGTCATCAGCTTCTGCGAGTGCGCCTTGCCCTTGTCGGCGGCTTCCTGGTCGCGATCGATCAGCACGACGTCGAAACCGGCCTGAGCCGAGACATAGGCAATGCCCGCGCCCATGAAGCCAGCGCCGAGGACGCCGATCGTCTTGAGCTGGGAGGCCGGTACGCCAGCCGGGCGGCGGAGGCCCTTGCCGAGAGCCCCCATCGAGACGAACAGGGAGCGAATCATCGCCTGGGCCTGAGGTGAGCGCAGGACATTGGCGAAATAGCGCGATTCGATGCGCAGAGCCGTGTCCATGGGGACCTGAAGGCCCTCATAGACGCATTTCAGGATGGCGCGGGCGCCGGGGAAATTGTCGTAGGTCTCGCGGCGGTAGATGGCGTTGGCGGCGGGCCAGACCATCATGCCGGCGGCTGAATAGATCGGGCCGGACGGCAGGCGGAACTTGTCCTTGTCCCAGGCCTTCTTCGGGTCGACGCCCGCCTTGAGCCTGGCCTTGGCGGCCTCGATCAGGGTGGCAGCCGGCACGATGTCGTCGATCAGGCCCATGGCCTTGGCGCGATCGGCCTTCAACTGGTCGCCCTTGAGCAGCATCTGCAGGGCGTCCTGGGTGTTGACCATGCGCGGCACGCGCTGGGTGCCGCCGGCGCCGGGGAACAGGCCGACCTTCACTTCCGGCAGGCCGACGCGCAGCTTCGGATTGTCGGAAGCGATGCGGGCGTGGCAGCCGAGCGTGATCTCGAAAGCGCCGCCGAGGCACATGCCGTTGATGGCGGCGACGAAGGGCTTGCCGCAGGTCTCGAGCTTGCGGATCACCAGAGAGAACTGGCGGCTCTGCTCGAAGAAATCGACCATGGCGGCTTCCGGACCCTTGGCCTTGGCGGAGGCCGCCAGGGTCTTGCCCATCTGGTCGAGCATGGTGAGATCGGCGCCGCCGGAGAACGTCTCCTTGCCGGAGGTGATCACCACGCCCTTGACGGCGGGATCGGCGACAGCGGCATCGATCGCCGCATTCAGGTCCTCGCCAACGGACACGTCGATGACATTCATCGACTTGTCCTTCATGTCCCAGGTCAGGAGCGCGATGCCGTCGGAATCAACCGACCAGGTAAAGTTCTTGAGGTTCATGGCTTCGATCTCCCTCAGACGCGCTCGATGATGGTGGCAGTGCCCATGCCGGCGCCGATGCACAGCGTCACGAGGGCGGTCGACTTGCCGGTGCGCTCGAGTTCGTCGAGCACGGTGCCGAGGATCATGGCGCCGGTGGCGCCCAGCGGATGGCCGAGCGCGATGGCGCCGCCGCAGACATTGATCTTGTCGTGGGGGATGTCGAAGGCCTGCATGTAACGCAGCACGACGGAGGCGAAGGCCTCGTTGAGCTCGAACAGGTCGATGTCGCCGATCGTCATGCCGGCCTTCTTGAGGAGCTTCCGGGTCACGTCGACCGGACCGGTCAGCATGAGCGCCGGCTCCGAGCCGATATTGGCGAAGGCGCGGATGCGGGCGCGCGGCTTGAGGCCCGCAGCCTTGCCGGCCTCTGCATTGCCAAGCAGGACGGCGGCGGCGCCGTCGACGATGCCCGAGGAATTGCCGGCATGATGGACGTGGTTGACGCCCTCGATCTCCGGGTGGGCCTGGATCGCAACCGCGTCAAAACCGCCATGCTCGCCCATCATCACGAAGGACGGGTTGAGGCCGCCGAGCGACTGCATGGTCGTCGACGGGCGCATGTGCTCGTCGCGATCGAGGATGGTGATGCCGTTGATGTCCTTGACCGGCACGACCGAGTTCTTGAACCGGCCTTCTTCCCAGGAGCGCGCCGAGCGCTTCTGGCTTTCCACCGCATAGGCGTCGACGTCGGTGCGCGAGAAGCCGTATTTGGTGGCGATCAGATCGGCCGAGATGCCCTGCGGCATGAAATAGGTCTTCACGGCAATGGACGGATCGACTGGCCAGGCACCGCCGGCAGCCCCCATCCCGACGCGCGACATGCTCTCGACGCCGCCGGCGACCGTCATGTCGTGCTGGCCGGCCATGACCTGGGCAGCGGCAAAGTTCACAGCATCGAGGCCGGAGGCGCAGAAGCGGTTGATCTGGATGCCCGGGACGCTGTCGCCATAGTCGGCGGCGAGCGCGGCCGCGCGCGCAATGTCGCCACCGGCCTCGCCGACCGGGTCGACGCAGCCGAGGATGACGTCGTCGACGAGGCGCGCCGTGTCGAGCCCGTTGCGGGCCTTGATGGCGCGCAAGGTGGTGGCGGCAAGCTCCAGCGCAGTCACCTCGTGCAGCGAACCGTCGGACTTGCCCTTGCCGCGCGGCGTGCGGACATGGTCGTAGACGAAGACATCGGTCATGGCGGGTTCCTTCCCGTTCGGATCGCTTGAGACGCAGCGCTTACAGCGTGCGCGAAATGAGCAGTTTCATGATCTCGTTGGTGCCGCCGTAGATGCGCTGGATGCGCGCGTCGCGGTACATGCGCGAGATCGGATATTCGTCCATGAAGCCGTAGCCACCGAAGAGCTGGAGGCAGCGGTCGACAATGGTGTTCTGCAGGTCGGACAGCTTGTACTTCGCCATCGAGGCCATAGCGGTGTCGCACTTGCCCTCGATGTGCAGGCCGACGCAGTACTCGTAGAAGACCTTGGCCATGGTCGCTTGGGTCTTCATGTCGGCCAGTTCGAACTGCGTGTTCTGGAAGTCGAGGATGCGCTTGCCGAAGGCCTTGCGCTCCTTGACGTAGTCGATGGTGAGCCCCAGCGCCCGCTCGATCATGCCGACGGCACCGCCTGCAATGGTCAGCCGCTCCTGCGGTAGCGCCTGCATCATCTGGTAGAAGCCCTGGTTGGGCTCGGAGCCGAGCAGCGCCTCGGCCGGCAGCTTCATGTCGTCGAAGAACAGTTCGGACGTATCGGCCCAGTCGAGGCCGAGCTTCTTCAGCTTGCGGCCGCGCCGGAAGCCAGGCGCGTTCTCGGTCTCGACCACGAAGAGCGAGACGCCCTTGGCGCCCTGGCTCGGATCGGTCTTGGCGGCCACCACGATCATGTTGGCGTGCTGGCCATTGGTGATGAAGGTCTTGGAGCCGTTGAGCACCCAGCCATTGCCGGAGCGCTCGGCCTTGGTGCGGATGCCCTGGACGTCGGAGCCGGCGCCGGGCTCGGTCATGGCGAGAGCTGCGATCAGCTCGCCGGTGGCCATCTTGGTCAGCCAGTGCTTCTTCTGCTCGTCGGTGCCGTAATGCTGGACATAGGGCGCGACGATCGGGCCATGGATCGCCCAGCCCCATGAGTCGGCGCCGGCAAGGGCGATCTCGTGGGCGATGATCGCCTCATGGCTGTAATTGCCGCCCGAACCGCCATATTCCTCCGGGATGGAAGCCGAAAGCAGGCCGGCGTCACCTGCCTTGGTCCAGGCATCGCGATCCATCACGCCGGCCTCGGTCCAGCGGTCGATGTGCGGCACGAATTCCTTGGCCAGGAACGCCTTGGCGCTGTCGGCCAGCATGTCATGCTCTTCGGTGTGCCAGGCCGGCTTCGGCAGGTTCAGGACGCTCATGACATCTCTCCCGGATTTCTTGATTGAGGGCCGGGGCTGGTCCGGCGTGCTGTTACACCACCGAACGAGGCCCCGGCTCCATCTGTCATAGGGCTGAGCCGGCGGCTCAGAAGGCCTCTGCCGGCAGCGCCATCATGGAATCGGCTCCCGCCGTGACCCGGGCGAGATAGACCGAGCTCTCCGGCATCAGCTGCTCGAAGAAGAAGCGGGCGGTGGCGAGCTTGGCGGTCATCCGCTCGTCGGCACCCTCGGCCAGCTTGTCCTGGGCGGCCTTGGCCATGCGGCCCCACATGAAGCCCATGGCGACGAGGCCGAAGAGGTGCATGTAGGGGGTGGAACCGGCGCCGGCATTGTCGGGCTTGGCAAGCGCGTTCTGCATGAACCACATGGTGGCGGCCTGCAGGTCCTTCAGGCCCTTGGACAGCGAGCCGACGAAGGGTGCGAGCGCGGCATCGTCCTTGCTCTGGGCGCAGAACGTGCCGACCTCGTTGAAGAAGGCCATGACGGCGCGGCCGCCATGGGCGCCGAGCTTGCGGCCGACGAGATCGAGCGCCTGGATGCCGTTGGCACCCTCGTAGATCATGGTGATGCGGGCATCCCTCACGAACTGGCTCATGCCCCATTCGCTGATATAGCCGTGACCGCCATACATCTGCTGGGCCTTGACCGCATTGTCGAAGCCGAGATCGGTCAGAACGCCCTTCACGATGGGCGTCATCAGGCCCATGTGGTCCTCCGCCTTCTGACGCTCGGCCGCATCCTCGGAGCGGTGCGAGACGTCGGCCTGCAGCGCGGTCCACAGCACCAGCGCACGGCCGGCCTCGTTGATCGCGCGGATCGACATCAGGGTGCGGCGCACGTCCGGATGGACGATGATCGGATCGGCCTGCTTCTCGGGCGATTTCGGGCCGGACAGCGAGCGGCCCTGAATGCGGTCCTTCGCATAGGCCACCGCGTTCTGGTAGGCGACCTCGGACTGCGACAGCCCCTGGATGCCGACCGACATGCGCGCCTCGTTCATCATGACGAACATGGCGTTGAGGCCCTTGTTCTCCTGGCCGACCAGCCAGCCGGTCGCCTCGTCATAGTTCATGACACAGGTCGCGTTGCCATGGATGCCCATCTTCTCCTCGATCTTGCCGCAGGAGACAGGGTTGCGCTTGCCGGCCTCGCCATCGGCGCCGGGGATGAATTTCGGCACGACGAACAGCGAGATGCCCTTGGTGCCCTGCGGCGCGCCCTCGATGCGGGCGAGCACCAGGTGGATGATATTGTCCGACATGTCGTGCTCGCCAGCCGAGATGAAGATCTTCTGGCCGGAAATGCGATAGGAGCCGTCGCCGTTCGGAACGGCCTTGGTGCGCAGCATGCCGAGATCCGTGCCGCAATGCGGCTCGGTGAGGTTCATCGTGCCAGTCCACTGCCCGGTCGCCATCTTCGGCAGGTAGAGGCTCTTGATCTCGTCATTGGCATGGACGTGCAGCGCCGCCATCGCGCCCTGCGTCAGGCCGGGATACATGCCCCAGGCGAGATTGGCCGAGGACAGGAACTCGCCGACAATGGCGTTGACCGTCACCGGCAGGCCCTGGCCGCCATAGGCGGGATCAAAGGCCAGCGAGAGCCAGCCGCCCTCGCAATATTGCTTGTAGGCATCCTTGAAGCCGGGCGGGGTCGTGACCGAGCCGTCCTCGTTGCGCTTGCAGCCGATCTCGTCGCCGACGACGTTCAGCGGCTGGATGACCTCCTCGCAGAACTTGGCGCCTTCACTGACAACGGCTTCGACGAGGTCGCGCGGGGCATCCGAGAAGCCCGGCAGGTTGCCGTAGGACTCCATTTTCAGGACGTCGTAGAGGACGAACATCGTGTCTTCGACGGGGGCCTTGTAGACGGGCATGGCGCTTCTCCTCGCAGAGGCCGGCGGTTTCAGCCGGGAAAGGTTGATCAGTCTTGTCTGTCGGCGCCGGCGGGCGCCAGGCGCTGGTCGATGAAGGTCACGGCCCGTTCGAGCTCGGTGATGGCGCTGTCGATGTCGCGCTTCTGGGCATGCAGCCGCGACACCTGTTCGAGGAACTTGCCGCGCGCGACCTTCAGCTGTGTGACGCCGCCATCGCCAAGGTCGTAGAGATCCAGCATGGCCTTGACCTCTTCCAGCGAGAAGCCAACGCATTTGCCCATGAGGACCAGCCGGAGCCGGCCACGATCTCGGCGCGAATAGAGGCGGTCCTGGCCCTGGCGCTCCGGCGCGATCAAGCCCTTTTCCTCGTAGAAGCGCAGCGACCGGGCGGTCAGCCCGAAGGCGCGCGTCATCTCACGCATGGTGAGAATGTCCTTGGTGGCATGGGCGCCCTGACCGCCAACGCTGGCCACGAGATCGCTCAGCGACGGACCAGCGCCGCGCACCGCGATGTCGTTGCCTGCTGCCGTGGCCATGCGTCCTGCCTCCCAGCGGCGAGCTTCAGATCGCCTTGGCAGAAAGACTAGTCTACGTTTACGTAAACGTCAACATCGAGCCCCGACATATCGCCTGGCCGGGTTGTCAGGGGCGGGGCTGGGAACAGTTCCGGCGCGCCTCGAAATGTCGACGCAGGGGAATGCCGGCAAGCGACAGAAGCGCCAGACCGAGGAGACCGCCCCAAATTTCCGGTGTCAGGACCGATTTCACCGAGAAGGCCTCGCCGCTATCGAACACCCGCCCAAGGCCGGAGCCGGCCAGCGCGAAGACAAAGGTCGCGGGAATGATGCCGAACACGGTCGTGAGCGCAAAAACCTTCAGCCGCACACCGACAAAGGCGGGGACGAGATTGACCAGGAAGAACGGGAACAGCGGCACGAGCCGCAAGACCAGCAGGTAGGACCAGGCATTGGCCCGAATGTTCGCCGCCAGGCTCGCAGCTTTCGGCCCGAGCCGCCCGACGGCGTCGTCGCCGAACAGGCGACGAGCGAACAGGAAGACCAGAACGGCCCCCGTACTTGCGGCCAGGACTGCGAGGCAGCCCCCGAGGACCGGACCGAACAGGAATCCACCGATCAGCGTCAGTCCAGCCCCGCCCGGCAGTGAAAGGGCGGCAACGGCGATGTAGATGCCGAGATAGCAGACGGCAGCCAGCACGCGATGAGCCTCAACCCAGGCGCCGAGATCGGCGCGATGGGTCCGTAGCATCTCCATCGTGAGCGCCTTGCCGAGGCCGGAAAACTGCAGAGCCAGCAGCACCAAGGCGATGGCGCCGATCACGAGGACGCGGCGGTCCTTCAGGAAGCGGAGGGAATTCATGAGATGGAGAACGCGGACGTGCGAGGCATGACGGTCAGGGACGCTCTTTTTTTGCGCCTGCGGACGCGCGCAGCATCATGACCGGCAGTGGCGGCTGCGCAAAGCCCCGACACCTTCGCAAATGCAGCGTCCGGTGCTAGCTCTGGTCACAACGGCGTGTGCGCGACCGCTCTGCCCGTAGATTGTGACAGTTTTTCCAGCATGGCCTGTAACGAACCCGACGAAGGCAGCGAAACCCGATGACTGGTCCGACGTGAGAGACCGCAACGACGACTGGAGTGCATGGCTGCGCGCGGGCATTGCTGGCGACGAAGCCGCCTATGGGCGGTTCCTTCGCGAGGTGACCCCCCACCTGCGTGCCATAGCGCGTTCCGGGCTATCGCGTGCAGGCCGGTCAGGTGCTGAAGCGGAGGATATCGTGCAGGACGCGCTGATCGCGATCCATACCAAGCGGACGAGCTGGATCCCAACGGAGCCGGTCGTTCCCTGGTTGCGCGCCATTCTCAAGCACAAGCTGATCGACAGCCTGCGCAAGCGCGGCTCGCACGGTCATATCGATATCGACGAATTCGCGGAGGCGATCCCCGCCCCGTCCAACGAGCCCGAGATCGCGACTCGCGATGTGATGAAACTGGCGGCTAACCTGCCAAGCGGCCAGAAGGCCGTGATCGAGGCCATGTTCGTCGACGGCCATAACACGGCCGAAACGGCGGCCGCCCTGTCGATGAGCGAAGGCGCCGTGCGCGTCGCCTTGCACCGAGCCCTTGGCGGCCTTGCCAAGATGCTACGGGGGAGTGTCTGAGCCATGAAGACCGATGACCTGATCGCCGCCCTGTCGCGCGATGCCACCCTGACGGAAGCGCCTGTCGGGAAGCGCCTGACCCTCGCGCTCGCCATGTCCGCAGCTGTGGCCTTCGCGCTGCTCATGCTCGTGATCAAGCCGCGGCCTGATCTTCTGGTGGCTGCGACCACCATGCTGTTCGACCTCAAGATGCTGCTGATCGCGACCCTTGTGGTCGCGGCCATCGCGCTCTTGCATGCCGTCGCACGGCCTGAGGGGCACTTGCCGAAAGCCGTGCTGATCCTGCCTGTGGCGCTGCTGGTCTTCGGCATCGGCCATGAACTGGCAACTCAGGCCCCGGCGAATTACGGTTCGCGCCTGGTTGGACGAAACTGGGCATTCTGCCTGGTGTCCATTCCGCTCATGGCAGCCGGACCGCTAGCGCTGATCATGACCGCCATGCGGGCCTCGGCTCCGTCGCAGACCGCACTGGCCGGCGCGATTGCCGGTTTCGCGGCAGGTGTCGTGGCAGGCTTCTTCTACGGCATCCACTGCATCGACGATTCACTGCTGTTCGTGGTCACCTGGTACACGATCGCCATCGGCCTGATGACGCTTCTGGGTGCAGCCATCGGCCGCCGCGTCCTGGCCTGGTAGCGCACGCGGCTCGGCGTTCCCGCTTCCGAACCTCCCCTGATCGGCAGAGGCCGCAGACGCCCTGTGCGGCGCCTTGGGTCTTGAACACCGGCCGGCCACATGCTTGACTGATCGAACAGTCAGGACAAGGCCGACCCATCCCGTGGTGACCTCACTCGCCAAGATCCGCGCCAAGGCGACGTCGAAGGAAGAGATCCTCGACGCCGCAGAGGAGCTGTTCGCGGTGCGCGGTTTCGACGGCACCAGCATGCGCGAGATCGCCCTGGAAGCTGGCGTCGCCCAGGCCCTGCTCCACTATCATTTCAAGACCAAGGAAGGCCTGTTCGAGGCGATGTTCACCCGTCGCTCGAGCGCCATCAACCGCATCCGCCTGGCGCGCCTCGATGCCATGCTCTCCCGTGGCGACATGACGCTTGAGGACATGGTGGATGCGCTGCTGCGCCCGACCGTCGAAGCCGGCCATGATGCGAGCCGCGGCGGGCGCTCGTTTGCGTCCCTTATCCTGTCGACCAGCTCGATGAGCCGCGACTGGGGCCGCGACCTGATCCAGGCGAGCTATGACCAGGTGGCGCGCCGCTTCATCGCAGCGCTGCAATTGGCGCTTCCGGGCCTGAGTGTCGCCGATGCGACCTGGGGCTATCTCTTCATCATCGGTGCCGGCCTGACACAGATGTCGCCGACCGGCCGCGCCGACCGCCTTTCCGACGGCCAGACCTCCGATCAGGACGTCGAAACCATCCTGTCGCGTGCCGTCGTCTTCTCCTCTGCCGGTCTTCGGGCCTTCGCCGATGGCCTTGTCGCCCGGCATGCCGCGGAGAGCCACTGACGCTTCAATCCATCTGCAACCGGGCAACCAAGACCCGGATCATCACGAGACACCAACGAGGACACGTCCATGATCAATCTGACACGCCGCCATTTCGCGGGCGGCCTTGCTGCCGGCTCGGCCATCGTCGCATCGCCGGCCTTCGCACAGGCGCCCACCAAGGTGACGCTCGGCTACACGGCCGTCGCCGACTTCACCTCCGCCTTCGTCGCTCAGGAGGAGGGCTATTTTCGCAAGCGGGGACTTGATGTCGGCTTCCAGCTGATCGCGCTCAATTCCAACATCCCGGCCGCCATGCAGGCCGACAGCGTGCAGATCGGCGGCCCGACCGCTTCCGTCATGCTGCAGGCCAATGATGGCGGTCTCGATCTCGTGGCCATCGCCGGCGCGTCGGTCACGGCGCGCGACGTCGCCAATTACGGCTTCGTGGAGCGTACCGGCGCCGGCATCACCGACGCCAAGTCGGCCGAAGGCAAGCGCATCGGCGTTCCCGGCCTCGGTGCCTTCCTGCACGTGCTGTTCCGCAAATGGATGGCCGAAAAGGGCGCCGACTGGAAGAAGGTCACCTTCGTGGAGACACCGTTCCCGCAGATGCCGGACATCCTGCGCGGCGGATCGGTCGATGGCCTGATCACGGGATCGCCGATCATGGAGCGGATCGTCCAGGGCAATATCGGCCGGGTCGTGTCCTATTTCCACACCGAGCTGCCGGCCGGCCTGCCCGCCGTCATCTACTCGACCACGCGCGCCTGGGCGACCAAGAACCCGGCGCTTCTCAAGGCCTTCCGCGAAGGCGTTGCCGAGGGCGTCGCCTTCGTCAACGACAAGGCCAATGACAGCCGCGTCCGCGCCATCATCGGCAAGTACATTCCGCTGCCGCCGGCGGTGATCGCCACCGCCATCATCACCCGGCAGAAGGCCGATATCACGGTGGAAGAGATCAATTACTGGATCACCATCATGAAGGAGCAGGACATGCTGCGCGGCCAGCCGGTTGCCGCCAACGTCGTCCTGCCGTGACCGCCATGCTCGCCCGGTCAGGTCCCGAAGCCGCCATTTCCTTTTCCGGAATCCGGGTCGATCTCGGCGGGCGGGCCATCCTTCAGGATGTCTCGCTCGACGTGAAGCCGGGCGAGTTCATCTGCGTCATGGGGCCATCCGGCTGCGGCAAGACAACGCTGCTCCGGGTGGTGGCCGGCCTCGTCCAGGCGAGCGCCGGCACGGTCTCGCTCGCCGGCAAACCGATCACCGGTCCGACGAGAGAGGTCTCCGTCGTGTTCCAGGACTACGGGCGTGCCCTGCTGCCCTGGCGGGATGCGAGCGGCAATGTCGCGTTGGCTCTGGAGGCCGCGGGAATGCCGCGCTCAGAGCAGAAGCCGGTGATCGAGCGGCTGCTCGAGAAGGTCGGATTGAAGGACCACGCGGCGAAATTCCCGTCGCAATTGTCGGGCGGCATGCAGCAACGCCTGCAGATTGCCCGCTGTCTGGCGCAGGACCCGAAGGTCCTGCTGATGGACGAGCCATTCGGCGCGCTTGACGCGATGACGCGCCAGCAATTGCAGGACGAGGTTCTGGCACTCGCCGCCGAGCGCAACACCACCGTGTTCTTCGTCACCCACGACCTGGAAGAAGCGCTCTATCTCGGCGACCGTGTGGTGGCGCTGCTGCCCAATCCCGGCCGCATCGCGCGCCTGGTCGATGTGCCGCTTGCCCATCCGCGCAACCAGCTGACGACCCGGGAACATCCGGATTTCCTCAGGCTGCGCCGCGAACTTTTTGACATGATGCAGGAGAGCCACTGATGCGGCTCGCCAAGGCGCTCGCACTCCCGACAGTCTTCGTGCTGGCCGCAGAACTCTGGTTCCGCGGACCGGGGTCGGATTCCGAGAGCCTCGCCGCCCCCTCCGCAGTCATGGTCGCGCTGGTTCAGGCACTCGGCGACGGGACGCTGGCGCTCGCCACCTGGCAGACGCTGTTTGCCGCGCTCTGCGGCATGGCGATAGGCGTGGGTCTCGGCCTCATTCTCGGCTTCATGATCGGTCTGTCGCGGACCGCGATTGCGCTCTCCATGCCAACGATCGAGCTGTTCCGACCGATCCCCTCGCCGGCTCTCATCCCGTTGGTCATGCTGATCTATGGATTCGGCTACCGGTTCGAGGTGGCGATCGTCGCCTTCGCCACGTTCTGGCCGAGCCTGATCCTGGCGCAAGCCGCCGCCGGTCAGGTCGAGCCCAGGCTGCTGGAGGTCTCGAAGGTGCTTGGGCTCTCGACCCGCCAGCGTCTGTGGAAGATCGTGCTGCCCGCCGCCATGCCCCGCATCTTCGTGGCACTCCGGCTCGCTGCAGGCATCGCGCTGGTGGTGGCGGTGACGGTGGAGATCGCCGCCAATCCGCAAGGGCTCGGCTATATGCTGATGATCGCCCAGCAGACACTGCGGCCGGAACTCATGTTGGCGGCGCTTCTCTGGGTCGGACTGATCGGCTGGGGCGTCAATGCCGGGCTCAATGCCTTGCAATCGCGGCTGTTCCGGCACCAGCGCGTGCTCGTGGAGGCTCGGCCATGAAGCGGCAGAACCCCCTCGTCCTGTTGGGCTCGATCGGCGTCGTCTTCGCCATCCTGTTCCTCTGGTGGCTCGCCGCCGTCACCGGCACGGTGTCGCGCGCCTTCGTTCCCAATCCCTTCGATGCCTGGGCAGCGCTGGTGCGCGGCTTCCAGCGCGGCGACCTTGCCGCGCAGACCATGGGCACCGTTGGACGCATGCTGCAGGGCTGGCTGCTCGCGGGCCTGATCGGTGTTGTGCTCGGGGCCGCCATCGGTCTGTCGAAGACGGCCCGCGACTATCTTCAGCCGACGCTGGAATTCCTGCGGCCGCTGCCGGCTTCCGCGATCATCCCGGTGGCGATCGCGCTGTTTGGCCTGTCGCCCGCCATGGCGCTGTCGGTCGTCGCCTTCGGGTCGCTCTGGCCGACGCTGCTCGGCACCATCCATGGCTTCGCCGAGGTCGAACCGCGGCTGAAGGAAGTGGCGCGCTGCCTGCAGATGCCCGGGCATGCCTTCGCCTGGAAGATCGGGCTGCCCAATGCCATGCCGGACATTCTCGCGGGCATGCGGCTGTCCATGACGGTGGCGCTGATCCTCGCGATCATCTGCGAGATGCTGGCGTCGCAATCGGGGCTTGGCACGGCGATCCTGCTCGCGGCCCGCTCATTCCAGTCGGCGGATCTGTTCGCCGGCATTGCCCTGCTCGGGCTGATCGGGCTCGTTTCCAATCTGGCGCTGCGAGCGGTCGAGATCCGCACGCTGCGCTGGCAATCACAACATTGAGGGAGTGACTTCCATGGCGCGTCGGATCGTCGACCTGTCCGTTTCGCTGCAAGCCGGCATTGCTTCCGACCCGCCGGGTTCAACCCCGTCGATCACCTATGTCGACCACAAGACCTCGGCGCCTCAGATCCTGAACTTCTTCCCGGGCCTGACCCAGGACGACCTGCCGGGTGGCGAGGGCTGGGCTGTCGAGCTTCTGCAGGTGTCCACCCACAACGGCACCCACCTCGATGCGCCCTACCATTTTCATTCGACCACCGATGGCGGCAAGCCGGCCTGGACCATCGACGAGATGCCGCTCGACTGGTGCCTGCAACGGGGCGTGAAACTCGACTTCCGCCACTTCCCCGATGGTTACGTCGCAACCGCCGCCGATGTGGAGGCGGAGCTGAAGCGCACCGGAGTAACGTTGCAGCCGCTTGATATCGTGGTGGTGAATACGTCCGCCGGCGCCCGCTACGGCCAGCCTGACTATGTCGGGCGCGGCTGCGGCATGGGCCGTGAGGCGACGCTCTACCTGACCGAGCGGGGCGTGCGCATCACGGGCACCGATGCCTGGAGCTGGGACGCGCCTTTCACGCTGACCGCGAAGAAATATGCCGAGACCCATGATGCGAGCCTGATCTGGGAAGGCCACCGCGCCGGCATGGTGCGCGCCTATGGCCATATCGAGAAGCTCGCCAATCTCGATCAGCTGCCGGCGACCGGTTTCACGATCTCCTGCTTCCCATTCAAGATCCACAAGGCCTCGGCGGGATTCTGCCGCGCTGTCGCGATCTTCGAGGACTGACGCCAACGATAAACGCCCGGGGGAGGCGCGGCCAACAGCGCCTCCTCGTCCCCAGGAAACGCTTAAAGAGAAATCATGCCCGCAAACCCCATCGATGGCTTCACGGTCGACCGGACCCAGATCGGCTATGTCGGCGAGGGCCTGCAGCGGCCCGAATGCATCCTGGCCGAACGCGACGGCTCGCTCTGGGCGGCGGATGCGCGGGGCGGGGTCGTTCATATCAAGCCCGACGGCTCGCAGCAGCTGATCACCCAGAGCCATCCCGGCGCCTTTGCCAGCGCAGCCGACGACGCGACCCGCTTCACCAAGGGGACCTTGCCGAACGGCCTCGCCTTCGACCGCTACGGCGACATCGTCATCTCCAATTTCGGCACCGACCGGCTGGAGATCATGGAGCGCGCGACCGGCCGTACCACCGTGCTCGCCGACACGCTGGACGGCCAGCCGATCGGCAAGGTCAATTTCGTCCTGCGTGACAGCAAGGATCGGCTCTGGCTGACCATCTCGACACGGATCGTCAACTGGATGGAGGCGGTGTCACCGCATATCCGCGACGGCTATATCGCGGTCTATGACCAGGGCAAGCTGCGGGTTGTGGCCGAGGGCCTCGCCTTCACCAACGAGATCCGCTTCGACGCCAAGGAAGAATGGCTCTACGCGGTCGAGACCTCGGGGCCAAAGATCACCCGCTTCCGCGCGGCGCCGGATGGCACGCTCAGCGACCGGCAGACCTTCGGACCGGAGAACCATGGAGCGCCGATCGACGGCATCGCCTTCGACGCTCACGGCAACCTCTGGGGCACCCATGTGATGATGGATCGCATCTTTGCGATCACGCCAGAGGGAGAGCTCCGGATCATCCTCGACGACCACGACCCCTGGTCCAGCCGGCAGTTGATGGACGCGTTCTGGAAGGGCAAGGCGACCGCCGACCTGATGCTCGCCTGCGGCGGGCGTATCGCGCCCTGGTTTGCCTCCGTCACCTTTGGCGGGCCCGACCTCAAGACCGTCTATATCGGCTCGCTGCGCGGCACCCGTATCCCCTTCTTCCGTTCGCCGGTCGCGGGACTGCCGATGGTGCATTGGAACGAGCGCTAGAAGCGCGTTGTCAGCGATATGAGTGCGTCTGGCGCGATGTTGGTGAGCCAGGTCTCGATGCGCTTGTCGAGGCCGCTGATGATCAGGACACCGACCAGAGCCAACACACCGCCAAGCGCAACCTTGGCGGTCTTGCCGACACTGAGCATGCGGTCGCGCAGGCGCAGCAGGCGCTCTCTCGACAGGAGCCCCAGAAGCGCCAGGGGCAATCCGGCACCGATGCCGAAGGCGAGCATCGTCAGCGCCACGGAGCCCAGCGCTTCCCCCCTCGCCGCAAGCAGGGACGCCGCACCAAGCGTCGGCCCGACACAGGGGCTCCAGACCGCTCCGAGGAGCAGGCCAACGGCGAACTGGCCGGAGAGGCCGTTGGTCGAGCGTCCGCCGAACCGCTGCTCCGTCCAATTGGACAGCGGGCCGGCAGCGGTAGCAAAGCGGATCTGAGCGGCGGGGATCATCAGGGTGACACCCACGCCGATCAGCAGCACCGCCGCAACATACCGGAAGAAACCTGCATCGAGGCCGATCGCGAACCCAAAGACGGCCACGAACAATCCAATGACGGTGAACGACAAGGCGAGACCACCGGCCAGGGCAATCGGCCCCAGCCTATGCTCCGAGACCGCCGCTCCCAGCACGACGGGAAGCAGAGGCAGGACGCAAGGCGAGAGGATGGACAGAACACCTGCGAGAAATGCCAGGCCGATGGTTGCGATCATGGCTTTGCGGCCTCAGAGAGTCTTGGCCAGCAGTGCCTCGATGGATGCACGGTTCGTGTCACCCGACGACCGGCCGACCTCGCGGTCGCCCTTGAAGACGATCAGCGTGCTCTGCATCTGCACGTTGAGCGAGCGGAGCACGTCCTTCTGGCTATCGAAATCGACCGTCAGGACACGCATGGCCGCAAAGCGCGGCTGGGCCGTCAGTTCGGAGAGAATGGGCTTCTGTGCCCGGCAGGTCGGGCACCACGGCGCCGTGACCTCGATCAGGATCGGCTGGCCGCTGGCCTTCGCCGCCTGGAATGCCGAGGGGGTAAAGGCAATGGGGCCGGCAGCCCAGGCCGCCGCATAGGCTGCAGAGCAGGTCACGGCAGTGAGGGCGATGAAGGTTCTGCGGTGGATCATGGGAAAGCGCTCCAGGAAGGACCAAGCGACCGGCCATTGAAACGGCGCCGCCAGCTCTCCTTTCTTCGAAACGATCCGGTCCGTTACACGATCACCGCGACGTGATCGCAACCGGGCAAGTCCCCCGCGCGGCAAGCCCTCCATTCTGGACCAGGCGCGGCCTGGCAAGGCAATCAGAGCGTCACGTGCCCTGCGCATATCCCTGCTGCCGCGCATCTTCCTCTGCCAGCAGGCTGTCGCGCCAGGCGAGGATGCGCGCCTGCTCATCAGCCTTCAGATTGAGGAAGGTGAGCCCCGAATCGAGCATCAGAACCGGACCGCCATCGGGCCTTGAGGCCGCAAGCGCCCGGCGCCCCGCGCGATCCAGCATGAAGGGCCAGGTGTTCACTGGCGTGAACAGCGTCAATTGCTGGCCCATCGCAGGCCCCGCCGAAACCGGCGCATAGGTCCACAGCCAGGACTTCTCATCCGGAAGCGCGCGGTCCAGCACGTCGACAATCTGCAGGGTCAGCACCTTGCCGGAGAGTTCGCGGAACGGCTTGTTGACGTCGCCGATCCCTTTGCGGGTTGCCTGCCTAAGGGACGCCAGTGCGCCGGCACCGAACAGGAGCACGAACAGCGCGGCCGTGATGACGCGATTCCAGAAATGGTCGAGCGCGAGGTCGCTGGTGACCATGGTCGGATCACCCTTCTTCTGCATCAGCGCGATCGAATAGGAGCCGAGATGCAGGTCGAAGAAGCCGAAACTGTTTTCCTCGCGGATCGGTCCTGTCGGACCACGGCGCTCGATCGTGACATCGCAGAAGTGGATGATCAGCTTGCTCTTGCATCGGCCCGACACGAAGCGGGCAGCTGTTGCCGGCTCAGCATTCCCGAGGATCTGAGCGTCCCGGACAAGGCCAGGGCCCATGAGAAAGCCGATACCTGTGACGAAGGCAACGCCGACGAGGAACAGGAGCAGTGCGCCGATGCGGCTTGGCGGCTTCGGCAGCGTCACTTTCAAGGGGCGGGTGGGAAAAAGCGGCTGTTGCACGGCGGGTTCCAGCGATCAGGCGAAGCAGAGACCCAAGGACTATGGGCGATTTGTTTCAGCTTGGTCACGCCCGCAGATGAGAAGGGAGCCCTGTTCCAGGCTCAAACGACATGACGGGGCGGGACGGTGCGTCCATAATGGACGCTGACTCGACCGAGGTTCCCCGATCCATGCACGCCGATCATCACCGTCCCGTCCAGAAGGGCGACCGCGTCTTCCTCGTCGACGCTTCGTCCTTCGTGTTCCGCGCCTATTTCCAGTCGATGAACCAGGACCGGAAGTACAATGCGCGCTCTGACGGCCTGCCGACGGGCGCCGTTCGCCTGTTTGCGACCAAGGTGCTGCAATTCGTCGAGGACGGCGCGCTCGGCGTGAAGCCGACCCATCTCGCCATGATCCTCGACAAGAGCGAGAACTCGTTCCGCAAGGCGCTCTATCCGCTCTACAAGGCCCAGCGCCCGCCGCCGCCGGAAGATCTCGTGCCGCAATTTCCGCTGATGCGCGACGCCATCCGCGCCTTCGGCCTGCACGCGATCGAGCAGGACACCTACGAGGCCGACGACCTGATCGCGACCTATGCGGAACAGGCCTGCGAGCGCGGCGCCGATGTGCTCATCATCTCGGCCGACAAGGACCTGATGCAGCTGGTCCGGCCCTGCGTCGCATTCTACGATCCCGAAAGCGGCATCAAGGGCAAGCCTGGCTATCGGCCCGAGCGACTGCTGGTCCATGGCGACAGCTTCGAGCGCTGGAACGTACCGAAGGAAAAGCTCGGCGATGTCAGTGAATATTGGGAGGGGATGGGACCGGACCGGATCGTCGAGATCCAGTCGCTGGAAGGCGACACCTCCGACAACGTGCCGGGCGCACCGGGAATCGGCCGCAAGACGGCCGTCCAGTTGCTGACAGAATATGGCGATCTCGACACGCTGCTCGCCCGTGCCGGCGAGATCAAGCAGCCCAAGCGCCGGGAGACGCTGACCAATCCGGAGGTGCTTGAGAAGATCCGGATCTCGCGCAAGTTGGTCGAACTGGTGCGCGACGTACCGCTGGAAGTGCCGCTGGACGATACCGGGCTCGAAAAGCCGGACGGAACGCAGCTGGTCGCGTTCCTGAAGGCGATGGAATTCACCACCATCACCAAGAAGGTGGCGGAACTCTACGGCGTCGATGCCGCCAAGATCGAACCTGACCCGCGGCTGGCATCAACCCGTGGCGTACCGGCCAAGGCTGCACCAGGCAGCGGCTCCGACCTGTTCGGCGGCGGCCAGGCATCCGGTGCGACAGACGCCACGGCTCCCGAGGCCGGAGGCGCCACGCCGCAGGCCATTGCAGCGGCTGCTGCCCATATGGGTCTCACCGCCAAGGTCGACCGCTCGGGTTACCAGTGCATCACCAGCCCGGCAGAGCTCGACCAGTTCATCGCAGCCGCTCGGGAGGCCGGGGTCGTCGCGCTCGACACGGAGACCACGTCCCTCGATGCCATGTCAGCGGAACTTGTCGGCTTTTCCCTGAGCTATGCCCCCGGCAAGGCCTGCTACGTGCCGCTTGCCCATCGGGCTGGCGAGGCCGGCCTGTTCGATTCAGGGCTCGTGCCGGACCAGATGCCGGCTCGTGCCGCGCTCGACCGGCTGAAGGCGCTCGCCGAGGACCCGGGGGTCCTCAAGATCGGGCAGAACCTCAAATACGACATGCTGATCCTCGCGCGGCATGGGATGACCATCGCGCCTTATGACGACACCATGCTGCTCTCCTACGCCCTGGACGCCGGGCGCGGCAGCCATGGCATGGATGCCCTGTCGGAACGGCTGCTCGGCCACGAGCCGATCTCGTTCGACAGCGTGACCGGGACCGGCAAGGGCCGCATCACCTTCGACCGTGTGCCCCTCGACAAGGCAACCGCCTATGCCGCCGAGGATGCCGATGTCACGCTACGGCTCTGGAACGTGCTCAAGCCTCGGCTGCCGGCCGAGGGCAAGACCACAGTCTATGAAACGCTGGAACGTCCGCTGGTCAGCGTACTCGCCCGCATGGAGCGCTATGGCATTCTGGTCGACCGGCAGGTGCTGTCGCGGCTGTCCGGCGACTTCGCTCAAGTAGCGGCACGCGTGGAGGCAGAGATCCAGGAGCTGGCGGGTGAACCGCTCAATCCGGGTTCACCCAAGCAGCTCGGCGATATCCTGTTCGGCAAGATGGGCCTGCCGGGCGGCACCAAGACCAAGACCGGCGCCTGGTCGACGGCCGCCGGCGTGCTGGAGGATCTCGCCGAGCAGGGCCACGACCTGCCACGCAAGATCATCGACTGGCGCACCGTCTCCAAGCTCAAGTCGACCTATACCGACGCGCTGCCGAACTACATGAACAAGGAGACCGGACGGGTCCACACGTCCTTCTCGCTCGCGGCGACCACCACAGGCCGCCTGTCCTCGTCCGAACCCAACATCCAGAACATCCCGGTGCGCACCGAGGAAGGCCGGAAGATCCGGACCGCCTTCATCGCCCCCCCGGGGCGGAAGCTGGTGTCCGCCGATTACAGCCAGATCGAGCTGCGCATCCTCGCCCATATCGCCGATATCCCGCAGCTCAGGCAGGCGTTCGCCGACGGCATCGATATCCATGCGATGACCGCCTCCGAAATGTTCGGCGTACCCGTCGCCGGCATGGATCCGCTCGTACGCCGACGCGCCAAGGCGATCAATTTCGGCATCATCTACGGCATTTCCGCCTTCGGCCTCGCCAACCAGCTGGGCATCGCGCGGGAGGAGGCCGGCGCCTATATCAAGCGCTATTTCGAGCGGTTCCCCGGCATCCGCGACTATATGGACGCGACCAAGGCGTTCTGCCGCGAGAACGGCTATGTCGAAACGATCTTCGGGCGGCGCTGCCATTACCCCGCAATCAAGTCCGGCAATCCTTCGGAACGGGCCTTCGTGGAGCGCCAGGCGATCAATGCTCCGATCCAGGGGTCGGCGGCTGATATCATCCGCCGCGCCATGATCCGCATGGAAGCCGCGCTCGCCGGCTCGAAGCTCGACGCGCTGATGCTGCTGCAGGTGCATGACGAACTGGTGTTCGAAGTGCCTGACGATCAGGTGGACCGAACTCTGCCGGTTATCCGCCGGGTGATGGAAGAGGCGACGCAGCCCGTCTTGAACCTGAAGGTGCCGCTTGCGGTCGATGCGCGCGCGGCCGTCAACTGGGACGAGGCGCACTAGCGGGCCGATGCCCGCATCGGGAGGACGATGGACAGGACCGAGCCGAGTGTCTGGAGCCTCCTATGGAGTATCGGGCTTATCGCGGCCGGGATCGTTCTGCTCGGCTGGGGTTGGAGCACCTTGCCACCAGGCAAAACCGTGCTGACCGTCGTGGAGCAGATCGGGCCTCCCAGTGTCACAACGGAACTGATCCGGGAGTACAGCCGGCGCGGTGACACAACCTATCGCACCCAGCGTATCGCGCTTCAGGTGCCCGGCAAGGGCGTCCACATTGTCTCGCCGGCCAGGACATTGTGGGTGGGTGACCTCGACACCGTTCGCCGTGATCAGGCGGTTCGCTATCTGGTCGATCTGGATCAGCAAATTGTCTTCGAGGCGACGACCGACGGGCGGACCTTGCTGGCCTACGAGCAGACAGCCGGAAACCGCACCGGATATGGACGAGCCCTCATGATCATCGGATTGATCATGCTGGTGATCGGGGCGTTTCAGCTCGCGCCGCTCTGGCGTCAGCAATGATCAGGGGCGCTCGGCAACCACCCGCGCGATTGCCGACCGCAGTTCCGGCATGCCCTGGCCCTTGCGGCTGGACGTCGCGATGATCTCGGGAAAGGCTGCCGCGCGCTTCTTCAGCTGGTCCAGCGTCGTGGCGATCAGCTTGGTCAACGCCGCATCGGTGATCTGATCGGCCTTGGTGAGCACGACCTGATAGGAAATTCCAGACTGACCGAGTTCGTCGAACACTTCGGTGTCGACGGGCTTGATGCCGTGGCGGGCATCAACCAGCACATAGACGCGGGCAAGGCTCTGGCGTCCGCGCAGATAGTCGCGGATGAGCTTCTGCCATTCCCTGACCTTGGCTTCGGGAGCCGCCGCAAAGCCGTAGCCCGGCATGTCGACAATCACGAGATCGGTCGGCTCGCCATCCACCGGCGGCACGTGGAAGAAGTTGAGTTCCTGGGTGCGGCCGGGCGTGTTGGACGTGCGGGCAAGGCTGTTCTGCCCCACCAGCGCATTGATCAGGCTCGACTTGCCGACATTCGACCGCCCGGCAAAGGCGATCTCCACACCTGTGATCGGCGGGAGATGCGCCATATTCGGCGTGCCGCGCCAGAACCCCCAGGGTCTGGCGAACATCAGCCGGCCGGTTTCCAAGAAGTCGGTCAAATCAGCTCCGTCAGCTGGCCGGCTTGGCCGGACCCTTGCCGAACATCGATCGCAGATTGTCCCACAGTTCCAGCTTCACACCGTAGCGCCGCATGATCAGCGCCTGCTGCAGCACCGACAGCGTGTTGTTCCAGGCCCAGTAGATGACGAGACCGGCCGGGAACGATGCCAGCATGAAAGTGAACATGATCGGCATCCACTTGAAGAATGCCTGCTGGATCGGATCGGTCGGCGCCGGGTTCATCTGCATCTGGACCCACATCGTGACGCCCATGATGAGCGGCCAGACGCCGATCAGCAGGAAGGCGGGCACGGTGAAGGGCAGAAGGCCGAAGAGATTGAACAGCGAGGTCGGATCCGGTGCCGAGAGATCGTGAATCCAGCCGAAGAACGGCGCGTGCCGCATTTCGATGGTGATGAACAGCACCTTGTAGAGCGCGAAGAACACCGGAATCTGGATGACGATCGGCCAACAGCCTGCGAGCGGGTTAATCTTCTCGCGCTTGTAGAGCGCCATCAGTTCCTGCTGCTGCTTCATCTTGTCGTCGGCGAAGCGGTCGCGAATCGCCGTCATTTCCGGCTGCACCTTTTTCATCATCGTGATGGAGGCGTAGCTCTTGTTGGCGAGCGGGAAGAACAGGCCCTTCACCAGCAGGGTGACGAGCAGGATGGCGATGCCGAAATTGCCGGTCTTCAGGAAGATCCAGTCCATCACGATGAACAGCGGCTTGGTGATGAAATAGAACCAGCCCCAGTCGATCAGCCGGTCGAACCGGTCGACCTTCAGCGTGTTGGCATAGCCGTCGACAACGGCCACTTCCTTGGCGCCGGCGAACAGGCGCGAGATGGTCTCGATCGTCGCGCCGGGCGCAATCGCCAGAGCAGGCTTGAGGTAGTCGGTCTGGAAGCTCTTGGTCGTGCCGTTCTGGAAGAACTTGAAGCTCGAATCCGTCTCGGTCGTCTGATCGGGAATGAGCGCCGCAGCCCAGTACTTGTCGGTGATGCCGAGCCAGCCGCCGAGCGACTTGAAGGCTTGGGTGCGGTCCTTCTCGATTGCCGAATAGCCGACTTCCTGCAGGCCCTTGTCGCCGAAGACGCCGATCAGGCCCTCGTGGAGGATGTAATAGCCGGCCGTCTGCGGCAGGCCATGGCGTGAAATCAGGCCGAAGGGATGGATCACCGCCGCAGCCGCGGCCCCATTAGTCACCGCATCCTTGACGGTGATCATGTAGCTCGCGTCGATCTCGAAGGTACGGCGGAAGGTCAGGCCCTGGCCGTTGTCCCAGGAGATGGTCACAGGGGTCGAGGGCGTCAGCGAACCGGTGCCCGACTGGGTCCACTGCGTCCGCGAATTGGGCAGAGCGACCGTCTGGCCGGCGCCGGCCACGAAGCCAAACTCGGCGTAGAAGGGCTGGCGGTGATTGGCGGTGTCGATCGGCGAACCTTCCGGCGCGAACAGCACGACGTTCTGGCTGTTGGGCTGGACCGTGTCGCGATAGGTCGCGAGCACGAGGTCGTCGACGCGACCGCCAACCAGATTGATCGAGCCCTTCAGGCGCGGCGTCGCAACCGCAATACGCGGCGTGGAGGCGAGCACAGCCTCGCGGGTCTGGGCACTGGCCGGTGTCGGAGCAACGACGCCTGGCGCACTCGGCGCTGCCGGCTGGCCGGGCTGAGCGGGCGCCGCACCGGGTGCGGGCGGCGTCTGCGACTGGGCGACCGGCTGTTGCGCCTGCTGCTGGCGCTGCGCCTCGCGCTGCCGCTCGACCTGCGGCATGCCGACAAAATATTGCCAGCCGACCAGAACGAGGATCGAGAGCACGATCGCGAGAATGTAGTTGCGGTTGTCAGCCATCGGTCCGTCCGGGTGCGGTCGGGAGAAAGGTCAGGACGAGGAGCGCGCGACCGAGCGCTCCTGGGCTTTGGCGGCGCGGCGAATTGCGTCCGTCAAGTCGACGATCAGGGTCTCGAAGGGCCGATCGAGCGCTGCCCGGTTGAGGACAAGCACATAATCGGAGCCAGGACGGGCCGCATCTGCGGCACCGAGACGCACGGCTTCCCTCAGCCGGCGCCGCATGCGGTTGCGCTCGACGGCGCCGCCGGTCTTCTTGGTCACTGTGAAGCCGAAACGGGGCGCGCCGCTATCGTCGCGCCGGCGTTCCTGCAACACGAAGGCCGCCGAGTTCACGCGGCGGCCCCTGGAACAGGCGATGAAATCGGCGCGGCGCACGAGACGGAGGGGCGGTGACTGGCAAGTCATCGGCGCCCTCCCCTCAGAACGACGGGCCAGCCTGACGGCTGAAGCCGATCACGCCGACAGGCGCTTGCGGCCACGCGCGCGGCGGGCGGACAGAATCCGCTGGCCGCCCTTGGTGGCCATGCGGGCACGGAAGCCATGGCGGCGCTTGCGCACAAGCTTGGAGGGTTGGTAGGTGCGTTTCACGGGACGTCTCCGCGCGGATCTGGATCGTAAGATCGGATGGGGGTCTGAAGCAGCCTGCTAGCGGCGATGCGTTTGCACGCACCACACACTCGGGCGCAGGCCGCTCCCAAGTCGGGCCGGGTTATAGGCAGGAGGCCTGAGAAAAGTCAACGCGGCGGCGCCACATCTCGTGAACCGATGCCCGCCAAGGCGACAAGCACCCCGACGAAGCGGTCGGCAAGCTGCTCCGGAGAAACGGAATCGGCCGCCGCGCGGATGACCAATCCATCGAACAGCGCCGCGAGCGTCTCGGTCATGTCCGCGATTGCGATCCGGGGCGTCAGTCCGGCAAGCGAGACAAATTGCCCAACCAGGCCCTGCATCTCGGCCATCTCGGCCCGCTCCATCGCGGCCAATTCCCGCGAAAGAAGCGGCAAGTCGGCTGCACGGCGCCGCACTTCCGCCTGGAGCAGTGCCCAGGGCCCGTCGGAGAAGAAGGTAACCATCACGGCCCGGATCGCGGCGATCACGCCAGCAAGATCATCGCCCGACGCCAGGGCCTCGGCCAGCCTGTCACGCTTGGCGGCGTAATGCGACTGCCAGACGCTGAGCAGCAGCGCTTCCTTGCCGCTGAAATTGGCATAGACGGCGCCCTTGGAGAACCCTGCGGCCTCAGCGACTGCGTCCACCGACACCCCGTCAAGACCATGAGCGAGATAGAGCCGATGAGCTGCCTCGATGAGACGGCGGCTTGTCTCGGCTTTCTGATCGGCACGGGAGAGACGGGGCATGAAGGAATTCCTTGCCCTTTTGAATACCATTTCGTATTCAAATACCAATCGGTATGTGAATGTGACCCTCTGGAGCCCCTCATGCAAACCATCTGCGTCACCGGAGCCACTGGCTTCATCGCCTCGCACACGATCGCCCTCCTGCTCGACCGCGGCTATCATGTTCGCGGCACCGTGCGTTCGCTGGCGCGGCCAGACGCGCATGCTTTCCTGACTGCGCTGCCCGGCGCAGCAGAGCGCCTCGAACTGGTCGAGGCCCAGTTGCTGGAGCCAGGCTCGTTCGATGCGGCCATCGCCGGCTGCGATGCCGTTCTCCATATGGCGAGCCCCTATGTGATGAGTGTCGCGGATGCGCAGGCCGATCTGGTCGACCCAGCGGTCAAGGGAACGGTCAATGTGCTGCAATCCTGCGCCCGCACGGCATCGGTCCAGCGCGTCGTGGTGACCTCGTCGATGGCGGCCGTGACCGATGAGCCGGACCAGTCGGTTGTGCTGACCGAGGCCGACTGGAACACGCGTTCCTCGCTTGTCCGCAATCCCTACTATTTCTCGAAGGCAGAGGCCGAGCGCGCCGCCTGGTCGTTTATGGAGACCCAGAAGCCGGCCTTCGATCTCGTCGCGATCAACCCCTTCATCGTGATCGGACCGAGCCTGACGGCACAGCTCAACACATCGAACGCCATCCTGGCCGATCTCGTGAAAGGCACTTACCCCGGCATCCTCGCCTTGACCTGGGGTTTCGTGGATGTCCGCGACGTCGCGCTCGCGCATGTCCTGGCGCTGGAAACCCATCAGGCGGCCGGCCGATACCTCTGCGCCGGCAACACGATCACCATGCGGGAGGTGGTCAGCCTGCTCCGCGGCCTGAACGTGACGGGTGCAAGGCTCCCCTCTCTCGGCCTCGACAACGCAGTCGGCAGCGTAGCGGTCAAGCTGATGTCCTACACCCAGCCCGGCGGCGTAGGCTCCTATCTGCGCAGCCATGTGGGCCGCGTGCCGCGCTACGACACATCCAAGATCCAGCGCGACCTCGGCCTGTCGTTCCGCGATATCCGGATATCAATCGCCGACGCCGTTGCCGACATGTCCCGCTGGGGCCATGTCGGCCGGTGACGGCAGTCAGCATCAGGTCAGCGGCACATCCGCCACATGGGCAGCGAAGGCTGGGCGATCTAGCATGAGCTTGTGCCAGCGCTCGAGATTGGCGAGCTTCGGGCCTTCCTTGATCAACGCGAAGTAGCGGAAGGCAACGATCCCCATTGGAATGTCGGCCACCGTGAACGTGTTGCCGACGACATGGGAATGGCGGCCGAGTTCGGCGTCCATGATGGTCATGGCCGCAATCGACTTCACCTTTCCATCCTCGATGGCGGCATGATCGCGCTTTTCCGGCGCGGTGCGCACAAGCCCCCAGAAGACCGGCGTCAACGCCGCCATGGCCTCGGTCTGCTGCCAGTCCATCCACATGTCGACGCGCGCCTGGTCTGCCAGTGCCGCCGGCATGAGCCGGCCGTGACGGCGGGCGAGATAACGGCAGATTGCGTTCGATTCCCACAGAACGAGGCCATTGTCCTCGATGGTCGGCACCCGGCCGTTGGGGTTCTTGGCCCGGTAATCGGGTTCGTTGACCACGCCGAATTCACGGCCGGCATCATGGCGTTCATGGGCGAGCCCCAGTTCGCCGACGCACCACATCACCTTCTGGACGTTGGACGAATTCGTCCGGCCCCAAATCTTCAGCATGGATCGATCCTATCGTTGGCAGGACGGGCAGTAGAACGTTGATCTGTTCGATTGTACCAGTCGGCGAATCTGCGCACCGCATCCCGGCGTGACGCAAGGCTCGCCCTCCCGGTCATAGACCTGGAAACGGTGCTGGAAATAGCCGAGTTCGCCGGAGGGCTGGGCATGATCGCGCAGGCTGGAGCCTCCGGCCTCGATGGCCTCGGCAATGACGGCGCGGATCACCGGCACAAGCCGCTCGAGACGCACGCTCGGCTGGCCGCCCTTGGTGACCAGTGTCTCCGCCTTCCGCTCCGGCCCGAGACCCGAACGGAAGAGAGCCTCGCAGACATAGATGTTGCCGAGGCCGGCAATGATCGACTGGTCTAGGAGGGCCGCCTTGAGCGGCGCCTTCTTGCCGCGAAACGCGCTGGCGAGATAATCGGCGGACAGGTCGTTGCCGGTCGGCTCGATGCCGAGATGGGCGAAGAGCGGGTGATCGGCTAGCCCGGCGCGCCCGATCAGCAGCATGAAGCCGAAGCGGCGCGGATCGTTGTATGTGATCGTCGCGCCGTTCGACATGTGGAAGACGACGTGGTCGTGCGCCGCGAGCCGCGAGCGCTCGTGGTGGAACTCGCCAACGATCCCCGCCTCGATGCGGAACGAACCGGACATGCCGAGATGCATGACCAGCACTTCGCCATTGTCGAGATCGAGCTGGAGATATTTGGCGCGGCGCCCGACGCTGTCGATGCGACGCCCGGCCAGGCGGTCCGCGAAGCGCTCCGGAAAGGGGAAGCGCAGGTCCGGCCGGCGCACCTCGGCACGCACGATGGTCGCGCCTTCCAGATGAGGGCTGAGGCCACGCCGGACGGTTTCGACTTCGGGCAGTTCAGGCATCGGCGTTCAGGCGGCAGCCTGCTCCATCCGGGATAACGGGCGTCATAGCGTCGGCAGGACGCTTCCGCTATGGTCCCGCCGCAATTTCGAGGACCGCGCATGACCGCCACCAGCACCGACACCGATTTCGGCTTCCGCCGCGTCGACCTCGACGCAAAGCAGGGCCTTGTCGACGATGTCTTCCACAAGGTGGCCGGCCGCTACGACCTGATGAACGACTTCATGTCGGTCGGCCTCCACCGCGTCTGGAAGGATGTGATGGTCAACCGGCTCGGCATCTCGAAGACACGGGCCTTCAACCATCTCGATGTCGCCGGGGGCACGGGCGATGTCGCCTTCAAGGTGGTGAGCGAAGGGTCGGGCGCCAGGGCGAACGTCTGTGACATCAATGGCGAGATGCTGAAGGTCGGCCGCCAGCGGGCCGCCGAGCGCGACCTCGACGCCAGGGTCGAGTTCGTCCAGGGCAATGCCGAGGAACTGCCGTTCCCGAGCTCGACCTTCGACGGCTACACGATTGCGTTTGGCATCCGCAACGTGCCGCGGATCCAGAAGGCGCTCGACGAAGCCCATCGCGTGCTGCGCCCCGGCGGGCGGCTTCTGGTTCTGGAATTCTCGCCCGAAGTGATCCCCGGGCTCGACCGCGCCTATGACCTCTATTCGTTCAACATCATCCCGCCGATGGGCAAGCTCGTCACCGGCGATGCCCAGCCCTACCAGTATCTCGTCGAATCGATCCGCAAGTTCCCGCGTCCGCAGGTCTTTGCCGGCATGATCGCCAAGGCTGGCTTCTCGCGCGTGGACGTGACGCCGATGACCGGCGGCGTCGTGTGCCTGCATGGCGGCTGGAAGATCTGAGCGTGTTCGGCAGCCTCCTCCATCTCGCACGCCTCGGACGCGCCGGCTTCGTGTTTGCCCGCGAGGGCGTCTTCGGTCTTGTCGATCCGGAAGCCCTGCCGCGCCCGGCAAGGGTCGCGCTGTCGATCGCCCGGCTGATCGAGCGGCGGAGTTCCGGCACGCGGTCCGACAAGCTGACCTCGGCGCTGACGCGGCTTGGGCCGACCTATGTGAAGCTCGGCCAGTTCCTCTCCACACGTCCCGACGTTGTCGGCGCGACGATTGCCCGCGACCTCGAAGCCTTGCAGGACAAGGTGCCGCCCTTCGGGCAGGAGCAGGCGGAACGAATCGTCACCGACACGCTGGGGGAGCCGCTCGGCACGTTGTTCCTGTCCTTCGGGCCACCGATTGCCGCGGCCTCCATCGCGCAGGTCCACAAGGCGCGCGTGCGCGACGGCGATACCGAACGCGATGTCGCCGTGAAGGTGCTGCGTCCCGGCATTGCAGACCGTTTCCGCGCCGATCTCTCCGACTATTACTTTGCCGCCCATCTCGCCGAGAAGCTGGCTCCGGAGAGCCGCAGGCTCATGCCGGTTGGCATCGTCGATACGCTGGCCCGCTCCATGGCGATCGAACTCGATCTGAGGCTCGAGGCCGCCGCCGCCTCGGAGATGGCCGAGCGCACGAAGGACGATCCGGGGTTCCGGGTGCCTTCGGTCGACTGGATCCGGACCGGCAAGAATGTGCTGACGACGGAGTGGATCGACGGGCTTCGCCTAAACGATCCGGCAGCGCTGGCGGCCGAGGGGATCGATCCCGAAGCGCTCGGACGTACCGTCATCCAGAGCTTCCTGCGCCATGCGCTGCGCGACGGCTTCTTCCATGCCGACATGCACCAGGGGAACCTGTTCGCCGATCGCGCCGGCAATCTGGTGGCGGTCGATTTCGGCATCATGGGGCGCATCGGGCCGAAGGAACGGCGGTTCCTCGCCGAAATCCTGCTCGGCTTCATCACCAAGGACTATCGCCGGGTGGCGGAGGTCCATTTCGAAGCCGGCTATGTGCCCGGCCATCACTCGATCGATGAATTCGCCCAGGCCATCCGTGCCATCGGCGAGCCGATCCATTCCCGGACCGCCGACCAGATCTCGATGGCCAAGCTGCTGTCGCTGCTGTTCGAGGTGACCGGTATTTTCGAGATGCAGACGCGGACCGAACTGATCCTGCTGCAGAAGACCATGGTGGTGGTGGAAGGCGTCGCCCGCTCGCTCGATACGCGCCTCAACATGTGGTCGACCGCCGAGCCGGTGGTGCGCGAATGGATCACCCGCAATCTGGGGCCGGTTGGGCTGATCCAGGATGCCGGAACCGGCGCGGCAACGCTCGGCCGCTTGGTGGCGGAAGCACCAGCTTTGCTGAAGCGGGCGGCGCTGCTCTCCGAGCGGATCGATGAGCTCACCCGCGAGGGCTTCGTGCTCGCGCCGCAATCGCTGAAAGGTATCGGCGAGGCGGAAGCGCGCCGGAACCGCTGGGGCACGGTGGCGTTGTGGGTGATCGCGGGCCTGTTGGCCCTTCACCTCCTGCGATGAGCCGCCTTTTTCGGATCATGCCGGCAGACTATGGTCGGTCATGACCGAGAACCTTTCGCCTGAATCCGCCGTCGACCGTCTCGCCCAGCTCTATGCCGAAGCAACCGGAGCGTTACGGGCGGCGCTGGACCGGTTCCTCGCCGGTGGCGCGCCGCCGGACGCCGCCGAGCGCGCCCGCTTCGTCTATCCCGAGCTTGCCGTCACCTATGCGCCAGACCGGGCCGCTCCGCGCAACCGCCGCGCCTACGCCAAGTTCTCGACCCCCGGCCGCTATGCGACGACGGTGACCCACCCGACCGAATTCCGGCGCTATCTCCTGGACCAATTGAGACCGTTGGTCGCCGAATATGGCGCGACCATCGCGGTCGGTCCGAGCACTCAGGAAATTCCCTATCCTTACGTCCTCGACGGCGGCAATGAGCTTTCCAAAGGCGGTGCAAGCCCGGGCGATCTCGCGCGCCATTTTCCAGTGCCGCTGCTGGCCGTGGTCGGCGACGAGGTGCCGGACGGCACCTATGCGCTATCGCCAGGCGAGGCCAAGCCGCTGGCGTTGTTCGATGCCGTCCGCGTCGACTATTCGCTCCGCCGCATCATCCATTATACCGGCACGGACTGGCGTGCGGTGCAGCCTTGGATCCTGTTGACCAATTACCATCGCTATGTCGACCAGTTCGTCGCCTGGGGCGTGGCGGAGATCGCGGCAGGACGCGCCACCCGCCTCGTCGCGCCGGGCGGGCTCGTCATCGATGCCGATACGCTGGACGATGCTGCCGGCCTGATCGCCGCTTCCAGCTGGCACCGCTTCCAGATGCCCGCCTACCACCTGGAGCGCGCGGATGCGGCCGGCGTGACCCTGGTCAATATCGGCGTCGGCCCCTCCAATGCGAAGAACATCACCGACCACCTCGCGGTGCTCCGACCCGATTGCTGGCTGATGGTTGGCCATTGCGGTGGCCTCCGGCAGGCGCAGGAAATCGGCGATTACGTGCTGGCACATGCCTATCTCAGGCGCGACCGCATCCTCGACGACCTGCTGCCGCCCCAGATTCCGATTCCGGCGCTCGCCGAAATCCAGACCGCGCTGCAGGAGGCTTGCGCCGAGGTGACCGGCGCGCACGGCGATGCCTTGAAGCACCGGCTGCGCACCGGGACGGTGGTGACCAATGACGACCGGAACTGGGAGCTGCGGTTCACTCAGGAAGCGAAGCTGATCAATCTATCCCGGGCCATCGCTGTCGACATGGAGAGCGGCACCATCGCGGCCCAGGGCTATCGCCTGCGCGTGCCCTACGGGACATTGCTGTGCGTGTCCGACAAGCCGCTGCATGGTGAGATCAAGCTGCCAGGCGCGGCAAACGCCTTCTACGCGACAGCGGTGGCGCAGCATCTGCTGGTCGGGCTCAATGCCATCGAGCGGCTGAAGGGCGCCGGTGGCGCGATCCACTCCCGCAAGCTTAGAAGCTTCGACGAGCCGCCGTTCCGATAGCCAGAGAACGACCTGTTTGCCGGCTTATCGACTGACACACTCCTGCCGCTTCCAACGGCCAAACCGGGCGCCATGATGCGAAGTCTTGAAGATGCGGCCTTCCTGATCCTGGTGGTGGCGCTGTCCGCCCTGCTGGCCTGGATTCTCTGGCCCTATTACGGCGCCATCCTCTGGGCCGTGGTGGCAGCCATCGTCTTCGCTCCCGTGCAGGCCCGGCTGAACCAGTCATTCGGGGGGCGCACCAGCCTTGCAGCACTTGCCACCCTCTTGCTCATCATCGCTCTGGTGATCGTGCCATTCATCCTGATCGGTGCCGCACTCGTTCCGGAAGCGGCATCGGCCTATGCCAAGTTCCAATCGGGAGAACTGGATCTCGTCCGTGCGCTGCGACGGGTCGTCACCGCTCTACCGGCCTGGGCCTCCAATCTGCTCGACGATAACGGCCTGACCAGCCTCGGCGCCATCCAGCGGAAGCTGGTGCAGGGGCTCGCGTCGAGCAGCGGCACTGTTGCCAGCCACGCGCTGAGCATCGGCCAGGGAACATTCGGCTTCATCGTCAATCTCGGCGTCATGCTCTACCTCCTGTTCTTCCTGCTGCGTGACGGAGGGACTATCGCTGGCCGGTTCGAGGCGGCCTTTCCAATCGACAAGGACCGCAAGCGCGCCCTTCTGGAGCAGTTCACCGTTGTCGTCCAAGCGACCATCAAGGGCAGCATCCTGGTGGCATTGATCCAGGGAGCGCTTGGCGGACTGATCTTCTGGGCTCTCAGCATCAATGCGCCGCTGCTATGGGCTGTCGCGATGGCGTTCCTCTCGCTGTTGCCATCGGTGGGAGCGGGGATCGTCTGGCTTCCCGTCGCGATCTATCTTCTCGCCACCGGAGCGGTCTGGCAGGGAGCGGTGCTGATCGCCTTCGGTGTCCTGGTCATCGGCCTGGTCGATAATGCCCTGCGGCCCATTCTGGTCGGCAAAGACACGCGGATGCCGGACTATGTCGTTCTGCTGTCGACGCTTGGCGGCCTCGAGATGTTCGGCCTCAATGGCTTCGTTGTCGGACCTGTCATCGCTGCCATGGCCATTGTCGCCTGGGACATCTTCATCGTCACGCGCCGGGATGCTTCCGATGCCGCCGGTGAGACCGAGCAATCATCGACCTGAGCGAGCTGATCCAGCTTGACCATCAGTCTTTTGCGAAGACAGCCACGCGCCATAGCGGCTTGGCGTGGAGCTGTTCGCGCTGCTAGCCTCTCCCGCAACATCCCGACCGGACATTGAATCCGGCGGGGCTCAGGGAGGTACATCATGATCGGTCGCTGTTTCAGCGCCGCGACAGCGCTTGTCGTGGCCCTCGTCTGGCTGACATCGCAACCCGCCAGCGCCCGAATCGTCAAAATTGACATCACACGGACAGAGCCGGCTTTCGAAGGCAGGAGCTTTGGACAGGTCGGCAGCTATGAGCGCCTGATCGGCAAGGCCTATGGCGCGGTCGATCCCCGCTCCGCCAGCAACCGGACGATTCAGGACATCGCGCTTGCACCGCGCAATGCCGCAGGCCTGGTCGAATATGTCACCGATATCGAAATCCTGCGCCCGCGCGATGCGGCGAAGGGTAACGGCATCCTGCTGGTCGAGGTGGTCAACCGCGGCAACAAGTTGGTGCTGCGCAATCTGAATGCCGACATTCCCGCCAATGCCGCCGACATGAACGCGGTGAAGACGGCCGGTGACGGCTTCCTGATGGAGCAGGGCTACACGATCATCTGGTTCGGCTGGCAAGCCGATCTGGTCGCCGGCAACAACCGCGTCCGGATGCAGGCACCGGTTGCGCGCAATCCTGACGGGTCGTCCGTCACCGGCATTCTGCGCTCGGAAATGGTCGTCAATGCACCGACCCGGACCCTGCCTCTGTCGGCGGGCTTCTTCACAGCGCTTACCCACACGGCCTATGCGACGGTTTCAACCAGCAACACGACGCCGCTGGCTGACGGTTTCCTGCCAACGCTGACCGTGCGGGCCAAGGAGAATGCGCCGCGTGTGCCAATCGCGCCTTCCGATTGGAGCTTCGGCGCCTGCCCGGATGGCCAGCCGGCAACGGCCAGCGACACGCAGATCTGCCTGCCCGCGGGCTTCCAGCCGGGACGGCTTTACGAACTGATCTATCGCGCCAAGGATCCGATCGTCCTCGGCCTCGGCTTTGCCGCACTGCGCGATGTGGGCTCGTTCTTCAAGTTCGAGCGGCGCGACGAGGCCGGCAATGCCAATCCGGTGTTCCGGCCCGGACAGCGGGCGATCACCATTGGCACGTCGCAGAGTGGCCGGTTCATCCGCTCCTATCTGCATCTCGGCTTCAACCGGGACGAGCGCGGCCGCGTTGCCTATGACGGCGCCATGCCGCATATCGGCGGTGGCCTGATGCCGATCAACGTGCGCTTCGGCCATCCCGGCCGTGCCTGGGGCGACCAGATCGACCACCTCTACCAGGCCTATGATTTTCCCTTCCACTATGCGGCCATGCGCGATCCGATCACCGGCCGCACACAAGGCATTCTCGACCGCTGCGCCGCCAATGGCACCTGCCCGAAGATCTTCCATGTCGCGACGTCACTGGAGATCTGGGAGGGCCGGCAGTCGCTTGGCCTGACCGATCCGCTGGGCCGGCGCGATGTCGCCGATCCCGCCAATGTGCGGACCTTCATCCTGGCATCGACCCAGCATAGCCCGGCCAATCCGCCGCTGCCGACGGCGGCGCCCTTCGGCTCCTGCGTCCAGCAATCGAACCCCAATCCACATACCTGGGCAATGCGGGCCCTGATGACCGAACTGGTCGCCTGGGTGAAGGACGGTCGCGCGCCACCCGCCAGCGTCGTGCCGCGGATTGCCGACGGGACCTTGGTCGCGCCCAACCAGGTCCGCATTCCGGCCATCCCCGCCAATGCCTATGGCAATGTGCAAAGGCCGGCGCTGCGCTATCTGGCCAACCACAATCCGCTGCAGGTCTTCGATTTCGGACCTGGATACCGGGCAGGCGAATCCAGCGGCGTGATCAGCATCGAGCCGCCCCGCCCAGGCGTGCAGAGCTACGGCATTCTCGTGCCGCAGGCCGACAGCGATGGCGCCGACATAGGCGGTGTGCGGTCGGTGTACCAGCGGGCGCCGATCGGCAGCTACATGGCCTGGAATGTCGGCCGGAAGGACCGGTTCGAGGACGGTTTCTGCCTGTTCCAGGGCGCCTTCATTCCGTTCGCCCGCACCCGGGCCGAACGCGAGGCCGCGGGAGATCCGAGACCTTCGATCGAGGAGCGCTATCCGAACCGCGAGGCCTATGTCGCCGCCGTCCGGTCGGCAACCGAGGCTCTGGTCGCACAGCGCACCATGCTGCCGGCCGATGCCACCCGTCTGATCCGTCAGGCCGAGACAGAAGGCATCCGCCTCTCCCCATGAGCCACATGGCGGGGGCAGCCGTCGCGCCGCCCCCCTTTGCCCCGCACCGCACAAACCGCTAGGGTCCCGACCCCATCCCAGGGCTCAAGGCGCATCATGCTGCAGGGCAAACGCATTCTTCTGGTCATCGGCGGCGGTATCGCGGCCTACAAGTCGCTGGAGCTGATCCGGCGGCTGCAGGATCGCGGCGCGAAGGTGCGTGCCATCCTGACCAAGGCGGGGACTGAATTCGTCACACCGCTGTCGGTCGGATCGCTGACCGGCGACAAGGTGTTCATGGAGCTGTTCTCGCTGACCGACGAGGCCGAGATGGGCCATATAGAGCTGTCGCGCGACGCCGACCTCATGGTGGTGGCCCCAGCGACCGCCGACCTGATGGCCAAGATGGCGAATGGCCATGCCAATGACCTGGCGTCGACCACGCTGCTGGCGACCGACAAGCGCGTGCTGATCGCCCCCGCCATGAACGTGCGGATGTGGAGCCATCCGGCAACCCAGCGCAATCTCACCACCCTGAAGGCGGACGGCGTGGCCGTGGTCGGCCCCAATGACGGCTCCATGGCCTGCGGCGAGTTCGGCCCGGGTCGGATGGCCGAACCGATGGAGATCATCGCCGCGATCGAAGGCTTGATGAAGGACCCAGCCGTCGGTCATCCGCTGAAGGGCAAGCGCGTCCTCGTGACATCCGGCCCGACCCGTGAGCCGATCGATCCCGTCCGCTACATCTCCAACCATTCCTCAGGCAAGCAGGGCCACGCCATCGCCAAGGCGGCAGCGGAGGCCGGCGCCGAGGTGACGCTGGTGACTGGCCCGGTATCGCTCGCCGATCCGGTGGGCGTGACGGTCGTGCATGTCGAGAGTGCCCGCGACATGCTGGCGGCGGTCGAGGCGGCTCTGCCGGCCGATATTGCCGTGTTCGCGGCCGCGGTCGCCGACTGGCGCGTCGCGTCGGTCGCCGACAACAAGCTGAAGAAGGGGGCCGGTGGGCCGCCGTCGCTCGCCTTCGTCGAGAACCCCGACATTCTCGCGACGATTGCCAAACATGGCTCGAAGCGCCCCCAACTGGTGGTTGGATTTGCCGCCGAGACCGAGGCCGTCGTCGACAACGCCCGTGCCAAGCTTGCCCGCAAGGGTTGCGACCTGATCGTCGCCAATGATGTCGCGCCCGGCACCGGCACATTCGGCGGCGATGCCAACACGGTTCATCTTGTCACCCCCGACAGCGTCGAGACCTGGGACCGCCAGTCCAAGGACGGTGTTGCCCGCGCCCTTGTCACCCGCCTCGCAGAAATGATCGCCAAAGCATGACCGACCAGCCGCTCGCCATTCCCGTCCAGCAATTGCCGCACGGTGCGGGGCTGCCTCTGCCAAGGGCCCAGACGGCCGGTAGCGCGGGCATGGACCTCGTTGCGGCGCTTCCCGAAGGCGAGCCGCTCGTGCTGGCGCCGCGCGCCCGCGCCGCGGTTCCAACTGGCCTGGTCATGGCCATTCCCATGGGGTTCGAGGGCCAGGTCCGCCCGCGCTCGGGGCTCGCGCTGAAGCATGGCCTGACCGTCGCCAATGCGCCCGGCACGATCGATGCTGACTATCGCGGCGAGGTGAAGGTGATTCTCATCAATCTTGGCGAGGAGGCCGTCACCCTCGCCAGGGGCGAGAGGATTGCCCAACTGGTGATCGCCCCGGTGACCAGCGCGCGCCTTGATCTCGTTGACCTCATTGGCGAAACCGGCCGTGGTGCTGGAGGTTTCGGTTCCACCGGGCGCTGATATCAGCATCGGACAAAGCACAAACAACGCTCGAACCACGATAAGGTTCCATCGTGTCCGCTATGCCTTTTTGGGGTTTCCGAATTGTACTAAGCCGATCACGATCCGTGGATTAATCTTGTCCCAAACGTCGTCCCCCCTCCGGACGTTGAGGTACACATGCCGATATTGTCACGCCGCGGTCGCCTTGCGATCGCCGCCGTCGTTGACATCGCCGTCTATGGCGAGAACTCCCCCGTTGCAGCCAAGGCGCTGGCGGAGCGGCACGACCTGCCACCCCGCCACCTCGAGCCCATGCTGCAGGAACTGGTGAGGGCTGGCATCCTCAAGGGACTGCGCGGGCCGCGTGGGGGCTACAACATCAGCCGGGAGCACATCACCTGCGGCGAGATCGTCAGGGCCGCTGCCGGCAATGCGGAGGATGACGCTCGGAGCACTTCGGCGCTGATCAAATCGGTCATATTGCCGACGGTCAAACGCGCCGAAGCGCTCTATTTCGCCGAACTCGACAAGATCACGGTCACTGATCTCTGCAACGAAGCGAAGAACCGGCAGCTGGTGCTCGCGGACTGATCGCCTGCGGGTCAGGCTGCCGCACGCGGGAAGACCTTGGCGAGGCGGTCGAGCGCGCTGTTCAGCGTGGCATCCTTCTTTGCGAAGCAGAACCGCACCACCGAGGTGACAGGCGTTACGGCATAGAAGGCCGAAACCGGGATGGCTGCGACGCCATGATCGGTCACGAGCGTGCGGCAGAAGGCGACGTCGTCGGTGATGCCGGCGGAGGCCAGGTCGACATTGATGAAATAGGTCGCCGCGCTCGGCAGCACCTCGAAACCTGCCGAGACCAGGCCCTTGTGGAACAGATCGCGCGAGCGCTGCAGGTCGGCGCGCATGCCCTGGAAATATCCGAGCTCCTTGGCGAGGCCATAGGCAACTGCGGTCTGGAGGTTCGGCGGGGTCGTGAAGGTGAGGAACTGATGCGCCTTGGCCAGCACCTTCATGATGGCAGGCGCTGCAACCACCAGGCCGACCTTCCAGCCGGTGAGCGAGAAGATCTTGCCGGCGGAGCCGATCTTGACCGAGCGCTCGCGCAGGCTGTCGATGGCGAGCACCGACAGGTGCGTCGCGCCATCGAACACCACATGCTCCCAGACCTCATCCGAGATGACCGTTGCGCCGAAGCGTTCGCAATAGCGGCCGATCAGCTCCAGATCCTCGCGCGGGAAGATTGTGCCGGCCGGATTGAGCGGATTGTTGAAGAGCACCACGCGCGTTCTGGGCGAGAAGGCGGCGGCCAGATCCTCCTCGGTGAAGCGCCAGTGCGGCGGCTTCAGCGTGACAAAGCGCGGCACGCCGCCAGCCCGCAGGACCAACGGAAGATAGGCGTCGTACATCGGCTGGAACAGCACGACCTCGTCGCCGGGTTCGATCAGCGAGAACAGGGCGCCGGCCAGCGCCTCGGTGGCGCCCGAGGTGACCATGACCTCCTGGTCGGGATCGATGGTCAGACCCTGATGGCGGGCATAATGGGTCGCGACCGCCTGGCGCAGTTCAGGCGTGCCCATCATCGGAGGATATTGGTTCCAACCGGATATGACGGCTTCGGCCGCCTTCTCGCGCACGTCCTGAGGACCCGGATCATCCGGGAAGCCCTGGCCGAGATTGACAGCGCCGGTCTCGCGGGCCAGCCGCGACATGACCTCGAAAACGGTGGTCGGAAGGTCGGCGAAGATGGGGTTCATCACGGCACCACGGCACGGTCGTTCGTTGGAAAGAACGAGATGATCGTTATGCCGATTGGGGCGAGTGTGTCAAACGGCGGATTCAGGACCGGATGGCGACAAAGGTCATCCGGTGAGGGGACAGGCCGAGATTGGGCTGGTGGCGATTGGCCGCGAAGCAGTGGCTCTTCAACAAGCCCAGAATGTCGTCGGGCGCATAGGTCGCGAGGCCGAGTTCGCTGCGGATCTTGCGATAGGGCGAGACGGCGGTGGCCACCAGGCCGACAAGAGCCGACAGGAAATAGCCGTGGCGGGCCCCATTGCGGAGCAGTGCCAGGATATCGGCCACCATTCCGGCATCCGGCGAGATGACATCAGCCAGCACGAACCGGCCACCGGGCTTGAGCTTGGCCGCGAAGCGATCAAGCAGCGCCTCGAAATCGGCGCGGCTCAGGTACTGGATGAGCGAGGAGACGACGATCAGGTCAGCGGTGCCATCGGCCAGGGCTGCATCGAGGTCTTCCGGGGTGCAGGCCGCAATCTTCGGATCGGACGCGAAGCGCTCGGCAAGCTTGGCGACCACCGATGGCGCGCCGTCGCAGAGCACGAGACGGGCGCAACGCGCGGCCACTTCTGCCGCCTCCAGCGCCTCGCCACAGGCATAATCGAGCACGACAGCCTGCTGCCCCGCCGGCACATCCGCGAGATGGGCCAGGATGCCCTTGGCAATCTCCTGGTAGTGGACCGTCTTGTGCCGCTGATCGACGTAGATCGCGTGCTCGCCGTCCCAGAAGGAGCGCCAGTCAGCCATCAGTGCGACGACGATGTGAGCTTGTCGGACAAGGCCAGGAACACGCCCGACACAACGAACACGACGTGAATGGCGACAAGCGCGATGAGGTCACGGTCGGTCATGACTGACACGTTCATGAAGGCCTTCAGCAGATGAATGGCGGAGATCGCGACGATGGAGCCGAGGAGCTTCATCTTCAACGCGGAGAAATCGATGGTGCCCATCCATTCCGGCCGGTCTTCGGCGGAAATGTGACGCATCTTGCCAACGAAATTCTCGTAGCCCGAGAAGATCACCATGACGACGAGGTTGCCGGCGAGCGAGAGGTCGACCAGCGTCAGGATGCCGAGAATGATGTCGGATTCCTTGGCATTCGGCACCTTGGCCAGAAGGTGAACCAGTTCACGCCCGAAGGTGATGAGAAGCAGCGCCAGCGCGATGACCAGCCCGAGATAGAACGGGGCCATCAGCCAGCGGCTGGCGAACAGGGTTTTCTCGATCCAGTGTCCGGACTGGGGCTCGCCGGTGGGGATCGTGGAGGGGACGGGATCGACCATGACCTCTTCTCGCATGCCTTGCCGATTGCCGACAAGACGGCAGCGCCGCTGCTTCGTGTTTACTCGCCTTCGCCGAACCGATCCGCCACCAGCGCGCAGACAGCGTCCATGGCTTCGGCCGCCTGTTCGCCCCTGGCACGAACGACGATCGTCGTGCCGATGCCGGCAGCCAGCATCATCAGACCCATGATCGAGGTGCCGTCGACGGTCTCACCGCATCGGGAAACCGTGATGCCGGCGTCAAACCGGTCGACGCAGGCGACGAACTTCGCGGATGCCCGTGCGTGCAGACCGCGCATGTTGAGAATGGGAATTTCGCGAACAAGCTCGCCTTCGGCTGCGGGTTCTGTCGGGGCGCAGTCGGTTTCCTCGTCGGTCATTGCCGTCTTCCCTCCCCGTGCCCGCCGGCTTGTTGCCGCGTCATTGCACCCTGCACCGCCCGAAAACGCCTCACCGGCCTCAATGGCCGGCCAGCACCCTGCTGGCTATGTTGATATATTTGCGCCCGGCCTCCTGGGCCTGCAGCACCGCCTCCTGCAATGGTTTCTCACCGCGCACGGTTGCGAGCTTGACGAGCATCGGCAGGTTGATCCCCGCCACGACCTCGACGGCCCGGCCATTCATCACAGATATGGCGAGATTGGACGGCGTGCCGCCGAACATGTCGGTCAGCACCGCGACGCCATCGCCGAGATCGACCTTTTCGACGGCCGCGATGATGTCGCGCCGGCGTTGGTCCATATCGTCGCTCGGGCCGATGGCCACGGTCTCGACCTGCCGTTGCGGGCCGACCACGTGTTCCATAGCCGCCCGAAACTCGATGGCGAGTTGGCCATGGGTTACAATTACGAGACCGATCATCCGGTACTCCGCGCGCCAGGAACAGCGCGCAAAATCAACAAGGAGGCGGATATGATCATTATGTGACCCAGAAGCGCAAGGCCCCCCGCGTCGCGAAGTTCGGAAACTTGGTGCGGCGCAGCAACACTCAGCGCGGAAAGCCCGCACCAACCGCCTGGAGGACCAGGGGAAGCGGGTCCTGACCACGGCTAACTGCAACCCTCGGTAGTGCGACCCCGGCAATTTCGGTGGTCCCGGTTGCCGGTTCTGGCATCCGCTGGCCATCTGGAGCATCGAGATCGACCACCCAGCCAACCACTGCCTGCGGCTCGTGAGCCATCTCGACAGGCCCATGACCGCGCATCTCGACAAGGCCGGCGATGGTGGGAGGCGGCCGCGCGATCAGCCGGCCGTGGGCGGCCTCAAGGTGGACCCGGTCATCGGCGACCAGGCGGGCGAAGGGCAAGTCCCCGGCAGCGCCGGCCTTCAGCAGCGCCAGGACCAAACGGGACTTGCCGGAACCGGAGGCCCCACGGATCAGAACGGCCCGCGCGCCGACCAGAACCACGCTTGCATGGACGCTCGCCATCGTCACACCGAGGGAAGACGCACGACGAAGCGGGCGCCGAGCACAGTCGGCTCGCCGTCGGCGTCCAGCGGTCCCAGGCGGTTCTCGGCCCAGATCCGGCCACCATGGGCATCGACCACCTGCTTGGAGATTGACAGGCCCAGGCCGGAGTTCTGGCCATAATCCTGGTGCGGGCGATCGGTGTAGAAGCGCTCGAAGATCCGCTCCAGGGCATCCGGACGGATGCCGGGCCCATTGTCATCGACGATGACCTCGACAGCTCCCTTGAGCTTGCGCGCCGTGACCGAGACCGTGCCGCCTTCGGGCGAGAACGAGCGCGCATTGTCGATCAGGTTGGTGACCACCTGGCTCAGACGGGAATCATGCCCGGGAACGGCGAAGTCGGCAGGCTTGCCGCCCTCGAAGGTGAGTTTCACCTTGGTGCCATTCTTGTTCTTCACCTCGTTGGCGATCGTCACCAGCGTGCTCAACAGCAGGCTCATGTCGACTCGCGCCGATTCCTGCCGCTGCAGTTCGGCGTCCAGGCGGCTCGCATCGGAAATGTCGGTGATCAGACGGTCAAGCCGGCGCACATCGTGCTGGATGACCTCGAGCAGGCGGGTGCGCGAGGCATCGGTCTTGGCGAGCGGCATGGTCTCGACCGCCGAGCGCAGAGAGGTCAGCGGGTTCTTGAGTTCATGGGCGACGTCGGCGGCGAAGCGCTCGATCGCCTCGATGCGCGCATAGAGCGCTTCCGTCATGTCGCGCAGCGATTGCGACAGATGGCCGATCTCGTCGCGCCGCTGGGTGAAGTCCGGGATCTCCTCGCGCGAGCGGTGGCGCCGGCGGACCTTCTCGGCGGCATCGGCCAACTGGCGCACAGGGCCACCGATGGTGCGCGCCATCAGGATCGACAGGACCACCATGACGAAGGCCGCGATCAGGAACACACGCAGCACCTGGAAGCGCTCGGCATCCAGAACCGCATCGATCTCGCCGCCCCGCGTGTTGAGCAGCAGGACGCCGAGAACGCCGCGGAAACGCTGGACCGGGATCGCCACCGAGACGATGACCTCTCCGGCATCATTGACCCGCACCATGCTGGCCTTCTGGCCATTGAGCGCCTGCGCCACCTCGGGATAGGACTTGCCATTGCGGAAGCCGAGATCGCGGTAGATCGGGAAATTGCTGCCGCCCCGCACGAAGCGGCGGACCTCGTTCCACCATTTCACATAGAAGGGCGGTTTCTCGCCGATCGGCGGCAGATCGAGCGCGGTGATGTCGCCGCGACCGTAGAGGTTGCGGCTGTCGAGGATCAGGGTGCCCTCGCGGTCGTAGATCCGGGCCTGGGTCTCTGTTGGGCCGGTCAGCCGGCGCAGGACGGGCGCAACGCGCTCGGGATTGATCGGAAACTCAAGCAGAGCCGCTGGATCGTCGACCGAGGACCCGGTGCCGCCCAGTTGCAGTTCGAACAGCTTGTCGGGGTCGATCGGGATCACCGATCCATCGACCGCCGCCGAAGCAGCGATGGCTCCAGCGATGATCTCGCCCTGGACGAGCAGACTCTGCGCGCGGGATTCGATCAGTCCGGCGCGAAACTGCGACAGCCAGAGGATGCCGGAGACCAATGCGACGAGGCCAACCAGATTGAGGAGGACGATGCGGCGCGTCAGGCTGGAGAATAGGGCATCGACCACCGAGCGCCCGGCTTGCGAGATAGCGGCGCCGACGCGCATCACAAGCGGCGGCCGCGGCTCGTGGCTCACCGCATCGCGATCGTGGAGGGCGCTCTCGGGCGTGCGGTCCAGCATGGTGTGGCGGCGAGGCCCGTGAGGGACCCGCTCACTCCTTGAAGCGATATCCGACGCCGTACAGCGTCTCGATCATCTCGAAATCGTCGTCGGCAACCTTGAACTTCTTGCGCAGCCGCTTGATGTGGCTGTCGATGGTGCGGTCGTCGACATAGACCTGATCGTCGTAGGCGGCGTCCATCAGCGCGTTGCGGCTCTTCACGACGCCGGGACGCTGGGCAAGGGCCTGCAGGATCAGGAACTCGGTGACGGTCAGCGTCACCTGATTGCCGTCCCAGGTGCAGGTGTGGCGCTCGGGATCCATGCGCAGCTTGCCGCGCTCCAGCACCTTGGCATCGGCCTTGGCGTCGGCAACCGGATCCTTGGCGGCGGCACGGCGGAGCACCGCCTTGACGCGCTCGACAAGCAGGCGCTGCGAGAACGGCTTCCGGATGAAATCGTCGGCGCCCATCTTCAGGCCGAACAGTTCGTCGATTTCCTCGTCCTTGGAGGTGAGGAAGATCACGGGCATGTCGGTCTTCTGACGCAGCCGACGCAGCAATTCCATCCCGTCCATGCGCGGCATCTTGATGTCGAGGATGGCGAGATCAGGCGGGGACTGCTTGAAACCGTCGAGCGCGGAGGCGCCGTCATTGTAGGTGACGATGCGATAACCCTCGGCTTCGAGAGCGATGGCGACCGAGGTCAGGATATTCCGGTCGTCGTCGACGAGTGCGATGGTCGGCATTGTTCAACCTTGTGGAACGGATACAGCCCGCTGTTGGAAGCCGCGAAGCGTGGCGGAAATGCGACTCGCTCAAGATAATGCGGTGGCGGGGCAATGGTAAGGGCTAGAATCCGCAAGGAAAGCCGATTTTTCGACCGGCTCGCCCCTCAAATGACAAGGCCGGGCACTGGGCCCGGCCTCCTCGATCAACTGGCCGCGCCAGCCAATTATTTCGGTGCCGGCACCGGGCTGTCCGCCTGTTCGCGCAGATAGGCGATGAGGTCGGCGCGCTGCTGCTCGGAGCGGATGCCGGCAAACGACATGGTCGTGCCCGGCAAGGCGCCGCGCGGATTGGTGATGAAGGCGTAGATCTGTTCCAGCGTCCAGGGCTCGGAGGCCTTGGCCTTCATGGCTGCCGAATAGTTGAAGCCGGTCGATCCGCCGTGGTTGCGCCCAACGACGCCCCAGAGGTTCGGGCCTGCGCCATTGGCGCCGCCCTTGTTGATGGTGTGGCAGGTGGCGCACTGGCGGAACACCGCCGGGCCATTGGCTGCATTGGCCGAGGCGAAGACTTCCGTCATCGACTTCTGCGGTTCGGCCGCAGCGGGAGCCGCCTGCTGGCCGCCGGCGCCGGCGACAGCGACCGAATAGCCGGGCTTTGCCGGCGCCTTCGGCTTGAAGACGACCTCATTGGCGAGGATCTGGCCGCCCAGCGTGCTGGCTGCGACGAGCAGCACGGCCATTGCGATCTTGTTCACTTCGAAAGAGTCCATCGGGACCTGCTCCAGGCGATCGGCAGCGCAGAAGACGGCATACCCGCAAGGGCTGGGTGGCCGACCGATTTCGCGCGGACACTATCCAATTTGCGCTGTCGGAGGCAACCCGTATATGCACGCTTCTCGCATGCTACTTTCTGCCGCTCTCGAACCGGCTGCGCAAGACCACAAAATGTCCCGTTCCGTCATCCTCATTCCGGCCCGCATGAGCGCTTCGCGCCTTCCGGGCAAGCCACTGGCGGATATTGCCGGCGAGCCGATGATCGTCCACGTCATGCGGCGCGCCATGGAATCCGGCATCGGTGAGCCGGTTGTGGCGACCGATTCGGAGGCGATTGCCGCAGCCGTGACCCAGGCCGGCGGGCGCGCGGTGATGACCCGCGCCGACCACCCGTCCGGCTCAGACCGCATCCACGAGGCGCTCGGCGCGATGGATCCGCACGGCCATGTCGAGCGCGTCATCAACGTCCAGGGCGACCTGCCGACCATCGATCCCAAGGTGATCCGCGCCGCCGCCGACCTGCTCGACGATCCCGCCGTCGATATCGGCACACTGACAGCCGTCATCACGCGGCTCGACGAGATCAACAATCCGAATGTCGTGAAGGTGGTGGGAACCCCGGTCGCCGACCGGCGGCTGAGGGCGCTCTACTTCACCCGGACGACGGCCCCCTCCGGCGAGGGGCCGCTCTATCACCATATCGGCCTCTACGCCTATCGACGCGCGGCACTCGACCGCTTCGTGGCGCTGCCGCCCGGCACGCTGGAACAACGCGAACGGCTGGAACAGCTGCGGGCGCTGGAGGACGGCATGCGGATCGACGTCGCCGTGGTCGACGCGGTGCCGCTCGGCGTCGACACGCCGGCCGATCTCGAGCGCGCGCGCTCACTTCTCTCCCAACGATAAGAACCGGAGTTCAAGCGTCCATGATCCTCGCTCCCAAGCGGGTCTCCTTCCAGGGAGAGCTCAGCGCCTTCTCGCACCAGGCTTCCAAGGCCGTGTTCCCGGACGCCGACGTCCTGCCCTGCCCGAGCTTCGAGGATGCCTTTGCCGCCATCCTGAATGGCGAGGCCGATCTCGGCATGATCCCGATCGAGAACTCGATCGCCGGCCGCGTGGGCGATGTGCACCATCTGCTGCCGACGGCGGGCCTCAACATCATCGGCGAGTTCTTCCTGCCGATCCGCTTCCAGCTGATGGCGATCAAGGGCGCGTCGCTTGGCACGATCAAGACGGCGCGCAGCCACATCATGGGTCTCGGCCAGTGCCGCCAGATGATCCGCAAGCTCGGACTGAAGCCGATCGTCGCCGCCGACACGGCGGGTTCGGCGCGTGAGGTCGCCGAGATGGGCGATCCGACGCAGGCCGCCATCGCGCCGAGGCTTGCAGCGGAGGTCTATGGCCTCGACATCCTGGCCGAGGACATCGAGGACGCCGCCAACAACACGACCCGCTTCGTCATCCTGTCGCGCCAGAAGATCTGGGCGGCGCCGGGCCAGGACTGCCTGACCAGCTTCGTCTTCCAGGTGCGCAACGTACCCGCCGCGCTCTACAAGGCGATGGGCGGCTTTGCCACCAATGGCGTCAACATGACCAAGCTCGAGAGCCACATGATCGATGGCCGCTTCGTCGCGACGCGCTTCTATGCCGAGATCGAGGGCCATCCGGACGATCGCTCGGTGAAGCTGGCGCTGGAGGAGCTCGCCTTCTTCGCCAAGGAGCTGACCATTCTCGGCGTCTACAAGCAGCATCCCTGGCGCAACGAGGTCGAGAAGAGCGTGGCTGAATAGGCTGGGCTGCCGTTTCCCACGCGAATCACGGCAGTCTGGCGCGATGAGCCAGGAGCCGCCGGGAAAGCCCCTCGATATCGATGCCCTCCGGCTGGCGGTGGCGCTGGCCGATTGCGGCGAACTCGCCAGCGCCGGTGCCGCCATCGGCATCGGACGGCGTACCGTCGCCGCCCGGATCGCCCAGCTCGAGCGGCGCGTTGGCGCGATCATCTTCGACCATTCCGGCAAGGCCGTGCGACTGACCGCTGCCGGCGATGCCTTCGTTGCCGAGGCGCGGCTCGCCCTGGTCGCGATCGAGCGCGCCGAGCAGTTGGCCCGCAACGTGGCGGGACGGCCAGACCGTATCACGATCGGCTCCACGCCGGACGCGCTCTACTCGCCCATGCGGCACCTGCTGGAAGATCCCATCCTTGAGGAGGCCGGCCTGGCCGTCACCCTCGCTGTGATGGGGATCGAGGAGCAGATCGTGGCGCTCACCGAGGGCCGCATCACCGCGGGGCTGATCAATGGCCCGTTCCCGGCGACGCCACGGCTGGAGCATCGCCTGATCGCGAGCTCGAAATGGTCGGCTGTGGTGCCGGATTCCGAGGCACGCCTGCGCAAGACGGCAAGCCTCGCCAATCTCGCCCGCAAGCCGCTGGTGATGATCGCCCGCGGGCGATCGAGCCTGGTCGTCGATGGTGTGGTCGCGGCAATCCGGGCAACGGGCGCCGAGCCCTATCTGGCGCAGGAGGCGCCCGACTGGCCGGCGGCGATCAGCATGGTGGCGCTCGGTCTCGGATCAGCGCTGGTGCCCTCCGACATCGCGAAGAGCGTGGCCATACCCGGCGCGACCGTTCTGCCGCTGGTGGAAGCCGGCGACCTGCCGCCCTGGCCGACGACGCTGATCTGGCTGCCTCAGCCGCCGGGATCGCGCGGCGCCGAGGCCATACGGATCATCAAGGCGCGGTTCGGGTGATCAGCTCGCCTCTGCCTTGATCTGCAGGCCGCCTTCGACGAAGGCGCGGATGAGATGATGGGCGATCGCCACCGGCGGCGGGCAGGTAAAACGCTCGGGATGCTGGCGCGTCAGCATCAGCCAGCACTCCTCGCGGGTGAACCAGCGGGCATCCTCCAGCTCCTCGGTGTCGATCTCGATCTCCTGCGAGGTCGCCTCGGCGTGGCAGCCGATCATCAGCGAGGCAGGGAACGGCCAGGGCTGGTCGCAGAGATAGCCGACCCGGCCAACCGAAATGCCGCTCTCCTCCATGATCTCGCGGCGGACCGCACCGGCGATCGTCTCGCCAGGCTCCAGGAATCCGGCGAGCGCCGAATACATGCCCGGCGGGAAGCGGCGCTGACGGCCCATCAGGCACTTGTCGCCATGGACCGGCAGCATGATCACGACGGGATCGGTGCGTGGGAAATGCTGGGCATTGCAATGCGGGCAGTCGCGGCGCCAGCCGGCCTGCGACAAGGTCGAAGGCTTGCCGCACTTCGAGCAGAAGCGGTGGCTGGAATGCCAGTGCATCAGCGCCTTGCCCTCGGCCATGGGGCCGAGATGATGCGCTTCGACCAACCCCATCACCGCCACCGAGCGCATGTCGGTGACGAGCAGGTTCGGATCGTCGGTCTTAACCTCGGGAAGGCGGTAGGCATTGGGATCGGGCTTGGCGAATTCCGGAACCAGCCGGACGAAGCGCGGCGCGCCGTTGGCGAGCCCCAGGAACGCCGTCTCCGTGCCGGGCCCGAAGCGCTCGGCCTCGGCTGCCGAGAACAGCGGATCGCCCATGTCGCCGTTGCGGGTGAGCACCGGCGTCTCGCCGGCAAAGAGATAGAAGCGGGCGCGCGGATCGGCGAGCGTTGCGGCGAACCAATCGGCATCGCCGCGCTTGGCGCTCATCCGGTCGAGATCATTGTCGATATAGCCGAGGCGGGCGGGGGGAAGCGGCGGAAAGTCGGACATGGGGTGAGGTCTGCTCGGGTCGGCCCGCAGGCGATATCGCGGAAGAGGGCTGTGACGGTGGCACGGCCTGCGTGGCTGAGCAACGCGTCAGACGGCGGAGAGCCGTGCGATCAGCGCTGCCACCAGACTGTCGCGCGAGGCCTCGGCATAGGCGCTGGGCGGCACCTTGCCCCAGACCGGTCCCGGCCAGGCCGGGTCGCCCTGGAACCGCGCGATGACATGGACATGCAGCTGCGGCACCATGTTGCCCAGCGCTGCGACATTCAGCTTGTCGCAACCGGTCATGTCGCGGATCATACCTGAGACCAAGGCGATCTCGTTCATCAGGGTCGCCCGGTCGGCGGCTGACAGGTCGATGATCTCGATGGCGCCGGGCCGCCGCGGGATCAGGAGCAGCCAGGGATAGGTCGCATCGTTCATCAGCCGGACCTGGCAGAGGGCCAGGTCGGCGACCGGGACCGAATCGGCGGCGAGGCGGGCGTCGAGGTCCGGGAAGGATGCGGTCATCGAAAGCTCCGGATCTCGGCGAGGCCGGGCGGCACGCCGGCCCGCCATGGATCGCGCGTCTCGGCGCCGCGTTCAAGCTCGCCGCTCGGGATAGGCTCGCCGTTGCGCCAAAGGCGCTTGAGTTTCCCCGCGCCTGCCGCCATATAGGCAGCGGGAGGTTGGCGGTGGACGAGACTCTCGCCAACCCGGTCAGGTCCGGAAGGAAGCAGCCGTAACGAGCCCGTTTCGGGTCGCGTGTCAGCCTCCCACTTTCGCCGCGCAGAGCCATTGCAGGCCGGCCCGGCCTCGAGCCCTGAGCGAGCGCCTTAGACCATGGACCAACCGCCCGAGAACGAACCCGGGTTCGATCTCGGAGTGGTCGAGCCGCAGGCCCCGCAGGCGGCCTATCGCGTGCTCGCGCGCAAGTACCGGCCCCAGAACTTCGATGATCTGATCGGCCAGGAGGCCATGGTCCGCACGCTGTCGAACGCCTTCGACACCGGCCGGATCGCGCAGGCCTACATGTTCACCGGCGTCCGCGGCGTCGGCAAGACGACCACGGCCCGCATCCTCGCCCGCGCGCTGAACTACGAGATATCAGGCGAGATCGACCGCCCCTCCATCCATCTCGACCGGCTCGGCACCCATTGCCAGGCGATCATGGAGGGCCGCCATGTCGATGTGATGGAGATCGACGCGGCGTCGCATACCGGTATAGACGATGTCCGCCAGATCACCGATGGCGCGCGCTATGCGCCGGTCTCGGCCCGCTACAAGGTCTATATCGTCGACGAAGTCCACATGCTCTCCGAGAAGGCGTGGAACGCCTTCCTGAAGACGCTGGAAGAGCCGCCGGCCCATGTGAAGTTCATGTTTGCCACCACCGAGATCCGCAAGGTTCCGGTGACGGTGCTGTCGCGCTGCCAGCGCTTCGATCTGCGCCGCGTCGATGCCGATGTGCTGACCCGCCACCTTCAGGGCATCTGCGACCAGGAGAAGGTCGCAGTCGACGGCGAGGCCCTCGGCCTGATCGCGCGGGCCGGCGAAGGCTCGGTGCGCGACAGCCTGTCGATCCTCGACCAGGCCATTGCCCATGGCGCCGGCCACGTCACCTCGGACGAGGTGCGCCGCATGCTCGGCCTTGCCGATCGGGGCCGGGTGATCGACCTGTTCGAGCATCTGATGAAGGGCGACATCGCCGCCGCCATGGCTGAGCTGAAGAGCCAGTATGACGACGGCGCCGATCCCGAGATCGTGCTGACCGAGCTTGCCGAGTTCGTCCATTTCGTCACCCGCGTGAAGGTGGTACCGGCAGCGGCCGACGACCTCTCGCTGAGCGAGACCGAGAGGAAGCGCGGCCGCTCCTTCGCCGAGACCCTGTCGCACCGCGTGCTGTCGCGCGCCTGGCAGATGCTGATGAAGGGGATCGAGGAGGTCGGCCGCTCGCCGAAACCCTTCGCGTCCGCCGACATGGTGCTGGTGCGCATCGCCTATGCCGCCGACCTGCCGACGCCCGACGAGGCCCTGCGCATGCTGGCCGAGGGCATGGGCGCGAGCGGCGCGGCCGCGCCGCGCCTGCCGGCCGGTGGCGGCAATGGCGGGGGAGCATCGGGCACTTCGAGCGGTGGGGCCAGCGCCGCGCGGCTGCAATCGGTGCCGCAGGCAAGCCCCAACCCCGTCACCATGGCGGCACGCCCGGCCGCCGCTCCGCAGGTCCAGCCTGGCATCGCTCTCGGCTCGCTGACCGAGATCGTGGCGCTGGCGGCCGAGAAGCGGGACATCCTGTTGAAGAACGCGCTCGAGCGCGACGTGCGGCTGGTGCGCTGCGAGGACGGGCGGCTCGACATCGCGCTGACCGGCAGCGCCGCTCCGACGCTTGCCGGCGAGATCCAGAAGAAGCTGTCCGACTGGACCGGTCGGCGCTGGATGGTCAGCATCTCCCGCGAGGAAGGCGAGCAGACCATTCGCGAGCGCCAGCTTGCCGAACAGGCCGACCGCGAGCGCGGCGTGCGCGCCCATCCGGCGGTGCAGGCCATCATGGCGCGGTTTCCCGGCGCCGAGATCATCGCGGTCCGCCCGATGGGCGATGCCGGCGGTCCGCCCGCCGCGGTCGCCGCGCCGGTCGAGCGCGACGACGACGAGGATACCGACAGCTGGGAGCCGGTTGCTCCCTGGGACGACGACTTCTAGACCGGAGATGCTGCCATGAAGGACATTATGGGCCTGATGAAGCAGGCGCAGGCCATGCAGGCGAAGCTGCAGGAAGCGCAGGCCGACATGGAGCGCACCGAGGTCGAAGGCACGTCAGGCGGCGGCCTCGTGTCGGTGCGGCTGACGGCCAAGGGCGACCTCAAGGGCATCTCGATCGACCCGTCACTGCTCAAGGTCGACGAGCGCGAGATCGTCGAGGACCTGATCGTCGCCGCCCATGCGGAGGCTCGCAAGCGCGCCGAGGTGGTGATGGCCGAGAAGATGAAGGGCGTCACCGGCGGCATTCCGCTGCCACCCGGCATGAAGCTGCCGTTCTAAGACCGGGTCCATGCAGAAGCGCGTTGCCGGACCTGAGATCGAGCGGCTGATCCAGCTGCTCGCCAAGCTGCCGGGGCTCGGGCCCCGGTCGGCCAGGCGCGCGGCGCTGCATCTGGTCAAGAAGCGCGAGAGCCTGATGCAGCCGCTGACCGCGGCGCTGGAAGAGGCGCTCGACAAGATCGTCATCTGCACGACCTGCGGCAATGTCGACACGTCCGATCCCTGCACGATCTGCTCGGATCCGCGCCGCGACGGCCATGTGATCATCGTGGTGGAGGATGTCTCCGACCTCTGGGCGATGGAGCGGGCCAGCGCCATCAACGCCAAGTACCATGTGCTGGGCGGCACGCTGTCGCCGCTGGACGGCGTGGGTCCGAGCGACCTCAACATCGCGACCCTGGTCGACCGGGTGCGCAATGGCGGGGTGCGCGAGGTGATCCTGGCGGTCAACGCCACGGTGGATGGCCAGACCACCGCCCACTACATCACAGACCTGCTCGCCGGCACCGAGGTCAGGGTGACGCGGCTCGCCCATGGCGTGCCGGTCGGTGGCGAACTCGACTATCTCGACGAGGGTACGATCACCGCCGCGATCCGCTCGCGGACCACGTTCTGAGGCGGAGCTTTCGTGGAACAGGAGCGAGAGCTCACTCCGGCTAGCCGATCACCATTTCCGCAGTGCGCTCAGCACCTTGGGTCATGAGACCCGCCAGATGCCGGGCGACTTCCGCCGAAAAACGCGGATCGGCGGGAAGGTCTGCGCCGAAGATCGCCTCGACGCCGAGCAGCGCCTTTGCAAGCTTCGCCGGATCCCCGCCGGCACCGGCGGCCAGAGCCTTCAGACGGTCGGCCATGGGATCGCGCAGATCGATCGGCCGGCCGGCCTCGTCGGGTCCCGCAACATAGCGCATCCAGGCCGCGATGCCCAGTGCGGCGACCCCGACAGGAAGCCCGCGCACCAGCCGATCGCGGGAGATGGCAACGAGGCGCGGCGGCAGCTTCTGCGATCCATCCATGGCGATCTGCCAGGTGCGGTGGCGCAATGCCGGATTGGCGAAACGGTTGAGCAGGCTCGCCTTGTAGGCATCGAGATCGAAGCCCGGCAGCGGCTTGAGGGTGACGGTCGCCTCTTCCATGAGCCGGCTCACGACCTTGCGCAGCACATCCCGGCCGACGGCATCCGCGATGGTCTCGCGGCCCGAGAGATAACCGAGATAGGCGAGCGTCGAATGCGAGCCGTTGAGCAGGCGGAGCTTCATCAGCTCGAAGGGGGCGACATCCTTGACCAGTTCGACGCCGCTTGCCGCCAGATCCGGCCGCCCGGTCGGGAAATGGTCCTCCACCACCCATTGCCAGAACGGCTCGGCCATGACCGGCCAGGCATCGATGAGGCCAAGCGCCTGCGAGACCTGGGCACGATCCTCATCGGTGGTCGCCGGCACGATGCGGTCGACCATGGTGGAGGGGCAGGCCAGCTCATCGGCCAGCCATCGGCCGAGATCGGGATCGCGCAAGGTCGCGAAGCGCGTCAGCACCCGCTTCACGGTCGCACCGTTCGAGGGAAGATTGTCGCAGCAGAGCACGGTGAAGGGCTTCAAGCCCGCTTTGCGGCGGCGCGCCAGCGCCTCCACCAGATAGCCCGGCGCCGAGCGCGGCAGGGCCGCCGTCAGATCGTGGCGGACATCGGGATGGTCCTCGTTCAGCGAGCCGGTCGCCGGGTCGTGGCAATAGCCCTTTTCGGTGACGGTCAGCGAGACGATGCGGATGGCGGGATCGGCAAGGCGGGCGAGCAGCGCTTCCGGGTCTTCCGGCGCGACCAGCACATCCGAGATCGAGCCGATGAGGCGGTATTGCGGCGGCGCGGCCGAGCGCACGGCGAGTGTATAGAGCCCGTCCTGTGGGTTCAGGGCGTCACGGGTATCGGGGGAGCGCAGCGACGCGCCGATGATGCCCCAGGAGGTCTCGCCGGCATTGAGCCGGTCGTCGATGACGACGGCCTGGTGGGCCCGGTGGAAGGCACCAATGCCGAGATGGACGATGCCCGGCGTGATGCGCGCACGATCATAGGCCGGCCGGGCAACAGTCGCCGGCAGCGCGGCGAGGGTCTGCATGGACAACCGCTTCACAGCCGGTACGCCTTCTTCGCGAGGTGATAGGCGAGGTCGGCGGCCAGATCCGCTGCCTCGTCCTCGTCGAGCCGATGGTCGGCGACGAGTTCGGCGAGATGGGCGCAGTCGACCCGGCGCGCCACGTCATGGCGAGCAGGGATCGAGGGGAAGGCACGTGTGTCGTCATTGAAGCCGACGGTGTTGTAGAAACCCGCCGTCTCGATCGCCTGCTCCTTGAAGCGCTTCATGCCCTCGACCGAATCGAAGAACCACCAGGGCGGCCCGAGGCGAAGCGCGGGATAATGGCCGGCAAGCGGGGCCAGCTCGCGGGAATAGGCGGTCTCGTCCAGGGTGAACAGGATGACGGTCAGGTTCGGCTCGTTGCCGACGGCGTCGAGCAGCGGCTTCAGGGCCGTCACATAATCGGTGCCGCCTGGAATATCGGCGCCCATGTCGCGGCCGAAGCGTTCGAACACCGCGCGGTTGTGGTTGCGGCGCGAGCCCGGATGGATCTGCAGGACCAGCCCGTCATCGAGGCTCATCTTCGCCATCTCGGTCAGCATCTGGCCACGGAAGAGATCGGCCTCCTCCGCCGTCACCGGGCCTGCGGCGACCTTGGCGAACAGGCGCTCGGCATCGGCCTTCGGGAGATTGGCTGTGCGGGCCGAGGCATGGCCATGGTCACTCGCGGTGGCGCCATAGGTCTTGAAGAACGCGCGGCGCTTGCGGTGCGCCTCCAGATAGCCGGACCATGTCGCGGTATCCTCGCCGGTGATGGCGCCGAGCTTGGCGAGATTGCCGGCAAAACCCTCGAATTCGGGATCGACCACCGCATCGGGGCGATAGGTAGTGACCACCCTGCCCTTCCAGCCCGATGCCTTGAGCATGGCGTGCCAGTTGAGTTCGTCGAGCGCGCCTTCGGTGGTCGCGATGGCTTCGATGCCGAAGGTCTCGAAAAGGGCCCGCGGCCGGTAGGCCGGCTGTGCCAGTGCCCTGGCCACGATGTCGTAGGTGGCATCGGCATTGGCCGCCGACAGGCGCTCCTCGAAGCCGAACAGGCTTGCGAAGGCATGATCCAGCCAGAGCCGCGTGGGGGTGCCGCGGAACAGGTGGTAATGCGCGGCAAAACGCCGCCAGATGGCACGCGGATCGGTCTCGACCGGCGACCCGTCGCGGGTCGGCACACCCAGATCCTCCATGCGCAACCCTTGAGCATAGAGCATGCGGAAGACATAGTGGTCCGGCACGACGAACAGCTTGGCCGGATCAGGAAAAGGCTCGTTTTCGGCATACCAGCGCGGGTCGGTATGGCCGTGGGGCGAGATGATCGGCAGGCCGGCGACGCTGTCATAGAGCCTGCGGGCGATGGCCCGCGTGGTCTCGGCCGCGGGAAACAGCCGGTCAGGATGGCAGAGACGGTTCTCCGCCCTCGGCAGTCGCAGTGGCGTCATCATGTCCCCCCGATCCGGCCGGCGCATCGTCCGCGCGCGCCTTGCCAGCATCCTGTTGGCCGAAACCTACGGTCGCCCGCCAGGAAGTCAACGCACGCGCCGCCGCCAATCAGAAGGTTGCATTTGGCGCCGGCTGGACTAGCCTGACCTCAGATCCGATTGGCGGGGGACGTCATGAAAAGCATCCTTGTCCCAACTTTCCCCGACGGCTCGCAGGAGGCGGTCTATGAATGCGCCATCGGTCTGGCGCGCCGCAATGCAGGGCATGTCGGCGGCATTTCGATCGATACGCCGCTGGGGCTCGTCGCCCTCGATGGCTTCGTGGCGCAGGGCGATCTCGCCTTCGTGCAGCAGCGCGAGGCCGAGATCGAGGCCTCTTCTGCCAAGATCTTCAACCGCGCGATGACCGAGGCTGGCCTGTCGCCGGCCGGCCAGGGCCAACCGAGCTTTGCCTGGATCGAGCGGACGACCGGTCCGCGCCTGACCATTGCCGAACATGCCCGCGTCTATGACGTCACCGTGCTGCCCTTGCCGCGCCGCGACGGCACCGTCGGCTCCTCCATCGTGCTCGACGAATGCCTGTTCGAAAGCGGCCGTCCCGTGCTGGTGGTGCCGCCGGGCCAGGGCGCCAATTTCGGCAAGCATGTGGTGATCGCCTGGAACAACAGTTCGGAGACGGCGCGAACGGTGTCGCACGGCATGGGCCTGCTCAAGGCCGCCGAGAAGATCACGGTGCTGGGCATTGACGATATCGGCGTGCGCGGGCCGCCGGCCGCGGCGCTGACGGAGCATCTGCTGCGCTACGGCCTGCCGGTGACCAATGTGAAGGTGGAGCTCGGCTCGCGCTCGATCGGACAGGCCTTCCAGGAAGAGACCACGCGGGTGGGCGGCGACCTCATGTTCAAGGGCGCCTATACCCAGAGCCGGCTGCGCCAGATGATCTTCGGCGGCGCCACCGCCCATCTGCTCGCCAAGGCGACAGTGCCCATGCTGATGGCGCATTGAGGGTAGAAGGCCAGTCGCTGGTTCTTCGGCCGTGGCGGCTTTTGGCGAGTGCCCCCCTCACCCGGCAACTGCGCTAATGACCTTTCCCCTCCAGGGGGAGAGGTGATGCGCGCCATCGGCCCGTGGCCAGCCAGAATGTGATGCCGATCGACCCGGAACGGGATTGCAGGACACCGAAAGCGCGCTGGAATCCCCTCTCCCCGCCTGCGGAGAGAGGGCGAGCGTGAGGGGCCAATGTCACCGCCTCACGGGCTGCGGATGAGGCATATCCGATATCAACCAATTGGTTGACATCCCGTCGTCGCGCCCATAGCCTCCCCTCATCACAACCTGGTCGACGGGGACCCATGGCCGACGCGCCCAACCAGACCCAACCCAGCGCCGATGGCCCCGCCTGGCGGGCCAATCTCGGCCGCTGGGCGGCCATCGTCGGCGTTCATGTCGCGCTGGTTCTGGCCTGGCAGTTCGGCGTGCGGATGACCTCGCTGCCGGCCTTCGTCCTGCCGGCACCGACCGACATTCTCGCGACGCTCTCCAAGACCAGCTACGCCTGGTGGGACAACACGCTGGTTTCCACCATCGAGATCCTCGGCGGCTATGCGCTGGCGGTGGTCTTTGGTGTGGCCCTGGCGCTGGTCTTCTCCTGGTCGCGCATCCTGACGCTGGCGGTCTTCCCGCTGCTGGTCACCCTCAACATGATCCCCAAGGTGGCGCTTGGGCCGCTGGTCATCGTGTGGTTCAGCTACGGCATCCGCACCAACATGCTGATCACCTTCTCGCTCTGCTTCTTCCCCGTCCTGCTGACGACGCTCAGAGGCCTGCGCGAGGTGGAGCCGGACCTGCTCGATCTCGTGAAATCGCTCAAAGGCTCGCGCTGGAAGATGTTTCGCTACATCCAGCTGCCAGGATCGCTGCCCTATATCTTCTCCGGCATGAAGGTGGCGGCCATCCTGGCGGTGGCCGGTGCCGTCGTCGGCGAGTTCATCGCCTCCGACCGCGGCCTCGCCTACCTGATGATCCAGGTGCAGGCCTCCCTCGACACGCCGGCCATGTTCATGGCCGTGCTGATCCTGACCTTCATCGGCGTCGCGCTCTATCTGGCCGTCCTCGGCCTGGAGCTCCTGTTCGTGCCGCGCGACGCCAGAAAGTGACCGACATGACCGACCTCGACGACGGCACCATCTGGCTCGATCCCGCTGATCTTCCCGAGCGCTTCGAGACGGCGGAGGAAATCGACGCCTTCATGGCGCTACCGACAAAGGCGCTCGCCCACGATCTGGCCAGCCTCGACGGCGACATCATGATCCTCGGCGTCGGCGGCAAGATGGGCCCGACGCTGGCGCGCCTCGCCCGCAATGCCGCGCCGGCTAAACGCATCATCGGCGTGGCCCGCTTCAGCGATCCCGCGCTCCGCGACGAACTCGCGCTCTACGACATCGAGACCATCGCTTGCGACCTCCTGGATCGCGCCGCCGTCGAGGCGCTGCCCAAGGCGGCCAATGTCATCATGATGGCCGGCCGGAAGTTCGGCGCCTCCGGCGACCAGCCGCTGACCTGGGCGATGAACGTCCATGTGCCGACGATCGTCGCGGAAGCCTTCAGGGCCTCGCGGATCGTCACCTTCTCCACCGGCTGCGTCTATCCCTTCGTGTCGACCGCCGGTCAGGGCGCGACCGAGGACATGCCTCTCAATCCGCCGGGCGAATATGCCAATTCCTGCATCGGGCGGGAGCGGATGATGAGCTATTTCTCCGGCGTCCACGGCACGCCCGGTCGGCTGTTCCGCCTCAACTACGCGATCGACCTGCGCTATGGCGTGCTATTCGATGTGGCGAGCGCGGTGCGCGATGGGCTTGAGATCGATGTCTCCATGGGCCATGTCAACGTCATCTGGCAGGGCGATGCCAACGCCCAGGCGCTCAGGGCGTTGGCACACGCGACGGTTCCGGCAAGCCCGCTCAACGTCACCGGCCCGGAGACCATTGCGGTGCGCTGGCTGGCCAAGGCATTCGGCGAGCGGCTCGGCAAGAGCCCCGTCATCACCGGCGAGGAAGCGCCCACCGCCTGGCTCAACAATGCCGCCGAGGCCGCCCGCCTGTTCGGCTATCCCTCCGTGCCGCTTGCCCGCATGATCGACTGGGTCGCCGACTGGGTCGGCCGCAACCAGCCGGGCCTCGGCAAGCCCACCCATTTCGAGGTGCGGGATGGCGCATACTGACGGTTTCGACATCGTCCGGCTCGACGAGACCGCGCTCGACGGTGCGCTCGCGCTGTCGGAGGAAGCCGGCTGGAACCAGGCGGCCGATGACTGGCGCATCTTCTTCCGATCCGGCGTGGTCTATGGCCTGCGTGAGGGCGACGCAATCGTCGCGACCGGCGCGATCCTGCCCTATGCCGGCTTCGGCTGGATCAGCATGGTGCTGACGACCAGGGCCGCGCGCGGCCGCGGCATCGGCACGGCGATCCTGAAACAGGCGACAGCCGATCTCGCCGAGCTCGGCTGCGTGCCGGTGCTGGACGCGACCCCGGCGGGGGAACGGATCTATCGGCCACTTGGGTTTCTGCCCGTCGCGCCGCTCTGGCGCTGGCGGGGCACAAGCCCCGGAAGCGGCGACGTCGCTGCCGGCATCGCGCAGGCCGGCGAATCCGATCGCGACTGGATCATCGCCCGCGATGCCAAGGCCTTCGGTGCGCCGCGCGCCGATCTCGTCGCATCGCTGATCGAGCGCGCCCCCGCGCTGGCTCTCGTCATGCCCGCCGCCAACGGCTTCGTGCTGGCCCGGCCCGGCCGCGCAGCCACCTCCATCGGCCCTGTTGTCGCCGATGACGAGGCGTCAGCCGTCGCCCTGCTTGAAGCCGCGCTCGCCATCATTGACGGCCCGGTCCTGATCGACGTGCCGGAGGGCCGGACGGGGATCGAGGCCCTGCTCACGCGCCACGGTTTCACGAAAGAGCGGCCTTATCTGCGCATGGCCCATGGCCGCGCCGAGCCGTTCGGCTCACCCGACACACTCTTCGCCATTGCCGGGCCGGAACTCGGCTGACATCCAAGGGGACAAGCATGGGACTTCACCGCAGCGCGCTTCCCGCCGAGGTCATGGCCATCCTGAAGGGTGGCGCGGTCATTCCGGCCCATCCGCTGGCGCTGGACGCGAACCGCCAATTCGACCGCCGGCGCCAGCGCGCGCTCACTCGCTATTACGTCGATTCCGGCGCCGGCGGCCTCGCGGTCGGCGTCCATACGACCCAGTTCGAGATCCGCGATGTCGGGCTCTACGAGCCGGTCCTCTCGGCGGCCATGGAAGACGCCAAGGCCTGGACTGCGCGCCCCCTCGTGATGATCGCCGGCGTGTGCGGCAAGACCGAGCAGGCGGTGCGCGAGGCGAAGCTCGCGGTGTCGCTCGGCTATCATGCCGGCCTCTTGAGCCTCGCCGCCATGAAGGGCGCGAGCGAGGACGCGATCATCGCCCATTGTGAGCGCGTGGCCGAGGAAATCCCGCTGGTCGGCTTCTATCTGCAACCGGCGGTCGGCGGCATGGACCTCTCGGCCGGGTTCTGGAAGCGCTTCTGTTCCATCGACAACGTCGTGGCGATCAAGGCCGCGCCGTTCCACCGCTACCGCACGCTCGACGTCGTCCACGGCCTGATCGCGGCGGGCGCCGAGGACCGGATCACGCTCTATACCGGCAATGACGACCATATCGTGCTCGACCTCGTCACGCCCTTCGTCGCGATGCGCGACGGCAAGCCCGTGACGGTGCGCTTCCAGGGCGGGTTGCTCGGCCATTGGTCGGTCTGGACCAAGGGCGCGGTCGATCTGCTCGCCCGGTTGAAACAGGCCGCTGCCGCCCCCGCCGTTCCCGCCGAGATCCTGGCGCTCGATGCCCGCGTCACCGATTGCAACGCCGCCTTCTTCGATGTCGCCAACGCCTTCCATGGCTGCATTGCCGGCTGCCACGAAGTGCTGCGCCGGCAGGGACTGCTCGAGGGCATCTGGTGCCTCAACCCCAAGGAGGGCCTCTCCCCTGGCCAGTCCGAGCTGATCGACCGGGTCTCGGTGGACCATGCCGACCTCGCCGACGACGCCTTCGTCGCGGCCAACCTCGCGCGCTGGCTCGCATGACGACCGCGACCCTTGCCGAACCGCTGATCCGGCTGACCAATGTGGTCAAGACCTATGGCAGCGGCGCGAAGCGCTTCACCGCCGTGTCCGATGTCACGATGGAGGTGGCCGAGGGCGATATGGTCGCGCTTGTCGGCCCCTCCGGCTGCGGCAAGACCACGGTCCTGAAGATCCTCGCCGGCCTGCACGATGCTGATGGCGGCACGGTGTCGATAGGCAATGGCCGCACCGCCTTCGAGCCCGGCCGCGATGTCGGCATGGTGTTCCAGCAGGCGCTGCTGCTGAAATGGCGGACCATTCTGGAAAACGTCCTGCTGCCCGCGGATATTCTTGGCCTCCCGGCGAAAGCCGCGAAGGCGCGCGCCCACGATCTCCTCGCCATGGTCGGCCTCGCCGGCTTCGAGGACAAATACCCCTACGAACTCTCCGGCGGCATGCAGCAGCGCGCGGCCATTGCTCGGGCACTGGTTCATGATCCCAAGCTGATCCTGATGGACGAGCCCTTCGGTGCGCTGGACGCGCTGACTCGCGAGCGGATGAACCTCGAAATGCTCAGGATCTGGCGCGAGAGCGGCAAGACGATCCTGTTCGTCACCCATTCGATCCAGGAGGCGGTGTTCCTCGGCGGCCGCTGCGCCGTGCTGACCGCGGGGCCTGCCCGCATGGCCGATTATTTCACCATCGACCTGCCGGCGGATCGTGGCCTCGACATCAAGACCACCGAGGCCTTCGGCACCTATGTGAAGCGGATCTACGCGCTGCTCGGGCTGGATTGAGCGAAGGTGTTTGGGGCGCCTTGCCCCTCACTCTCGCCCTTTCCCCGCAGGCGGGGAGAGGGAATGTCTGCGCTGCAAGGCAGACACGACGCGACTGGTCATGCCTTGCGATCGGGCGGATGGGAGACGCCGGAGCCATCGGGCGTCACGCCCTGAGCGCCCCCAATGCGAAATCGATGACGTGCTTGCGCCGAGCCGCCAGGGCCTTCGCCGTATCCAGCTTGCGGCCGAAGATCGCCGACAGCGTGCGGCCGTTCGACATGTAGAAATAGGACAGGCCGGCGATCGAGATATAGACATTCACCGCGTCGAGATCAGTGCGGAACAGGCCTTCGCGCCCGCCCTTTTCCAGGGTCTCGCCGATCAGCTGGATCAGCGGCGAATGCATTTCCTGCAGCCGTTCCGAGCGTTGGACATGGCGCGCGCCCTGGCGGTTCTCATCGGTCAGCAGGGCCACGAATTCCGGATGGTCGACGAGATAGTCGAAGGAGAAACCGACCAGCCGCTCCATCGCCGCGACGGGGGCGAGATCACCAAGCTTCAAGGCCCGCTCGCGCTCGCGGATCTCGGCATAGACCCGCTCGAGGGCTGCCTGGTAGAGGTCGTCCTTGTTGCCGAAATGGTGGTAGACGAGCTGCTTGTTGACGCCGGCCCGTCCCGCAATCTCGTCGACGCGGGCACCGGCCAGGCCCTTTTCCGCGAACTCCGCGACGGCGGCGTCGAGCAGCGCCCGCTGGCTCGCTTCCGGGTCACGCTGGCCCGGCACGCGGACCACTTTCGGCTGTGGTTTGGGCTTCAGGCTCACATCGTCCGTCCCTGCTGGCCGGGCGCCCGAAGGCAGAGCAATGCCGGCGCGATCCGATCACTATCAACCAACTGGTTGTCTAATTCAAGGAACAGTGGTTCACTCGACCCTCCAGCCCGCCAGGTCCTGGCGGCACTCTGACACGCGAAGGGGAACGGCATGTCGAAGCTCCATGAAACGACGCGGCGCGTCTTTGTCGGCGGCCTTGCCGGCGCAACCTTGATGGCTCCGCGCCTCGCACGGGCGGCGGAAAAAGTAAACCTGGTGCTCAACTGGACGCCGACCGCAGACCACGCCCCCTATTACTACGCCAAGGCCCAGGGTTGGTACGAGCAGGCCGGCATCGATCTTTCGATCGAGGCGGGACGCGGCTCGGGCGCCTCGGCGCAGCGCGTGGCGGCCGGTGGCGCCGAGCTCGGCATTGCCGACATGGCCACCGCCCTGCTCGCCCGCTCGCGCGGCTCCAACCTCTCGTCCGTCATGGTCGTCTATGCTAATTCGCCGCAAGGGTTCTACTGGCTGAAGTCGAGCGGCATCACCGGCCCGAAGGACTTCCCCGGCCGCTCGATCGGCAATCCGCCGGGCGACGCCTCGCGCCTGATGTGGCCGGCCTTCGCCCGCAAGGTCGGCATCGATCCGGCCTCCGTGAAGTTCGTGAATGTCAGTCCGCAGGCGAAGATCCAGGCGCTGCGCTCCAAGGCGATCGACATCACGTCCGACTTCTACAACGAGCACGATCTGAAGGTGCGCGAGTTCGGCGCCGATCTAGGCTTTGCCGCCTGGCGGGATCTCGGCATCAACACCTATGGCAATTCGGTCATCGCCAATGGCGATTTTCTCGCCAAGAAGCCGGAGGTCGTTCGGTCCTTCGTGCGGGTGTCGCAGAAGGCCTTCCAAGCCTGTGTGGGCGATATCGGGCCGGGCCTGAAGGCGCTGATGGCCTCGGTCTCGGGGCTCGACGAAGCCAACCAGCGCAACCAGTGGACACGCATCCTCGAACTGATGCGCGATCCCACCACGACATCGGTCGCGCTGGGCGCGCTCAACGCCGACCGGCTCAAGGAGGACTATGAGCTGGTGAAGGCCTATTTCGAGAATGTCGGCGCGGTGGATCTCGCATCCTTCGCCAGCAACAGCTTCCTCGACACCTCGATCAAGATGCCGGCGGCCTGATCGACAACCAGGCGGCATATTCAACGACCGGGCGGCCGATGGGCCGCCCGCTGCTTCCCTGGCAGGAGATCGCGAGCCGGCTCCAAAATTCCTGGGCTCGCGGAACCTCCCCGCGACCTGCCTGTTTCATCGTCAGGTGGGCCAGCTTGTAAGGCCAGCAGGAGGAAGCAGCATGGAACGAAGAATCTTTCTGACCACGATGATGGGTGGTCTGGTGGCGGCGGGCCTTGGTGGCGTGAGTGCCGCGCAGGCGGCTCCCAACGACATGTCGACGGTCGGCGCGGTTCGTGGCGCCTTCGGCGGCGCTGCCGCCGCGACCGAGCCGAGCGAGATGCAGCGCCGCGATTGGCGCGGTCGTCCCGGCTGGCGCGGTGGCCCCGGCTGGCGGGGCGGACCCGGCTGGCGCGGTCGCCGTTGGGGCGGTCCGGGCCCGGTGCGCCGGTGCTGGATCAACCGGTGGGGCCAGCGGGTGTGCCGCGGTCCCGTCTGGTAATATCCTGAGGATCTGACCATGAAGAGGCCCGACCGGTTCATCCGGCCGGGCCTTTTCATGTCGGGATAGTAGGTCCCGCTCAGGCCAGCGATGGCAACGGCCGTCGAGGCGAGCCTTGCGACTGGCCCGCAAGAGCACGGTCAGCCGCCATCTCGTCGGTGATCCAGGCAACGAAGGCCTCGATCTGCGGCCGCGCGCGATCCTCGCGCCGATAGATCAGACGATGCGCCACGGCCGTGATGCCGAGCGGTCCGAAGGGCAGGACCAGTTCGCCCGCTCGCAGCATGTCGGAAGCCTGCAGGTTGGATTCCAGCATCAGGCCGAGGCCGTCGCGCGCCGCCATCAGGGCGAGGAAGGCGCGGTCGAAGGTCATGGCGCGCCGGTTGAGCATGACATGGGGCGCATGGCGCGCCACCCACTGGTCCCATTGCACCACGCAGCGCACCGAATGGATCAGCGGCACGTTGGAGATGTCCTCGACCCGCTCCAGCCGGTGCCGCTCGACAAAGTCGGGGCTCGCCAGCGGCAGGATCGTCTCCTCGCCAAGCGCGATGCCCTCGCAATCCTCCGGCACCGGGCGGGCATACTGGATGTCGATCATGAAGCCCTCGTCGCCGAGCTTGGCCGGTTCGTGGCCGGCGAACAGGGTCAGGTCGATCTCGGGATGGCGGCGGCGGAACGAGGCAAGCCGCGGCACCAGCCAGAGCGTGGCAAGGCTCGGCGCCGAGTGCAGCATCAGCCGCTGGACCCCGCCCTCCGACGAGAAGCGGCTGGTGGCGACCGCGATGCGGGTGAAGCTCTCGCCCAGCGCATTGGCATAGGCGACCGCGTCCTCGCTCGGCTCGACGGTGCGGTTCTTGCGCACGAACAAGGGCTTGCCGAGGATATCCTCAAGCATGCGGATCTGGTGGCTGACCGCCGAGGGCGTGACGTTGAGGCTCTCGGCGGCGCGCGCGAAGCTGCCACTCTCCATCACCGCGGTGAAGGTCTGCAGGCATTTCAGCGGCGGCATACCCCGGATCATTGGCAAATCCTGCTCATCGATTTGGCCAGTTTATTTCGTTTCCGTGAAATTGCCATCCTTGTTAGCGTTTACCCAAGACTGGACGACGGCCACGCGCAAGAACGGGCCGCGGGGGAGGATATTGCAGAACGGCGACGACGCCGCGCTGCCTGGCGAACGGCCGGGGCCCTTGGGCCGGTCGACCGCATTCCTGACCCGCGACCACTTCACGCCGTCCATCTTCGGCCCCGCTCATGGCGGTAGCCGTCCCGGAATCTGGCAGAGGACGTCCGTCGCATGAACCTTCACCGCATGCTTCTTGAACGACAGGCGGCAGGCCGCCCCGTCACGGTGGCGCTGATCGGCGCCGGCAAGTTCGGCACGATGTTCGCGAGCCAGGCCCGCTCCACCGCCGGCATGCATCTGGTCGGCGTCGCCGACCTCAACACCGCCCGCGCCCGCTCGCAGCTGAAACTCGCCTGCTGGCCCGACGAGCAATATGCGGCGCCGTCGATCGATGATGCGCTGAAGCACGGGTCGACTTTCATCACCGACAATGCGGATTCGCTGGTCACCCATCCGGGGATCGAGGTGATCATCGAGGCAACCGGTGATCCCGGCGCCGGCATCCGCTTCGCGATCAAGGCGATCGACAACGGCAAGCATATCGTGATGGTCAATGTCGAGGCCGATGCGGTGGCGGGCCCGATCCTCGCCCGCAAGGCGAAGGCGGCCGGTGTCGTCTATTCGCTCGCCTGGGGCGACCAGCCGGCGCTCATCGCCGACCACGTCGACTGGGCCCGCGCGTCCGGCTTCAAGGTGGTCGCTGCCGGCAAGGGCACGCGCTACCACCCGACCTACCACCAGTCGACGCCCGACACGGTGTGGGACATCCTCGACAAGTACATGAAGATCAAGGATCGCAACTCGATCAATCCGAAGATGTTCAACTCCTTCGTCGACGGCACCAAGTCGGGCATCGAGATGACCGCGGTGTGCAATGCGACGGGTCTGGAATCCCAGTCGGAGGGCCTGTCCTTCCCGCCGGCGACCCGCTTCGAACATGCCGAGATCTGCAAGCCGAAGGCGGATGGCGGCGTGCTGGAGCGCAAGGGCGTGACGGAGGTCACCTCCTCGGTCTATCGCGACGGCACCGACGTGCCGCATTCACTCGTCATGGGCACCTATGTCGTGTTCGAGAGCGACAGCGCCTATTCGGAAGAGTGCTTCCGGGAATATTCCATGCTGCCCGACAAGAGCGGCAAATATTCCTGCCTCTACCGGCCGATCCACATGATCGGTCTGGAGCTCGGCTATTCGGTGGCCTCCGCCGCGCTGCGCAAGGAGGCGACGGGTGCGCCGATCTGCTTCAACTCGGACGTGATCGCCACCGCCAAGCGCGACCTCAAGCCGGGCGAGATGCTGGACGGCGAAGGCGGCTTCTGTGTCTGGGGCAAGCAGACCCCGGCCGATGCCTCGCTCGCCCAGGGCTATCTCCCGCTCGGCCTTGCACATAACGTCAAGCTGAAGAACCCGATCAAGGTCGGCGAGCGGCTGAAGTGGAGCGACGTCGAGTACGATCCGAACAGCCAGGCGGTGAAGGTCCGCCGCGAGATGGAAGCGGCCTTTGCCAGGCCGAATGCCAAACAGGCCTGACATCCAGGTCCTGGACGTGACCACCAGCGCGCCGCCCCTTGCCTCCCTGACGGAGGCGGGGCGGCAGCCGCACAACAAGCAGACCGGCCAAGCCGGCGCGATCTATCCCTGAGGAAACCACACGCTAGACCCGGCCAACGGGTCAGCGGCCAACTAGGAGGAACACCATGACCCATTCCGGCAAGACATCCCTGTCCCGCCGCGCCGTGCTCGGCGGTCTTGGCGCCGGCACCGCCCTGCTCGCAGCGCCGGTGACGCTGCGCGCCCAGACCCTGCAGTGGATCGGCGCCAACACGGCGTCCCAGCAGGACTTCATCGGCCTGTCGCTCGACTTCTTCGGCAAGCGGCTCGGCGAACTGACCCGCGGCCAGATCGTGGTGACCAACCATCATGGCGGGTCGCTCGGCGGCGAGCGCGAGCATATCGAGGCGATCCAGCAGGGCGCGATCCAGATCGGCTCGCCCGGACAGGGCGTGCTGGCCGGCGTCTACCGCCCGGCCGAGGTCTGGACCCACCCCTATCTGTTCAAGGATGTCGCCCACAAGGACCGCGTCTGGGACACGATGCGCGCCGAGTATCAGGAGGATATCGGCAAGGTCGCCAAGCTGCGTCCGGTCGCTGCCATCCCGCGGATGCCGCGCATGCTGTCGTGCAACCGCGTGGTGAAGTCGCCGGCCGACATGAAGGGCCTGAAGATCCGCGTGCCGGAGACGGCCCTGTGGCGGCGCACGTTCGAGCTGTTCGGCGCCTCGCCGACGCCGATGGCCTTCCCGGAAGTGTTCCAGGCGCTGAAGTCCGGCGTGATCGACGGCCAGGAGAACCCGATGGGCCTGACCTTCAATTCCGGCATTTTCGACGCCAACACCCACATGTCGCTGACCGAGCACATGATGCAGGACAATTGCATCCTGATGTCGCAGACGGTCTACGAGCGGCTGAGCCCCGAGCTTCGCGCCGCCGTCGACAAGGCTGGCCGCGACATGGAAGCCGACATCCGGCCGAAGGTGATCGCCGACGACGCGCAGATCCTGGAAAAGGTGAAGGCCAAGAAGATCGTCATCACGGAGGTCGACAAGGCCGCCTTCACCCAGTCGGTGAAGAGCCTGATCACCGAGTTCCCCGCCGGCAAGCGCTGGGCCGACCGCATGGCCCAGATCGCCTGATCCATTCGAATGCGTGTGGCCGGCGGCTGTCCGCTGCCGGCCATACCACCTGGCTCAGACACCGGGCGAGACGAACGCGCCCTGCACACGGGTGGCGCAGAAGGGGAAATCGCAGTCCATGACGGCCATCATCAGCAAGCTCTCGAATGTCGTCACCGAGATCGCCAAGCTGTTCCTCGGCACCTGCGTCGCCGCCATCGTGCTGATCACCATTGCCGCCGTCTGGTGGCGCTATGTGATCAATTCGCCGATCGCCTGGATCGAGCAGGTCTCGAACATGCTGTTCATCTGGATCACCTTCGTCGGTGCAGCCGTCCTCTACAGGCAGAAGCTGCATATCGGCGTCGACATGTTCATGGACATGCTGAAGGGCCGCGCCAAGGAGGTGATGTTCTGGATCATCGAGGTCGGCAATCTGCTCTTCATCGCCATCCTGTTCATCTACAGCATGAAACTGTCGATCGACGTGCTGCCCAACACCTATGGCGCGCTCGATATCAGCCCGGCCTGGTTCTATTTCTCCGCGCCGGTCTCCTGCGCGATGATGATGCTCTACTTCATTGAAAAGATCGTCGATCCGTCAAAGCGACGGCCCGAAGGCTCTGTGGGAGACTTCTGATGGGCACGGTCCTGATCGGCGGCTTTTTCGTCCTGCTCGCCCTGTCCTTTCCCATCGGCTTCGCGCTCGGCCTGTCGACCATGGGAGCGATCTGGGCCCATGGCGGCCTGCCCATGTCGCTGCTCGCCCAGCGCACGCTGGTGGGCGCCGATTCCTATGCGCTGCTGGCCATCCCCTTCTTCATCCTGGCCGGCAATCTGATGAATGGCGGCGGCATCACCGACCAGATCATCAAGCTGGCCAATGCGATGGTCGGCCGGTTCCGCGGCGGACTGGCACTGACCTCGGTGACGGCGGCCATGATCTTCTCGGGCCTGTCCGGCTCGGCCGCGGCCGATGCCTCGGCGCTCGGCAAGGTGCTGATCCCGGCCATGAAGAAGCAGGGCTATGGCGGCGGCTTCGCGGCGGCGCTCATGGCGTCGGCCTGCGTCAACGGACCGATCATTCCACCCTCGATCCCGCTGGTCATCTACGGCCTGTCGGCCGCCAAGGGCGTGTCGATCATCGCCTTGTTCCTCGGCGGGATCGTGCCTGGCGTGCTGCTCGGCCTCTCGCTGATGATCGCGGCCTATATCATCGCGGTGAAGCGCAACTATCCCGTCTCCGAGGCCGTGCCGCTGCGCGAGATCCCGAAGCTGATCGGGCCTGCCATGTGGGCGCTGATGATGCCGGTGATCATCCTGATCGGCGTCACCGGCGGCGTTGTGACGGTGACCGAGAGCGCCACCATCGCGGTGGTCTATGCGGCGCTTGTCGGCTTCTTCGTCTATCGCGAGCTGACGCTCAAATCGATCTGGCCGATCCTCGTGCAGACGGCCCTCGACACGGCGCTGGTGATGTTCATCATCGCGCTGTCCTCGGGCTTCGGCTGGCTGCTGGCGGTGTCAGGCCTGCCGCGGGCATCGGCGGCCTGGATCGCCTCGGTCTCATCGGATCCGGTGATCATCCTCATGATGATCAACGTGTTCCTTTTGATCATCGGCATCTTCATGGAGCCGTTGCCAGCGATGTTCATCCTCATCCCGGTGCTTGTGCCGGTGGTGCAGGCGGTCGGCATCGACCTTGTTCATTTCGGGCTGGTCATGGTGTTCAACCTCTGCCTCGGGCTGATCACGCCACCGGTGGGCATCCTGCTTTACATCTGCGCCAACTTCGCCGAGGTGAAGCTCGAGGAGGAGAGCCGCGAACTCGGCCCCTTCCTGGCGGCAGGTGTCGTGGTGCTGATCATCATCTCGGTCTTCCCCTCAACCGTTCTCTGGCTGCCGCGAGTGCTCGTCGGCTACGCGGGATAAGGACTGCATGACCATGACAAGACTGAAGGATCGCGTGGCGCTGGTGTTCGGCGCGGGTTCGGTTGGCCCCGGCTGGGGCAATGGCAAGGCGAGCGCGGTGGCCTATGCGCGGGCCGGCGCGAAGGTCGTCTGCGTTGACATCAACCGGACGGCGGCGGACGAGACGGCTCAGATCATCGCTGGCGAAGGCGGCAAGGCCGAGGCCCTGGTCTGCGACGTCACCAAGCTCACCGAGGTGGAGGATGTCGTTGCCCGCACGCTGAAGGCCTTCGGGCCGGTCGACATCCTGCACAACAATGTGGGGCATGCGAAGATGGGCGGCCCGCCGGACCTCACCGTCGAGGAATGGCACCGCGAGCTCGACCTCAACGTCACCGGCATGTTCATCGCCTGCAAGGTGGTGATCCCGTCCATGATGGAGCGCAAGACCGGCGTCATCACCAACATCTCGTCGTCGGCGGGCATCCGCTATGTCGGCTATCCCTACACCAGCTATTACGCCGCCAAGGGCGCGGTGAACCAGTTCACCGTCGGCGTGGCGCTGCAATATGCGCGCGACGGATTGCGCTGCAACGCGATCCTGCCGGGCCTGATGGACACGCCGCTCATCTACCAGCAGATCAGCGGCGTCTATGGCTCGCCCGACGAGATGGTGAAGGCCCGCCACGAGGCGACCCCGATGGGCCGCATGGGCACCGGCTGGGACATCGCCAATGCCGCCGTGTTCCTGGCAAGCGACGAAGCCAGCTACATCAACGGCGTCTGCCTGCCGGTGGATGGCGGGTTCACGGCGAAATGTGCGTGACGGACTGAGACGGAGCGCCTGACAATCGAGCCGCTGGCGCAAGCCGGCGGCTTTTCTTTTGCCGGCTTATCGTGATGTTCGAAATCGTCCGGAGGGCGACCCTTCTTCACCCACCCCTGGAGGGGGAGGGTGAAGAGATGCCAGCTCAAGCAGCACGCCCATGGCTCTCGGGTTTTCCCGCTGAGACCGTGCGAATGGCCGGGCCCGCCCTTCACCTCTTCCCGACGGGGAGAGGTCGGCGCCCTGAAAGGGCGGCGGGTGAGGGGGCGAGCTGTCTCCGGTAAGCACCATCCCCCTCTCCCGATCCTCGCCTATGGCTCGGATCGACCTCTCCCCGTTGGGGCGAGGTGAAGGACGCGCCCGGCTTCGGGAGCGGGCCTCGCATGGGTCCGAGGAGAGGGTCGCGCGGGCTCCTTACCCCACCATCGCCTTCAGCCGCGTGCACATCGCCTCGGTCGAAATGCCGTAGCGATCGTGCAGCGTCGGCAGGGCGCCGGCATCGAGGAAGGCATCCGGCAGGGCGATCTGCGCGAAGCCTGAGGGCATGACGCCCGCCCGCATCAGCACGCCGGCCACCGCCTCGCCGAGGCCGCCGACCACCGAATGGTTTTCCGCCACGACGACCTTTCGGCCTGTCTTTGCCGCTTCCTTCAGGATCGTCGCCTCGTCCAGTGGCTTGATGGTCGGCACATGCAGCACCGCGACATCGATGCGGTCGGACTCCAGCGCCTTGGCCGTCTCCAGCGCGCGCATGGTCATGAGCCCGGACGAGATGATCAGCACGTCGTTGCCGCCGCGGATCATCTTGGCCTTGCCGAGTTCGAACGTGTAGCCGTACTCGTCCAGCACCATCGGCACATTGCCGCGCAGGAGCCGCATATAGACGGGGCCCTTGTGGTCGGCGATGGCGGTGGTCGCCTGGGCGATCTCATGGGCGTCACAGGGGTCGACGATGGTCAGGCCCGGCATGCCGCGGAAGATCGCGATATCCTCCGTCGCCTGATGGCTCGGCCCATAACCGGTGGTGAGGCCGGGCAGCGCGCAGACGATCTTGACGTTCAGCCCCTCCTCGGCGATCGCCATGAAGATGAAGTCATAGGCGCGGCGCGAGGCAAACACCGCATAGGTGGTGGCAAAGGGCGTGAAGCCCTCGCGGGCGAGACCGGCGGCAGCACTCATCAGGATCTGCTCGGCCATGCCCATCTGGTAGAAGCGGTCGGGATAGGCCTTCGCGAAGATGTGCAGGTCGGTATATTTCGACAGGTCCGCCGACAGCCCGATGATGTCGGGGCGGGTGCGCGCGGCCTCGACCAGCGCATGGCCGAAGGGCGCCGGCGCGGTCCTTTGTCCTTCTCCGGCAATGGAAGCGATCATTGCCGAGGTCTTCAGCCGGACGCCGCCTTCCGCACGCTCGGCGAGATGGGCCGGCCGGTCATATTTCGAGCGCCGGGTCATGCGGGCCTCCCGGCTTCCAGAATGTCGAGGGCCTTCGCCCATTCGTCCGGCTCGACGCGCAGGAAATGGTTGCGCTCGCGCTCCTCGAGGAAGGGCACGCCCTTGGCCATCTTGGTGTCGCAGATGATGATGCGCGGCTTTGATACAGGCGCGTTCCGCGCGGCGTCGAAGGCCTTCACGAGACCTGGAATATCGTTGCCGTCGAGGCGCTGGACATGCCAGCCGAAGGCCTCGAATTTCGGCACCAGCGGCTCGAAGTTCAGCTGCTGGGTGGAGGGGCCGTCTGCCTGCATGTTGTTGACGTCGACGATGCCGATGAGGTTGTCGAGACCGAAGGAGCCGGCCGACATGGCGGCCTCCCAGGTCGAGCCCTCGTCGAGCTCGCCGTCAGAAAACAGATTGTAGACGAAGGCCTTGGAGCGCTTGCGCTTCAGCCCCAGCGCCATGCCCACCGCGATGCCCAGACCATGGCCGAGCGAGCCGCCGGTGATCTCCATGCCGGGCGTGTAAGCGGCCATGCCGGACATGGGCAGGCGGCTGTCGTCACCGCCATAGGTCTCCAGCTCATCGTCGGGGATGATCCCGGCCTCGATCAGCGCCGAATAGAGCGCAATCGCATAATGGCCGATGGAGAGCAGGAAGCGGTCGCGCTCCTCCCATTCGGGATCGTCGGGCCGGTAGTTCAGCGCGTGGAAATAGGACACCGCCAGCACGTCGGCGATGCCGAGCGCCTGCGCGATATAGCCCTGGCCCTGCACCTCGCCCATGCGCAAGGCATTGCGGCGGATGCGCCAGGCTCGCTCGGCGAGCGAGACGTTATGGCCTAACTGGGTCATTTGAACGAGACCTCTGGTGATTGAAGGCCGAGCCTTGAGCTGGTCCTCCCCTGCACCTTTCATAGGATGCCGCGGCGGGGCGCGGCAACGTCTCGTTGGGCCCTGCCCGCGATTGGCGGACAGGGATGCGCAAATGGCCGGGAGGCTGTCTGGTCAGGCGCTTGCGCGGCCCGCGCGCGGGGTCATTCGATCCTGACCTTGGTCTCCTCGACCACCTTCTTCCAGAAGACCATTTCCTCCTTCAGCACCTGCGCGAATTCGGCGGGGCCCTTGTTGACCACGTCGAAGCCGACATCGGCCAGCCGCTGGCGCGCCGCGGGTTGCTGGAGGAACTCCGAAATCTCGCGATTGACGGTGGAGACCACCTCGCCGGGCGTGCCCTTGGGGGCCATGATGCCGACCCAGGTATCGCCCTCGATCTCGGGGAAGCCCTGCTCGACCATGGTCGGCACGTCAGGAAGAAGCGCGGAGCGGGTCTTGCCGGTCACTGCCAGCGCTCTCAGGCGGCCGCCGGCGATCATCGGTCCGGCGGAGGCCATGGTGGTCCAGGCGCTGGGGATCTGGTTGGCGACGACCGACTGAACCGCCGGTCCGGCCCCGGGGAAGGTCACGGCCACCATGTCGAGATTCTGGGTCACCTTCAGCCGTTCCGCCAGCAGATGGCCCTGGGTGCCGATCCCGCCATGGGCGTAGTTCTGGTTAGGCCGTGCCTTGAGGTCGGCGACGAATTCCTTGGCGCTCTTGGCGGCAAGCGAGGGATGGACCGAGATCACATGGGTCGAGGAGACCGAGAGGTTGATCGGCACGAAATCGGCGACCGGATCGTAGGGCAGATTGTTGAAGACCGAGGCATTCACCGCATGGGTGCTGAGAGCGAACAACAGCGTATAGCCATCGGCCGTGGAACGAGCCGCCTGGACTGTGCCGCGATTGCCGGTGGCGCCGGCGACATTCTCGACGACGAATTGCTGTCCGAGCTTCTGCGACAGGTGCTGGCAGGCCAGCCGCGCATAGACGTCCACGGTGCCGCCCGGCGCGAAAGTGACGATGGCGCGCACGGGGCGGGCCGGATAGGCTTGCGCGCGGGCCACATTGGGGGCCGCCAGCAGAACGGCCGAGCCGCCGAGAAGCCCGGAGAAGCCCCGCCGGCTGAATGTGGCCAGGCCGCGCGGCGCCATGGATCGATCGCGATCGGAAGAGTGCGTCATCTGTCAGTCCCCTTCATTCCAGCAAGCATGAGCCGATGCCCGTTCGGGCGTGTTCAGAGCGGCAGCGTCGTGCCGATACCTTTGGCCAGCGCGGTCTCGTAGACAAGGATCGCCGACGCGAGATCAGCAATCCCCGTGCCGGAGAAGATCAGCGCGTTGCGCTCGGCGGCATGGGCGCGCCCCGGCTGACGGCCCGCGACGAGATCGCAGAGTTCGGCGGCAAAGGGCCCGTCATAGTTCAGCGTGCCCTTGGGGCCGACCGTGCTCTGCTCGTGGTCGTCGGTCACCGTGCGGTCGAAGGCCGACAGGCTGTCGCGGCGCCAGCCGAAGCCGAGATCGACGGAAGCGACGAACGTGCCCGGCTCGACCCAGTTGGCGTCGAGCTGACCGGCGGTGGCCGAGCCATGGGGGATAGAGCTGACGATGATGTCGCTGCCGGCGATCGCGGCCCTGGGATCGCTGACCGCGCGCGCGTCCAGCCCCTTGGCGCGGGCATGGGCGGCGAAGGCCTCGGCCGTCTCCAGGCGGCGGCTGTAGGCGACGACCGTCGTCAGCGGCAAGGCAGCCGAGAACGCGTCGAGATGGCTGTGCGCCTGCGCGCCGCAGGCGAGGAAGCCGATGGTGCGGGCATCGGGACGCGCCATGATTCGGGCGGCGATCAGCGAGATCAGCGCGGTGCGGATGGCGGAGATCCAGATGCCATCCATGATTGCCAGGGGTCGACCGGTGGTCGCCTCGTTGAGGATGATCATCGGCATGAAATCCGGCAGGCCGGCGCTGCCATTGCCCGGGAAATAGCCAAACCATTTGAAGGCGCCATAGGCCGGCTGATCCATGGCAGCGCCCTTGCCCCGGAAGCAGTTGCGGCCACCGGCGCCGATGACGACCTTCGGATGGGACCAGACACCGCCCTCGGCCCGGCGCAGGAAGACCTGGCGGATGGCCTCCTCCAGCGCGCTGGCCGTCACGCCGCAGGCGACGACGTCGGCCTGCGAGAGATAGGTCAGGTGATGCCCGGCATGCGACGTCATAGGGGAGGTCTCCAATTGCCCTGCCCTCGCCCGGAGAGCCGGGGGAGATCGGCCGCCAGCCTTGCGCAAGTTCGCTCGCAGCGCCAGCCTCGCTAGCGCAATGGCATACGGCGCTGGACAAGCGCCGCCGCGTCGTGGCACCCGGCCGATGGCACCACCGAACAAGGGCAGGACACCGTGACGAATATCATCCGCATCGACCAGAACGCCCGCCGCAGCCGCGCGTCCGTCTTCGGCGACCTCGTGTTCCTCGCCGGCCAGGTTGCCGACGACAAGAGTGGCGACATCACCCAACAGACCCGCGAGGCCCTCGCCAAGGTCGACGACATGCTGGCGCAGGCCGGCACCGAGCGGTCGCGTCTCCTGAGCGTGCAGATCTGGCTGAAATCCATGGACGACTTCGCAGCCATGAATGCCGTCTATGATGCCTGGGTCGTTCCGGGCCAGGCGCCGACCCGGGCCTGCGGCCGCGTCGAACTGGCCCATCCGGATTACCTGATCGAGGTCATCGCCATCGCGGCGCGCTGACCGGCGGCGCGGGGCTTTGAGGAGACTGCCATGACGACGCCCATCGCACCCTCCTCCCCCCGCATCGCCAAAGGCGGCTGGGCGCTCTACGGCGCGCCCCTCGGCATCCTGATGCTGGAGACGCGCTTTCCCCGCATTGCCGGCGATATCGGCCATGCGGGGACCTGGCCGTTTCCGGTGCTCTACAAGGTCGTCACCGGCGCGACCGCTGAGAAGGTGGTGCTGGAAGGCGCCGCCGGACTTCTGCCGGCTTTCATCGACGCGGCCCGCGACCTGGTGCGGCAGGGCGCCGAGGCCATCACCACCAGCTGCGGCTTCCTGTCGATCTTCCAGGCCGAGATCGCGGCGGCGGTCGGTGTGCCGGTCGTAACCTCATCGCTGATGCAGGTGCCGTGGGTGCAGGCAACATTGCCGCCGGGCAAGCGTGTCGGCATCGTCACGGTGTCGCGTTCGTCCCTGACGCCTGCGCATCTGCTGACCGCCGGTGTGCCGCTGGACGCCCCGGTGGTTGGAGTCGAGAACGGCCGCGAATTGTTCAGGGTGCTGGTGAAGGCAGAGAGCGAGGACCTGGATGTCGCGCTCGCCGAGCAAGACGTGATCGAGGCCGGCCGGGCGCTTGTCGCGGCCCATCCCGATCTCGGCGCCATCGTGCTGGAATGCACCAACATGCCGCCCTATGCGGCAGCGCTCCAGGCGGCCCTCGGCCTGCCGGTCTATGACATCTACACGCTGATCACCTGGCTCCACGCGGGCCTCAGGCCGCGCGCCTTCGGGTCTGGCCTGCGCACCTGACGGCTGTCGCTGAAGGCCGATTCGCGTGGTACCGAGGGGCGGGTGCCGCGGCCCGATCTTGCGCGCATCCGGGACAGGGACGGTCAGGATAGCGATGGTGCGCTTCATCCACAGCAGCGATCTGCATCTCGGCAAGCGCTTCGGCAACATGGCCGAGGATCTGCGCGGGCGGCTGAGAGAAGCCCGTCACAGCGTGATCGGCCGGCTTGCCGCCGTGGCCCGCGACAACGGCGCCCAGGCGGTGCTGCTGGCCGGCGACACGTTCGATACCGAAACGCCGGCGCCGGACATCCGCCGGCAGGCGCTGGCGGCGATGCACCACCATCACCCGCTCACCTGGATCATTCTGCCGGGCAATCACGATTCCCTGCAATCCAGCGAATTGTGGCGCGCGCTCGCCGCCGATCGCCCCGGCAATGTCCTGCTGGCGACCGAGGCCCAGCCGATCGAGCTCCAGCCCGGGGTGACGATCCTCCCCGCGCCCTGCACCACACGCCGGCCAGGCCGCGACCTGACCGAATGGATGGAGGGTGCCGCAACCGGCGAGGCCATGCGCATCGGCCTCGCCCATGGACCGATCCAGACCTTCTCGGAGGAGGCCGCGATCTCCGACGTCATCGCGCCGGACCGGGCTGTCCGCGCCGGGCTCGACTATCTGGCGCTTGGCGACTGGCACGGTGCCGTCGCCGTCGATGCCCGCACCCGCTACAGCGGCACGCCCGAGCCGGACCGGTTCAAGCATGACGCGCCCGGACGCGCGCTGATGGTCGTGATCGAGGCGAAAGGCGCACAGCCGGAAGTGACGCCGCTTGAAACCGGCCTTTTTGACTGGCGGACGCTGCCGCTGCCATTGCTGGCGCAGGACGACGGCGCGGCGATGCTGCCAACCCTTCTGCCCGCCGGCCCGCAGCGCCGGCAGAGCCTGTTGCGGATTGCCGCCTCGGGCCGCGCCAGCATCGCCACGCGCACCGCGCTGGCGGCGGCCGTCGAGCAGGCCGCGCCGGAATTCGCCCTGCTCGAGCTTCTGACCGATGGCCTCGAGACCGAATGCGAGGCCGGCGACCTCGATCTGATCGATCGTGCGGGCGCGCTGCGCCAGGCCGCCGAGATCCTGCAAGTGGAGAGCCTGGACGGGGCCAAGACGGCAGCGGAGCGCGAGATTGCGCGCGCGGCGCTGGTCCGCCTGTTCTCCTATGCCCAGAAGGCCGCGTCATGAAGATCTCGGCGCTGCGGCTTCACAACGTCAAGCGGTTCGCCGGACGCGGCGTTGCCATCGAGGGCATCGGCGACGGCGTCAACGTGCTGTGCGCCGCCAATGAATTCGGCAAGTCGACCAGTTTCGAAGCGCTGCATGCGCTGTTCTTCCAGCCGCATTCGGGCGTGCCCAAGGAGGTCCGCAGGCTGCAGCCCTATAGCGGCGGCAATCCGCTGGTGGAGGCCGACATCGTGACGGCGGGGGGACAGTTCCGCCTGACCAAGCAGTTCATCGGCGGCAAGCGCGCAACCGTCACCGAGATCGCCAGCGGGCGGCTGGTGGCCCAACAGGACGAGGCCGAACGGTTCATCGCCGATCTGGTCCATGGCGGGACGGCGGGTCCGGCCGGCATGCTGTGGGTGCGGCAAGGCATTACCGGACTGGAGGAGCGCAGCCGCAGCGACGAGGAGGGCGATCGGCGCGTCCGCGAGAGCCTGCTGACCTCCGTCCAGGGCGAGGTCGAGGCGGTCACCGGCGGCCGGCGCATGGCGGCGATCATGGAGGCGGCATCCGAGGAGCTCGGCCGGTTCGCCACGCCGACATTGAAGCCGAAGGCCGGTGGCCCCTATGCCGCGGCCGCTGAGGACCTGGCCCGTCTGCTGGCGCAGGAGAAGCGGCTTGAGAAGGACGTCGCCGATCTCCGCGACGCGCTCGACCGCCGCCTGATGGCGACAAGGCGCCTCACCGAGCTGGACGCCCCCGAGGAGAAGGCCTCGCGGCGCGCGGCTGTTGTAACAGCCGAGGCCGCCCTCCAGAAGGCCCGCGCCCATAGCGACGCGCTGAAGGCGCGCGAGGCGGAAACAGCGCTCGCCCGCGACCGCCTCGCCAAGGCGGATCGGGAGCTGACCGCCTTTCGCGATGCGCTGACGCGGGCCGCTACCCTGTCGCATGAGCTTGGCCAGGCCGCCGAGCAGCGCGGTGCCTTGCGCGCCCGGCGCGCCGAATGCCAGGCGGCCATCGACACGGCATCGGCCCTGGCCAAGGCGGCCGAGGCCGAACAGCGGGCGGCGCGCGATCTGCTGGCCCGCCTCGACGCGGCGATGAAGGCGCGGCAGGCCATGGAGGATCTGCTGGTCCGCCGCGAGCGTCTCACCGAGGCCGAGACGGTCCGCCAGAGCCTGGAAGCGGGCGAAGCCGAGCTTGCCCGCCTCGCCATGCCCGAGGATGCGATCGACCGGCTGCAGAAGCTGGACATGGAGATCGCACGGCTGCGGGCGTCGGCGGAGGCCGGGCTTCCCTCCGTCCGCCTCGACTATCAACCGGGCGCATCCGCCGTGCTGGCCGATGGCGTGCCGCTGGCTGATGGCGTCGATCGCAGCGTGCCGGATAACCTCGTGCTGACCCTGCCGGGCATCGGCACCCTGACACTTCGCTCCAACCGGCCGGCCGGTGCGGATGCAGCGCTCACCAAGGCCGTTGCGGGCCGGCAATCGCTGCTCGCCACTTTGGGGGTGGACGATCTGCCGGCGGCTCAACAGCGCCAGGCCGAGGCCCGCGACAAGGCGGGATCGGTCGCGAGCCTGCGCCTCCAGCTGCGGCTTCTGGCGCCGGAGGGTGTGCCGGCGCTGCGCGCCGACGTCGCGCGGCTGGAGGCGATCGCCCCGGCCGATATCGAGCTGAAGGGCGATCCTGATGCGGCCCGCGAGGCGGTCGCCAAGGCCGACCTCCAGGTCGATGCGGCGCGCAATGCCGAGCGGGAGGCTGGTCCCTCATTGAGCCGGGCTCAGGATGCCGAGGGACAGGCGGAGGCCGCCTATGTCCGGCTGAACGGCGAATTGTCCGGTCTCGAGGCCTTGCTGGGACCGGCGGAGGCCCGGATGGCGCGGGAGCAGGCGCTTGCGGCCGAGCGCGCGAGCCAGCAGATTCAGGTCGACCAGTTGGACATGCAGCTCACAGGGCTCCGTGAGCATGCGCCGTCGGTTGAGGCGATCGAGGCGTCGCTGCAGCGCGTCCGGTCGATCGAGGATGGCGCGGCCAGGGAAGCCGCAGCGCTCCGCGAGCAGCTGGCCGAATTGAACGGGCAGATCCGCTCCCGTTCCGACGATGCGGTGGAGGAGAGCTGGCGGGAAACCAAGGACCAGCGCGAGGCGGCCGAGGCGCGGGTCGCGGCCTTCGAGACGGAGGTGGCGGTTCTGGATCGCCTCAAGGCGGTGCTGCAACAGGCACGCTCGGCGGCCCGCGATCTCTATCTCAAGCCCGTGCTGACCGAATTGCGGCCGCTGCTCGGCATGCTGTTCGACGACGTGTCCATCGTCTTCGACGAGAAGACGCTGCTGCCCCAGTCGATCCGCAGGAATGGCCAGGACGAGGACATCGATCGGCTGAGCGGCGGCATGCGCGAGCAGCTGTCGATCCTGACGCGGCTGGCCTTCGCGCGGCTTCTCGCCCGCGACGGTCGCGCGGCGCCTGTCATTCTCGACGATGCGCTGGTCTATTCGGACGATGACCGCATCGAGCGCATGTTCGATGCGCTGCACCGGCAGGCGCGCGAGCAGCAGATCATCGTCTTCTCGTGCCGGCAGCGCGCCTTCGCCAGGCTCGGCGGCCACGTGCTGCACATGACGGATTGGGTGCCTGACGCCGCCGCACGATAAGGCCCGGCCAAACGTGCAAACGCCCCGGAACGCACTGCCATGGAGGCAGACGCGGCCGAGGCGAAAGACTGGAGACATCGCGCATATCCGCCGCCGGTACATCCGCGGTCGGCATCCAATGTGCGATCTCTCACAAGGGCATCGCGATCCGGCTGAAAGCCGGTCCGCGCGCCAATTGGTTAGCTGGCGGAGCTGAGGTTCTCGGCCGACATCTTGCCGGTCTTGCGATCAGCCACGAGCTCGAAGTTGACCTTCTGGCCTTCCTGGAGATCGCCCATGCCGGCACGCTCGACCGCGCTGATGTGGACGAAGGCATCGTTGCCGCCGCCATCGGGCGCAATGAAGCCGAAGCCCTTTTGAACGTTAAACCACTTCACGGTTCCCGTAGGCATGGGACTCACCTTTGCAGAATAGGATTGTGCGGCCTGCGAGCACGCAGACTGTCGAAATTGCTTTTCCGGCAGAATATCGTCGGCCTCCTTGGGATAAATCCTGAAGAGGTCATTCCATAAGGCCGTCCATCGACCAGCCTGATATGGTCACCAGCCAGATATTTTGCAAGGCCGATTGTTCATCCAATTTATTTGACGCCGAAATCGATTGCGCAAGATTGCAAATTTACACCCTGAATTCGGTAAAAAGCCGCGGAAAAACTTGTCTCTTCAGGGCCAATTACGATCGACCCGCTCCTCCGCGAGCCCGAACGGCCGCTTGAACGATTGGCCTCGCAGAGCGTCCCGCGCGTTTCGCCAGCCCTGCCCCAACAGCGGCCCGCAAACGAAACATGGCCCAATGACCTTCCCGCTCACGATCCCCCCTTTGTATCCAGGCGATGTCCGCTGGATGGGCAGAGAACCGGGAAACGTATTCTCACGCTGAGGGCCATCCTGATTTCACGATGACATCATGGTATTATTTGGTATCGGCCTGTTTTGATGTTTTATTTCCTGTCCTTTTTCCATCGAAGCCTCTATCCTTTTTCATGGACCATTCTGCCGCTGGAAGAATGGGATAGGCCATCGTGGTCTCCGACCTCGATCGCCTGAGGCCGGCCGACATGGTGCGAGCCGCACTGCAGGACGAGGCCAGCCCGCCGACCTGCTGACTGCCGCGAACGCAGATCTCTATCCCGACGCTGCTTCCACACGAGGACGCACCAGACGTGCATCCCGACACGGCGGCGATCGAACAGACGCCCGCCCAAGCTTCACTCTTGCCCCCGACACAAGGACATCGTCCATCATGCTGATCCGCTATGGCTACGACATTACGGTCACCTGCACCCAGCCGACGCCCATGGTGGCGCTGCTGACGGCCCATGGCGAGCGCGCGGATGATATCGTCAAGGCCGAGGAGCTGGTCACGACACCGGCCATTGCGAGCACGACCTATGTCGACCTGTTCGGCAATGTCTGCCGCCGCTTCGTCGCGCCTGCCGGCGATCTCTCGCTGTGGGGCGACGGCACCGTGCGCGACGATGGCCTGCACGACCGCATCTGGCCCGATGCCGCCGAGATCGCCATTGCCGACCTGCCGGATGACTGCCTGATCTACCTGATCGGCAGCCGCTATTGCGAGACCGACAAGCTGAGCCAGGTCGCGTGGGACCGGTTCGGCGGGGTCAGCCCGGGCTGGTCGCGCGTCCAGGCGATCTGCGACTTCGTCCACGGCCATATCCGGTTCGGCTATATGGATGCCCGCTCCACGCGCACGGCGATGGAAGCCTATGAGGAGCGGATCGGGGTGTGCCGCGACTATGCGCATCTGGCGATCGCGCTCTGCCGCTGCATGAACATTCCGGCGCGCTATGTGAACGGCTATCTCGGCGACATCGGTGTGCCGATTGTCGACCCGATGGATTTCAGCGCCTGGATGGAGGTGTATATCGGCGGCCGCTGGCACACGTTCGACCCGCGCAACAACGTGCCGCGGATCGGGCGGATCGTCGTCGCCCGCGGACGCGATGCCGCCGATGTGCCGCTGATCAATTCGTTCGGCCCGCACATCCTGAAGAGCTTCCGGGTGTGGGCCTATGACGTGTCCGGCGTGGCGCCAGTCTAAGCGCCTTAGGGCTGAGCCGGCCCCGGCAGCGCCAGCCCTGACTCATGGGCGAGCCTCGCCACCGATTGCCGCAGGCGCTCTCCAAGGCGCGACAGCCAGCCGGCCTCCACCAACAGGCGGCCGTCGCGCTTGCGCGTTACGCCATCGACGATGACGGTGTCGACATTGCCGGCATGGGCCTGCTCGACGATCGAGAAGACAGGGTCGTGGACCGGGAACAGGTTGAGGTCACCTGCCCGCAGCAGGACGATGTCGGCCTTGGCGCCGGGCTTCAGGACGCCGATGGCCCCCTCCATCATCAGCGCCTGCGCGCCAGCCGCGGTCACCCAGCCGAGCGCGGTCTTGACAGGGATCATCGCATCCGGGCGGCCGTGGCGCAGACCCTCGTTGCGGGCGAACAGCAGGGCCGTCTGCATCTCCCGCCAGAGATCGCCGGAGACCATCGCCTCGACGTCGACACCGAGCGAGGGCCTGTGGCCGCGATCCATCACCTTCCTGAGCGCCGAGTCGCTGGGGTAATCGTGGAATTCGTTGGTCGTGGTGGCCGTCACCGTGCAGCCGGCATCGAGCAGGCGGCCGAGTTCATCGGCGGTCAGATGGTTGCAGTGGACGAGATTGTGGTCCGGTCCGAGCAGACCCATCGCGGCGAGGCGGTCATAGCCATCGGGCACGATGGCCGCCGCATGCGGGCGCGTGACGTGGGACGACGCGATGAGGCCGAGGTCGCGCGCAAGCCTGACATTGGCGAGGCTCGCCTCCCAGTCGGCCCAGTGCGGGCCGGCAATGCCCAACGCGAGGGTCACGCGGCCCGGTGTCGCAAAGCGGCTCCGTTGCAGCGCCTCCACCCGCTCGCGCGGATGCAGCCGGCGGGCCGGCAGGGCGCCGGGAAGCGCGGGCTCACGCAATCCGTCGCCATGGATGAAGACCGCGCGAATGCCGGCATCGACCAGAGCATCGACCGACCGCTCGGCCTGCTCGAGCGTGCGGACATTGTGGCAATAGTCGGCAAGCGTGGTCACGCCGTTGTTCAGCTGGTTGAGCGCGCCGAACAGCGTGCCGAGGTAATTGTCCTCCGGCCCGAAGCGGGTGGCGGCATTGCCGTAGAAATTGCGGAAATAGTCCGGCGCCAGCCATTCCGAGCCGATGGCGCGAAAGCCCGCCTGAAACGTGTGGAGGTGCATGTTGACGAGGCCCGGCATGACGATCATGCCGGAGGCGTCGATCACGTCATCCCAAGGCTGGTCGACCCTCTCGGCAATCGCCTCGATCCGGTCACCGACATAGAGCAATTCCCAGTTGCGGCGCGTGCCAATGGCCCCGTCCATTGTGACGAGATGGCCGCAGCGGATGAGCGTGCGCTTCGGGCTCGCCATTCCGCTCCTCACCGGCCGAAGGGCACGTAGGCGGCTTCCGCCATGATGCGATCGACCGAGGTCGCGAGCTCGGCCATCCGCTGCCGGCGGACCGTCTCGGGGAACACCAGCTTGCGATCACGCTTGGCGATCACGCCGTCGATCATCACCGTGTGGACATTGCCCTGATTGGCCTGTTCGACAATCGACAGGATGGGGTCGTGGACCGGGAAGAGATTGAGGTCGTCGCCGTCGAGCAGGACGATATCGGCCTTCTTGCCGGGCGTCAGCGTGCCGATCATGTGGTCGAGCCCCAGCGCCTTCGCCCCGCCCATGGTCGCCCAGGCGAGCGCTTCCCGCGAGCGGATCGGCACAGCCGAGAAGGGCGGCTTGCCGTCGCGGACATTCTCGCGCTGGCAGACGGAAAGTGCATAGAGCAGCGCGATCTGCATCTCGCGGAACATCTCGCCGGAGACGCGGGGCTCGACATCGATGCCGAGTGCCGGCAACCCGCCGAGGGCTCGCACGCGCCCGACGAGGGGATCGCCGGCATAGCCGCGCAGTTCGGTCTGGACGGTGGCACAGATGGTGACGCCGGCATCGACCAGCCGCTTCAGCTCGTCGTCGGAGAGGTAATTGCCATGGACGACGCTGTGATCCTCGCCGACCAGGCCTTCGTCCAGCAGCGGATAATAGCCGCGCGGATCGACCGCGAGTTCAGGTCGTTTGGTGGCGTGCGAGGAGGAGCGGAGCCCCATCTCGCGGGCGAGCCTGAGATTGACCCGCGTCGGCTCCATCTCGGCCCAGTGGGGTCCGGCGACGCCCAGCGCCATGGTGATCAGCGCGTCGTTTGAGGCCAGCCTGCGGCGGATGTGATCGACGCGGGTGCGCGGATTGATCCGCTTCTCGAAGGGTTCGATAGCCTCGCGCGCCGGCGGCAGCTTGCCGGCGCCCATGGTGAAGACCGCCCGGATGCCGGAATCCTTCAGGGCGTCGATCGAGCGCTCGGCCTGCTCGGTCGAGGTGATGTTGTGGCAATAGTCGTTGAGCGTGGTGCAGCCGCCATCGATCTGGTTCAGCGCGCCGATCAGGTTGCCGAGATAATTGTCCTCGGGGCCATACTGGGTCGCCATGCCGCCATGGAGATATTTGAAATATTCGCCATGGGCCCATTCGCAGCCGATGGCCCGGAGCCCCGTCTGCCAGGTGTGCATATGGGCGTTGACGAGGCCCGGCATGGCGATCATCGACGGCGCGTCGATGACCTCATCGGCGTCGACTACGAGATCCCGGCCGACGGCAGCGATCCGGTCGTCCTCAACGAGGATCTGCCCGCCCTTGAGGTCGCCGATGGCCGGATCCATCGAGACGATCCAGCCGCAGGTGATGAGCGTCTTCGTCATGGTCTCAGGCCGCCGTCACGGAGAACGAACCGGCGCGCATGATGCGCTCGATCGAGGCGACAAGCTCCAGCTTGCGGCGTTCCAGCACATCGTCGCGGAACAGGCGCTTGCCGCCCTGCTTCTTGATCACGCCATCGATGATGACGGTGTCGACATTGCCGGCATTGGCCTGGTCGGTGATCGACAGAAGCGGATCGTGGACGGGGAACAGGTTGAGGTCGTTCGCCCGGAGCATGACGATATCCGCCTTCTTGCCCGGCGTGATCGAACCGATCTGATCCTCCAGCCCGATGGCGCGGGCATTGCCGATGGTCGCCCAGGTCAGCGCCTCACGCGATCTGATCGGGATGGTCTTGAACGGCGGATTGCCGGCCGCCTGGTTGTCGCGGAGCGAGGCCCAGCGGGCATGGAGGAGGGCTGCTTGCATCTCGCGGAACATCTCGCCGGTGACGATCGGCTCGACGTCGATGCCGATCGACGGCATGCCGCCGAACTTGCGCACGCGCAGCGTCACCGGCTCGGCCACGTGGCCGTGCAGTTCGACCAGCACGGTGGCGGTGACCGAGGCGCCGGCCTCGATCAGAGGTTTGAGCTCCTCGTCCTCGATGTAATTGCCATGGACGAGATTGTGGTCGGGGCCGATCAGGCCCGCCTTCACCAGCTTGCCATAGCCGCCGGGCGCCACCTGGTCGGCAATCTTGCGGGTGGCGTGGGAGGTGGAGAGCAGGCCGAACTCGCGCGCCATGCGCAGATCTTGCTCGGCGACCTCATAGGTGCCCCAGTGGGGCCCGAGGATCGCCATGGCGAGCGTCACCAGCCGGTCGTCGGAGGCAAAGCGCCCCTTGCGCAGCGCCTCGATCCGGTCGCGCGGATGGGGCACGTGGGTGTAGGGCAGTTCGCCCGGCTTGGTCGGCGGTTTGGCCGTGCCATGGGCGAAGACGGCGCGAATACCCGATTCCTCGAGACCATCGACCGAGCGCTCGGCATGTTCGAGCGAGGTCAGGTTGTGGCACCAGTCGAGAATGGTGGTGACGCCGCCATCGATCTGGCCAAGCGCGCCGATCAGGTTGCCGACATAATTGTCCCCGGGGCCGTAATGGGTCGCGAGATTGGCGTGGATGTTCTTGTGGTAGTCCGGCCCGAGCCATTCCGAGCCGATGGCGCGCAGCCCCGCCTGCCAGGTGTGGATATGGGCATCGATCAGGCCGGGCATGACGATCTTGTCGCGGGCATCGATCACCGTGTCGGCGTCGGCCTCGATGCCCTTGCCCGCCGCGACGATGCGGTTGCCCTCGATCAGGATGCGGGCATCCCGGTGATCGCCGACTGTCTCGTCCATCGAGACCAGCCAGCCGCATTCGATCAGCGTCCGTGTCATGGCATTCTCTCCCGGGCTGGCTGACCGGCCCTCATTGCATTCACGTCAGTTGGCGCGCCAGCGATTGACCAGGTTGCCGAGCCGGTCCTGACCCTTGCTCAGCATGATGCCGAGGATCGACAGGAGCAGCAGGATGGCGAAGACTTGCCCTGTCTCCAGAACCTGGCCGGCCGCCTGCAACTTGGCGCCAAGGCCGTAGCGGGCGGTCTGCATCTCGGCGGCAACGACCAGGATGATCGAGATGCCGAGCGCAAGTCTCAAGCCGCCGAAGATGGCGGGAATGGCGGCCGGCAGCACCACCTTGCGCTGGATCTGCACCGGCGATGCGCCGAGATCGCGGGCGGCCAGGATCAGCCCCTCGTCGCATTGGCGAACGCCGATGATCGTATTGACCAGGATGGGGAAGATGCAGCCGAGCGCGGAGAGCGCGATCTGGAAGGCATTGCCGGTGCCGAGCCAGATGACCAGCAGCGGCACCAGCGCGATCTTCGGCACCGGATAGATCGCGGCAACGAAGATATCGGCGACAGCGTAGATGCGCTTCGACATGCCCATCAGCAGTCCCAGCGCAATCCCGGCGACGGCGGCCAGCAGGAAGCCGCCGAAGATGCGGTAGAGCGTCAGGACGAGATCATAGGCGAGGCCCTTGCGGGCAAAGAGGTCGTAGAGCGTCACCACCACGAGGGACGGGCGCGGCAGGAAGATTTCCGGGATATTGCCGAACTGGACGGAGACCTCCCAGAACAGCAGGAACAGCACCATCGCGACAGGGCCATACCACCAGGTGTCGTCGCGCAGCCGTTCGTCGGCGACCGGCTGGGCCAGGCTGCTGAGATCCGTGGTTGCCTTGACGTCGGTCATGGTGCGCCTCAGTTCAGCATGGACTTGCGCACTTCGTCGCGCAGCAGGCCGTAGATCTCGGAGAACAGCTCGCCGAAGCGCTTGTCGTTCTGCACGTCGATGCCGCGCGGGCGGGCCAGGTCCACGTCAAGGGTTGCCGCGACGCGGCCGGGACGCGCGGTCATCACCACCACATGGTCGCCGAGGAAGATCGCTTCCTCGATGGAATGGGTGATCAGGATGACGGTCTTGGCGCTCGCCTCGACCAGCGTCGACAGCTGTTCCTGCAGATAGAGACGCGTCTGGGCATCAAGCGCCCCGAAAGGCTCGTCGAGGAACAGGATGTCGGGCGCCATCACCAGGCCGCGGGCAAGGCCAACGCGCTGGCGCATGCCGCCGGAGAGCTGGCCCGGATAATGGTTCTCGAAGCCCGCAAGCTCGACCGCCTTGATGGCGTCCATCGCCTTGGCCCGGCGCTCCTCGGCGCCCATGCCGGCAAGCTCCAGACCGAAGGCGACATTGTCGGCGACAGTCCGCCAGGGCAGCAGATTGAACGACTGCCAGACGGTCGCCATGCGCGGCGGAGCACCGGGCGCAAGGCCGCCCTTGCCGTCGCCATAGAGGAACTTCACCTCGCCCTGGCTCGCCTTGACCAGCCCGCGCATGATGAGCAGCAGGGTCGATTTCCCACAGCCGGACGGCCCGACGATCGCGGTGACCTTGCCGGCGGGAAACCGGCAGGTCACGTCGGTGAGGGCCGTGGTCGGGGGCCGCGACCGCGACAGGAAGCGGTGCGACAGGCCCTCGATCGATATGGCTTCAAAGGACATGGGCTGAGATGCGCCTCCTTGGCGCGAACGGGTCGCCTCGGGGGCGGCGCTTCCGGCGCCCTCCCGTCAGATGAAGGGGTTCTTGTCGTCCATCCGCTTGCGTGCCTCGCGCACGGCGCGATCGTCGAAGATCTGGTTCTCCGGCACCATGCGGGCCAAAAGGTCGGTCTTCTCGTGCCAGTAGCGCTGCTGCCCGAGGATCGAGGGCATGTTCGGCAGGCCGTCGGGCGACATGAAGGTCCAGCGCTGGCGGGTGGAATCGATCACCTCGGGCGTCAGGCCGGTGCCTTCGGCCATGATCTTGAGGATCTCCGGTGTGCCGTTGCGCGCGGCATCCATGAACTCGACATTGCCCTGCATGATCGCCATGGAGAAGCGCACGGCGGCCGAATGCTTCTCGCGCAGGAACTTCTCGCTGGCGACGGAGCAGGCCAGCACGAAGTTGGGGGCGATCTCGTCGCTCCAGGTGGCGATCTTGCCGATCCCGCGGCTCTGCGCGGCATAGGCGCCGGGCAACGGCATGTTGAGAATGTCGATGCGGTTCTGCTGCATCAGCGGCAGGCTGACCTGGGGTGACATGCCCCAGTTCCAGTCGGCATCGTCGAACTTCAGTCCGGCCCGCTCGAGGCCGACGCCGTGCAGGTAGTGGGCGACGCTGCCGCGCGAGGAAATGCCGATCTTAGCGCCCTTGGCGAGCTTGTAGCCATCCACCGAGCGGAAGCCCTTCTCCCACATGGCATTCGATACCATGATGGAGTTGGAGCCCCAGCCCGGCGCCTCGCGGCCCCGCTCGAAGAACAGGCGCAGGCCCGTTCCCTTCGACATCAGGTTGAACAGTCCGGCACTCAGGGTTGCACCCGTGATGTCGAGTTCGCCCGCGGCCAGAGCCGGCATGGACAGGGAGCCATCGACGTGGCTCGACGGCTCGATCTCGATGTTCAGCTTTTTGAAATAGCCCTTGGCCTGGGCGATGTAATAGGGCCCCGCCGAGATATAGGGCGCGAAGCCCATGCGGATGCGCACCGGCTCCATGAAATCGGTCTGAGCCCGCACCTGCGGCGCGGCCAGGAGGCCGGCACCAGCCGTGGATGCCGCGATGAATCCGCGTCTTGTCCATGCCACCATCTCAGGTCTCCTCGTTGATCGCCAATGACAACGTGCAATCGATTGCACCCTGTGTCCATGTCATTTCCGCACACCGGCAATGCAACTCGCCTTCACCAACCGATGCAACCCGGTATCGGCGCGAAGCCTGCCCCCTGCGACGGTTCGTCGCCATCACGACAGGCTGCCGGGAGGTTTCGCAAATGTCCATGGGGCGCGGTAGCTTGCCGCAATTCGCCCGGGGCAGGTTCTTGCGGCGGCGGGCGGACGGCTGCATGAAGGCAGGCGGACAAGCGGCGCTGAACGATCGCTGTCCTGCGGGAGAGACGGCATGGCCTTCGAACTGTTTGATCTCACTGGCGCGCGGGCGCTGGTCACCGGCTCATCGCAGGGTATCGGCTACGCGCTGGCAGAGGGGCTCGCTGCCCATGGGGCCTCGGTCGTGCTGAACGGCCGCGACCAGGCCAAGCTGGAGGCTGCCGCTGCCCGGCTGAAGGCTGCGGGCCACACCGTGTCAGTCGCGGGTTTCGACGTCACCGATGCCAAGGCGGCCCAGGCGGGCGTGGCTGAGATCGAGGCCTCCGTCGGCGCGATCGACATTCTCGTCAACAATGCCGGCATGCAGTTCCGCTCGCCGCTGGAAGACTTTCCCGCCGACAAGTGGGAGCTGCTGCTCGCCACCAACATTTCCAGCACCTTCTATGTCGGGCAGGCGGTCGCCCGGCACATGATCCCCCGCGGTCGCGGCAAGATCATCAACATCGCCTCGGTGCAGAGCGAACTCGCCCGTCCCGGCATCGCGCCCTACACGGCGACCAAGGGCGCGGTGAAGAATCTCACCCGCGGCATGTGCGCCGACTGGGCCAAATACGGCCTGCAGATCAACGCCATCGCGCCGGGCTATTTCAAGACACCGCTCAACCAGGCGCTCGTCGACAATCCCGAATTCTCGTCCTGGCTCGAGAAGCGCACGCCGGCCGGGCGCTGGGGCAATGTCGAGGAACTGGTCGGCGCCGCTATCTTCCTGTCGGGCCGGGCCTCGTCCTTCGTCAACGGCCATACGCTCTATGTCGATGGCGGCATCACCACCTGCCTCTGAGGCCGGCGGACCAGATCAGGGAGAGGTCACATGAAGGCCATCGTCATTCACGCCGCCCACGATCTGCGCATCGAGGAGCACGAGGCGGAGACCGCAGGACCGGGCCAGGTGGAGATCGCCATTGGCGCCGGCGGCATCTGCGGCTCCGACCTGCACTATTACCACCATGGCGGGTTCGGCACGGTGCGGGTGCGCGAGCCGATGATCCTCGGCCATGAGGTCGCCGGCACGATCGTCGCGCTGGGGTCGTCGGTCTCGGGGCTCGCCATCGGCGACCGCGTGGCGGTGTCGCCGAGCCGGCCCTGCAATGCCTGCACCTATTGTCTGAAGGGCCAGCAGAACCATTGCCTGAACATGCGCTTCTACGGCAGCGCCATGCCCATGCCTCACATCCAGGGCGCGTTCCGCCAGAGGCTCGTCGCCGAGGCCTGGCAGTGCCACAAGGTCGGCGATGGGGTCTCGGTCAACGAAGCCGCCTTTGCCGAACCCTTCGCCGTTGTGCTGCACGGGCTGAGCCATGCCGGCTCGCTGCTCGGCAAGCGCGTGCTGGTCACCGGCTGCGGGCCGATCGGTGCGCTGACCATCATGGCGGCGAGGCTCCATGGCGCCCGCGAGATCGTCGCCACCGATGTCGCCTCGGCGGTGCTCGCCCGCGCGCTGACCATCGGCGCCGACCGCGCGATCAATGTCGCCGAGAACCCTGAGGAGATCGCCGCCTATTCGGCCAACAAGGGCTCGTTCGACGTGCAGTTCGAATGCTCCGGCAACGAGGCCGCTCTGCGCACCGGCATCGACGTGCTGAAGCCCCGCGGCACGCTCGTCCAGCTCGGCATCAACGGGGACATCAAGATCCCGCTCAACCTGATCGTGGCCAAGGAGATCAGGATGAAGGGCTCCTTCCGGTTCCACGAAGAGTTCGCGCTCGCCGTCGATCTGATCAGCCAGCGCCGCATCGACATGACGCCGCTGCTGACAGGCATCTATCCCCTCGAGGATGCCGTGAAGGCCTTCGAGATCGCGGGTGATCGCAGCCAGTCGATGAAGGTGCAACTGAGCTTCTGATCGCGCGGGCTGACGGGAACAAACATTCCCGCAGCGGCGCGAACTGTGCGACGGTCCGGCAGCCATGGCGTTCTGCGTGGCTGCGGCGCTCGCCGTCTGGACTGGCCCTCGGGCCAGCCTGATCGGAACCTGAACGATGCTGCCCGGCTTCGCCACAATCCTGATCGCGGCCGGACGCCAGCCCCACCGAGGACCCATCCATGATGGCCGAAACCAAGCCTGTCCGGCACCTGCTCGACCTGCGCTCGCGCTATGTCGATGTGCGGCGGCACACCATTGGCGAGACGCTCGCCAATTTCGAGGACCGGTCGCGCCGGTCCTCGCTGCAGGACAATCTGAGGCTGATAGACAGCCAGATTGGCATCATCGATGCCGCGCTCAGTGACGAGCGCAGGATCGGTGCTCTTCCCGTCGATGCCTCGGCCGCCTAAAGCGGCACAGGCTTATTCGGCGGCGATCTTCGGGGCCTTGGCGGTCTTCGCGGCGGCGCGCGGCTTGGGCTTCGGCTTGGCGGCTGCCGCGAGAGCCTTCTGCTCGGCGGCGATTTCCGCATCGGCGGCTTCCTTGGCCTCACGCAGCGCGCGCAGGCGCATCATGTTGGTGTTGACCGCATTGCGGGCGGTCTGCTGAGCCGCGAATGACTTGGCATTGTCCTTCTTGCGCTGCTCGATCGTGTCGAAGCTCGAGCTCGCCTTCTGCTTGATCTCCTCAAGGGAGAGGCCGCGATAAACCATGGAATGGCTCCTTGAACGCTGGCGCCGTGAGGGCGTCACTGGAAACAAACGCTGACCGCATCACAGCTGCCGCATCTGCGTTGAAAACGGGCTCAGTCACCCGTGTGCTGGTCAAATTCCTGGAAGACCGCAGCAATCCGGCTGCCCACCACGGTGGGTCAGGCGCTCTCGCGGGTCATCGCTGTGGGCGACACAGGCCCCCTCAGCCTTGCGGCAAGGGTTAGGACTACGGAGGAAATCTCAGCTTCCCTTGGGGAGCGCGATCACTCTGCCTCTTTTCAGCATAGCGGAACCGGGCTGGAAATGACAGAAAAATAAATAGTTCGGCCGGAGTGCGCGGGATTTTTGTCGGGCTATTCGTCTTGGAAGAGCGTATGATCACTTTGCGTGCGCTTGGCTGGACACATTTTTTCTGCCGAATTCTTCCGCCCGCATCTCGTTTTTCCAAGACCGGTATTATCGGCTGTCGCTCTGATTGGAGCGACCGGCCGCGACCGGGTTCGCGCGCTCCCTGGGATATGTCGCCATGACCGACCAGATCACCGATCTTGATGGCCGGCGCGGCATGGCCGCGCAGAAGGCGACCGAGTTGCGGAGGTTGCGCATCGAAGTCGAGACCGACCAGACGGCGCTCAGGGCGCGCCGCGACGAGCTTGAGAAGTTCCTGCTGGCGGCACCGTCCGCGTCCTGGTCGGAGGCCGTCGAGAAGGCCCGCTATCTCGTCGGATTGTTCGCCGGCACGCTGGAGGCCCAGGATCCCCGGCGGCTCCATCTGATCCAGACGCTGTTCGAGGATTTCGATCGCCTGCTCGCCCAGACTCCGCATGTGGCCGACCACGATCTCCCGGCCGATCAGGGGAACGGGCGGGACGGAACGCCTTCGCCGGGCCCCCGCTCGGATACAGGAGCCAAGGAATGACACTCGCCTTCCCCAATGCCAGCCGAAGCTACGAGGCGGAGCGCCGCGCCATCCGCTTCTGGGGCCACGAATCCCAGTTCGAGTTCACGTTCTATGTGGATGCCGATGCCCTGCATCGGCTCGATCCGCGCGGACTTGATGATGAGGCCTCACTCCTGCGCACCTTCGATGCCAATCGGCCACGCATCGAGAAGGCGGCAGGCGTTGCTCATGCACGCGGCAAGCAGAGCTTCTACCGCCTGACCGCATCCGAATTCTGAACGACCAAGAGGAGGCCTGCATGGCCAGAAGTGACGCCCGCGGCAATCGCGAAGCCAAGAAACCGAAGAAGCCCAAGGCCGAACCGGCGCCCGCCGGAGCGACGACTTTCGCCGCCGTCCAGAAGCGGGTGGTCGACGCCGCCGCTGCCAAGAAGAAGTAAGCCGCCCTTGCCTCAGGCTTCGCTCGCATAGCGGCGCCTGAGATGGGCCTTGAACACGCTGGCGTCGAGCGGCCGGCCGGTCGCGCGGGTCAGCAACTCGTCGGTCTCGTAGCGCGAGCCCTGGCTATGGATGTGGGTGCCGAGCCAGCCGACCAGCGGCGTGAAGTCGCCCCGCCCGATCGCCGGCAGGATGTCGGGCACCGCCTTGCAGGCGGCGTCGAACAGCTGCGCCGCCGTCATTGCGCCGAGCGTATAGGTCGGGAAATAGCCCCAGCCGCCGCCCGGCCAGTGAACGTCCTGCAGGCAGCCGAGCCGATCGTTCGGCGGCACGATGCCGAGCAGTTCCTTCATGCCGTCGTTCCAGAGGCCGGGCAGTTCGGCGAGCGTCATCTGGTCGGCGATCAGCGCCTTTTCCAGGCGGTAGCGCAGGATGATGTGGGCTGGATAGGTGACCTCGTCGGCATCAACGCGGATGAAGCCCGGCGCGACGCGCGTGCCGCGCCGCCAGAGATTGTTCGCCTCCCAGGCCGGCCCGGTGCCATTGAACGCGGCCTGCATGTGCGGCGCGGCGAAGCCGATGAACTCGCGTGAGCGGCAGGCCTGCATCTCGACCAGCAGCGACTGGCTCTCGTGCAGCGACATGCCGCGCGCGCGGCTGACCGGCTGGTTGAGCCAGGCCTGGGGGCGCCCCTGCTCATAGATGGCGTGGCCGGTCTCGTGCAGCACGCCCATCATGGAGCGTGCGAAATCGGCCTCGTCGTAGCGGGTGGTGATGCGCACGTCATTGTCCGCCCCGCCGCAGAACGGATGGGTGGAAATGTCGAGGCGGCCGCGGTCGAAATCATAGCCGAGAACCGCCATCATCTTGAGGCCGAGCTGCTTCTGGCTCTCCACCGCGAAGGGGCCGTCGGGCTCCAGTGGCGCCGGCCGCCGGGCCTGGGCTGCCAGGGCGTCCTCGGTCAGGCCTGGCAGGAAGCCTGCGAGATCATCGAACAGGGCGTCGATGCGAGCGGACCGGCCGCCGGGCTCGTAGTCGTTGAGCAGGGCGTCGTAGGGCGAGAGTCCCAGCCGCTCGCCCTTGGCCTGGCCGATCTCGCGCTGCAGCCGCAGGACCTCGGAGAGGTGAGGCAGCAGCCCGGCAAAATCGGCATCGGCGCGCGCCTGCCGCCAGCGCATCTCGCAGGCGGAGACGGCCTTGCTCGACGCCTCGACCAGATCGGATGGCAAGGCGGTCGCAACCGTCCAGATGCGCCGGATCTCCCGGACATTGGCGCGCTCCCAGTCGCCAAGCGCGCTGTCGGCCTCGGCGCCGGCGATCCAGTCACCCAGCCTGATGTCGGTGACCATGTCGTGGCTCATGACATGCAGCAGCGCCATGCTTTCGGCGCGCGTGCCCGCGGCGCCCTTCGGCATGATCGCGTCATTGTCCCATTGCAGGATGCCGATGGCATTGGACAGGGCGGCGATCCGGCCAAAATGGGCGGAAAGATCGGCATAGGCGGTCATGGCAGGCACTCTCGGGTGAGGCGGGGGTAGCAGGTCGGTCTGGTCAGACCGCCACGCTGACGGGCGGATCGAAGGCCTGGATCGGCGGCAGATTGCCCTCGAACCGCTCGACCTCGACCACCGTCAACTGGCCGGCGCACCCCTGGGCGAAACTCGACGTGCCGACATCGCGGGTCAGCACGTTCGGATTGCCATGGACGCAGAGCGATGTCTCCTCGCTCGGATCGGCCGGATCGAACCAGGCACCGGTTGGCAGCTGGATCACGCCCTTGCGGACCGTAGCGGTCACCCGGACGGCGGCGAGGCAGGCGCCGCGCTCGTTGAACAGCCGGGCGATGTCGCCATCACCGATGCCGCGCGCCTTGGCATCCTCCGGATGCATCCGTGCAACTTCACGGCCGCGGTGTTTGGCATCGCTGCTGTGGCCGCCGAAATCGAGCTGGCTGTGCAGGCGCGTGGCCGGCTGGTTGGCCACCAGGAACAGCGGCGCCGCCGGCCGCGGAACCTCGGTCTTGTCGAGCCAGACCGGATGACCCGGACAATCGGCATCGCCGTGGCCATCGATCTTGGCGGAGAAGATCTCGATCTTTCCGCTGGGGGTGGACAGCGGATGGGCGACGGGATCGTCGCGGAACCGGCGCATCTCGCCGCCATCGTCGGGCAGCTGCGGCAACTCCATCAGCCCTTGCGTCCAGAACTCCTCGAAGGATGGCGCGGGTAATCCCTGCTTGGCGAGGCCGGCGCGCGTCGTCTCATAGAGATGAGCGAGCCATTCGCGGGCGGTCCGCCCCTCGGTGAAGGCCTCGCGCGCGCCGAGCCGCTCGGCCAGATCGGCGAAGATCGCGTAGTCATCGCGCGCCTTGCCATAGGGCTCGGCGACCTGGTGCATCGCGACCATGAGCGGGTCGTTGGAGGAGAAGCCGATATCCTCGCGCTCCAGCGTCATCGTGCAGGGCAGGACGATATCGGCGTGGCGGGCGGTCGCTGTCCAGCCGAGTTCGTGGACGACCAGCGTGTCGAGCCTGGCGAAGGCCTTGCGCAGCCGGTTGAGGTCCTGGTGGTGGTGGAACGGATTGCCGCCGGCCCAATAGACCAGCTTGATCTGAGGGTATGTGCGGGTCTGCCCGTTATAGCGATAGGTCGTGCCGGGCTTCAGGAGCATGTCCGAGATGCGCGCGACGGGAATGAAGTCCGCGACACCATTGCGGCCCTGCGACAGGGTCGGCCCCGGCACGGCATTGAACCGCCGCCCATAATACCCGATGGCGCCCAGCGCATAGGCGTAGCCGCCGCCGGGCAGGCCGATCTGGCCGAGGGCGGCTGCCAGCACCATGCCCATCCAGACCGGCTGTTCGCCATGTTCGGCGCGCTGGAGGGAGTGGGAGACGACGATCACGGCCCGCTTGCCGGCGAGCCGCCGGGCGAGCGCGACGATCTCGTCGGCGGCGATGCCGGTGATGCCGGAGGCCCAGGCGGCATCCTTCGGCTGGCCGTCGGTCTCGCCCATCAGGTAGCGTTCGAAGACCGGCCAGCCCTCGGTGTAGCGATCGAGGAAGGCGCGATCGGCAAGGCCCTCGACGACGAGGGTGTGGACGATGCCCATCATCATGGCGGTGTCGGTGCCGGGCATGCCGGCGATCCATTCGGCGCCGGCCTCGTCGGGCAGATCGGCCTTGAGCGGACTAACCAGCACGAAGTCGCAGCCGCGCGCTCGGGCGCGGTCCATCGCGCCGCGCTCGACATGCTGGCTGATCGAGCCGCCGGCAACCATCGAGTTCTTCAGCGCCATGCCGCCGAATGCCAGCACGATGTCGGTGTGCTCGGCGATCTGGTCCCAGGAGACGTTGCGCTTGGTGATCTCCTCATAGCCGGCGAGAATCTGCGGCAGCAGGACGGAAGAGGCGCCCGACGAATAGGAATTGACCGAGCGGACATAGCCGCCGAGCGCGACATTGAGGAAGCGGTGAATCTGGCTCTGAGCATGGTGGAAGCGGCCGGCGCTGGCCCAGCCATAGGAACCGCCGAACACCGCGCCCGGTCCGAACTGGTCCTTCACGCGGGCAAGCTCGCCGCCCAGAAGCTCGATGACCTTGTCCCAGCTCACCGCCACGAATTCATCGCGACCGCGCCTTTCATCGGGACCGGGACCGTTCTCCAGCCAGCCCTTGCGGACCATGGGCTCGGCGATGCGCGCCCGATGCCGGAGCGCGCCCGGGAAATTGCCGATGATGCCATTCGGATCCGGGTCGCCGGGATGTGGCCGGATGTCGAGCGCTCCGTCCTTCATCCGCGCCGAGAAAACGCCCCAATGCGACGTGTGTGGCTTGAAACCCGCATCGTTCGAAGCGATTCCATCGGCCATGGCGGGATCCTCAGTCGTTCGGGGGCATTCGTCAGGACAGGCTGACCAGAGGCCGCGATGCTCCGACTTGAGCAGATCGGGCCGCCAAACGCCACGCACTCCGCACGAGGCAGGGTTGCGGTATCAAACCACCGGGTCGGGCGTCGCGGAAATGCCCGAGAAAATGGCCTTGAGATAGCCTTCGATGGTGATGGCCTCGTCGACCACCCGGCGATCGCCGTGAATGAGCAGATCCACCGCCACGGCGAGAATGGGCGACAGCAGCATTTGCGGATGAAGCTCGGCAGCCGAGGGCTTGAACTCGCCGGACGCAATGCCATCCGCGATGATCCGCTGGCACATGGCAAAGACCGGCACGGCGAACTCGTTGAAGTGACGGTCCACAAGGTCAGGGAACTTGCGCCCTTCCGCCAGCAGGAAGCGGATCACCTCGCGGCCCCTGGGGGCCGCGGTGACGCGCCTGAAATGGAGCGTGATGCAGGCCCTCAACCGTTCCGTCGCCGACCCACGGGCAACCTCCTCGGTCTCGGCCAGATTGGCCATGAGATTGGTCGAGAGGTCGCCGATCATCGCGGCGAACAGGGCCTCCTTGCTGCCGAAATAGAAGTAGACGGCGCCCTTGGAAATCCCGAGGCGCGCCGCGATGTCCTCGACCCTGGCGGCGTCGTAACCCTTGTCGAGGAATTCCTGGAACGTGGCCTCCAGGATCTCGGCCGGACGCGCGGCCTTCTTCTCTGCCCGCACTCCCGCTCGACGTATGGTCATGGTTGTAGCAGCCTGTGATTCGCTATTTGGGTGCATTGGAATTCTACTCATTGACTTACGGGTCAGTCAATGAGTAGAAGGTGAGGCATGATCCGTTCCCTCCGGACACCCTGATGTCACCATCCCGCCTCGTCTCCACCCCGTCCCTGTTCGCCCTGGCCTTGGCTCTGGCAGGCTGCCAGGACAAGACCGAACAGGCCCAGCCGGCCGTACCGCTTGTGACAATCGCCAGCATGGCGCCCCAGCCTTACGCACCAGCCGTCACACTCACCGGCACGATCGCTGCCCGCATCCAGAGCGACCTGTCGTTCAGGGTCAGCGGACGGATGACCGAGCGGCTGGTGGATGTCGGCGTCCATGTCGACAAGGGTCAGGTCCTGGCGCGCATCGATCCGGTGCAGCAGCAGGCCGAACTCCGCGCAGCCCAGGCCAGCACATCCTCGGCCGAAGCGCAGTTGCGCCAGGCCTCCGCGGTTTTTGACCGGCAGAAGGCACTGCTGGGCGACGGGTTCACCACGCGCAGCAATTACGACCAGGCCGAGCGTGCCCTGCGTGTCGCACAAGCGATGACGGAGCAGGCGAAGGCCCAGATGAGAATTGCCGAGGATGCCCTGTCCTATACGGAACTGCGGGCCGACGCGGCGGGTGTCATCACGGCGCGCAACGTCGATGTCGGCGAAGTCGCCCAGGCCGCTCAGGTGGTCTTCACCCTCGCTCAGGACGGCCCGCGTGACGCCGTGTTCGAGGTGAATGAATCGCTGCTTCTGCAGCCGAGCGACGGGCTGTCGATCGATGTCGTGCTCGTCTCGCGCCCGGACATCCGGACCCTGGGGACGGTCCGGCAGGTCTCCCCGACGGTCAACACCCGAAACGGGACCGTTCGCATCAAGATCGGACTGGACAATCCACCTGCCGAGATGACGCTTGGAGCCGTCGTCAGCGGCACGGGCCGGGGGCGCCCCCTGCCCGCCTTCATGCTGCCGTGGAGGGCGCTGTCGTCCGCCGATGGGCGACCGGCCGTCTGGCGCTTCAACCCACAGGACCGCACGGTCAGTCTGCAGAAGGTTGCCGTGGCCGCCCATGAGTCCGGCAGCTTCGTCGTGTCCAACGGCCTGGCCGCAGGCGACATGGTCGTCACCGACGGGACCAAACTGCTCCGTCCAAACCAGGTTGTCGAAATCTCGCCGGGGGCCGCGCGATGAACCGCTCCATCGTTCTGATCGCCATCGGCGCCTTGAGCCTTGCAGGCTGCGGCCCGGCCGCCGAGGCGCCCCCACCCATCGTGAGACCTGTCCTCTCTGTGGTCGTGGCCCCGCTCGAGAGCCAGGCCATGCGCTTCGTCGGCTCGATCGAGCCGCAGGTGCGAACAGCCCTCGGCTTCCAGATTCTCGGGCGACTGCTGAGCCGGACTGTCGATGTCGGCGACCTCGTCCGGCAGGGACAGGGTCTGGCCACGATCGATCCGATTGCGCTGGAACTGGCGGTCCGCTCGTCCGAGGCGTCTCTGGCCGGCGCGCGCGCCGAACTCGTCAATGCGACGAACACCGAGGAACGCAAGCGCACGCTCCGCCAGACCGGCGCCGCGACACAGGCCGATCTTGAGAGCGCGGAGCAAGCGCTGGAGGCCGCGCGATCCTCGTTGCAGCGCTCGCAGTCGGACCTCCTCAAGGCCCGCGAGCAATTGGGCTATGCCCGGCTCACGGCGGGCTTCGATGGCGTCGTCACCGCGGTCTCGGCCGAAGTTGGCCAGGTCGTATCGCCAGGCCAATCGGTGGTCACCATCGCCCGTCCCGGTCTGCGTGACGCCATCGTCGACATTCCCGAACTGATCGCCGGCGATGTCCGCATCGGCACGCCCTTCCTGATCGCACTCCAGCTCGATACGAGCGTCACCGTAGGCGGCACCGTGCGCGAGATCGCGCCGCTGGCCGATGCCTCGACGCGCACCCGGCGCATCAGGATCGCCCTCGACAATCCCGGCGAAACCTTCCGCCTCGGTTCAAACATCACCGCGGCCCTCACGACCAAGGGTCCGGATCGCATCCTCCTGCCGGCATCGGCGGTCCTGGAGCGCGACGGCAAGACGAAGGTCTGGATCGTCGATCCGGCGGCCCTCACGGTCACGACACGGGACGCATCAGTGACCAGAATCTCGGACAATCTGGTGGAAGTCACATCCGGGGTCTCCGCCGGAGACCGGGTCGTGACGGCAGGGGTCAACAGCCTGGCTGAAGGTCAGCGCGTGCGTATTCTCGGAGCTCAGTGATGAAGCCGTTCAACCTCTCGGAATGGGCGCTCGATCATCGCTCGCTGCTCTGGTACTTCATGATCGTCTTTTCGTTTGCCGGCTTCTTCTCCTATCTCAACCTTGGGCGCGAGGAAGACCCGGCCTTCACCATCAAGACGATGGTGATCTCGGCACAATGGCCCGGCGCATCGGTCGAAGAGACGATGCGCCAGGTGACCGACCGCATCGAGAAGAAGCTCGAGGAACTGCCCTCGCTTGACTACACCCGCTCGATGACATCGGCCGGCCAGACGACCATCTTCGTCAATCTCAAGGACACGACCAAGGCGCGCGACGTCGACCCGACATGGCTCCGCGTTCGCAACATGATCGCCGATATCCAGTCGGAACTGCCCAGTGGCGTTGTCGGTCCGGCCTTCAACGACCGGTTCGGCGATGTCTACGGCAATATCTACGCCTTCACCTCCGATGGGCTCACCCCCCGACAGCTGCGCGACTATGTCGAACAGGTTCGGGCGCGGGTTCTGACCGTGCCGAATGTCGGCAAGGTCGACATGGTCGGTACGGAGAACGAGGTGATCTTCCTCGAGTTCTCGGCGCGCAAGCTGGCCGCCTACGGGATCGACAGGCAGACAGTCGTCAACTCCCTTCGCGCCCAGAATGCCGTGACGCCGTCCGGCGTGATCCAGGCCGGCCCCGAGCGGATCAGCATCCGCGTCGGCGGTTCGTTCACTTCGGAGGAGAGCCTGCGGGCGATCAACCTGCGGGCGGGCGATCGCTTCTTCCGGCTGAGCGATGTCGCCGAGATCACGCGTGGCTATGCCGATCCGCCGAGCTCTCTGTTGCGCTTTGACGGCAAGCCGGCCATCGGCCTGGCCATCGGCATGAAGGCCGGCGCCAATCTTCTCACGTTCGGCCATGCGCTCGAGGCCGAGATGAAGAAGATCCAGGGCGAATTGCCTGTGGGTGTGGGCGTGCATCTGGTCGCCGACCAGCCGCTGGTCGTCGAGGAGGCCGTGTCCGGCTTCACGAAGGCCTTGTTCGAGGCCGTCGCCATCGTGCTTCTGGTCAGTTTCGTGAGCCTGGGATGGCGCGCTGGCCTGGTCGTCGCCGTCTCGATCCCGCTCGTGCTGGCGATGACCTTCCTGTTCATGGAGTATTTCGGCATCTCGCTGCAGCGCATTTCGCTGGGCGCGCTGATCATCGCGCTCGGCCTGCTGGTCGATGACGCCATGATTGCCGTGGAGATGATGGTCGCGCGGCTTGAGCTCGGCGATTCGCTCCGCAAGGCAGCCACCTACGTCTATTCATCGACCGCCTTCCCGATGCTGACGGGGACGGTCGTGACGGTGGCCGGTTTCATTCCCGTCGGCCTCAACAGCAGCGCCGCCGGCGAATTCACCTTCACCCTGTTCGTCGTGATCGCGGTGTCGTTGCTGCTGTCGTGGATCGTGGCGGTGCTGTTCACGCCGCTGCTCGGCGTCATCATCCTGCCGAAGTCCCTGCCGAACCACCATCAGGACAAGGGCAGGCTCGGCAAGGCCTTCTCGTCGCTGCTGCTGGGCTGCATGCGTCATCGCTGGCTGACGATCACCGTGACACTGGTCATGTTCGGCGTCTCCCTCGGTGGCATGCGCTTCGTCCAGCAACAGTTCTTCCCCGCGTCGGACCGCCCAGAACTGCTGATCGACTGGAACCTGCCGCAGAACGCCTCCATCGCGGAGACATCGGCGCAGATGGCCAAGTTCGAGCGGGAGATGCTGACAGGCAATGCCGATATCCAGCGCTGGTCGACCTATGTCGGGCAGAGTGCCATGCGCTTCGTCCTGTCGCATGATGTGCAACCGTCCTCGCCCTCCTTCGGCCAGATGGTCATTGTGACCAAGAGCCTGAAGGCACGCGACAAACTGAAGCCGATCTTCGAAGCCTATCTGCGGCGCACCTTCATCGGCACCGATGGCTTCGTGAAATTGCTCGACATCGGCCCCCCGGTCGGCCGGCCCGTCGCCTACCGGCTGAGCGGCCCCGATGTGACCGAGCTGCGCACCCTTTCGCTTAAACTCGGGAACGTGCTCGCGGCCAATCCGCATCTCGGTGTGGTGACCTATGACTGGAACGAGCCCGCCCGCGTCGTGCGCGTCGACGTGATGCAGGACCAGGCCCGCCAGTTCGGCATCACCTCGGAGGATATCGCGACCGTTCTCAACGGCATGATTGGCGGCCAGACCGCCACCCAGATCCGCGACGACATCTATCTGGTCAATGTTGTCGGCCGCGCGATCGCAGCCGAACGCAATGCGGTGGAGACCCTGCGTGATCTGCAGATCACCACCAGCGATGGCCGGGTCATTCCGCTCGCCGCGGTGGCGTCGTTCCGATACGAGGTCGAACAGCCGATCGTCTGGCGCCGTTCGCGCGTGCCGACCATCACGCTGAAGGCCGGCCTCATCGATGCGATCCAGCCGGCAACGGCGGTGGAACAGCTGCGGCCTGCGGTCAACCAGTTCGCGGCCTCGCTGCCAGCGGGCTTCAGGCTGGAGACCGCCGGCAGCGTCGAGGAAAGCGGCAAGGCGCAAGGGCCGATCATTGCGGTTGCGCCCCTCATGCTGTTCGCGATGGCGACCGTTCTGATGCTGCAGCTGCAGAGCTTCAGCCGTCTCTTCCTGGTCTTCGCGGTGGCGCCGCTGGCGCTCATCGGCGTCGTGGCGGCCCTGTTGCCAAGCGGCTCGCCGCTGGGCTTCGTTGCGATCCTCGGCGTGCTCGCCCTGATCGGCATCCTGATCCGCAATTCCGTGATCCTGGTCGTCCAGATCGAACACCTCCGCGATGAGGGGATGGCGCCCTGGGAGGCGGTGGTGGAGGCGACCGAGCACCGCATGCGGCCGATCATGCTGACGGCGGCCGCCGCGAGCCTGGCGCTGATCCCGATCGCCAGCGAAGTGTTCTGGGGCCCCATGGCCTATGCCATGATGGGCGGCATCATCGTGGGCACGGTGCTGACGCTGCTGTTCCTGCCGGCGCTCTACATCGCATGGTTCCGGATCCCTGTCCCGCCGCGGCAGCAGGAAGGCCAGGGCCACGAGGACGAGGCCGTCCACGCCTGACACGATGGTGCGCGGGCGGCGAAGGCCGCTCGCGCTCGAGCCCTTGCTGCAACCGCACAGGCATCATGCGCGGCAGTCTGGCGACAAGCGCGCCACGGCCAGCGCACGCTGTGGCGCCGTCACTTCATTTCACATCAATCGGGAATTTGGTGGAGCCAGGCGGGATCGAACCGCCGACCTCTTGCATGCCATGCAAGCGCTCTCCCAGCTGAGCTATGGCCCCGTTTGCCCTGTCAAGAGCGGTGGCGGACAATGGGATATCCACCGGGTTCGGCCCGCATCGCAGCGTGCCATCGCGTCTCGGGCCAAGCGGCCTTCGTTGCGGAGCGCGTGTTTGGCATATTTCATTCGTGGCATCAAGCACTGCCCGGAGGAATTTCGCACAGCCCGGACGAAAGCGCCATTTTGTCTCGAATGCCGCATAAACTTGCCGCTGTAACCCCTTTCTGCAGGCTTGCCGCAAGACCTTCTTAAGGGCCCGGGCCTAGTTTCTGTAGAGCAAAGGCGCCCACATGTTGTCCGGGCGAAACAGCAATGGCCGCCACCGAAAAGATCATCGAAGAGCTTGAGGACGTCATTGAAAACGGCCCGAGCAACCGCCGGGTGGAAACGCTGCGGCGCGTGACCGACCTTTTCCTGGTCGATGCAGCCCGCTACACCCACGAACAGGTGGCCCTGTTCGACGATGTGATCACGCGTCTCGGGCTGGCCATGGAGACGGCGGCCCGCCAGGAACTGGCCATGCGTCTCGCCCCGGTTCCGAATGCCCCGCCGACCATCATCCGCAGCCTCGCCCAGGACGACGAGATCGACGTCGCAAGGCCCATTCTGCTTCTGTGCTCGCAGCTCGATGATTCACTGCTCGCCGAGATCGCCAAGACCAAGAGCAACGAGCATCGCCTGGCGATCTCCCGCCGCCCGGTCGTCGCCGAGAAGGTGACCGATACCCTGGTTGCCCACGGCGATGGCAAGGTGATGCTGTCGCTCGCCTCCAACAATGGCGCCCGCATCTCCGACGCTGGATTCGTCCGGCTGGTCCAGCGCGCCAAGGCCGACGACCTGCTCGCGGAATGCGTGGGCATGCGGGCGGACATTCCGCCCTTCCTGTTCCGAGTCATCCTGGAAAACGCCAAGTCGCAGGTTCAGGAGCGTCTGATCGCGGCCAGCGCCGCGCGGGATCAGGCACAGGTGCGCGCGACGGTCGCCGGCATCGCCGATCGCATCGCCGTCGGTTCTGCCGATTCGCGCGACCTCACCGCCATCCACCGCGCCATGCTGGGCCGTCAGCGCAAGGGCGAACTGACCGAAGCCGCGCTGAAGGGCTTCGCCGACCAGAAGCTGTTCGACGAGACGGTCTGCGCCTTGTCGCTGTTGTGCGGGGTGAAGATCGATATGGTCGAGCGCCTGTTCCTTGGCGAGCGGCCTGACCCCATCCTGATCCTGGCGCGTTCGATCGGCCTTGCATGGCCGACTCTGAAGGCGATCCTGAAAATCCGGCCGGGTTCGGCCGGGACCTCCGAGACGGGGATCGAGGAGATCCGGGAAACCTACGCCAAGCTGACGGCCAACACGGCCTTGAGGGTGCTGCGCTTCTGGCAGATCAGAGACAGCTCGGCCCAGGCGAGCTGAGAGCCGGGCGGCCTTGTCGACCGCCCGACGAAACGCTCAGTGCAGGCTGACCGTCTCGAGTTCGTTCTGCCAGGCGCCTGCCTCGGCATCCTCGCGCCGTTCGGTCACCATGATCGGCGAGCCGTCGGCGGACACCAGCGCGAACAGATCGATGCCGGGCGGCAGGGGCGGTGCGTCAGGGAACATCCGCGACACGTCGTCGGAGCGGATCGGCTTCACGTAGGCAACCTTGGACACGCCAAGCTTGGCCAGCACGTCGGGGGAAATCTCAGAAATCATGGCCTCAAACCTCCTGGTATAGGCAGGCGGGACGCAAACTGGCGCCCTCAGTCTTGAGCGGCTATGTCGATACGCCGCACGATGCGCTCCGGTTCAGGCCGCGCAAGATCAATCGAGAGGAGCCCGTTCTTCAGGTCGGCTCCCATGACCTCCATCCCTTCCGCCAGCACGAAGACGCGCTGGAACTGGCGCGCGGCGATGCCGCGATGGATGAACATCCGTTCTTCCGCATCATCCTGCTGGCGTCCGCGGATGGTGAGCTGGCTTTCCTCGACCGTGACGTCGAGCTGATCACGGGTGAAGCCCGCCACCGCCAGCGTGATGCGCAGCCGCTCGGGCTGATTGGCACCGGCGCCGACCCGCTCGATATTGTAGGGGGGATAACCGTCGGCGGCCTTGGTGACGCGGTCGAGCACGCGCTCGATCTGGTCGAATCCCAGCAGGAAAGGCGACGACAGGGATGGTACGCGAGACATGGATCGAAGCCCTCGGCTGAGCGACATCGTATGGGCCCCTGAAGGCACCCACCGCCCCGGATCATTCCGGGACAGACCCAATATGGAGACCGATCGCCCGCGGTTCAAGACGCGGGCGGCGATCGGTCAGGTTGCGATCCGCTTGCCGGTCTCGCGGTCGAACAGGTGCAGATCCCCATGGTGAGCGAAGACCGAAACCGGGGTTCCCGGCTCCAGCAGCGCCTTGCCGGGCAGCCGGGCGATGACGACCGCGCCCGTGCCGCCGAGCGGCCCGTGGACGAAGGTCTCGGCGCCGACGGCCTCCACGGCAAGCACCGGGAATGACAAGGCCAGCGCACCATCCGGCACGCTGCCGGTGGCCACATGGAGATGCTCGGGACGGATGCCGAGCATCGCCCCACCGGCGGGCATGGGAAGGCCCGCCCCGCCCGTGATGCCGGGGACCGACCAGCCGTTCTCGCCCTGGCGCTCGACAGCGACGAGGTTCATCGGCGGCGCGCCGATGAAGCTTGCCACGAAGGTGGTCGCCGGCTTCTCGTAGAGGTCCAGTGGCTTGCCCGCCTGCTCGACCAGGCCCTTGTTCATGACCACGAGCACATCGGCCAGCGTCATGGCCTCCAGCTGGTCATGGGTCACGTAGACCGAGGTCACGCCGAGGTCGCGCTGCAGCTTCTTGATCTCGACGCGCATCTGGATGCGCAGCTTGGCGTCGAGATTGGACAAGGGCTCGTCGAACAGGAAGACCTGCGGCTTGCGGACAATGGCGCGGCCCATGGCGACACGCTGGCGCTGGCCGCCGGAGAGCTGGCGCGGCTTGCGGTCGAGGAAGGTGCCGATCTCGAGGATGCGGGCCGCCTCGCGGACGCGGGCGTCGATCTCGTCCTTGGGCGTGCCGCGATTGCGCAGGCCATAGGCCATGTTGTCGTAGACGCTCATATGCGGATAGAGCGCATAGTTCTGGAACACCATGGCGATGTCGCGTTCGGCCGGCTCCAGCTCGTTGACGCGCTTGGTGCCGATCGAGACGGTGCCGCCCGTGATGGTCTCCAGGCCGGCGATCATGCGCAGCAGCGTGGACTTGCCGCAGCCGGAGGGGCCGACCAGCACGCAGAATGCGCCGTCCGGCACGTCGATGCTGACGCCGCGCACGGCCTCCACATTGCCGGCATAGACCTTGCGGACCTGATCGAGAACGACCTCACTCATACTTTCAAATCCTACTTCTCGGTCTCGACCAGGCCTTTGACGAACAGCCGCTGCATCACGATGACGACCAGCACCGGCGGCAGCATGGCCAGGATGACGGTGGTCATGGCGAGCTGCCATTCGGTGAGCGCATCCTGCGTCACGATCATCTTCTTGATGCCGATGACGATGGTCTGCATGTCGTCGCGGGTGGTGATCAGGAGCGGCCAGAGATACTGGTTCCAGCCATAGATGAACTGGATCACGAACAGCGCGGCCACCGACGTCAGCGACAGGGGCAGAAGCGTGTCCTTGAAGAACTGCATCGGGCTCGCGCCATCGATCTTCGAGGCTTCCACCAGTTCGTCTGGCACGGTCATGAAGAACTGCCGGAACAGCAGCGTCGCGGTCGCCGAGGCGATCAGCGGAATGGTCAGGCCCGGATAGCTGTCGAGCAGGCCGAGATCGGCGACGATCTTGTAGGTCGGGTAGATGCGCACCTCGACCGGCAGCATCAGCGTCATGAAGATCAGCCAGAAGGCCGGCATGCGGAACGGAAAGCGGAAATAGACGATGGCGAAGGCGGAGATCAGCGAGATCGCGATCTTCCCGATGGCTATCGACAGCGCCATGATCAGGCTGTTCAGCATCATGCCGCCGACCGGCTGGCGGGTGGAGCTGGAGGTACCGACGAAGATCGTCCGGTAATAGTTCTCGAGGAAATGCGGGCCGGGCCTCAGCGGCATCGTGCCGTTGGCGATGGTGGCCGCGTCCCAGGTCGAGGCGATGAATGCCACATAGACCGGGAAGGCGACGATCAGGATGCCGATGAGCAGCACCAGGTGGGGCAGGAAGTCGAAGATGCTCTTGCGCTCGACCATCAGTATTGGACCTTGCGCTCGACATAGCGGAACTGGATGGCGGTCAGACCGATGACCAGGATCATCAGGATGACCGACTGGGCGGCCGAACCACCGAGATCGCCGCCGAGGCGGCCGTCGGAGAACAGCTTGTAGACGAGCGTCTCGGTGCCCTTGGCCGGACCGCCGCCGGTCGTCGCATCGATGATGCCGAACGTGTCGAAGAACACGTAGACGATGTTGACCACCAGCAGGAAGAAGGTGGTCGGCGACAGAAGCGGGAAGATGATGGTCCAGAAGCGCCGCGCGGGCCTGGCACCGTCGATGGCGGCTGCCTCGATCACGCTTTTCGGGATCGACTGGAGCCCTGCCAGGAAGAACAGGAAATTGTAGCTGATCTGCTTCCAGGTCGCCGCCATCACCACCAGCGTCATGGCGTGGTTGGAATTGAGCAGGGGGTTCCACTCGAAGCCGAGCGAGCGGATCGCCTGGGCGACCAGGCCGAGGGAAGGCTGGAACATGAACAGCCAGAGCACGCCGGCAACGGCGGGCGCTACCGCATAGGGCCAGATCAGGAAGGTCTTGTAGGCGCTGGCGCCCTTGATCTGCTTGTCGGCCTGCACCGCCAGCATCAGCGCGATCGCCAGCGAAAACCCCGCGACAAGGCCGGAGAACACCAGCGTCGTCAGCATGGAGCGGTAATAGTCCGGATTGGCGAACAGCGTCGTGTAGTTTTCCAGCCAGACGAACTCGGTCGACAGGCCGAAGGCGTCCTGGATCAGGAACGATTGCCAGACGGTCTGGGCCGCCGGCCAGTAGAAGAAGATGAGAGTGACGAGGAGCTGAGGCAGGAGAAGCGCATAGGGCAGCAGCTTGCCGTCAAAGATGACCCGCTTTTCCATCTCGGTTCTTTCGGAGGATTGGGTCGGGGCGGCCTTGTGGGCCGCCCCGACCGGGATGCGATCAGCGGCTGACGGTGCGCTCGAACTGGCGCAGCATCACATTGCCGCGGGAGACAGCGGCGTCGAGTGCGGCCTGAGCCGTCTTCTGGCCGTTCAGTGCCGCCTCCATCTCCTCGGCCCAGACATCGCGCATCTGCACCATGTTGCCGAGCCGCAGGCCACGGGAATTTTCCGTCGGCGGCTTGTTGGTGAGCTCCAGGATCGGGGTCTCGAGATAGGGATTGGCGCGATAGAAGCCCGAAGCCTTCACCTGCTCATAGGCTGCCGTCGTGATCGGCAGATAGCCGGAATCGGTGTGCAGCTTGGCCTGCCGCTCGACACTCGACAGGAACGTCAGGAAGCGGGCGACACCGCGGTATTCGGCCGCCGACTTGCCACCCATGACCCAGAGCGAGGCGCCGCCCAGGGTCGAGTTCTGCGGAGCACCGGCCACATCGGGATAATAGGGCATCGGAGCATTGGCCCACTCGAACTTCGCATTGGCGCGGACGTTGCCGTAGAAGCCAGAGGAGGTCAGCATGATCGGGCATTCACCCGAGGTGAAACGGCCTTCGCCCGTGTTGGTGCGGCCGGAATAGCTGAACGTGTTGTCACGCTGCAGTTCGACCAGGTTCTGCAGGTGGCGCACGTGCAGCGGCGAGTTGAACCTGAGCTCGGTATCGAAGCCATCAATGCCATTGGCACGACTGGCCAGCGGCACATTGTGCCAGACCGAGAACTGCTCGAGATTCAGCCAGGTGATCCAGGCCGACGAGAAACCGCACTTGTCGAAGCCAGCGGCGCGCAGGCGCTTGGCGGCCTCGAAGAGGTCGGGCCATGTCTTCGGCGGCTGGTCCGGATTGAGGCCGGCCCGGCGGAACGCGTCCTTGTTGTACCACATCACCGAGGACGACGAATTGAACGGGAACGACAGCATCTCGCCGCGCGAGGTGGAGTAGTAGCCGGCAACGGCAGGCAGATAGGCCTTCGGGTCGAACGGCTCATTGGCCTCGGCCATCAGCTGATAGACCGGCTTGATGGCGCCGCGGGCGGCCATCATGGTCGCGGTGCCGACCTCGAAGACCTGCAGAATGTGGGGCGCGTTGTTGGCGCGGAACGCGGCGATGCCGGCGTTCATCGTGTCGGGATAGGAGCCCTTGTAGGTCGGAACCACGCGGAACTCGCGCTGCGAGGCGTTGAATTCCTCTGCCAGCTTGACGACGACGTCGTTGTTGGCACCGGTCATCGCGTGCCACCACTGGATCTCGGTCTGCGCGGCGGCCGGGACGGCACTCAGGGTCATGGCAGCCACGGCTGCGATGACAATTCGGCGGTCAAACATCGAAAAACCTCCCAATGGACGCCAGAAGCGTCAATGCGGCTGGCGGTTATACCCGCGCCGTTCTTGGGTCCGCCAGATGACGGACGGATGACACTTTAATGAAGGTTGAGTGACAGGGTAAGGGGGCATCCGCCGCCTTGAAGATCCGCGCCCGTAGAACGCTCAGACCCTGTGATAGGGATGTCCCGACAGGATGGTCACCGCGCGATAGATCTGCTCGAGCGCCATCACACGGACCAGCTGGTGGGGCCAGGTCATCGCGCCGAACGAGATGACGAGATCGGCCTTGTCGCGGATCGTGGCATCGAGGCCATCCGGACCACCAATGACGAGGGTGGTCGCGTCTTCCCCGCTGTCTTTCCACTGACCAAGCCTGGCCGCGAAGGCGTCGCTGGCGATCGCCTTGCCGCGCTCGTCCAGCGCAACAATCCGGCCAGCGGCAACCTTCAGGATGCCGGCAGCCTCATCGGCCTTGCGCTGGGCACTGTCGGCTGAGCGGCTTTCGTCGAGAACGACAACATCGACCGAGCGGAAGCCGAGGGACTTGCCGGCCTTGGCCGCCCGATCCTGATAGCGGTCGGCAAGCTCTGTCTCGGGGCCGGACTTCATCCGCCCCACTGCGACCAGAAGCAGGCGCACGGCCGGTCAGCCGGCCAGACGATCGTCCGGACGGGCGGCGGTCCACATCTTCTCGAGATTGTAGAACAGCCGCACTTCGGGGCGGAAGATATGGACGATCACGTCGCCCGCATCGACCAGCACCCAGTCGCAGGCTGGCACGCCTTCAACGCGCACCTGCGAGAGGCCGGCTTCCTTCAGCGCCTGCACGACATAATCGGCCAGGGCGCCGACATGGCGATGCGAACGGCCGGAGGAGACCACCATCGCATCAGCGATGGACGTCTTGCCCTTCAGGTCGATTGTTTGCACTTCCTCGGCCTTGTTATCATCAAGGATGTCGAGGACGATTTTGAGGACTTCGGCCGGAGCGGGGCTCACGGCTTGGGTCCTGGCGGGTGACTGAGCTGCAGTCTTCCCAGGCAGGGCGGTGGTGGACAGGGGTCCGATCCTCTCGGCTTCGCGCCACGAATGAGCGCAACAAATGATACTATACCTGAAAATGTGGCGTTTGGACAACGAAACCGGATATCGGGCGGTTACATGGTCAAGAGACGTCAGCGGTCGAGGCTCCAGACGCTGGTGCGCTTGACCTCCATGTCCTCCAGCGCGCGGGTGACCGGGACCTGATATTCGGCGAGCTTGGTCAGCCGCTCACGGGGCAGATAGGTTCGTCCGGGATCGCCGATCAGCACGGTGCGGCCCGATGCGGCAAGCGGCCCGAGCCAGGCCGTCATCGCGTCGGTCATGTCGCGCTGGTAGCAGATGTCGCCGGCCAGGATCACGTCCCAGCCCTCGTCCGACCCCGTGGGATCACCGGTTCTCGCGGTGATCGCCACACCATTGGCCCCGGCATTCATGCCAACCGCCACTTCGGCGAAATCGTCGATATCGACGGCGATGACCGCCCGCGCTCCGGCCTTGGCGGCGGCGATGGCGACCAGGCCCGAGCCGGTCGCGACATCCAGAACGGTCTTGCCGCGCACGAGGTCCGGATTGTCCATCACATAGCGGGCGAGCGCCTGACCGCCGGCCCAGGCAAAGGCCCAGAAGGGCGGCGGCAGACCGATCTCTCCAAGCTCGTCCTCGGTCTTCTGCCAGAGCGCCGTCGCCTCGTCGGCCAGATGCAACCGGATCTCGGGGGCGTGCGGCACCGCGAGCAGGCGGGTATTGGCGCGAATGAATCCGGCGGGATCGTCGATCACAAGGCCTCGCAGACAGAAAAGCCGGGCAGCGAGCCCGGCTTTTCCAAAGATGCGCTGTGCGCAAGGTTCACTGCGTGAGGGCCGGACCGCCCGCCTGCGGGTTCTCGGCCATGCGCTGGCGGTAAAGCTGCGCGAAATCGACCGGATCGAGATAGAGCGGCGGGAAGCCGCCATCGCGGGTCGCATTGGCCAGGATCTGGCGGGCGAACGGGAAGATCAGGCGCGGGCACTCGATCAGCACGAGCGGGTGGATGGATTCCTGCGGCACGTTGACGATGCGGAAAATGCCGCCATAGACCAGCTCGAACTTGAACAGCAGCAGGTCCTGGGTGCGGGCATCGCCTTCGATGGTCAGCTCGACCTGGAACTCGGTGTCGGCCAGCGGATTGGCGTTCACGTTGATCTGGATGTTGATCGCCGGCTGCTCCTGCTGGGGCGTCAGTGAGCGGGGCGCATTCGGATTCTCGAACGACAGATCGCGGATATATTGCGCCAGCACGTTCAGCTGCGGCGCGGCGTCCATGTCGTTCCCGCCATTCGGGTTCATTGGTTTTTACTCCGTTCGCGCCGCGCGGGACGCGGCAGAGGCTTGAATGTCGCGCGCTCGCTAGCACGCGGGGCAAGGAGGGGCAAGAAGCCGCAGGCTTCGGCCTCCGCTCAGGGGTGACCAATCCGGGGACTGCCGGGCGGGTCAGGCCGGCGGGATTCGTCACGCCAGTCCTGCGGCTCGAGATCGACGACGCCGGGAGGGGTGGGCGAGCGGCCACTGCCGGCCGAGACGGCGCGCGAGCCGAGGAGCAGCGTCTTCAGTGCCGGGATGAGCAGGACAAGGGCAATGGCATCGGTGACGAAACCGGGAATGGCCAGCAGCAGTCCGGCGAGCGCGGTCAGAAGACCATTGCGGGCAGCCTCGTCGGACAGCACGACCACGCGCCCGGTCGCCAACTGGGCGAGCAGAAGGCGGGCGCCGCCCTTCAGCAGAACGACACCGGCGAACGATGTCGCGATGACGCCGAGGAGCGCCCCCAGGAATCCGACGCGTCCCGCCACCGCCCAGAAGGCGGCAAATTCGACAAAAGGCAGGGCGATCACGCCCAATGCCAGCCAACGCACGCGGATCATCACGATCTCCTGACGCGACCATAGCTGTGATCGCGGGTGACACAATGCAAGCGTCTTCCCGCAGCCATGGTCATCGCTATGATGTCGCACCCGAGGGCGATCGCCCCCGAGACATTGGCAGGACGAGACTCATGCGCCTTTCACGACGCACCCTGACGCTCGCGGCAGCCGCGCTGCCCTTCGCGCCGCGCCTGACACAGGCCGCTCCCGAATGGCGTCATGCCCTGTCGATGACCGGCACCGTGCGTTATCCGCCGGATTTCACCCGCACGGCTTACGTCAATCCGGCGGCGCCGAAGGGCGGCACCGTCCGCCAGTCGGTCGAGGGCGGCTTCGACAGTTTCAACACGGTGATTCCGCGCGGCACCGCGGCGCCGATCGAGAGCTATCTCTACATGCCGCTGATGACGGATTCGTTCGACGAGGTCTCGACCGCCTATGGTGCGATCTGCGATGCCGTCCACCACCCCGACGACTATTCCGCTGTCACCTACCGGATCAATCCAAAGGCGCGCTGGCACGATGGCCAGCCGATCACGCCGGAGGACATCATCTGGACCATGGAGCAGGTGAAGAAGCTCGATCCGCGGCTCGGCGCCTACTACCACAACGTCGTGAAGGTCGAGAAATCCGCCGAGCGCGAGGTGACCTTCACCTTCGATTCCAAGGGCAACCGCGAGAAGCCGCAGATCGTTGGCCAGTTGATGGTCATGCCGCGCCACTGGTGGGAGGGCACCGACGCACAGGGCCGCAAGCGCGACATTGCCCAGACGACGCTGGAGGCGCCGCTCGGCTGCGGTCCCTACCGGATCAAGAGCTTCGAGGGTGGCCGCAATCTGATCCTCGAGCGGGTCGCCGATTGGTGGGCGAAGGATCTGCCGATCTATGTCGGCCTGCACAATTTCAACGAATTGCGCTTCGACTTCTTTCGCGACGATACGGTGGAGCTGGAGGCGTTCAAGGCCGACCAGATCGATTTCCGGACCGAAATATCGGCACGGACCTGGGCCACCCAATATGATTTTCCGGCGCTGCGCGAGGGCCGCGTGATCAAGGAGACGTTCGCCGACCGCTCGAGCACGGGCATGCAGGCTGTGATCCTCAACCTGCGCCGTCGGAAATTTCAGGATGTGCGCATCCGCCGCGCGCTGACCCAGGTGTTCGACTTCGAGACGATGAACGCGAACCTGATGTTCGGAGCCTACAAGCGAACCGACAGCTTCTTCGTGAATACCGAGCTTGCCGCGCGCGGCCTGCCCGAGGGCCAGGAGCTCGCCATCCTCGAAACCGTGCGCGACCAGGTTCCACCCGAGGTCTTCACCACACCCTACAAGCCGCCGGTTGGCGGATCGCAGGACGCGCAGCGGACCAATCTGCGCGAAGCGATCCGGCTGATGGGCGAGGCGGGCTATGAGGTGCGCAACCGGCGCATGGTCAACCGCCAGTCCGGCGAACCCTTCCGCATCGAGCTGCTGCTGAATGGCCCGACCTTCGAACGGCACGCCCTCGCCTACAAGACCGCCCTGGACCGTCTTGGCGTGGAACTGGCGCTGCGGGTCATCGATTCCGCGCAATATGTGAACCGGATCCGCGAACGGAATTTCGACGCGATCCTCGGCTCGTTCGGCCAGTCCCTGTCGCCCGGCAACGAGCAGCGTGACTATTGGGGCTCGGAGGCGGCCGCGCTGCAAGGCTCACGGAACTATGCAGGCATCGTCAATCCCGCCATCGACAAGCTGATCGACCGGATCATCTTCGCGAAGGATCGGGCGGAGCTGGTTGCCGCGACGCGCGCGCTCGACCGGGTGCTGCTCGCCAACCATTACATGGTGCCGACATGGCACCTGGGCGAGCAGCGCACCGCGCGCTGGGACCGGTTCTCCAGGCCCGACACCATGCCGGAATATGGCGCGGCCGCCTTCCCGGCCATCTGGTGGTGGGACGAGGCCAAGGCCCGCAAGACCGGCGGGCGCTGAGGCGGGCGTCAGGCGGCCGTCGAGGGGAACTGACCAGCGCGGGCGACCGCCGAGGGCAGCGGCTTGCCGAGCACACCGCCGAGCCAATGAGCCGTATCGATCAGCTTGCCGAGGTCGAGGCCGGTCGCGATCCCCATCCGGTTGAACGAATAGACCAGGTCCTCGGCCGCGACATTGCCGGTGGCCGCCGGTGCGAAGGGGCAGCCGCCGACACCGCCAACCGAGGCATCGAGATAGTCGACGCCGGCGTGAACCGCCGCGATGGCATTGGCGACGCCGGTGTGGCGGGTGTCGTGAAAATGCATGCGCCATTTCACGGTGCGCGACAGGCCGTGGGCGGCCGCCATCATCTCGGTCACTTGCGTCGGCACGCCGCAACCGATCGTGTCGGCAAAGCCGATTTCGACCGGATCATGGACCAGCACGGCGCGGGCGATGTCGATGACGCGGGACAGAGCGATCTCGCCTTCGAAGGGGCAGCCGAAGCCCGTCGCGATCGAGATCGACAACGGCACGCCGGCCCCCTTCGCGATCTCGGCGACATCCGCGGCTCGCGCGGTCAGCTCGGCGCTGGTCGAGTTCTGGTTCTTCGCGGCGAAGGTGTCACTGGCGACACAGACATAATTGATCTGGTTGCAGCCGGCAGCGACCGCCCGCTCGGCACCGCGGGCGTTCAGCGCGAGGCCGATCAGCACCTTGTCCTTCCATTTCGGCAGGATGCCCGCCATCACCGCTTCCGCATCGGCCATCTGCGGCACGAGCTTGGGATGGGCGAAGCTCGTGACTTCGACCTGGCGATAACCGGCGGCAAACGAGCGTTCGATGAGCTGGATCTTGTCGGCGGTCGAGACCGGCACCTTCTCGTTCTGCAGACCGTCGCGGGGCGCGACCTCGATCAGTTCGACGCTGTTGGGCTTGGTGTTCATGGCATCCTCCGGGCCCCGGTTGTCGGAAATCGCTTAGCCGATGACAAGGCGGCCAGCCGGGGGAGTGCCATTCGCCCGCGTTGCCCTTTCCGCCCGAGTGTGGGACGGACCGGTCAGGGAATGAAACCACAAGGAACCATCGCCATGGCCACAGCCAGGATCGTTCGCGCCCATCAGCTCGGCGCCGCCAGCGTCATGCAGGTCGAGACCGTGGATATCGCCGCGCCGGGCCCGGGTGAGGTGCAGATTCGGCAGACCGCCATCGGCTTCAACTATATCGACGTCTATCAGCGGAGTGGCATCTATCCCCTGCCCTTGCCGACCGGGCTCGGCCATGAAGCGGCCGGCGTCGTCGAGGCGGTGGGTGCTGGCGTCGCCGCCGTGAAGCCCGGCGACCGCGTCGCCTATATGAATGCCGGCATCGGCGCCTATGCCGACCGCCGCAATGTGCCCGCCGACCGGCTTGTGGTCTTGCCCGACAGCGTCAGTGACGAGGTCGCCGCCACCGTCCTGTTCAAGGGCCTGACCGCGCAATATCTGCTGCGCAAGACCCATGTCGTTCAGCCGGGCGACCTGATCCTCGTCCATTCGGCGGCCGGCGGCGTCGGCCAGATCCTGTCGCGCTGGGGCAAAGCCTTGGGCGCAACCGTCATCGGGACGGCGAGCACGCCGGAGAAATGCGCCATCGCCCGGAAGGCCGGCTGCGATATCGCCATCGACTATTCGAAGGACGATTGGGTCGAGACGCTGCTTGCCGCCACCGGCGGCCGCAAGGCGCGCGTCGTCTATGATGCGGTGGGCAAGGACACGTTCCTGAAGTCGCTGGACTGCGCGGCGCCCTTCGGTCTCGTCGTGTCCTATGGCGCGGCTTCGGGACCGGCGCCTGCCATCGCGCCGGAACTCCTCAACAAGAAGGGCTGCCTGTTCATCACGCGGCCCTCGGTCTTCCCTCACAATGCTGATGTCGCGGTGTTCCGGGCCAATGCGGCCGAACTCTTCGCAGCCATCGCCAGCGGTGCCGTGACGGTTGACATCGGTGCCCGTTTCACGCTGGACGAGATCGTCAACGCCCATGAGGCGGCCGAGGCCCGCGCGACCACCGGCGCGATCCTGATCACGCCGTAACAGCTCTCAGGTGCCGCGCGGCTTCGCCCGGTGGGTGGCGGCCGCCGAGCCCGGATCATCCGGCCAGGGATGGCGGGGATAGCGCCCCTTCATCTCGGATTTCACCGCCTGGTAGGACCCTTTCCAGAAGCCGGGCAGGTCGCGCGTGACCTGCACCGGCCGATGGGCCGGTGACAGCAGCTCGACCACCAGCGGGATCTTGCCGCGCGCCACGCTTGGATGGACGGCAAGGCCGAACAATTCCTGCACGCGGATCGACAAAGTCGGCTCCTCGCCCTCGTAATCGATGGGGTGACGCTGGCCGGACGGCGCATCGAAATGGCTCGGCAGGTCGTTCTCCACCCGCCGCTTCACATCCCAGGGCACGAGCTGGTCGAGGGCAACGCCCAGATCATCGGCTCCGATCTGTGACAGCGCCGTCTTGCCGAGAATGTGCGGGCTGAGCCAGTCGGTGACACTCGTGGCCAGCGTTTCGTCCGAGAGGTCGGGAAAGCTCTCGTCGACGCGGCGGAGGAATGCGATGCGATGGCGAAGCGCCAGCTGCGACTTCGACCAGGGCAGGCGCGCGATGCCGATCGCCGCGATCCCCTGGGCCAGAGCTTCGGCGCTCGCCTCGTTCTGCGGAACCGCCAGCGTCTGCTCGCCGAGCAGGATCGCGCCGAGCCGCTTCACGCGCTTGGCCCTGAGCGCCGCAGCGGCTTTGTCGAAAGTCACCTCGTCGCGTGCCTGTATGCGGTCCGAGAACGCCTCCTCGATCTCGACCAGCGTGATGGGGGCCGCCGACAGGATGCGCGAGCGCGCGGCCATGCCGCCGATCTCGGCGACTGCCAGGAACGGCTCGCGCGCCAGCGGGGAAGCCGCATCCACCGCGCCACCCCGGCCATTCGCCAGCACGAATTCGCCGTCGCGGCCACGTGCCTTGGCGATGCGGTCGGGAAAGGCCAGGGCCAGCACCGCGCCGGCGCGCTCCGGACCCGAGCCGATATCGGGAGCCGCCTGAACCTCCCTGAGCCAGCCCTGCGCCATGCGACGGCTGTCCTCGGCGCGCCGCCCGCGTTCGTGGCGCAGACGGTCCAGCCGGTAGCCCAGATGGACATCGTCGCCGCCAAGGCCGCGTTCGGAGACCAGAAGTGCCAGATCGGCTGCGATCCGGCCCTCGCCCCGGCGGGCCCCGTCGACCACCATGCGGGCAAGCCGGACGCTGAGCGGCAGCGCCCTGAGCTGCCGGCCCTCGTCGGTGATCCGGCCTGTGCCATCGAGCGCGCCCAGCGTCTCCAACAGCAGCCGGGCTTCCGCCAGGGCCGGCTTCGGCGGCGAATCGAGAAAGCTCAGCGTCAGCGGATCTGTGACGCCCCAGGCGGCGCAGTCGAGCAGCAGGGAGGAGAGGTCGGCCGCCAGGATTTCCGGCGTCGCATAGGCCGGGAACGATCCCTCCTGCGCCTCTTCCCAGAGACGGTAGCAGATGCCCGGCTCGGTGCGGCCGGCCCGGCCGCGCCGCTGGTCGGCAGCGGCGCGCGACACCCGCACGGTTTCCAGCCGCGTCAGACCGAGATCGGGCTCGAAACGCGGCACGCGGGCAAGACCTGAATCGACCACCACCCGCACGCCCTCGATGGTCAGCGAGGTCTCGGCGATCGAGGTTGCCAGCACAACCTTGCGGCGGCCGGCGGGCGCGGGCTCGACGGCCCGGTCCTGTTCGCGCGGATCGAGCGCGCCGAACAGCTGGACGATGTCGACGGCGGGGTCCTTCACCGTCGCGGCCAGCATCTCGCCCGTGCGGCGGATCTCGGCCGCGCCGGGCAGGAACACCAGCACCGAACCCGGCTCCTCGGCCAGCGCCCGCCTGACCGTGCGGGCGACCTCGTCCTCCAGCCGCGCGACGGGATCGCGGCCGACGAAGCGTGTCTCGACGGGAAAGGCGCGGCCCCGGCTTTCGACGACCGGCGCATCGCCCAGAAGTTTCGCGACCCGCGCGCCATCGAGGGTCGCCGACATGACGAGGATACGCAGGTCGTCGCGCAGGGCGCCCTGGGCGTCGAGCGCCAGCGCAAGCCCCAGATCGGCATCGAGGCTTCGCTCGTGGAACTCGTCGAACAGCACCGCCGACACGCCGGCAAGCGTCGGGTCGTCGAGGATCATGCGGGTGAAGATGCCCTCGGTGACCACCTCGATGCGGGTCTTCGCCGAGACCCTGGAGCCGAAGCGCACGCGCAGGCCAACCGTTGCCCCGACCGGCTCGCCCAGCGTCTTCGCCATGCGGTCGGCCACCGCGCGGGCGGCGATCCGGCGGGGTTCGAGAACGAGGATCTTGCCCTCGGCGGCCCAGGCCTCGCGCGCCAGAACCAGCGGCACGCGGGTCGACTTGCCGGCGCCGGGCGGGGCGACCAGAACGGCGCGGGCATGGCCGGACAGCGCCAAAGTCAGCGCCGGCAGGGCCTCGTCGATGGGCAGGTGCGTATCGAACACGAAGGGCGTTTACGGGGCCTTGGCGGCATCTGCAAGCGACGGCCGGGCTTGCGGAGCGCGTGCCGCAGCGGCTATGGTCCGCCGCGCTGATCGCGGGTGTAGTTCAATGGTAGAACGGCAGCTTCCCAAGCTGCATACGAGGGTTCGATTCCCTTCACCCGCTCCAGCCCCTCGCCGGCCCTGAGCCTGCGATCAGCCGGCCACCAGCCACCCATCTCACTCTGATATCGGCAGCGTCCAGGTTTCCTTGGCGGATGACAGCGCGATGATCGTCTCGGTCCGCTGCACGCCCTCGATCCCCTTGATCGTGTCGGAGAGAAAGGCCTCGAAGTCGCGCGTGGTGCCGACGCGCACCTTCAGGAGATAGTTCCAGACGCCGGTCACGTGGTGGCATTCGAGCACGGCGGGCGAGGCCTGGACGCGTTCGAGGAAGGCCTTCTCCACCTTGGGCTCACTCCAGCCGACCAGCACGAAAGCCAGGAGGTCGAGGCCAACCGCTTCGGGCGCCACGCGGGCATGGAACCCGGAGATCACGCCCTGCCGGACCAGCCGCTTGATGCGATCATTGAGGGTTGAAGCGGCAACCCCGATCTCAACCGACAGTTCGGCGAGTGACAGGCGGTCGTCGCGCTGCAGGGCGGCGATCAATCGGCGGTCAATCTCATCGAAACGGGCCATGCCTGTCGTGGTCCATCTGTGTCGGCAGATGCACAAGCACTAGCTGGCGGCGATCAATGCTGCAATGATCGGCCTCGTCGATTGCAACCGCACGCTGTGCGGTCTCGCCTGATCGGCCTCTGTGATCGAACCGCATGCCACGGGCCAGGACCGGCGCGGCTCGTGCCCACCACCGGAGGCCCGCAGTGACCAAACCACCTCGTCCGAGAGTTCCGTTCGGCAATCCCGACCTCCCGACCACATCGCTTGGCCGCTGGCTGAGGGTGGTCACCGATGGCCTGGTCTATGGGCCCCCTTCCGCCGCCATCAACTACTTCGCGTCCTCGCCGACGCTGGTCGATCCTGAAGCCGTCTGGACCTTCTTCACCCAGTTGCGCACCGCACCCGTCCAATATGTCACGGATCATTATCCGGTCGCGCCCGTGCGGCGGCGGATCATCACGCGGATGATGCACCAGGCCCATTCCGACGGGATCGAATATCACTACGATCTGTCGAACGATTTCTACCGGCTGTTTCTCGACCGGGAGTTCATGTTCTACACCTGCGCCGACTTCCATTCGCCCACCGACACGATCGAACAGGCGCAGCGCAACAAGGCCGACCATCTCCTCTCGCTGATCGAACCGAAGGCCGGCGAGGCGATCATGGAAATGGGCTGCGGCTGGGGTTCGATGCTCCGGCACATTCACGCCGCGACCGGCGACAAGGGCAATTTGTGGGGCTACACGCTCTCCAGGGAGCAGAAGGCCCATATCGAGCAGAATTTCGGCTTCAACGTCCTGCTCGAGGACTTCACCACCGCCGATATGGGGGAGAGCCGCTACGACAAGATCTATTCGATCGGCGCGCTCGAACATGTGCGCCCCGACGAGATCCTGCCGCTGCTGAGGACATGCCGCCGGGCGCTCAAACCCGGAGGTCGGCTGGTGCAGCACTTCTTCTCGCTCAACGGCACGGACCCCATGCCGACCTCGATGATCGCGGCACAATTGCCGTTTCCCGGCTCGCTGCTGTCGCTGCATTCGCACCATCTGGCGATGGTGCAGGAAGCCGGCTTCCGCCTGACCCACGATTCCCTGCACGACTACCGCCCGACATTGCGCGCCTGGTTCGACCGGCTGGTGGAATCGCGCGACGAGGCCATCGCGCTTGTCGGGGTTGAGCACGTCAACAAGTACCTGGCGTTCTTCGCCTCGTCCTGGGCCTTCTTCAATCTGAGGCAGGCGACCCTGCACCGACTGGTGATGGAGCGGGACTAGGCACGGGGTGGTGCGCGCCCTCGCGCGACCGTGAATGGCGGGGCCTTTCGGGGCGAGCCAGCGGCCGCTAACCTTTCGTCATCCAGATCGGGAGGGTGGCATGCAACGGCATCGGATTGTGTGGCAGACGGCAGCCGGTCTCTGTGGCTTGTTCCTCGCGCTTTCATCGCCGGCGCGCGCCGATGCCATTGACGGGCGCTGGTGCGCGGAAGATGGCCGCCGGATGGATATCCAGGGGCCGACCGTCATCACGCCGCATGGATCGACATTGCAGGGCCGCTACGGCCGCCACGATTTCGCCTATGCGGTGCCCGCCGGCGAGCCCGGCGCCGGACAGGCGATCACCATGCGGCTGAACGGTGAGACGACGATCAATCTCTGGCGCGGCGAGACGACGGGCACGCCGGAAGTCTGGAAGCGCTGCACGCCGGTCGGCTGAGGCCGGGGCCGGCCCCTGGCCGGCGCCACCGTCATCCATGTGTCACGCGCCGCCATCACATGTGCGGTCGGCGTCGCCTCGCGCTTCACTGCATCTGAGGGGATCCGGCGCCGGTTCGGCTGTTTCGCAGCCAGGCACCGGGCTTTGAGGCGGATCTCTCCCATGAGCATCACACCGTGAGCGGTCACCTCGAAACGATGTCCGGCCCGCCCGGACAAAAGCCGGACAATGCCGCGAGCCCAGGCGCCGCCCCAGCCGTCATTCCGGGCCTCGTCTGGGCGTTCCGGATCCACCCCGACGGCACGGCGGACGAACTGGACGTCGCGCATTCGCTGGACGAGCAGCATGACGGCTGGCTCTGGCTTCATTTCAATCTGGCGGACACGCGCTCGCGCATCTGGCTGGCGGAGGCGCCAGGCTTGCCCGATCAGGCCCGGGCCGCGCTTCTCGGCAGCGACCGGCACCAGCAGCTCCACACGACCGATCGCTGCATCTATGGCGTCATCGCCGACATGGTGCGCGATCTGAGCCAGATCACCGATCAGGTGGGTTATCTCCGTTTCGCCATGACCGAGCGCCGCATGATCACCGCGCGCTCCGAAGCCCTGCACGCAACGGACAATGCCCGCAAGAAGCTGCGGCAGGGCCATCGCCTGCGCAATGTGGCGGCCCTGTTCGAGGTGGTGATCGACCAGGTGGCGGATGCCATCGACCTCGCCACCGATGCGATCGGTACCGAGCTGGACGAGATCGAGGACCGCATCGTCAGCGGCCGCAAGTTCGAGGATCGCAACCGGCTCGGCAAGCTCAGGCGCAATGCCGTGCGCCTGCATCGGCAATTGCTGGGACTGCGCAGCCTGTTCCACCGGCTGGAGCGCGATGGCGCCAATGCCATGTCGGAGGACATGGACTGGCACGTGCCGCGACTGGTGCAGCGCCTGGACTGGCTGGATCACGAGGTGGTCGCAACCCGGGATCGGGCGCGCCTGCTTCAGGATGAGGTGGTGGCCAAGGTTGCCGAAGAGTCGAACCGGCTCCTGAAGACGCTGACCGTGATCGGCACGCTTTTGATGCCGCCGACGCTCATCACCAGCTTCTTCGGCATGAACACCAAGGACATGCCGTTCAACGATGTGGAGAATGGCACGCTGTGGGCCGCCATGCTCGTGGTGAGCGGCTCGCTTGCAACCTATCTCTGGTTCCGCTGGCTGTCGAAAGCCCGCGACTAGCCCGGCTTTCCCGCCAGGCCTCAGACGTCGACCTTCAGCGCGGCAATGAATGCTTCCTGCGGGATGTCGACCTTGCCGAACTGCCGCATGCGCTTCTTGCCCTCCTTCTGCTTGTCGAGGAGCTTGCGCTTGCGGCTGATGTCGCCGCCGTAGCACTTGGCGGTCACGTCCTTGCGCAGCGCCGAGATCGTCTCGCGGGCGATCACCTTGGCGCCGATGGAGGCCTGGATCGGAATCTTGAACAGATGCTGCGGGATCAGGTCCTTCAGCTTCTCGCACATGGCCCGGCCGCGGCTCTCGGCGCGGTTCTTGTGCACCAGCATGGAGAGCGCATCGACCGGCTCGCCATTGACCAGGAGCGACATCTTCACGAGATCGCCGACGCGATAGTCGGTGATCTGGTAGTCGAACGAGGCATAGCCCTTCGAGATCGACTTCAGCCGGTCGTAGAAATCGAACACCACCTCGTTGAGCGGCAGGTCATAGGTCACCATGGCACGGGTGCCGACATAGGACAGGTCGATCTGCACGCCGCGGCGGTCCTGGCAGAGCTTCAGCACCGAACCGAGATAGTCGTCCGGCGTCATGATCTTGGCGCGGATCCAGGGTTCCGAAATCTCCTCGATCTGCATCGGGTCCGGCATGTCGGCCGGATTGTGCAGTTCGAGCACATCGCCCTTGCGGAGCAGGATCTGGTAGACGACCGAAGGCGCGGTCGCGATCAGGTCGAGATTGAATTCGCGCTCCAGCCGCTCCTGGATGATCTCCAGATGCAGGAGGCCGAGGAACCCGCAGCGGAAGCCGAAGCCGAGCGCCGCCGAGCTCTCCATCTCGAAGGAGAAGCTCGCATCATTGAGCCGCAGCCGGCCCATGGCGGCGCGCAGATCCTCGAAATCGGCGGCATCCTGGGGGAACAGGCCGCAGAACACCACCGGCTGGGCCGGCTTGAAGCCCGGCAGCGCCTGGGCGGTGGGCTTGCGGTCGTCGGTGATCGTGTCGCCGACGCGGGTGTCAGCCACTTCCTTGATGGAGGCGGTGATGAAGCCGATCTCGCCGGGGCCGAGGTCGACGACATCCTTCAGCTTCGGCGTGAACACGCCGATCTTGTCGATGTCGTAGACGGCGTTGGTGCCCATCATCTTGATGCGCTGGCCCTTCTTCATCGAGCCGTCGAGGATGCGCACCAGAACGATGACGCCGAGATAGGCGTCGTACCAGCTGTCGACCAGCAGGGCCTTCAGCGGCGCATTGCGGTCGCCCTTGGGCGGCGGCAGACGCGTCACGATGGCTTCCAGAACGCCTTCGATATTGAGGCCGGTCTTGGCCGAGATCGCGACGGCATCGGAGGCATCGAGGCCGATGACCTCCTCGATCTGCTCCTTCACCCGCTCCGGCTCGGCAGCGGGCAGATCGACCTTGTTCAGGACCGGAATGATCTCGTGGCCGGCATCCAGCGCCTGATAGACATTGGCGAGTGTCTGGGCTTCCACGCCTTGCGAAGCATCGACGACCAGGATCGAGCCCTCGCAGGCGGCGAGCGACCGCGACACCTCATAGGCGAAGTCGACGTGGCCGGGCGTGTCCATCAGGTTGAGGATGTAGGTCTTGCCATCCTTGGCCGGATATTCGAGGCGCACGGTCTGCGCCTTGATGGTGATGCCGCGCTCCTTCTCGATATCCATGTTGTCGAGAACCTGCTCGGTCATCTCGCGCGCGGTGAGGCCGCCCGTCGTCTGGATCAGGCGATCGGCGAGCGTCGACTTGCCATGGTCGATATGGGCGACGATGGAAAAGTTGCGGATCAGGTCGAGGGGCGTGTCGGTCATGGGCCGCACATAGCAGCGCAGCGCCCAAGTTTAAAGGTTCCCGACGCGCGACATGTCATCGGGTGTCATCAGCGGCGGCAAGGCGATCGGCCGGCCCGGATGTCATCTACCACCGAAGCCGCGCCCGGATAGCGCTTTTCCCCGGCAGAGGCGGGCGGCTTGCCACTGGGGCTGCTGCAATGCGACATTGACGCTCAGCGGATCGCAGGAGAGGCCGAATGCCCCGCAAGCGTACATCCTACCAGTCCGGCCACGCGCCGAAGTTCCTGGTGGTCGTCGATGACAGCCCGGAATGCGACCGGGCCATCGTCTTCGCAGCCAGGCGTGCGTCGCGCACCGGACACCGGCTGCAGATGCTGGCCGTGGTCGATCAGGTGGTCGGCGACGGGCAGGGCCTGTTCGGTGTCGCCGACGTGATGCGGGCCGAGGGCCATGCCGAGGCGCGCGCCAAGCTCGACGCCGCAGCGGACCGCGCCATGAAGCTCGTCGGCGTGGAACCGGAACTCGTGGTGCGCGAAGGCGAGATGGCCGACGCCATCGTCGCGCAGATCGAGGAGGATCCCGACGTCGCGATCCTGGTGCTGGGTGCGGGCACGGCCAAGGACGGGCCGGGACCGCTCGTCTCCAACCTGGCGCGCTCGGCGGGCACGTTCCCGATCCCGGTCGCCCTCGTGCCTGGCCATCTCAGCGATGAGGAAATCGAAGCGCTGGCCTGAACTCACCAGGTCAGTTCGGCGATCGCTACGCGGTTTTCGGCGGCGGGCCAGGCCCTTGCCACCACGATCTCCTCGTTGAACTGGCCAACCACCGTCCGCCCGATCTCGGAGGCCGGCAGCCTTACCGTGCTGGTGGCATCGGTCGGCACGCCCTGCGTGACATCGCGGGGCTCCTGGCCATCGAGCAGCACGATGTCGCGCGGAATGCCGAAATAGCCGCGTGGCCGGGTCATCTGCACCACGGCACCTGCCGCCTTGTCCGCCTCAGCCAAGGGCCGGGCTGGTCTCAGATGGACGACAGCGGACGAGCGCGCGAAGGGCGAGCGGTAGATGTGGGTCACGGGATGACCTGCAACCGCCAGGACGAATTCCAGCGCATCGGTGGAAGCGACGGTCACCGGACCCCAACGGCCGTCGGCAGCCGTGGTCCGCTTGAGGAGCGCCGGGCCGATCCGCTCGCCCGTGGTGGCAGAGACACGGAACGCCTCGATCTCCGCGCCGGAGACCGGGCGATTGGTCGGAGCCCCGCCCGGATTGCCGGTGACCAGTCCGTCCAGCACCACCCGTTCCTCCGGAGTGACGGCAATGCGAGCAGGCTCGCGGCCGGCGATGAAGCGGTAGATCTCGCGGAAGGCACGCGGATGGAAGGCGACTTCGCGATGGTCGAGCTGCCCGAGCGCCAGATTGGTCGCGCCGCGCAGGCCCGGCCCCTCTGACGTGATGCCGGTCGGCACGCCGGGCCGCCCCAGCAGCCTGCCATCGGGTTGCGCGAATTTGTCGTTGCCGTCGCTGCGCAGCGTCAGGAATGCAGTTCCGGGGACGACATCGCTCGCACGGCCGTTCAGCATCCGCAGAAACGGGCCACGGCCATTGAACTCGCTGCCAGGATTCGCCTCCCAGTCGAACACGCCGCGATTCGGCGTGCCGCAGAGGACCACGTGGCTGATCTCCGCACCCCGGCCGGCTTCGACGACGAGATTACGGATCGCATAGCCGCCGCGCGAACTGCCGACGAGCGCCACGCGGGCGGCACCGGTGCGTGCGCGGACCTCGGTCACCACCGCGCCGAGTTCACGGAGCTGGTCGGCCGTGCCGGAACGCCCGGCCATCGGGACGGCATCGTCGCTGCGCGACAGCGGATCGGTGAAGTTGAAGGCATGCAGCCGGTCACGCGGCCAGCCATTGCTCTCGAACCGCCACAGCGTGCTCATCCAGAGCGCCGCATGGTCGCCATTGCCATGGACGAAGATGATCGGAACCGGATCTGCCGGCTGGGCCCACACGGGCAGGATGCTCACGGTGGCCGCTGTCGTGGACAGCAGCATGGTTCGTCTTGTCATGATCATGGCCGTTCTCCCGGCGCGGATCGTCGGAGCCGTGGCCCGCCGGGTCAAGGCCCGGGCCTTGTGACGGCCTTACAGGTTGACGCCAGCCGCGCGGATCGCCACATCTGATCGGCAATCCGATGACGCCGTTCCGACCCCGGCCTTTGAACCGGCGGTCCGAGGAGAGAGCCATGTTCATCCAGACCGAAGCGACGCCCAATCCGTCGACCCTGAAGTTCCTGCCCGGCCGCACTGTCCTGCCGCAGGGCACGCTGCACATGCCGACGCTGGAGGCTGCCCGCCAGTCGCCGCTGGCCGAGAAGCTGTTCGGCATCGACGGCGTGGCCGGTGTCTTCTTTGGCACTGACTTCATCACCGTGACCAAGGGCTCGGCCGAATGGCCGCACCTGAAGCCGGCGATCCTCGGCGCGATCATGGAGCACTTCATGTCGGGCCAGCCGCTGGTGCGGGCCGACTCGGCGCCGGCCGCGGACGAGGACGGCGAGTTCTTCGATGCCGGTGACAGCCAGACGGTGGACACGATCAAGGAATTGCTGGAGACCCGCGTGCGCCCGGCGGTTGCCGCCGATGGCGGCGACATCACCTTCCGCGGCTTCAAGGACGGCGTGGTCTATCTGGCGATGCAGGGCTCCTGCTCGGGCTGCCCGTCATCCACGGCAACGCTGAAGCATGGCATCCAGAACCTGATGAAGCACTTCCTGCCGGAAGTGCGCGAGGTCCAGGCCATTTGAATGCGGCGGAAGCGCTGAAGGAACGATTAGCCTTTCGGCGATCATCGGGCCGGCTGCCCTTCACGACCCGCATTCGAGCGTGTAGCTCCTAGGTCAATGTTGCTGATTGCTCTCGACACGGCCCTTGGCGCCTCCTCGGTCGCCGTGCTCGACACGGCGACGGACCGCATCCTTGCATCGCGGTCCGAGCCCATGGACCGCGGGCATGCCGAGCGGCTCCTGCCGCTGGTCGCGGAGGTTCTGGAGGAAGCGGGCATCGCGGCGCGGGACTGCCGGCGCTTCGTGGCAACGACCGGGCCCGGCAGTTTCACCGGCCTCAGGGTGGCGATCGCGGCGGCGCGCGGCATGGCGCTGGCGGCTGGCGGCGATTCCGCCGGCATATCGACACTTGCGGCGCTCAGCGCCGGTGCCAGTGGCGCGGTTCTCGCCTGTATCGATGCCCGCCACGGCCATGTCTATGCGGAGCTGACCGGCGCCGATGGCACCCTTCTGCTGCCTGCGGCCTATGTGCCGGTGGCGGAGACAGCCCTCATGGCGAGCACGCATGGCGCGGAGCTCCGAGGCCCCGGGACCACGGCCATCCTCGCCGCCTGGCCCGAGGGCGCGCCACCACCGGCCGGGATTGATGCGCGCGCCTTTCCCGATATTGCCGTCGTGGCACGGATGGGGGCCGCGGCTGACGCAAATCTGTCACCGGCCAGGCCGCTCTATCTGAAGGCCGTCGACGCCAAGCTGCCGTCGCCGCGCGCCCCCATTGCCCAGTTCCAGGCCCTGCGCCGGAAAGTGTCACCGTGAGTTCGCTCTATACGTTCTGGGGTTTCTGGCCGGTGGCGCTGCCGGTGATCGCGCGGGCCGAGCCGCGCGATGCGGAAGAGATGGCCGAGATCCATCACCGCTCCTTCCATCGCGGGTGGGGCGCCGATGATTTCGCCGCCATGCTCAACGACCGCACCATCCTGGCTCATGCGATCCGCCGGCGGGCCAGCGCGCCGGTCGCCGGATTTGTGGTCAGCAGACTCGCCGCCGACGAGGCCGAGATCCTGTCGATCGCCACCACGCCCAAATTGCGCGGCCGGGGCTATGGCGGCCGCCTGATCGCGGCCCATGTCCAGGACCTGATGCGCGCCGGCATCCGGCAATTGTTCCTGGAGGTTGAAGCCGAGAACAAGGCGGCCCTGACGCTCTATGCCCATTCCGGCTTTTCCCCGATCGGCCGTCGCAAGGGCTATTACAAGACCGAGGCGGGCGTTGCCGACGCCGTCATGATGCGGCGGAACCTGCCGCCGATCTGACGCGCGCCGCTAGGATCGGCAGAAAAGCAATTTTTCCTGCAACCGTTCTTGTTTCGGACTCTTAAACCGCGAGTCCCGCCGAGAGTAGAGTGGCACTGATTCGCGTCGCGGAGCGGCGCCGTCGCGAATCTCCGCACATGCGGTTTCTAGGCCCTGGACTGCCGGACGAAGGACAAGCGATGCCGGACCTCGCAAAGGTCGACGACGCATCCGCCCAGGACATGGTTCCCGGTGGAGCAAGATTGGCCCGTCGCTCCGCCCGTCTGATTGGCACAACCGCTTCCGCCTTGCTCTGTTCCACAGTGCTGGCCGGCGCGGCCGAACACCCGATCAGCTTCAGCGAAGCGCTCGCGGCCATTGCCCCGCACGAATGGGCGGCCTTCGGGCTGCATGTCGGCGTGGTGGTGTTTGGCGTCGTCACCGGTATCGGCCTGTTGCGCACCAAGGCGCAGGCGATCACGCAGGGTCGCCGGCACCGCGAGGAGATTGCCGGGCTCAAGCTCGCGCTCGACCGCTCCAATGAGCTGCTCACCCTCGATCCGCACGTCGTCGTCGTCTGGAATGGCGACGCGGAAGAGCCCTCGATCTGGGGCGATGTCTCGCTGGTCGTCGAATTGCCGGCCGCGCGCAGCGTGCTGGCCTTCGGCTCCTGGCTGGCGGTCGAGAAGGCCCAGGTTCTGGAGCGCGCCGCCGAGCGGCTGCGTTCGTCCGGTACGCCGTTCAAGCTTGAATTCGTCACCCTGCAAGGGCGCGCGGTCGAGGCCGAAGGGCGGCCGATCGGCGGTCGCGCCGTGCTCCGGTTGCGCCTCGTCTCGGGCGTCCGGGCCGAACTCGCCCAGTTGCGCGACGAGCACGACGCCGTCGTCCGCGACACCGATGCGATCCGGTCCTTCCTCTCAGCTCTCCCCATGCCGGTCTGGCTGCGCGACGCGGAAGGACGGCTGACTTGGGTCAACGAAGCCTATGCCAGCGCGACCGAGACCGAGAACGGTCCTCATGCCGTTGCGCGCGGGATCGAGCTTCTGGAGCCGGCCGACCGGACCGAGGCCGCCCGTCTGCGGGCCGAGCGCTCGCCGTTCTCGCGGCGCGTCACGGCGGTCTCGGCCGGCGCACGCCGCGTCTTCGATGCCATCGAGCGGCCGGCGGCCCTTGGTTCGGCGGGCCTTGCCATCGACGTCACCGAGCTCGAGGCCGTCCGCTCCGAACTGGTCGTCGAGATGGAGACGCACAAGCGGACCCTCGACCAGCTCGCCACCGCCGTCGCGATCTTCGATGCCCGCAAGCGCCTGGTGTTCCACAACGAGGCCTTCCGCCAGCTCTGGGGCCTCGATCCCGCCTTCCTGCACCAGGCGCCGACAGACGGCGATCTGCTGGATCGCCTGCGCGAGCAGCGAAAGCTGCCCGAACAGCCCAATTTCCGCGAATGGAAGGCCTCGCTGCACAGCGTCTACCAGGCCGTCGATACCGAGCCACGCATCCATGAATGGCCGCTGCCCGGCGGCCGCTTCCTGCGCGTGGTCCAGAATCCCGATCCCGCGGGTGGCGTGACCTATGTCTTCGACGACCTGACCCAGCGGCTGCTGCTCGAAACCCAGGTCGCGGCCTTCGGCAAGGTCCAGCGCGAAACCCTTGATACGCTCGACGAAGCCGTTGCCGTGTTCGGCTCGGATGGCCGGCTGACGCTGCACAACCGCGCGTTCCGCATGCTCTGGGATCTCGACCAGACCGTTCTCGATGCCAAGCCCCATATCGACCAGATCGCCGGGGCGTGCCTGTCCTTCGTCAAGGAGCCAACCGCCTTCTCCCAGATCAAGGGCGCGGTGACCGGGCTCAACGATCAGCGCCGCCAGCAGGCGTCTCGCATCGAGCGCAGCGACAATTCCGTGCTCGACGCGGTGACCGCGCCGCTGCCGGATGGCGCGACCCTGGTGACGTTCCGCAATGTCACCGACATGGTCATGGTCGAGCGGGCGCTGACCGAACGGAACGAGGCGCTCGAAATGGCCGCCAAGATCCGCAACGACTTCGTGCACCACGTGTCCTATCAGCTCAGGACGCCGCTCACGACGATCATCGGCTTCGCCCAGGTGCTCGACAATGACGCGGTTGGCGCGCTCAACGACAAGCAGCGCGAATATCTCGGCTATATCGGCGCATCCTCCGCCTCGCTCCTGTCGATCATCAACGACGTGCTGGATCTCGCCACGATCGATGCCGGCGTCATGCAACTGGAACTCACCGACGTCGATATCCGCGCCGCCATGCAGGCCGCCGTCGATGCCGTGCAGGACCGGCTCGCCGAGAACCAGACGCGGGTCGAGATGCGGTGCGCGAAGGACATCGGCTCGTTCCGCGCCGATGCGCAGCGCGTCCGGCAGGTGCTGTTCAACCTCTTGTCCAATGCCATCGGCTTCTCGGACAAGGGCGGCCTGGTGGTCATCGACGCCAGCCGCGAGGGCGACGAGATCGTCTTCAAGGTGCGCGACCAGGGCCAGGGCATCGCGCCCGATCTGATGAACCGCATCTTCGACCGGTTCGAGACCCGCTCCACCGGCACGCAGCATCGCGGCGCCGGCCTCGGCCTGTCGATCGTCCAGTCCTTCGTGACGCTTCACAAGGGTCACGTCAGCGTTGATTCGACGCCCGGTCAGGGCACGCTGGTCAAGGTCACGTTCCCGGCGAACCTCGCCGACTATTCCAAGGCGGCGGAATGACCGTGCGCGGAGATCACGCGTGACCGAGCCCTACCGCCATACGATGCTGCTGGCCAACGAGGCCGCGACCCGTCAGTTCGCCATGGATCTCGCCATGGCGGTGCAGGCGAACGACGTCGTGACGCTGGCTGGCGATCTTGGCGCCGGCAAGTCGACGCTCGCCCGCGCGCTGGTCAGGGCACTGGCCGAAGACGACAAACTGGAGGTCCCAAGCCCCAGTTTCGCGCTGGTCCAACCCTATGACCTGCCGCGCTTCCCCGTGGTCCATGCCGATCTCTACCGGGTGATCTCGCCCGACGAGATCACCGAACTCGGCTGGGACGAGGTCTCGGAGAACGCTCTCCTGGTGGTGGAATGGCCGGACCGCCTCGGTGGCGCGCTCTCCGGCGACCGGCTGGAGATCGAACTCGTGCTGGCGCCGGGCCAGGGCATCAATGCCCGCGAGGCCCGCTTCATCGGCCATGGCACCTGGGGGCCGCGTCTGGCCCGCATGGTGGCCTTGCGGGTGTTTCTCGACAATGCCGGCTGGGGCGGCTCGCTGCGCCGCCATCTGCAGGGTGACGCGTCGTCGCGCGCCTACGAGCGCCTGCTGGACGGCCAGCGCCGCGCCGTTCTGATGAATGCGCCCAAGAAGCCCGACGGGCCGCCTGTGCGCAATGGACTGCCCTACAGCCGGATCGCCCATCTTGCCGAGGATATGGTGCCGTTCGTCGCCATGGCCGAGGGCCTGCGCGATGCCGGCCTGTCCTCGCCGGAGATCGAGGCCGTCGATCTGGACCAGGGATTCCTGATCCTCGAGGATCTCGGTGCCGAAGGCGTGGTGGATGCCAATGGCCCTATCGCCGAGCGCTACATGGCGGCGGTCGATGTGCTCGCGCTGATCCATTCGCGACCGAGGCCTGCGACGCTGGCAACGCCCAAGGGGCCCTACACTCTTCCGGCCTATGACCGCGAGGCGCTGACCATCGAGATCGAGCTCCTGCTCGACTGGTACATTCCGCGTGCGCAGACGCGCATTCCGGCCAGCGAGAAGCATGTCTTCCTGCAGCACTGGGCGGCGCTCTTCGCCGAGGTTGAAGCGGCGCCGAAGACCTGGGTCCTGCGCGATTTCCATTCGCCGAACCTGATCTGGCTGAGTGAGCGCGAGGGCGTCGAGAAGATCGGCGTCATCGACTTCCAGGACGCCATGATGGGCCCGGCCGCCTATGACGTCGCCTCGCTCCTGCAGGATGCGCGCGTCACCGTGCCGGAGGCGCTGGAGCTGCAATTGCTGTCGCGCTACGCGACCCAGCGCAAGAAGGACGATCCGAGCTTCGACATGGCGGCCTTCGCCAGGCTCTATGCGATCATGGGAGCGCAGCGCGCGACAAAGATTCTGGGCATCTTCGCCCGCCTCGACCAGCGCGACGGCAAGCCCGCCTATCTGAAGCACCTGCCGCGCATCTACGCCTATCTCCAGCGCTGCCTCGCCCATCCAGCCCTCGCCGAGGTGAAGCGCTGGGTCGATGCCCGGGTGCCCAAGCCGTGAGGCGTCAGCCATGATCGACAGCGCCATGGTGCTGGCCGCGGGCCTTGGCACGCGCATGCGGCCGATCACCGACCGCATTCCGAAGCCGCTGGTCGAGGTTGCGGGCAAGACCCTGCTCGACCATGTGCTCGACCCGCTGGCGCAAGCCGGGATCACGACAACGGTCGTCAACGTCCACCATCTGGCGGACCAGATTGAACGGGCGGTGGCGACGCGCCAGTCGCCGCGCGTGGTCATCTCCGACGAACGGGCGGCGATCCTCGATTCCGGCGGCGGCGTCGCCCAGGCCCTGCCCCATCTCGGCGAGGCCTTCGTCATCCGCAACGCCGATTCCTTCTGGATCGATCACGGCCAGTCCAACGTCACCCGGCTGATCGAGGCCTTCGATCCCGCCCGCATGGACAGCCTGCTGCTCCTGGCGCCGCTTGCCGGCAGCGTCGGCTTCGACGGCGCGGGCGACTTCTTCCGGCACGATAACGGCCGGCTGGAGCGCCGCGGCGAGCGTGACCGCGCGCCCTTCGCCTATGCGGGCGCCGCGATCATGCGGAAGGCCGATTTTGATGGCCGGAAGGCCGGCGACATCTTCTCCCTGAATGCGCTGTGGAACAGCTCGCTCACCGCAGGCCGGCTGCACGGCCTGGTGCTCGACGGGCTGTGGCTGCATGTCGGCACGCCGGAGGCCATCGGCGAGGCCGAGGCGGCGATCAAGGCCGCCGCCGACCACTGACACCGGCCCGGTCAAACGCTCGGAACTGGGAAACCGGTTGCGCTTGAGGGCCCTCCCGGTGTATGCGGCGCCTCCTCATTCCACTTCGCTCCGGTCCGATCCCGGAAGAAGGACAAGATCATGGCCAAACGATTCGACACGGGCACGGGCCCGTCGCAGCGGCAATTGCGCGTCGGCGAGCTGATGCGACACGCGCTCTCCGAGGTGCTGTCGCGCGGCGACATTCACGATCCGGTCCTGGCGGCGAATGTCGTCACGGTTCCGGAGGTGAAGATGTCGCCGGACCTCAAGATCGCGACCTGCTTCATCATGCCGCTCGGCGGCAAGGACGCCGAGGCGGTGATCCAGGCGCTGGCCCAGAACAAGCGCTACCTGCGCGGCGAGCTTGCCCACCGCACCAATCTCAAATTCGCGCCCGACCTGCGCTTCCGCGTCGACAAGTCGTTCGACGAGGGCTCGCGCATCGACCGGCTGCTCGACAGCGAGGTCGTGCGCCGCGATGTCGGAAAGCCTGCGGGCGCAGCCGATGAGGATGACCAGTCATGAACCAGCCGCGCTCGAAGAAGGTCGACGTTCACGGCTGGGTGGTGCTCGACAAGGACCTGGAACAGACCTCGACCCACGCGGTCTCCGCCGTGCGCCGGCTGTTCAACGCCAAGAAGGGCGGCCATGCCGGCACGCTCGATCCGCTGGCGACCGGGCTGCTGCCCGTTGCGCTGGGGGAAGCGACCAAGACCGTCCCCTTCGTCATGGACGGCCGCAAGACCTACCGTTTCACCGTCACCTGGGGCTCAGAGACCACCACCGACGATACCGAAGGCGAGGTCTCGCAGAGCTCCGATCTCAGGCCGACCCGCGAAGCGGTCGAGGCCTTGCTGCCGCGCTATACCGGCACGATCATGCAGGTGCCGCCGAAGTTCTCCGCGGTGAAGATCGCCGGCGAGCGCGCCTATGATCTCGCCCGCGACGGCGAGGAGGTGACGCTGGAGGCACGCCCCATCAGCGTCGACAGCCTGGTCCTGACCGCCTTCTCGGACGTTGCCGGCGAATTCGAGGCCGAATGCGGCAAGGGCACCTATGTCCGCGCCATCGCCCGCGATATCGGCCGCGATCTCGGCTGCTTCGGCCATGTGACGGCGCTCCGGCGCACCCGCGTCGGCCCGTTCGGCGAGGACGACACGGTGACGCTCGAGGAGCTGCGCGAGCTTGCCGATGGCAAGATCGAGGGGCAGACGATCGAGGATGCGCTGCTGCCGGTCGAGGCGGCGCTGGCCGACGTTCCCGAGGTCAAGGTCAACCGCGACACGGCGGCGAGGCTTGCGCGCGGCCAGTCGGCCATCGTGCGCGGCCGCGATGCGCCGATCGACGGCACGGTCTGGGTGTCGGTTGCCGGCGACCCGATCGCCATTGCCGAGGTCGAGCAGGGCGAGCTTGTCCCCAAGCGGGTGTTTGTCTTCACCAACTGACCGACAAGTCCTGCCTTTCCCACATGAAAGGCGGGACATGTGACGAAGTTGCGATTGCTGCGTTGACGCATCCGGTTCGGGTCGCTATGACACGGCCCGTCGCCCAGATGGCGGAATTGGTAGACGCACTGCTTTCAGGTAGCAGCGCCGCGAGGCGTGGAGGTTCGAGTCCTCTTCTGGGCACCAAATTCCCGTTTCAGATGATCCGAGATCGTCCGAGACCCAACAAAAAGCCCCGGTTTTCCGGGGTTTTTTGTTGTCTGGTCGTCCGATGCGGTCCGGGCTAGTGCAGTTGCATCCAGTGGTTTTGTTGGTACCTATTGTGGTCTACCGCCATAAACACCAACATGGCTGCTGCGTGGATACCAACAAATGTCGCTCTCCGACGCTCAGATCAGAGGGTTGCGCCCTCGACCAACGCCTCAGAAGGTGAGCGATGGAGGCGGGCTTCATATTCTAGTTTCGCCTACCGGCTCAAAGCTCTGGCGCCTATCCTACCGATTCGGCGCGAAGCAAAAAACCATCGCGCTCGGCCCGTATCCGGTTGTTCCACTCGCCGAGGCGCGCCAGAAGCGTGATGAGGCAAAACGGCTGCTCCGCAATGGGACCGATCCGTCCCATCATGCCAAGATTGAAAAGATTCGCGCACAAATCGCGACCGCCACGACGTTCGGCGCGGTCGCCGACGAATATCTTTCCAAGGCCGTGCGTGAGGGCAAAGCTCCTGCAACAATTGTCAAGAAGCGCTGGCTCGTCGATTTGGTGCGACCTGACTTGGGCGTCAGGCCGATCGCCGACATCACAGCCGTGGAGATCCTTGCCACGCTTCGAAAGGTCGAGGCCAAGGGAAACTATGAAACAGCCCGCCGCCTGCGTGCGATAATCGGTCAGGTATTTCGATACGCAATCGCGATTTCGGCTGCCTCAAATGATCCTACCTTCGGGCTCCGGGGAGCGCTAACTGCCCCGACTGTCGTACACCGCGCAGCACTTACCGAGGCAAAGGCGTTTGGTGGCCTGTTGAGATCGATCTGGGAATATCCTGGAGCGGCAACTACCCGGATCGCGCTTCAGCTCATGGCTTTGCTCTATCCGCGGCCCGGCGAGCTCAGATTGGCAGAATGGACCGAGTTCGATCTGGACAGGGCAACGTGGACCATACCTGCTAGGCGGACCAAGATGCGACGCGAGCACAGGAAGCCTCTGCCGGCGGCGGCGGTCACACTTCTTCGCGATCTCCATCGCCTAACTGGCAAAGGTCGTCTGGCCTTTCCCGCGATGCACACCACGAGCCGGTCGCTCAGCGAGAACACACTGAATGCTGCGCTACGACGGGTCGGCATCACCAAGGATGAAGCGACGTCGCACGGTTTTCGCGCCTCAGCCTCGACCTTGTTGAACGAGAGTGGGCGGTGGCTAGCTGACGCCATTGAGGCTGAGCTCGGTCATGTCGGCGCGGATGATGTTCGCCGGGCCTACCACCGGGCTACCTATTGGGATGAACGGGTGCGGATGGCGGAATGGTGGGCAGCGGAGATCTGCGGCATGAAAGACGGGACAGGCATCGCGAGCCGCTTAAAGACAAGCAATTGCTCCGCTCAGATTGACCTATGAAGACTCCCAAGCGCGCGCTCGCCATCCATGGTCTCCTCAACTGGTTCCATCCAACGTATTTGAGGATAAAACAAATGGAGGATCCGTCTACGTTCCCACCTTCCAGTGATAAAATTCGCATTAAGCTTCCCAAAACAGGGATATCTGAGAAGTTTCAGGCGGGAAAATCATATCACAGTCGATTACTTGCTATGCCGGATAGCGAGCTTTTCTCCCTCTATCTGGCACACTATAACGAGCGAAGGGCCAACTTGGAACGTGAGCACTGGTCCAATGTACCTCCCGCTACGGCAGCGCCAGAGACATATGATCACTGGAGTAAGGCGGCTTATTGGAGCGCTGATGAAGCTGCGGCGCTTCTAGTCGCACGGAATCCCTCTGAGTTGACCCGCGAGACTGCCGAGAAAAGCCGCGAGCAGTCCAGCGTCCTGCGATCGTTTCTTGCTGTCCGTGACCTAATCGAGCGCTCCCTCAAGGCCGGGCAGATCGACGAGAAAAAGGAACCAAACAACTATCTCGAATGGGCAAAGCGAAATGGAATCAATATTCCAGCTGGACTTGAAGAAGCAGTGGTTGCTCAAGGGCATCGCGTCGCCGATTGGAAGGGCATCTGTGAGCGTCAGTCAAATGAGATCTTTCACTTGAATGCACGCATTGCCCTGCTTGAATTGGCCAACTCTGACTCGCCTCCGGGTATGAGGGAGCGGGATAGCATGCTTAAGATGATAATTGGCATGGCCATCAAGGGTTATGCTTACAACCCAAAAGCGAGTCGCAGTCCAATCACTCAAGAAATATCAGGTGATCTCGACCGATTAGGCATATCTCTTGATTCAGATACGATCCGAAAATATCTTAACGACGCGAAGGAACTATTACCAGGACGGACAAAATAGAAGTCAATCAACAGGAAACCAAGATAGCCATTGCTTTTTTATGTTTAATTCTGCGCTCAAATTTGGATGTCAGATCAGCGCGCTTTTCGGACCTTCGTTTGTCTGAGTTGGCGCTAGGGCTCGGACCCATAAAGCGGCTGGCTTCGTAGGCTCGGTGTGATTCACGGCTTTCTGGAGGAAGCACGGATGGATCGGGATCGCTTCTGGCTCACGGATGCGTAGTTTGCACGGATTGAGCCACACCTGCCGACGGATACGTGAGGCAGGTTGCGTGTGCACGACCGCCGTGTGATCAGCTGGATCGCCAATGTCCGGAAGTCCGGTGGGGTCTGGGTCGACGCGCCAGTCGACTACTGCCCGCGCAAGAAACTCAGCAACCGCAATGTCCGCGGGGTCGCAAGGATTTTCGGGCGATCTCTTCCAAGCGCAGTCGAGCGCAGGCGGACTTCCAGCCTAAGTGCTTTGCCGCGACGTAAACGCCAGCCGCGCTGTCAACTTCCTCGCGGCCGTCTCCATCGCCGCAACCGTCCAGTACTAGCAATGAGCCCGGGCCCTAATTCGCTATGGCCGCGGGCCCGGGCGCATGCTCGTCGATGTGACGCTCGAAGCTGGAGCGCTTCGCTTCAAGCCGATCTTGTCACCGCGCTCGCCTCGATGATCGGTGCGGCCACCATCCTGACCTATCCGATCTTCCAAGGGCTGGCCGTGTCGCTGCTGTTCGGGCTAGCGTCATCGACGACGCTGACCGTGCTGGTCATCCTGGCAATTTATGTCGTCCTGCGCGGTGACGGTCCCGGGTATCTGGAGAGGGGTGATCATCGAAAGGCGGTAACGGCCCCTGTGTGCCGCCGAGACTCCGACCGCTCTATTCATATGATCTGAATCATATGATTCTCTCGCTGACTACTCCACATGAGCGCTAGTGCTTGACCTTCTCATAGCGGTTTGGACTAGGTGATGACCTCGATATTTCAGTTCGGCGAACGGCGTCCGGAATATGAAGTGCCCGTCCTCAACGAGCGCGAGGTTCGCGCGGGCGCCGGCATCCTTCTCCTCGTTGCCGGCACCGCATTTCTGAAGGCATGGTATCTTGGCGACTTTGGACTGACGCGCATTGTCGTGGTCGCCTTCTTTGTCGAGTTTGCACTCCGTGTGCTGGTCAATCCAGCATTCGCTCCGAGCCTCATCATCGGCCGGTTCTTCGTTCGCAACCAGAAGCCTGACTTCGTAGGAGCGCCGCAGAAGCAATTTGCCTGGGCCATAGGACTTCTGATGGCAACCCTGATGATCTACCTCGTCGTCCTCAACGACGTCCGGGGGCCGATCAACCTACTGATCTGCCTCGCCTGTATCGGATTCCTGTTCTTCGAGACGGCTTTCGGCATCTGCATCGGCTGCTCGGTCTACAACCTGTTCAACCGCGAGAAGGCGCAACTCTGCCCCGGCGGGGCCTGCGAGATCCACCAGCGCCAGGACATCCAACGTGTCAGCCCCGCTCAGCTCGCAGCGCTGACAATGTTCATAGCGCTGCTGGGAGGCATCGTCCTTGCCATGCCCGGTTCCGCGGCTCGCTCCATCAGCACGCCAGGCTTGGACAGCGTTGCCGAGGCGGAGCGTTGCCGCGTGCCGGCCTTCGCCATCGCGATTGGTCACGCCGAGAAATGGAAGCTGCACAACAATTGCCGTTAGCAATCCGCCTTCTCGGCCTCGATACTGCCAACCTACCGAAGCGCGATATTGCCGCCGGCGCTTATCTGTTTCGTCAGAACGATCGGGCGTCCGGCATCTTTCAGGTGATCTCCGGGCAGCTGCGGCTGGAACGGCACAGCGAGGATGGCCGGCAGATCACATTGCAGGTCGCTGGTCCCGGCGGTTTCCTGGCCGAGGCCTCATTATTCGGCGATCGCTACCATTGCGACGCCCTTGCCCTCAAGCCGACCCAGGTTCGCGTCTTTCCCAAGCAGGACCTGTTGCGTGCCATCGCGGCCGACCCAACAAGTGGGGAAGGCCTGCTCGCCCATATGGCGCGCCAGCTTCAGGAACTGCGGCTGCGGGCAGAGCTTCGGTCGGTCCGGTCGGCCAAGCGGCGCGTCATGCTGTATGTCAAGCACATCGCCGACCCCGATGGCATAGCCTGCCTGCCGGGCACGCTGCAGGATACGGCTGCCGATCTCGGGCTGACGCGGGAAGCCTTCTACCGGACAATCGCCGTGCTGGAGAAGGAGGGTGCGTTCACCCGTCAGGGGACAGTGATCAGGGTCCCTAAATCGTTAGACGCATGATTGTAATCATGCAGTGTGCCGCAGTGACGGGATAAAGATCGTCGACCGCGACGGCGCGGTCTCCATCCAGCCAGGAATCTGCCGTGAGTTGTTGTTGTTCCTCAACACCCGGTCGCCAGCCCGAAGACAATGTGCCCGACCGTCATGGCCCAACAGCGGTGATGCCGCAGGGACGCATGTCTGCACTTCAGACCGCCGATCACCGGACACCCTATGAGCGCATCGGTGGTGCTGACGGCGTGCGTCGGCTGACGGCACGCTTTTACGTGCTGATGGATGAACTGCCTGAGGCAAAGGCTTGCCGGGCGGTCCATCCGCCAAGCCTGGTGCAGGCCGAACAGAAACTGTTCGAATATCTCTCGGGCTGGCTCGGCGGCCCGCCGCTTTTCGTCGAGCGGCATGGCGCTCCCATGCTGCGGCGGCGTCATTTCCGCGCAAGCATCGGACTACCCGAGGTCGAAGGCTGGCTGGCCTGCTTCACCCAGGCATGGCGGGAGACGGTTCGGGATGCCGATCTCGACGCGCTCGTGCTTCCGAAAATCGAGGCCTTGGCCCATCACATGCAGAATTCGTGACCAGCGAGGCGCCGAAGCCGTCACATCGCTTGACCCAGAACAACCTCCGCAGCGCCAACCTGTGGCCTAATCCCGCTCCCGGAAGCGTCGACTAGGCAGCATGGCGTGTTCAAGCCTGATCGTCTGCCTCGCCCAGGCCGTCAGGCCGCAAGCTCCAACAGGTTCGGGCCACCAATGAGCGCGCAGGCAACACCGATGACCGAGACGCCGCGGGGCGGCCCGCGCCCGCTGATCTGGGTGGTCGGGACCATCCTGTTCGTCGTCGCCTGGTTCCTGGCCTATGGCCAGCTCGTTCCGGTCTCCGAGTGGGTTGTCGGCCAATTGCCGCTGGCGCCGGGCAGTGGCGCATATGAGGCCATCAAGTTCTTCATCTACGACACGCCCAAGGTGCTGATGCTGCTCACTCTGGTGGTCTTCGCCATGGGGATGATCCGCAGCTTCTTCTCACCCGAGCGCACCCGGGCCTTGCTTGCCGGCCGAGCCGAGGGCCTGGGCAACGTCGCTGCCGCGTCTCTGGGGATATTCACACCCTTCTGTTCGTGCTCCGCCGTTCCGTTGTTTGTCGGCTTCGTATCGGCTGGCGTACCACTCGGCGTGACGTTCTCCTTCCTGATCGCCGCCCCGATGATCAACGAGGTGGCACTGGGTCTGCTTCTGGCACTCCTCGGCTGGAAGGTCGCTCTGACCTATCTCGGGTTCGGCCTTGCCGTTGCCATCTTGTCGGGCTGGGTCATCGGCCGGCTGCACCTTGAGCATTGGCTCCAGGACTGGGTCCGCAATGTCCGCGCGAGTGCCATCGATCTTCCGCCGGAAAACCTGACCATCGTTGATCGGATTCAAGCCGGTATCGAGGCGGTGAAGGATATCGTCGGGCGTGTCTGGATCTGGATCATCGTCGGCATTGCGGCTGGCGCCTTCATCCACGGCTATGTCCCTGCCGACCTTCTCGCGTCCATCATGGGCAAGGACACCTGGTGGTCTGTCCCCGCAGCGGTTCTGATCGGCATTCCCATGTATTCCAACGCCGCGGGCATCATACCGGTGGTCGAGGCGCTGCTTGGCAAAGGTGCGGCACTCGGCACGGTGCTCGCCTTCATGATGAGCGTGATCGCCTTGTCGTTCCCCGAGATGATCATCCTGCGCAAGGTTCTCAATCTCAAGCTGATCGCTGTCTTCGTCGGCGTCGTCGCGACGGGAATTCTGTCCGTCGGCTTCCTGTTCAATCTGCTCTTCACCTGATCAAGGGATCATCATCATGAAGGACGTTAAGGTACTCGGCCCGGGCTGCAAGCGCTGCCAGACGACCGAGGATATGGTGAAGTCGGAAGCCGCTCGGCTGGGTGTTCCGGTGGTTGTCGAGAAGATCACCGATTACGCGGCAATCGCGGGCTACGGAATCGTCTCCACACCCGGCATCGTCATCGATGGCAAGGTCGTCCATGCCGGTGGCCTGCCGAAGTCCGAGGACCTCGCGAAATGGCTGGCAGCGTGAAACTGGAATATCAAGTCGAAGCCAGGCGCATTGACGCGCATGGGGCGGTCGCCACCACGAAGTCGGCGGAGATCGTCCTCGACACGGATCTCGCCGGCCGGATCGATGCCTTCAACCCGGCAGAGCTTCTCCTCGCAGCCGTAGCCGCATGCATGATCAAGGGCATCGAGCGTGTCATGCCGATGATCGCCTTCGAGTTGCGAGGCGTCGAGGTGAAGCTGCGCGGCGTGCGGCAGGACAGTCCTCCCAAGATGGTTTCGATCGACTACCAACTGATTGTCGACACCGACGAGACGGACCAGCGCCTGGAACTCCTGCACAAGAATGTCCGGAAGTACGGCACGATCTCGAACACGATCGCCGAGGCCACCCGTCTGGACGGAACGATACGACGCAAAGCGTGACGAACCAGATGTGAGGTCGGCAAGCGATGGTGCCCGGCCGAATGCGGTTGCCCGGCAATGCAGGCCATGCGTGCTGAACAAGCAGATCGGTGGGCCAATGTGCGAACTTCTCGGAATGTCGAGCAGCAAACCCGCCACACTGAGCCTCTCGCTCCCCAGGCTCGCAGCCCATGGAGGCCCACCGACGCTTATTCGGGATGGCTGGGGAGTGGCCTATTACGAAGGTCGCGATGTCCGTCTTATCAAGGACGTCGGTCCGGCGGACCAAAGTGACTGGGTTCGCTTTGTCGCCGCCCATGACCTGCGAAGCACCATCGTCATGGCCCATATCCGGAAGGCAACGATGGGCGAGCCTGCCTACCGCAATGCTCAGCCATTCGCCCGGGAACTCGCCGGCCGCATGCACGTCTTCAGCCACAATGGCTGGATGCCCGAGATGCTGACCTCACCGAGATTTCGCCTGGGCCGGTTTGCCCCCATCGGAGAGACGGACTCGGAACAAGCCTTTTGCAATCTTCTTGAACGTCTACAGGAGGTCTGGTCCGAGCCGCGAGCCGCCCCATCACTTGAAGCCCGATTGTCAGTCGTTGCGGCCTTTGCATCTGAACTGAGGCCACTTGGGCCCGCGAACTTTCTCTACTCGGATGGCGATGCCCTGTTCGCTCACGGCGATCGTCGTAAGCAACTCCCCACGCAGACGGTCGAACCGCCGGGCCTTGTGTTCCTTCAGCGTCAGTGCCGTTTTGACGAGAACCCGTCTTCCCAGAATGGCGTCGTGATGGCGAGCGGAGATCAGATGGTTTCCCTCGTGGCCAGCGTTCCATTGACTGATGAACAATGGCAGTCGTTCGGCCAGGGCGACGTCATCGCCTTCTCGGGAGGCCGAGCCGTTCTCAGGCATTCTGCCGACGAGGAACGCGCCTATCCGCTCTGATCGGCTTTTCCTTCCGGAACCGTCGATGGTGGAGGAATGATCGCCATCGGCGATGCTGGCTCGGCAGGCCCGGCCGGCATGGCGAGACGGCTTCGCTGCTCGGCGATAGCCGCCGAAAGCCGCTCGCTGATCATGTCGAAGGCTGGCTTCAGTTCCGTGTCGACCTCACCATCCAGCATCCGCTCGGACAGAGCTTTTAGGATGTGATCCGCTTCAATCGTGATCTCGTCGAGTTCGCGCGTGCTCTGCGCCTGCCTTGCGCGCTCGATCAGATGGCTGAGCGCATTATGGTCGGCGTGGAGAACACGCTTTTTCCTGGGGAAGAGAAAGCCAAGCAGCCAGAGACCCGCGGAGATGATGCCGCTGGCACCGAACAGCACAATGTAGATCAAGGTCTCATAGGCTTCGAACAGGCCCTTGCTGTCGGCGTCGTAATAGGCGGCAGCGCCGGGATGGAGGGCGAACGACGACCCTCGATCGGTCGGAAGGGCTTCAAAGCGGCCGGCCGATGGATATTGCGCGACCATCGACTGTCTCTGGTTGAAAAGCTGCCTGGTGAACTCCTCGACCTTGGCACTGGAGAGGGTGTTTCGGGACACCAGAATCGACGGGAAGCCCAGCGTCGCAACAGATTCGGGCGGCATTGGCGGATTGGCCCCGAATTCGCCGGCGACCAGGTCCACCGACGAAAAGATCTTGTTGCGGGTTGCAAGCACCGCGCTCTCGGCCAGCGGCACGACGGCGGGTCTCATGTCACCTGGGCATTTCAGGGCCTGGATCGCGTCGACGATGAAGCGATCGCCGCGAGCCGGGCTGACGAAGATGGCATCGATCGGCTTCACGGCAGTCGCCGCTGCCACTTCGGTTGCGCTGGACAACGCAATCACATCCGCGTCCCGCGCCGAAATGCCATGATAGGCGGCGAGCTTGTCGAACAGGGCAAGGTTCGCAGGTCCACGACCCAGTACCGCGACGCGGCGGCCCCTCAGATCGGCAAATCCCTGGATGGCTTTCACAGGAGCAGACGGGGCCGCGGCTCCCGCTCTGGGGCGAACGCTGGCCCTTGGAACTGCCGGGCACGCGAGCAGGATAGCTATATTCTGGTGCACGATCGCGACCGCCTGGCCCGTCGACGGCAACCGGAAGTCCGATCGCACGATTGCCAGATCCGCATCGCCGGCATCGATCGCGGCGGACGTCTCGACGAGGTTCGTATACGGGGCGACGACGAGACGGATTCGCAGCCGCTCCCGCTCGGAAGCCGTCGCCATGGCCGCGAAGAGCTCCGCCACCTCGCTGCCGGCCGGCGCGACAGCAATGCGAAGAACCACGGGCGCGACGTAGAGATACCAATAGATTCCCGCGGCGAACAATCCGACCAAGGCTAACGCCAGATAGCCAAACAGATCGCGATAGGCGCGCAGACGCGACAAGAGCGCCATGCTGCGCAATCGTCCAAACGCGCCTCGGTCTTCATCGGGCATCTTCGATCCACATCATCCCGATGACCCGTCCATCCCGCACCAGCTCGACACGCATGCCGCCCTGGCTCTCCCAGTGGGCGCCCAATCCCACCAACCCGAGATCGGTATCCTCCCAGAGGGTGCCATATGTCTCGCCGTTGATCTCGATGGGGATCCGCTTGACGCCACGCTGCGTCGTGAACGGGCGTCCCTTTCGCGCAGTTGCCAGAAGCTGGCGCGCCGACGTTTCCACCTGCTCGCGGGTCGCCTGCGAATATTGCGTCTGATCTAGTCTCGGCGGATGGCTCAGTCTGGCATGGGTCGGCAAGGCACCTGCTGGTGTGACGGCACCTGCCTCACAAGCGAGTGGTGTGGAGCAGGCCAGCGCCAGAGCCAGACCGAAAAGGCGAGAGCGACCTTGGGACGTACCCATCACACTTTTCTTTCCGAGCCTGCAACCGAGATCAAGGCGAAACTAGTCTGGCCGGGGTCGATCCAGAATGATCTCGATCATATCGGTTAGGTCGATCGCACTCTAAAGGTGAAACAATGCCGATCTACACGCCTGCCTCTGGGGCATGGCGCCGGTGGTGGCGGGGAATGTGTCATGCGCCTGCGAGCCAGATCATTGTGGACGATCGTCGTGGTGGCGGTAGCGCTCGCGGCGGGTGCTTTCGTCTGGCTCATGCGCTTCGCTCCGATCGCCGTTGCCGGAGCGCAGACCATCGACAACGTGCCGGTCGAGGTCTTCGCGCTCGGGACCGTCGAAGCGCGGATCGTCACGCGGGTCGGCTTCAAAGTCTCCGGAACACTTGTCGAGCTGACGGCCGACCACGGTGATCGCGTTGCGGCCGGCGCGCTGCTCGCCCGCATCGATCCCCGCGAGCAGCAGGCCCGAGCGGCGAAGGCACGGTCCGGCATTGCCAATGCGGAGGCGGCCCTGGCGGTCGCGGAAGCTGTCTCCAATCGCGCCTCGGTCGTGCACGCTCAGAGGCAACAGGCGAACCAGAGGCGCCAGACCCTGCTTGCCAGAGGGACGGTCTCGGTCGAGCAGGCCGAGGAGGCCCAGCTGACAGAAGCGACCGCACTTGCCGACACGCTGGTCGCGCGGAGCGAGGTCACGGCGGCCCGGGCACGCCTGGAGGATTCCCGCGCCCAGTTCGCGTTCGAGGGCGTCGTGCTCAACCAGCATGAGCTGCGCGCACCGTTCGATGCTCTGGTCATCTCCCGATCCCGAGAGCTCGGCGGTGTCGCGGCCGCAGGTGAGACCCTGTTCACGCTGGTGGATCCGGCGACCTACTGGATCCTCGCCTATCTCGATGAGGCGCGGTCAGGCTTGATCGCCGAGGGACATCAAGTCCTGATCCGTCTTCGTTCCCTTCCCGGGCAGGCCTTCAGCGGTCGTGTCGCCCGTATCGGTCTCGAGAGTGATCGGGTTAACGAGGAGCGGCGCATCTACGTCGTCTGCCAGAACTGCCCCCCGGCCTATGTTCTGGGCGAACAGGCGGAAGTCGTGGTCACCGCGGCCACGCTCGCGCGCGCAACGCTGGTGCCGGAAACAGCCATTGACGAACTGGTGCATGGACGCGGCAAGGTCTGGGCCGTCGACGACGGACGGCTCGTCCGCCGCGCAATCGTCGTTGGTCACCGGACGATCGATGGCCGCTACGAGGTGGTCTCCGGCCACGATGGTGTCACCATCGTCACGAGCCGCCACCCGCGGTTCCGCGAAGGACGCTCCGTGACCGTCGATCAGGTGCCTCGGCGATGAACCTCGCCATACGCGACATACGGCACAATGCGGGGCGATTCCTTTTGACCTGCGCCGGGTTGAGCCTGCTGCTGGGCGTCGTCTTGTCGATGATCGGCATCTACCGGGGTCTTGTCGCCGATGCCTTGGGAATTGCGCGCGCGCCGGGCGCGCAGGTCTGGATCGTGGAGGCAAGGAGCCGCGGCCCTTTCGCGGAGGCCTCCCGCATACCCGGCGACACCCGCGAAGCCGTCGCACGCATCTCGGGTGTCAACCAGGCCGGCGCCGTCACCTACCAGAACATCGAGGCGCACTTCAGGGGCCTGGCGCTGCGTCTTTTCGTCGTCGGCTTCGAGCCGGGACGCCCGGGCGGACCGTCGGTTCTGGCCGGCGGCCGGCAGATCACGCGCAGCCATTTCGAGCTGATCGCCGATGAGAAAAGCGGCCTTGCCCTTGGCGATGTCATCATTCTCGGCCGCAACCGGTTCCAGGTTGTCGGCACGACGCGGGGGCAGGTTGCGACTGGCGGCGACCCGGTGGCCTATATTTCGCTCCAGGATTCGCAGAAGCTTCAATTCGACCTGTCACCCGCCGCGCAACGCCGCGAGCAGGCGCGTGGGGCCGGCGGCGCCTCCAATGATATCGTCAACGCCGTCCTGGCCACGCTGACGCCCAACTCTTCGGTGAGCGCCGTCACCGAGACGGTTCGGCGCTGGAAACACCTCAATGCGCTGTCGCAGGACGAGCAGGAAGCAATCCTCTCGCGCTCCGTGGTCGAGATGGCGCGTCGCCAGATCGGCCTGTTCACGTCGATCCTGATGCTGGTCTCCACCGTCATCATCGCGCTGATCATCTACACGCTCACCATCGACAAGCTGCGGGAGATCGCCACGCTCAAGCTGATCGGCGCGCCCGACAGCACCATTGTGGGGCTCATCATTCAGCAGGCGCTGGCCATGGGAGCCATCGGCTTCGCCATCGGGGTGGCGCTGGTCCTGCTCGCCAAGGACAACTTCCCGCGCCGGGTGATCATCGAAGCGGCGGATGTCGGCATGATCGGTATCGTCGTCTTCGGCGTCTGCGTGATCGCCAGCGGGCTCGGAGTACGGCTCGCGCTCAAGGTCGATCCGGCCAAGGCGCTGGGGGGCTGACCATGACGCCCCCACTCGTGTCGCTGATTGACATCTCCAAGCACTTTGGCGAGGGCGCGACCCGCGTCGACGCGCTCCGTGGCGTCTCGCTCGACGTCATGCCGGGTCAGGTCGTTGGCCTGAAGGGGCCGAGCGGGTCGGGCAAAACCACCCTGCTCAACATTATCGGCTGCATCCAGGAACCGTCATCCGGCCGCGTTGTGCTTGACGGAGAGCCCATCTTCGACGGGCGATGGCTCAAGGGCGATCTCAGGCGCATGCGGCTGGAGCGCATCGGCTTCATCTTCCAGGCCCACAATCTGCTGCCATTCCTGACTGTGACCGAGAATGTTGCGCTGGTCCTGACGCTCGCAGGCCAGAGTGCCGAAGAGGCGAGAGCCCGCGCCATCGAGCTGCTCGACTATCTCGAAGTCTCCAACCGTCGCGACGTCCTGCCAGCCCTACTGTCAGGCGGCGAGGCGCAGCGTGTTGCGATTGCCCGCGCGCTGGCCAACCGGCCGCGGATCATTCTCGCCGATGAGCCGACTGCGGCCCTCGATTCCGACCGGGCGCGCATCGTCATGGACCTGCTGCGCAGGGTTGCACAGGAACAGCAGGCGGCGATCGTCACGGTGACCCATGACGAAAAGATCTTCGCGCGGTTCGATCACATCTTCTCGTTGCGCGATGGGCGGCTCGAAACCACAGGATAGGGAGGCTCGCCCAGAGAATGTCCTATGCCCAGGCGTGGCGGTCATGACCGGTCATTCTCAGGACTATCGAGCAAGCCCGCTGCAGCACGGAAGACGTTCTGCGACCTGCGGATCGAGCGCGGCGAAGGCCTCGGCCGCGTGGCGGCGTGCGGCACTCCACGGTTCGACAGGCTCTTTCGCCCGCTGGTCAATATTGGCAAGGGCGTCGCGCTCGGCGATCGACGTGATCGGCGAGCCGAGCGCCCGCAGCAATCCGTCGTGAATGCCATAGATCCAGCCATGGACTTGGAGCGGCTCACCGCGCGCCCAGGCGGCTTCGATAATCGGGGTCGCGGCGATGCGCCGGACCTGCATCTCGACATTCAGCTCGCACATGCGGTCGAGCCGTAGGCTGTCGCTGGCCAGCGCGGCGAAGGTCGCCTGATGCTTGCGATGGAGCATGACCAGCGGCTGTAGCCAGTGATCGACCAGCGCAGACCGGTCATGGCCAAGGGCACGCTGCACACCGCCGCAGCCATAATGGCCGCAGATGATCACATGCCCGACATTGAGCGTTTCGACCGCATATTCCAGCACTGCCAGCAGGTTCATGTCGCTGGTGTGGACCATGTTGGCGATGTTGCGCTGGACGAAGACCTCGCCGGGGTCGAGGCCGAGCACGTCATTGGCGGTCACCCGGCTGTCGGAACAGCCGATCCAGAGGTAGTTCGGCGATTGCTGTTCGGCCATCCGAACGAAGAACGTCGGGTCGTCCCGCGTCTTCTTCTCGGCCCAGGCAGCATTGCGGTCGAAGAGATCGTCGAGCGTCATGCCATCGCTCCTCAACCGCCTGTGCGATGCATTGGGCGCGTGGTTGCCGAAACGCTGGCCGCGGCCTCGAAGGCATGGCCCTCGGGCTTCGATGCGATCGCGCGATCGATAGCCGTGTGCAAAGCCTCATCCGCCTCGCTGCCGCGGATGGCCGCCCTGAGATCGGTGCTCTCTTCCCGACCGAGGCAGGCTTCCAGCTGTCCGGTGGCGGTCAGCCGGACGCGGTTGCAGCCGGGGCAGAAATTACAAGTGGTCGCCGCGATGAAGCCGACACGGTGGCCGGTGGTTTCCGACGTCCAGTAGCGCGCCGGGCCGCCGGAGGAATGCCGGCTCGGCGCCAAGCGAAAAGGCGTTTCAAGCCGCTTGCGCACCTCGCTGATCGGCATGAAATGCCGCGCCTGGCCATGGCCGATCTCGCCGATCGGCATCACCTCGATGAAGGTCACGTCCATGCCGTGCTCATGGCCAAAGGCCACGAGGTCATGGAACTCGTCATCGTTGACGCCGGCCAGCGCCACCGTGTTGAGCTTGACCGCGAGCCCTGCCGCACGGGCGGCTTCGATCCCGTCTAGCGTATCGGCGAGCCGTCCGCGCCGGGTGATCGCAGCGAATCGTCCGGCATCAAGGCTGTCGAGCGAGACGTTGACACGGCGCACGCCGGCAGCCGCAAGTGTATCGGCATGCTGCGCGAGCTGCGAGCCATTGGTGGTGAGCGTCAGCTCGTCCAGCGCGCCCGATCCGAGATGGCGGCCAAGTGAACGGAACAGTTCGACCACGTCGCGCCGGACCAGCGGCTCGCCGCCGGTAAGGCGGAGCTTGCGCACGCCGCGGGAGACAAATGCCGAGGCCACGCGGTCGAGTTCCTCAAGGCTCAGGAGCTCGCGCTTGGGCAGGAAGTCAGGGCGCTCCGACATGCAATAGAAGCAGCGGAGGTCGCAGCGGTCGGTGACAGACAGGCGCAGATAGGTCACGCGCCGGCCGAACGGGTCGATGAGCGGGCCCAAGACTGTCATGAACGTGGCCCTCCAGGGGGATCGATTTCAGGCGTGCTTGCCGCCGCAGGAACAGCCCGAGGCCGCTGCGCCGCCAGAATGGTTCAGCGCGCGCCTCAACAGGACAGCTCCGGGATCATCGGCGCGGGCCATCAGGCCCATGACGGTGGTCCATTCGGAATCGTCTGCGCCGTCGGCGTAGCTCTCCACCTGTTCGGCGGCGAAAGTGCCAAGCGGCACACCCGCCGCAACCGCCCGCTGGGACACGGTGGCCGCGAGGATCAGATCGTTGAGGGACGCCAGGGTCTGCTCCGCGATGGTCGCGTCGTGCAGTCTGGCCAGAAGGTCTCCGAGCAGCATGACCTGATCTTTCCTAATGGACGCGGTGGGCTTGCGCGCCCGCCAGGTCGACGCCCCGGATATCGGCTGCAGACACCAGGCGCGCGACATATTGCGCGGTCGCCCGGCGCTCGACGGCGGAGGCGAGATAGCCGGCGATCCGGTCGCGGACGAGGTCGAAGGGCAGCGCCGCGCCCTCGATCCGTCGCGCCACGCGGACGATGTGGAGGCCAAAGCGCGTCGGGATCGCCATTGGCGAAACGGTGCCGGGCTCGATCAGCGCCATGGCCGCCTCGAATTCCGGCACGGTGGAGCCAGAGGTCAGCTGTCCGAGGGAGCCGCCCTGCGAGGCCGACGGGCAGCGCGAATGCGCGGCGGCGAGTTCGCCGAAGCGGGCCGGATCATCCTTCAACTCGGCAAGGATCTGGTCCGCCAGCACCTCTGCCGCCTGTCGGGCCTCGCCGTCTTCGGGCGAGGCGGCGAGAAGGATATGGCAGGCTTCCGTCAGGGTCGCCGAGCGAAAGCGGGCGGCATTCGCGGCGTAATATCGCCGACACTCGGCCTCAGTCGGCGTCGGTACGATCACCTCACGGTCAACGAGGCTACGGATTGCCGCTTCCTCATCAGTCTCGCGCCGGCCTTCGCCGTCGTCCATCGCCTCGCCGCTGACGCCGAGGCGCCTTGCCTCCTGAACCAGCAGTTCCTTGACGACCAGGGCGGTTGCCGCTGCCTTCCAAGCCTCGGACGCCTGGGCGCTCTGGTGGTTGCGGGCTTCGCGCAGGATGGCATCGCGGGCGATCACCTGGCCGTTGACGCTTACCGGCGTGCGGCCTGGCGCGGAGATCAGTGTGCGCGTGGGGGCTGCATGGGTCATCGGACGGGCCTCGCCTGGGGGGTTGCAACACGACGACCGTCGCGGGTGCGGACGATCTGGTAGCCACGTCGGCCGAGGTACCAGACCGGTGCCGACCAGACGTGGACAAGGCGGGTGAACGGGAAGACCATGAAGATGCTGAGGCCGAGCACGATGTGCGCCTTAAACACCAGGGCGACGTCGGAGATGGCCGCGGAAGCCCCCGGCTGCAGATAGGCGATGCCCTGAGCCCAGGTCATGAACTTGAGCATCTCGTGACCGTCCAGATGGCCGAGCGAGAACGGGATCGTCAGAAGCCCGAGGCAAAGCTGGGCGAACAGGATCAGGAGGATCGCGGTGTCGGAGAAGGACGAATTGCGACGGATGCGTGGGTCGAATAGGCGCCGGTGGATCAGCAGGACGAGGCCGATAAAGCATGCAATGCCGGCCACGCCGCCGGCCATGATCGCGAGGATCTGCTTGGCACCATGCGACACGCCGAGCGCATCGAACACCTGGATGGGCGTGAGCAGGCCGACGAGATGGCCGGCGAAGATGGCGAGAATGCCCAGATGGAACAGGTTCGAGCCCCAGCGCAGCTGCCGCTTGCGCAGGATCTGCGATGACGAGGCCTTCCAGGTGTATTGCTCGCGATCGAAGCGTATCAGACTGCCCGTGAGGAACACCGTCAGCGCGACGTAGGGATACCAGCCGAACAGGATGTGGTTGAGGGTGGCGGCCATGGCTCGCTCTCCTTCAGGCGCGCGGGATGTTGTTGTGGGAGACGATCGGGCGCGGCCCGACCGGCTTCGGCACGGTGACGCCGGCCGCCGGGCGGGTCGCCGCGCGAAGTTTCGAGCCGAGTGTCTCCTTGCCGCAGGCCGCCTCAGCGGCCCCCGGGCCGAAGATGACCTCCTCGGCCTCCCAGACGGCGTCGAGCGCCTCCAGATCATCGGCTTCTATGCCGTCGTCGGGAACGATCGCGGCGAGATCCTCCTGCTTGGGCCTAGCGCGCGACAGTTCGATCAGTCCGCGGAACAGGCCAGCATAGGGCGAGGACCGCTTCTCCAGGCGCTCAGCCAGCGTGATCAGGATGTGAACCGTCTCGCCGAGGAACGAGACAGCCTCGGCCGCCGGCCGTAGTGACAGGAATTCTAGGAAAAGCGGGATGAAGTCGGGCAGCTCGGAAGATGCGAGCGCGAAGCCCGCCTCCTCGTAGACCCCCTTCAGATCCACCATCGCCTGGCCGCGGTCGCGGCTCTCGCCATGAACGTGCTCGAAGAGATGCAGCGACAGTGACCGTGTCCGGTCGAACAGGAAGACGTAGCGCTCCTGCAGCTCCGTCAGGTCGTTCGCCCTCAGGTCGTCGAAGAGAGGTTGCAGCAGGCGCCGCCCGCTGGCCGAGAGAAGCGCCTCTCCGGAGAGGACAGCCTCAAGCTCGGGCAAAGCCGGCAGGAGGCCCGCCTGCGGGTAGGACAGCAGTGCCGAGAGAACCTTGAAGGTCTTCATCACGCGACTCCCATCGGGCTCTTGGCCTTGGGCTTGCCGAACAGGCTGGGCTTGGTGTCGCCGTCCGAGCAGCCATTGCCGAACGAGAACCCGCAATTGCCGCGCAGCTCGTAGGCGTCCTCGGTCCATTCCCGGTGGCTGGTCGGGATAACGAAGCGATCCTCGTAATTAGCGATCGCCATCACCTGGTACATGTCCTCGATCATCGCACCGGTCATCCCGACGCGCCGAGCGATGGTCTCGTCGATGACACCGTCGATGGTCTTGACACGCATGTAGGCGCGCATGGCGAGCATCCGCTCGAGGCCGGTGACGATCGGCTCCTCCTTGCCGGCGGTCAGCAGATTGGCAAGGTACTTGACCGGAATGCGCAGCGAGCGGACGTCGGGCATATCGCCGTCGACGCCGATCTTGCCGGCTTCCGCGGCCGACTGGATGGGCGAGAGCGGCGGCACGTACCAGACCATCGGCATGGTCCGGTACTCGGGATGAAGCGGGAAGGCGATCTTCCATTCCATCGCCATCTTCCAGACCGGCGAACGCTTGGCGGCCTCCAGCCAGTTCTCCGGAATGCCCTGGCGGCGGGCCTCTTCGATCACCTTCGGATCGTTCGGATCGAGGAAGAGCTTCAGCTGCTCCTCGTAGAGATCCTGCTCGTTCTCGGTTGCCGCCGCCTTCTCGATGCCGTCGGCGTCATAGAGGACAACGCCGAGATAGCGGATGCGGCCGACGCAGGTCTCCGAACACACCGTCGGCTGCCCCGCCTCAAGGCGCGGATAGCAGAAAATGCACTTCTCGGACTTACCCGAGCTCCAGTTGAAATAGATCTTCTTGTAGGGACAGGCCGAGACGCACATGCGCCAGCCACGGCACTTGTCCTGGTCGATCAGGACGATGCCGTCCTCGTCACGCTTGTAGATCGCGCCCGACGGACAGGCCGCGACGCAGGTCGGGTTGAGGCAGTGCTCGCACAGCCTCGGCAGATACATCATGAAGGTGTTCTCGAACTGGCCGTAGATCTCCTTCTCGATGCCTTCGAAGTTCTTGTCCTTCGAGCGCTTGGCGAATTCGCCGCCGAGGATTTCCTCCCAGTTCGGGCCCCACTCGATCTTCTCCATCCGCTCGCCAGAGATCAGCGAACGCGGGCGGGCGGTGGGGAAGGCCTCCAGCTCCGGCGCCTTCTGCAGGTGCTCGTAGTCGAAGGTGAAGGGCTCGTAATAGTCGTCGATCTCCGGCAGGTCCGGATTGGCGAAGATATTCGCCAGCACCCGCCACTTAGAGCCGATGCGCGGCTGGATCTTGCCGTTCTTCTTGCGGGTCCAGCCGCCCTTCCACTTGTCCTGGTTCTCCCAGTCCTTCGGATAACCGATGCCGGGCTTGGTCTCGACATTGTTGAACCAAGCGTATTCGACGCCTTCGCGATTGGTCCAGACGTTCTTGCAGGTGACCGAGCAGGTATGACAGCCGATGCACTTGTCGAGGTTCATCACCATCGCAATCTGAGCGCGGATCTTCATGGGAGTCTCTCCTTGTCACTCAGCAGCGAGGGCGGCGGCCTTCGCACGGGCTTTCGCCTCGTCGAAGGGACGTTCCAGCCAATCGACATGGGCCAGCTTGCGGACGATGACGAACTCGTCGCGGTTGGTGCCGATCGTTCCGTAGTAGTTGAAGCCGTAGGCCAGCTGGGCGTAGCCGCCGATCATGTGGGTCGGCTTCTGGACGACGCGGGTCACCGAGTTGTGGATGCCGCCGCGATTGCCGGTGGTCTCCGACCCTGGCACGTTCACGATCTTTTCCTGCGCGTGGTACATGAAGACCGTTCCGGTCTTGATGCGCTGGGACACCACTGCACGCGCCACCAGCGCGCCATTGGTGTTGAAGGCCTCCACCCAGTCGTTGTCGACGATATCGACCTTGGCCGCATCCTCCTCCGACAGCCAGACGATGGGCCCGCCCCGTGACAGGGTCAGCATCATCAGGTTGTCGGTATAGGTGGAGTGGATGCCCCATTTCTGGTGCGGCGTGATGAAGTTCAGCACCACCTGCTTGTTGCCGTTCGGCGCATGGGCCATCACGGGGTGGGTGGTCTTCATATCGACCGGCGGCCGATAGACGCAGAGCGCCTCGCCGAAAGCCCGCATCCAGACATGATCCTGATAGAGCTGCTGGCGCCCGGAGAGCGTCCGCCACGGGATCAGTTCATGAACGTTGGTGTAGCCAGCATTGTAGCAGACCTTCTCGCTCTCGATGCCCGACCAGATCGGCGACGAGATGATCTTGCGCGGCTGCGCCACCACATCGCGGAACCGGATCTTCTCGTCCTCCTTGGACAGCGCGAGATGGGCGTGGTCGAGGCCGGTGAAGCCCTCAAGCGATGTCCAGGCTTTCACCGCCACCTCACCATTGGTCTCCGGTGCCATCATCAGGATGACTTCGGTGGCATCGATGTCGGTGACGATTTTGGCCAGGCCCTTGTTGGCACCGTCGGCATGCTCGCCGTTCAGCTCCTTCAGCAGCTGAACCTCGTGCTCGGTATTCCAGGCCATGCCCTTGCCGCCATTGCCGACCTTGGCCATCAGCGGGCCGAGCGAGGTGAAGCGGGCATAGAGGTTCGGGTAGTCGCGCTCGATCACCTGGACCGCCGGCATGGTCTTGCCGGGGATCGCCTCGATCTCGCCCTTCTTCCAGTCCTTGACGTCGAAGGGCTGGGCGATCTCGCCGGGGGTGTCGTGCATGATCGGGGTCAGCACGACGTCCTTCTCGACGCCGAGCACCTCGGTGCAGACCTCCGAGAAGGTCTTGGCGAGACCCTTGTAGATCTCCCAGTCCGACTTCGATTCCCAGACCGGGTCCACCGCCGCCGTCAGCGGATGGATGAAGGGGTGCATGTCGGAGGTGTTGAGGTCGTTCTTTTCGTACCAGGTGGCCGTGGGCAGAACGATGTCGGAATAGACGCAGGTGGTCGACATGCGGAAGTCGAGCGTCACCAAGAGGTCGAGCTTGCCCTCGACGGTCTCGTCGCGCCACTTGACCTCGGTCGGCTTGACGCCGCCGGTGCGGCCGAGATCCTTGCCCAGCACGCCATGGGTGGTGCCGAGCAGATGCTTGAGGAAATATTCGTGGCCCTTGCCCGATGAACCCAGCAGGTTAGACCTCCAGACGAACATGTTGCGCGGCCAGTTCTTCGGATGGTCGGGGTCCTCCCAGGCGAAGTTGAGCGCGCCCGACTTCACCGACTGGGCGACATAGTCCTTGACCTCGAGGCCCGCGGCGGCGGCGCTGCCGGCGATCTCGAGCGAATTCTCCTGCAGCGTCGGATAGGCCGGCAGCCAGCCCATGCGCACCGCGCGGATGTTGTAGTCGATGATGGCGCCGTCCCAGTCGCCCTTCGGGGCCGTCGGCGAAAGGATGTCGCCGGCCTTCATGGTCTCGTAGCGCCACTGGTTGGTGTTGACGTAGAAAGCCGAGGTCGAGTTCTGCTGGCGCGGCGGACGCGCCCAGTCGAGCGCGAAGGCCAGCGGCGCCCAGCCGGTTTGCGGCCGGAGCTTTTCCTGGCCGACATAGTGCGACCAGCCACCACCCGACTGACCGATGCACCCGCACATGACCAGCATGTTGATCACGCCGCGGTAGTTCATGTCCGAGTGGTACCAATGGTTCATGGCGGCGCCGATGATGATCATCGAGCGGCCCTTGGTCTTCTCGGCGTTGCGGGCGAACTCGCGGCCGACCGTGATGATCTGGTCGCGCGGAACGCCTGTGACGCTCTCGGCCCAAGCGGGCGTGTAGGGCCCGGTCTCATCGTAGCTCTTGGCGACGGCATCACCGGCAAAGCCGCGATCGACACCGTAATTGGCCAGCATCAGGTCGTGGACAGTGGCGACCAGCGCCTCGCCGTCCTTCAGCTTGAGCCGGCGCACCGGCACCTTGCGCACCAGGATCGAGGCATCCTTGGTGGACGCGAAATGCTCATGCTCGATATTGCCGAAATATGGGAAGGCGACATCGGCAAGCTGTTCGCCGGCGCCGGTCAGGGTCAGTCGCAGCCGAGTCGGCGTGCCGGTGGCGTTCTTTTCCTCGAGATTCCACTTGCCCTTCTCGCCCCAGCGGAAGCCTACCGAGCCCTGCGGCACGCAGACATCGTCGGTGGTCTCGTCGATGCCGACCGTCTTCCAATCGGGATTGTTGGTTTCGCCCAGCCCGTCGGCGAAGTCGGATGCCCGGATCTGGCGCTCCGGCACAAGGCGGCCGTCCTGCTCGACGAGCCGCACCAGCATGGGCATGTCCGAGTACTGGCGGACATAGTCGTGGAAATAGGGTGCCTGGCGGTCGACGTAGAACTCCTTGAGGATGACGTGGCCCATGGCCATGCCGAGTGCCGCGTCGGTGCCCTGCTTCACCGAGATCCAAAGATCGGCGAACTTCGAGGCTTCCGAATAGTCCGGGCAGATCACCACCGACTTGGCGCCGCGATAGCGCGCCTCGGTGTAGAAATGGGCATCCGGCGTGCGCGTTTGCGGCACGTTCGAGCCCCAGAGGATCAGGAAGCCGGAATTGTACCAGTCGGCCGATTCCGGCACGTCGGTCTGCTCGCCCCAGGTCTGCGGCGAGGCCGGCGGCAGGTCGCAATACCAGTCGTAGAACGACATGCAGACGCCGCCGAGCAGCGACAGGTAGCGTGAACCGGCAGCATAGGAGACCATCGACATGGCCGGGATCGGCGAGAAGCCATAGATGCGGTCCGGGCCGAAGGTCTTGGCGGTATAGGCATTGGCCGCCGCGATGATCTCGTTGACCTCGTCCCAGGCGGCGCGGACGAAGCCGCCATGGCCGCGCTTGGAGGTGTAGCTCCGCCGCTTCTCCGGGTTCTGGACGATGGAGGCCCAGGCGGCCACGGGCGTCAGCGTCGCGCGCGCCTCGCGCCACAGCTTCATCAACCGCGAGCGGACCATGGGATATTTCACCCGGTTGCCGGAATAGAGATACCAGGAATAGGAGGCGCCACGGGCGCAGCCGCGGGGTTCGTGGTTCGGCAGATCCGGCCGGGTGCGCGGGTAGTCTGTCTGCTGGGTTTCCCAGGTGACGATGCCGCCCTTGACGTAGATCTTCCAGGAGCACGAACCGGTGCAGTTCACCCCGTGGGTGGAGCGGACGATTTTGTCGGACTGCCAGCGCCGCCGATAGGCGTCCTCCCAGGACCGGTCTTCCGTGGTGGTGATGCCATGGCCGTCGGCAAAGGTTCCGGTGGCCCTGGTGAAGAAGCTCAGGCGATCGAGAAAATGGGACATGGGTCAGGCCTCTCGGGTCACTGGGCGGGCTGAAGCGACGGCGCGGTCCGGCGGCGCTCGACGTCGTGCAGGACGCCGCCTTTGCGCGTGTAGACCGCCCAGGTGATGGCGATGCAGGTGAGGTAGAAGGCGAAGAAGGCCCACAGAGCGCCATTGACGGCGCCGGTCATCGCGATCGACGTGCCGTAGGCCTTGGGGATGAAGAAGCCGCCATAGGCCCCGATCGCCGAGGAGAAGCCGATGATTGCGGCCCCCTCGAGCTCGGCCTGACGGTTGCGGGTGATCTCGTCGGCGCCCGGCATGAGCCGCGGCATGTCCTTGCTCATGATCGCGGGGATCATCTGGAAGGTGGAGGCATTGCCGATGCCGGTGAGCATGAACAGCGCCATGAAGCTCAGGAAGAAGCCGAGGAACGCGCCGGGCTGGTCCTTGATCGTGATGAAGTAGAGGACAGCGAGGACAGCGGCCGCCATGCCGGCGAAGACCCAGAGCGTCACCCGGCCACCACCCCATCGATCGGAGATCCAGCCGGTGAGCGAGCGTGACATGGCGCCGACCAGCGGCCCGAGGAAGGCGAGCTGCAGGGCATCGACGCTCGGGAACAGCGTCTTGGACAGGAGCGGGAAGCCGGCGGAATACCCGATGAACGAGCCGAAGGTGCCCACATAGAGCCAGCACATCAGCCAATTGTGCTTGCGCTGGAAGATGACGGCCTGCTGAGCGAAGGTCGCCTTCATACTGGCGAGGTCGTCCATGCCGAACCAGGCGGCAATGGCGGAGGCTGCGATGAACGGTACCCAGATATAGCCGGCGTTCTGCAGGAAGAGCTTTGCGCCGCCCCCGATGTCCTGGGCCTCGCCACCGATGGCGCCGAACACGCCGACCGTGATGACCAGCGGGACGACGAACTGCACAACTGAGACGCCGAGATTGCCAAGGCCGGCGTTCAGGGCAAGCGCATTGCCCTTCTCGGCCTTGGGGAAGAAGAAGGCGATGTTGGACATGGAGGAGGCGAAATTGCCGCCGCCGAAGCCACATAGCAGTGCCAGGCCGAGGAAGATGACATAGGGCGTCGTGACGTTCTGCACCGCCATGCCGATGCCGATGGCCGGGATCAGCAGCGACCAGGTGGTCAGCGTCGTCCAGAGCCGGCCACCGAAGATCGGCGGCATGAAGCCATAGGCGATTCGGAGCGTCGCACCCGACAGACCGGGGAGCGCCGCGAGCCAGAACAGCTGGTCGGTCGTGAACTTGAACCCGACGGCGGGGAGCTTGGCCACGACCACCGACCAGACCATCCACACCGCGAAGGCGAGCAAGAGGTTGGGGATCGAGATCCAGAGGTTGCGGCGGGCGATAGCCTTGCCCTTCCGGGCCCAGTATTCTGCATCCTCCGGCTTCCAGTTCTGGATCGCGCCAGACGCGGCCAGCGCGCCCTGCTGGCCTGCGCCATGGATCGTCTGCATCTCCGGCAGTTCGGGTAGCGACGCGCGGGCAGTGCCGGTCTCGCGGGCTTCGCGCTCCATGTGCAGGACGGCAAAGTGCATCCAGACCAGCGAGGCCGTGGCAATCACGAACAACAGCCAGAAGCAGCTCTGCCAGACACCTGTGAGGTCGTTCAGGGCGCCGAACACGATCGGCAGGATGAAGCCGCCGAGCCCGCCAATCAGCCCGACAATGCCGCCAACCGGGCCGACACGGGTCGGGTAATAGACGGGGATGTGCTTGAAGACCGCCGCCTTGCCGAGGCTCATGAAGAAGCCGAGCACGAAGATAGCGACCATGAAGGCTATGAGGCCGGTTTCCAGGTGGAAGGCCACCGAGCCCGACGTGGTCCGCACAACATAGTCGGTCGGCGGGTAGGACAGGACGAAGGTGCAGACGACGCTGACCAGGAAGGTCCAGTACATTACGGTTCGCGCCCCGACCTTGTCGGAGAGATGGCCGCCATAGGCACGAAACAGCGAGGCCGGGATGGAATAGGCGGCGCCGACCATGCCGGCCGCGGCGATGCCAAGGCCGTAGACGTTCATCAGATAGCGCGGCAGCCAGAGTGCCAGCGCTACGAAGGCGCCGAAGACGAAGAAATAATAGAGCGAGAAGCGCCAGACCTGGACGTTCTTCAAGGGTTCGAGCAAGGCCGACATGGGCTCGGGCTTCTCGCCCTTGAGCCGGCGCGCCGCGAGCTGCGGGTCGTCTTTGGTGGTGAGGAAGAAGACGACGGCCATGACCGCGAGCACGACGGCCCAGACGATCGCCACCATCCGCCAGCCATAGGCGATCATGATAAAGGGCGCAGCGAACTTGGTGACGGCTGCGCCAACATTCCCAGCTCCGAAAATGCCGAGCGCGGTGCCCTGCTTTTCCTTCGGATACCATTTGGAGACATAGGCGATGCCGACCGCAAACGAGCCGCCGGCGATGCCGACGCCGAGCGCCGCGATCAGGAAGGTCGTGTAATCGTAGGCGAAGGTCAGCAGGAAGGTCGCCAGCGCCGCCGCCAGCATGGTGATCGTGTAGACAAGGCGGCCACCGTACTGGTCGGTCCAGATGCCCAGGATCAGCCGGATCAACGAGCCCGTCAGGATCGGTGTGCCGACCAGCAGTCCGAACTGCGTCTCGGTCAGGCCGAGGTCCCGTTTGATCTGGATTCCGATTATCGAGAAGATCGTCCAGACCGCGAAGCAGATGGTGAAGGCCAGCGTCGACATCCACAGCGCGCTGCGCTGGTCGGCCACCGGTACTGAAGACGTCGTGCTCATGACCTATCGTTCCTCATCGCGCGATCGGCTGATCACCGACGGCTGCGCAACACGGCAGAACAAAAGGCTGAACGACGGCATTATGTATTGATTGAAATCAACTACCGAGCGCGGATCTCGGGAAAATTACGAATTTTGACAGTAGATATTCTTAAATAATACATATGTTGGCTTTAAGAATTACATTATTGCACTTCATATTTGACAATTATCAAAAATGACGCAAGGCTATGGTTGAGGAGTCTGCACTTGCGCCCAACGGACGCCCATCTGGTTCGCGCCCTGCCGCTGTTCTGCGACATGGCTCAACCTGAATTCGATGCGCTGATGCAGGCCTCGTACCTTCAGCGCTTCCCGGCCCACGTCGAACTGGTGGCCGAGGGCGACAGCGCGGACTTTCTGCATGTCATCGTCGACGGCATGGTCGAACTCTATGCGACGCACGGAGACCGTGAGACGAGCATCGTGTTCCTGTCGCCGGTCTCAACCTTCATCCTGGCGGCGGTGCTGGTCGACAAGATTCATCTCCAGTCGGCCCGAACCCTCCACGCGTCGCGCATTCTGATGATCCCGGCGGAACTGATCCGCGCTGTATTCCAGCGCGATGGTGCATTCGCGCGCGCCGTTGTGAATGAGATGGCGGAGCGCTATCGCGAGGTCATTCGCGAACTGAAGGATCAAAAGGTGCGGACCGGCCTAGAGCGGCTGGCGGGTTGGATCTTGCGGAACGCGACCGTCAAGGACGGCATCCTAACGACGCTCATACCCTTCGAAAAAGGCAAGCTCGCCAGCCGTCTGGGCATGACCCGCGAAAATCTGTCACGCACTTTCGTAGCACTCGAATCCTACGACCTCACGGTGACCGGCAGGACAATCAACTGCCGTGATCCCGCTGCGCTCGAGAGCCTAGCGAGGCTGAATAGATTGATTGATGAGGTTTGAGACCGAACTCGTCGAGAGGTTTGATCGAAAACCTTCAAGATCCGTCCTTCAACCGTTGAAATCCTTAGTCCCATGCGCGGGATTGCGTCGTGGGCTCCGTTCGGCGAAGACGCCGTGATCCGGCTTCCCGCTGCGGCATGTCCATGGGCCACACGAATTGGATTCACCCTGCCCAGCCGACTGTCAGAATAGCGAGCCACTCGGTGCCGCGACCGAACCGATTGCCGCGGTTGAGGTGACCTAGGCGCTGCTTGGAGGCGAGGGGATCGCCAGCATCTGCTTTAGCGTTGCAGTTTATTTGCAGACTTTCAGCGCGTTGGCTGAGAACCAAAACGTCGATCTCCGACACTGGCCTTGATCGATTTATCCTTTTCGCTTCAGCCATTTGGCCTTGGAGCAAACGGGCCCTCAACGAAACCGAATTCGGCTAACGCCTAACCGAATTCGGTTAGGCGCAAACCGAATTCGTCCTCAGGCGCAATCGGCCTCCCTACAGCTGCCTCGTCTTCCCTGACACGAGGTAGCACCATGTCGGACCTTCCCGAACTCCCCGCCGCCGGCCTTTTGCGGCTCCCCGCCATCATCGCACCCAGAGGTCCCATTCCCGTCAGCAAGTCCACTTGGTGGGCTGGCGTGAAGGACGGCCGCTTCCCCCAGCCCGTCAAGCTAGGCTCGCGCATCACAGCGTGGCGGGTCGAGGACATCCGCGAATTAATGAGCAGGGGGGTAGCCTGAGATGGGCGGCCGCTTGAGCGCACACCGCGGTGTGCGGCTGCATCGCAGTTATACCATCGCGGAAGCCGCCCGCGCTCTCGTCAGCAGTGAGCTCACAATCCGCCGTTGGATTAAGCAGGGTCTACCGATCATCGCAGACAGGCGGCCCGCGTTGATCCTCGGAGCCGACTTAGTTGACTTCCTGGCAGCGCGAAAGCCGACAAAGCAGCGCTGTGCACCACACGAACTGTTCTGCTTTGCCTGCCGGCAACCCAGGCCCCCGGCCTTCGACGAACTCGAACTGCGCCCCCACGGGCGAGTAGGCGGCCTTCTCAGGGCGCTGTGTGCGACCTGTGCCACCGTCATGAACAAGCGCGTCTCTCCGTCAGGGTTGGCGGCGATTCTCCCGCCCTTCCGGGTATCCATCGTGGCGGCAGACAAGGACCTAGTTAAGAGCCGAAACCCCTGTCTGATTGATCACTTCCCGAAGGATGACTGAACCATGCGTAAGCACCACCCCAAGAACGAGCGCGTCAAAAGGGACTATTTCAGCTTCCTGGAAGCAGCGAGACGAAAGGCGCAGAAGAGCGTCGATCGGGTTGCAGCGGACATTGCCGCGTTCGAGGCTTCGATCGGCTATCGGGATTTTGCAGCCTTCCGGATCGAGTGGGCAAAGGCCTTCAAGCGCAAGCTGGAAGAGCAGGTGAACCCGGTGACCGGTAAGCCCTTGGCCAAGGCAACCGTCCATTCAAGGCTGATGAATGTGAAAGCATTCCTGTTCTGGCTCGCAGGTCAGCCCCGCTACCGGTCTCGGATCAGCTATTCGGATGCCGACTATTTCAACCCCTCGGCGAATGACAGCCGCATTGCGACAGCTCGACGCAACCGAGCCGCTCCGACCCTGGAACAGATCCGACACACTATCGGCTTGATGCCTTCCGGGAGCGACATCGAGAAGCGTGATCGCGCTCTAATGGCCTTCGCGATACTAACCGGCGCACGCGATGACGCAATCGCGTCGCTATCACTTGGCAATGTCGACATCGACAAGCGCTTCGTGCTTCAGGATGCCCGAACGGTCCGCACCAAGAACCGCAAGACAATCGACACGTGGTTCTTCCCGGTTGGCGACGAACTCGAAGCCATCGTAACCGAATGGGTTCAGTATCTGACATCAGCCAAGCTGTTCGGTCCCGCCGACCCGCTCTTCCCTGCCACAGATGTGGCGCCGGATATAGATGGTCTCTTCAAGCGGCGAGGGCTGTCACGGCGACACTGGAAGAATGCTGACGTCATCCGTCGCATTTTTCGGGAGGCTTTCGAGGCCGCGGGATTGCCGTATTTCAATCCGCATTCCTTTCGGAAAACTCTCGCCCTGCATGGCGAGCGGACCTGCCGCACCCCGGAGGAGTTCAAGGCCTGGAGCCAGAACCTCGGCCACGAAAACGTCCTGACAACATTCACGAGCTACGGCGAGGTTTCACACCACCGGCAGGCCGAGATTCTCGATGGTTTGCGCACGCAGGGCGCGACGAGTGCCGACGGGAAGCCGGACGGGAAGCCGGACGGGAAGACGATCAAGCTCGTGCTGGATCACCTTAGGACAGTAGCCTGATATCCGCATGCCAGACACAGTTGCAATGACCATCGATTGCCGTTCTATGCAGCGCCGACCGCGTTGAGCCGGTGGACCGGGGGGATCATGTACGAGTCACAGAAACTCAGCCATCATCTGACCGCGCGTGACGGCAGCGCTGGAGAGGACAAGGCAACACTTGGCGATCTTGGTGCGACCAGCGGCGCCTACCGCACGATGCAGGAGCGACTCTAAGCAAGTCGATGAGCGAGGGATCGATAACACTTTGTGACAGGCATGAGGGACCTCGACCAGGCGGGTCGCGTGGCCGCTGCGCAGAACAAGATGTCGATTGTTGGCGTTTCTGTTGGTGTCGGCGTCACGATGGAACTTTTTTATCTCTTTTTTATAATGGCCTAGACTTAGCATTCGGCGCCTCTTCTTGGCACCAAATTCCCGTTTCAGATGATCCGAGATCATCAGAAGCTCTGCAAAAAGCCCCGGTTTTCCGGGGCTTTTTGCTGTCTGGGGGTCCGGTACTGCCGGGCGTGATCCGTTGATATCCAGGACCCAGCATGACCGGCTGGTGGGTCGCCGAGGCCGAGCGCTTGCGCGTGCTCCCTCCACGAAGGGGCGAGGCAAAATTCAAACGATCCGCCATGATTCATTAAACATAAATTGTTCGTGCTTACCTATCGGCATGCCTCCATTCCAAGGACGACTCCGCCGATGGCTTCCACTTCTCTGCTGGGTTCCCTGTCCATTCGGGCGCGCGTTCTCGTCATCGCCACAATCCCTGTGCTGGGCCTGCTGGGCCTGACAGGGCTCACCTGGTTCACCTCGACGCGGACCCAGACTGAAATCGTGGCGCTCGATGCGTCCACCAGGCTCCTCTCGCAGGTTTATGATCTGCGCGCGGCCATCCGCGCGACCAATGCCGAGGCCGAACGGTTCGCCGGCAGCGGCGGCGGCAAGGAACCTGAAGAGCGGTTCCGCGCCGCGTTGCAGGCGGCAGCCCGGGCAGCCGAGGCTGTGAAGACATCGGAGGGAGCGGCGAGCCTGCCGGCCGAGGCCACGCGCTCGGCACTGGCCGCACCTGCGCGTCTTTCAGCCCTGTTCGAAGAGCTGGTGGCAATCCAGGAGCGCATGGGGCGTAGCCCGACACTCGGTCTCAACGGACAATTGCGCAAGGCGATCCAGGAGATCGAGACGACGCTCACCCAGCTCGCCTCGGTGTGCTGTGCCGATACGCGCAATTTCCAGATCGCCATGCTCCAGCTTCGTCGCAACGAGAAGGACTTCATGCTGCGGCTGACGGCCGAGGAGATCGGCAAGTTCAAGAGCAACATCGCGGTTTTCGAGGCGATGCTGGAAGACAACGAGCTACCACTGCCGGCGCAGCAGCGGATGAAGGGGCTGCTGACAACCTATGCCACGAGCTTTTTCGCCTGGTCCGAGGGCATCCAGCAGCGTGGCGCCGCGGTGGATGCGGTGCGGACAGCCGGCAATGCGGCGCTGGCCAATGCGCAGCAGGTCGTCGATGTGCTGGTGGCTGAAGGCGTCGCCAACCAGAAGCGCATTGCCGAGACGGCGCATGGCAGCTTCGTCTGGTCGATATCGTCCTCCACAGGCCTTGGCCTGCTGGTCCTGACGCTCGCCTTCGTGCTGGGCCGCGGACTGATCATGGCGATTTCCGGCTTGACCAGCACCATGACCCGGCTCGCGGCCGACGATCTGGAAGTAGAGGTCCCGGAGGCATCCCGCACCGATGAGCTCGGCGCGATGGGCCGCGCGATCCTGATCTTCCGCGACAATGCCATGGAGCGACGCACGCTCGAGGAACAGGCGTTGACGACGCAGGCCGGCGAGATTGCGCGCCAGCGTCATGTCGAAAAGCTGATCGAGGACTTCCAGTCGGCCATGGCGACCGTCATGACCGATCTGACGTCGCAGGTCGGCTCGATGGGCCAGTCCGCCCGCACCTTGATGGGGGCAGCCGATACGACCAATGAGGAAGCCGGCTCCGCCTCGCGCGCCGCCGGAAGCGCTGCCGCCAGCGCCCAGGCGGTTGCGGCAGCGACCGAAGAGCTTGGCGCCTGCGTGCGCGAGATCGGGCAGCAGGCCCAGCGCGCGACGATCGTCGTGGGCGAGACGACGCTTCAGGGTCAGAAGACCGATGAGGAGGTCTCGGGCCTGGTGGCGCTTGCCGAGCGGATCGGCGCGATCATCGGCCTCATCCGCAACATTGCCGAACAGACCAATCTGCTCGCGCTGAATGCGACCATCGAGGCGGCCAGGGCCGGCGAGGCCGGCAAGGGCTTTGCGGTCGTTGCTTCGGAGGTGAAGGCGCTGGCGACCCAGACCGCCAAGGCGACCGAGGAGATCGCCACCCAGATCGCCGGCATCCAGTCGTCGACCCAGACCGCCGTCGGCTCGATCCGCGCCATTATCGGCCGCATCGGCGAGATCAACGTGTTCACATCCTCAATCGCTTCGGCGGTGGAGGAGCAGGAGGCCGCCACTCGCGAGATCGCGACCAATGTCGCCATCGCCGCAGAGGGCGCCATGACAGTGTCGTCCAACGTCTCGGCGGTCACCTCGGCTGCCAGCGAGACCGGTCGCGAGGCGGGCCTGGTGTCCAGCGGCGCGACCCTGCTGACGCAGGCGCAGCAGCGGCTGTCGAACGCGGTCGAGACCTTCCTCAAGGGGGTGGAGGCCGATGTCAGCGATCGCCGCAGGGCGGTGCGCCGCGAGGCCGACCTGACGGTCGAGATGACGGTGGATGGCCGTGCCAGCAAGGTTCACCTGAGCGACATCAGTCTGACCGGCTGTCGCTTGCGCCCGTCAGACAGTGTGGCTGTCGGTCAGCGCATCATGCTCCGTCTTGATGGTCGCGACGTGGACGCCTTTGTGCGGTGGATCGGCGACGGCGTGGCGGGACTGGAGTTCGCCGAGCGACTGCATCGCATCCCGCCGCTGAAAATGGCGGCCTGACACCGCAAGACGGGCGGCGATCGCCAAGGGCGTCGGCATCCGGTCACGGGTTCATCTGACCCGTGACAGCGGGCGGTCCCCTGGAAGGTGGACCGCGCTCGCCCGGAACCCGGCGATATCGATGGCAAACATGGAAAACTGGTGCCGCCTATAGGATTCGAACCTACGACCCCCTCATTACGAATGAGGTGCTCTACCAGCTGAGCTAAGGCGGCGATTGGGACGGCTTCTAGACAAGGGCGGGGCGATTTGCAACTGCCGATCGCCTGGACCGCGCGGCAAACTGTCGGCGATGCCCCGGGAAAGTGCCCCGCCGCAGTGCGGCGGGGCAAGGCGCTTGGAATGGACCGCCTGAGGTTCAGGCGGTCTCGTTGGACAGAACGTTGCCGAACAGCTTGAAGCTCTCGCCCTCGACCTTGGCCAGCTGCACCGACTGGATCGGATAGAAGTCGGTTGCCGAGGTGTTGATCTTGATGCCGGGCAGCAGCAGCGGCGCTTCGAAATTCTGCAGGCTGGCCGCCTGCTTCATGACGTTCTCGCGGGTGAGATTGTCGCCGGCCTTCTTCAGCACCTCGATGAGCGTCGAACAGCAGGAGAAGCCGAAATTGTGCCCGTCATCGCGGATGTCGGCATTGGGCATGTATTTGGCCATGAAGGCCTTCCAGGCGAGAATGTCCGGAGAATTGGCCCATTGCGGATCGTTGGCGTCCTTGCGGTAGAGCGCCAGGATGATCCCCTGTGCGTTCTCGATGCCCGCCGGCTTCAAGACGGAGCCGAAGGACGAGGAGACGTTGTTGAGATAGTGGACCGGCTTCCAGGCGATCTCGGCCGCCTTCTTGATCGCCTGCGCGGCGAATTTCGGCGTGGTGATGTTGAAGAAGAACTCCGCGCCGGAATTCTTCAGCTGGATCATCTGGCTGTCGACCGTTGGGTCGGTCACCTCATAGGTGGAGAGCTGGACGATCGAGCCTTCCTTCTCCTTGCCGAGCGCCGCCTTGAAGCCGTTGAAATAGTCCTTGCCGTAATCGTCGTTCTGCATGAGCACGCCGATCTTCGGGTTCGGATTGGTCTGCAGGATATGCTTGGCATAGATCGCGCCCTCGGTGGCGTAATCGGGCTGCCAGCCCATGGTCCACGGGAACTGGCGGGGATTGCCCCATTTCGACGCGCCGGTGGCGACGAAGAGCTGGGGCACCTTGCGGGTGTTCAGATAGCGCTGGATGGCCGTGTTGGACGGCGTGCCGAGCGGGTTGAACACGAGCAGGACCTTGTCCTCCTCGACGAGCTTACGGACCATTTCCACGGCCTTCGGCGGCGAATAGCCGTCGTCGTAGGTGATGAAGGTCAGCTTGCGACCATTGATGCCGCCAGCATCATTGACCATCTTGCACAGCGCCTCGGAGGTGCGGCCAATGGCGGCATAGGCCGAGGCATTGCCCGAATAGGGCATGATGTTGCCGATCTTGATCTCGCTGTCGGACGCGCCGTCGTCATAGCGCTTCTGGGCGATGGCGGGGGCCGCCAGCGGGCTTGCTGCCAGCGCGCCGAGGCCGACGATGAGGGTGCGCCGCTTGATGCCAGTCTTGGGTGTGTGGTCGTTCATGGGTTTCCTCCGGGATGTTTCCGAAACGTCGCTTGAGCGATTGCCGGGTTTGGCCTTGGGCGCCGTCCCGGTCTTGAGGTCATGCACGTTGGTCAAGAGGGAGCGGCCATGCGCTTTCGAACGCGGGCTGCCAGTTGCGCGAGGCCGCCGGCAATGCCGGTCGGCATCACGTAGATCAGAACGATGAGCGCGATCCCATAGAGCGTCCAGGGTTCGAGCTCGATCGGCAGGTGGACCGCCGCCGTCAGCTTCTTGGTGGCGGCATCGGCATATTTCTCGATCACCTGGACGAAAATGCCGCCGATGACCGCGCCGCCAAGGGATGCGACACCACCAACCACCGCGCCGACGAGGATGGCGATGGAGAGCTCGAAGCGGAACGAATCCGGCGAGACGAACTCGAAGATGATGGCGTGGAGCGCACCGGCGACGCCGGTATAGAGCGCGGAGATACCAAAGGTGATCGCCTTGAACTGGGCCGTGTTGATGCCCATCGTGTCGGCCGCCATCGTGTGATCGCGGATGGCACGCATGGCGCGGCCGGGCCTGGAATCCAGCAGGTTGCGGGCGAACCAGAACATGATCACCGCAACGACCAGCACCACCAGATACATCCACTGGTCGCCCGATAGCGGCAGGCCGAAGGGCGCGTCGGGCTTCACCAGATTGATGCCCATGACGCCATTGGTCAGCGGCTCCAGATGCTTGTATTTCAGCATCTGCGGCACGGCGATGGCGAGCGCGAAGGTGGCGAGCGCCAGATAGTGCCCTTCCAGCCGGAGCGCCGGCAGGCCGAACAGATAGCCCACCACGAAGCAGAACAGGGCGGCGATCGGCAGGGTGAGGAGGTAGTTGATCTCCCAGCGATCCATCAGGATGGACGCGACATAGGCGCCGACCGCGAAGAAGGCGCCATGGCCGAGCGAGATCTGCCCGTTGAAGCCGGTGAGCAGGTTCAGGCCGAGGACCGCGATCGCATAGACGATCATCAGGCTGAGCTGCAGGAAGGTGAAGTTGGAGACGAGGCCGGTCTTGCCGCCGATGAAGGGCAGGGCAGCGGCCAGCAGCAGCAGGCCGTAAAGCGCATAGCGGGTGAAGTCGGCGGTGCGGTCGGGAGCGGCAGGCGATGCCGAGGAGATCGCTGTCATGGCCTACACCCGCTTCACATTGGTGCGGCCGAACAGGCCGGCCGGCTTCAGGGTGAGGATGGCGATGACGATGATCAGCGCCACCGTGAGCTTCTCGCCATTGCCGATGATGTAGACCCCGAAGGTCTTCTCGGTGAGGTTGCCGAGATAGGCGACCAGGTTCTCCAGCACGCCCACCAGGAAGCCACCGAACACCGCACCGCCAGGCGAGGAAATGCCGCCGACGAGCGCCCCGGCGAAGCCGTAGAGCAGGATGGAGGCCATCATGTTGGGCTCGAGATAGACGACGGGCGCGACCATGGCGCCGGCCACCGCGCCGACGGCCGCGGCAAGCCCCCAGCCGAGCGCCAGCATCCAGTCGACCCGGATCCCGACGAGGCGCGCCGAGACCGGGTTTTGCGCCGCCGCCCGCATGGCGAGGCCCAGCGGCGTGAACCGGAAGAAGGCAAACAGCGCGAACAGCATGACCAGCGAGACCGCGATCATGCCGATCTGGTGCGAGCTGATGTAGCCGGAGCCGGCAAAGGTCACCGTCGGGAAGGGCGAGGGGAAATTCTTGATCGTGTGGCTCCAGATGGCGCCGGCCAGCGAGTGGAAGATCGCCAAGAGCCCGATGAACACCACGACGACGGAGAGCACGGATGCATTGTGCAGCGGCCTGAGGATGATCCGCTCGATCAGCACACCGATGATGAAGGACAGCACGATGGTGATGGCGAGCGCCGACCAGAATCCAAGGCCCCACTGGATCATCTGCCAGCACAGATAGGTGGAGAACATGGCGAGTTCCCCCTGGCTGAAATTCAGGTGGTCGGTGGCCGTGAAGATCATCACGAGGGCCAGCGCGACCAGCGCGTAGATCGCGCCGCTCGCCAGGCCCGACGCCATCTGCTGGATGAGTTGCTCCATGACGTGCCTCTTGCCTCAATAGCCGAGATAGGAACGGCGGATGCCTTCGTCGTTCTTCAGGTCCTGGGCTGCCCCCGACATGACGACATGGCCGGTCTCCAGAAGGTAGGCGCGGTCGGCGAGATCGAGTGCCAGAGAGGCGTTCTGCTCCACCAGCAGCATGGAGACGCCGGCCTCCTGGTTGATGCGCCGCATGATGCGGAAGATTTCCTGCACGATGAGCGGCGCGAGCCCGAAGGACGGCTCGTCGAGCAGCATCAGGCGCGGGCCGAGCATGAGCGCGCGGCTGATCGCCAGCATCTGCTGCTCGCCGCCCGACAAGGTGCCGGCCTGCTGGGAGATGCGCTCCTTGAGGCGCGGGAAATAGGTGAAGACCAGGTCCATGTCGCGCTTGACGCCCGACTTGTCGCGCCGCCCGAAAGAGGCAATCTTCAGATTTTCCTCGACGCTCAGGCCGGTGAAGGTGCCGCGGCCCTCCGGCACATGGGCAACGCCCAGCCGCACGATGTCCTCGGTCGCCAGCTTGTCGATCGGCTGGCCATCGAACAGCACCGTGCCTTCGCGCCGCACCATGCCGCAGATGGCGCGCAGCGTCGTCGTCTTGCCCGCGCCATTGGCGCCGAGCAGGGTCGTGATGCCGCCAGCCTCGAGATCGAGACCGACATCATGCAGCGCCTGCGTGCCGCCGTAGAAGGCCTTGAGGCCCTTGATTTCCAGCATGGGCGCCACGTCAGGCCTCCGTTCCCAGATAGGCCCGGATGACGTCCGGATTGCGCTGCACCTCGGACGGCGTCCCGTCGGCGATCTTGCGGCCGAAATCGATGGCGACGACCTTGTCGGAGACCGACATGACCAGGCTCATATGATGTTCCACGAGCAGCGTCGTCACCTTCTGGTGGTCGCGGATGCGCCGGATCTGCTCCTTCAGAACCTCCACTTCCTCGTGGTTGAGGCCGGCGGCCGGCTCGTCGAGCAGCAGCAGCCTGGGGCTGGCCGCCAGCGCGCGGGCCAGTTCCACCCGCTTGCGGATCGGGAAGGGCAGCGGCCCCGCCGGCAGGGCGGCGAAGGCCTCCAGATCCATGAAGGCGATCAGTTCGCGCGCCCGCTCCTCGATGCGGCGCTCCTCGGCCGCCACCCCGCCGGTTCTGAGGAAGCTCGCGATGAAGCCGGATTGCGTCTGGCTGTGGCAACCGACCTTGACGTTGTCGAGCACCGACATGCGATCGAACAGCGCGACGTTCTGGAAGGTGCGGCCAAGCCCGATGGAGGCGATGGCATGGCGCGGCGCGTTCATGATGGAACGGCCGTCGAACAGGATGTCACCGCTGTTCGGGATGTAGAGCCGGCTCAGGCAATTGAAGAGCGTGGTCTTGCCGGCGCCGTTCGGGCCGATCAGGCCAACCACCTGTCCCGGCAGCACATCGAAGGAGATGCCGCCAAGGGCGATGATGCCGCCGAAGCGGACTGAGATGTCGCGCACCGCCAGCAAGGGGGCGGTTTCGGCGCGCACAGAATCAATCGCGGCCGCGGGTGCGGTCATCGTTGAAAGTTCCTCCCTGGCGGGCTCTATTTTTGAATTTGGCCCGTTCCGATTTGGCTAGTCTGCTCAGATCGCAGCCGAGTTGCAACCCGCCGAATGACGAATGAGGGCGAGGTCAAGTGCTGTTCCATGGGGCCTGCCATTCGCCGTCACGCAGAGCCGGAGCCTGGAACAGCCGTTCCAGCCGGTTTCGATCTTGCGAAGTGTCATTTCAATGTGAGAAATAGCACCAACAGAAATATTGTCGCGACGACCGGTCGCGACCCGAGGGAGCGGCGGCATGGACGGCGGCATCATGACAGGATGTGCGGGCCCGCGGCATCGCCCGGGCCAGGATGGACTGCGCACATGCAACTAACGCTCCCGGTTCATCGGGCCGCCCGAATCTCTCCCACCAAGACCGCGGTGATCTATGGCGAGCGGCGCATCAGCTGGGCGGGCTTTGCCGACCGTGTGGCCAGGCTTGCGGGCGTTCTGGCCGATCTCGGCATCGGCCCGGGCGACCGGGTCGCCATGCTCTCGCATTCCAGCGACCGCTATCTCGAGTTCTTTTTCGCGACGCTCTGGGCCGGCGGGATCGCCGTGCCGGTGTCCACCCGCTACGCCCTGCCCGAGACGCAGTTTCTGATGGAGGATTGCGGCGCGTCGGTCCTGCTGGTCGGCGACGAGTTCCAGGAGATGGCCCGGGCGATCAAGGCCTCGGTGCCGACGCTTCGCCACCTGATCCATGCCGGCGACGGACCGCTGCCGGCCGATATGATCGATTATGAGCCGGCTTTGCAACGGCGCCCGCCGACCGAGGATCTCCGCCGCTCCGGCGAGGATGTGGCCCTGTTGTTCTACACCGGCGGTACGACCGGGCGCTCCAAGGGCGTCATGCTCACCCATGCCAATTGCATGGCCAATGCCTTTGCTTCCATCGCCCATACCGGCCTCGGGGCCAATCTGATCGGCCTGCATGCCGGCCCGCTCTATCACGCGGCCGCGGGCTCGCGGGTGTTCATCAACACGATCCTCGGCGCCACCCATGTGGTGATCCCGCGCTTCTCGGTGATCGCCATGCTCGAGGCAATCCACACCCATCGGGTCACCGCGACATCCATGGTGCCGACCATGATGACCATGGTGCTGAACGAGCCGCGGCTCAACGAATTCGATCTCTCCAGCCTCACCTTCGTCGGCTATGGCGGTGCGCCCATGCCCGTGGCGACGCTCGCAGCCCTGATCGAGCGGCTGCCGAATATCCGCTTCACCCAGGCCTATGGGATGACCGAACTGTCGCCCGCCTGCACCTATCTCGAACATGCCGACCATTCGCTGGATCCCGCCAAAGTACACCGCCTCGCCTCGGCGGGGCGCGCCGCCTATGGCTGCGACATCCGCGTCGTCGACGAGAACGACCGCGATGTGCCGACCGGCCAGATCGGCGAGATCATCGTGGCAGGTCCCCTCGTGATGAAGGGCTATTGGCAGCAGCCGGAGATGACGGCGGAGGCGCTGCGCGGCGGCTATATGCACACGGGCGACGCCGGCTATCTCGACGCCGATGGCTATGTCTATGTCTCCGACCGGATCAAGGACATGATCGTCACCGGTGGCGAGAACGTCTATTCAATCGAGGTGGAAAACGCGCTGATCGCCCACCCGGCCCTGCGCGAGGTCGCGGTGATCGGCATTCCCCACGCCAAATGGGGCGAGGCGGTCCATGCCGTGGTGACGCTGAAGGCCGGCGCGACCGCCACGGCCGAGGAGCTGATCGCCCATTGCCGCACGCTGATCGCGCCATTCAAGTGCCCGTCCAGCATCGAGTTCCGCGACAGCCTGCCCCTGTCGCAGGCCAACAAGATCCTCAAGACCGAGCTGCGCAAACCCTACTGGGATGGTCGGGGCCGCGGCGTCAACTAATCATAAGCCGGCAAACGGCATCATGAGGAGACACGAGGATGGCATTGTCCACGGGCATCGTCAGTGGCAGTCGCGCGGCCTCGCAGGCCGAGGTCGAGACCCGCTCCCGTCACATCGCAGGTGGCCTGAAGGCGCTGGGGGTCGGGGCCGGCGATTGCGTCGCGATCCTGATGCGCAACGACATCGCCTTTCTCGAGGCAACCTATGCGGCGATGATGCTGGGCGCCTATGCCGTCCCGGTGAACTGGCACTTCAAGGCCGAAGAGATTGCCTATGTGCTGCGCGATTGCGGGGCCAAGGCCCTGATCGGCCATCTCGACCTCGTCAACCACTATGTCGCGGCAGTGCCGGACGGGTTGACCGTCGTGACAGTCGTGCCGCCTCCCGAAATCCAGGCGGTCTATCCGGCAAGCGGCGACTTGCTCCGGCCCGCACCGGGCGCGGTGGACATCGAGACCTGGCTTGCCGCCGTTCCGCCCTATGACGGCCCGGCCCTGCCCGCGCCGCAGAGCATGATCTACACGTCCGGCACGACGGGAAATCCGAAGGGCGTCCGTCGGCAGGCCCCGACGCCGGAGGAGGCCCGCGCCACCGACGCGCTGCGCGCGCTGGTCTATGGTATCAGGCCGGGACTGCGCGCCCTGCTGCCGGGCCCGCTCTACCATTCGGCTCCCAACAGCTACGGCACGCGCTGCGGCAAGCTGGGCGCGGCCCTGGTGCTGATGCCGCGTTTCGATCCCGAGGAGATGCTGCGGCTGATCGAGGCCGAGCGGATCGAGGGCATCTTCATGGTGCCGACCATGTTCATCCGGCTGCTGAAACTGCCGGAGGCGGTGCGCAGGCGCTACGACTGTTCCTCGCTGAAGTTCGTCATCCATGCGGCGGCGCCCTGCCCGGTCGATGTGAAGGCCGCGATGATCGCCTGGTGGGGACCGGTCATTCACGAATTCTACGGCGGCACCGAGACCGGGCCGGTGACCTATGCGACCTCAGAGGACGCGCTGAAGAAGCCGGGCACGGTCGGCCGCCTGTCGCCCGGCGCCGAGATCCTGGTGGTCGATGATGCCGGACAGCCGGTGCCTCAGGGCGGGGTTGGCGAGATCTATGCGCGCATCGCCGGCTATCCCGATTTCACCTATCACAACAATCCGCAGAAGCGCCGGGAGGTGGATCTGCAGGGCTTCGTCACCTGCGGCGATATCGGCTATGTCGATCCCGAAGGCTATGTGTTTCTCTGCGACCGCAAGCGCGACATGGTGATTTCCGGCGGCGTGAACATCTATCCGGCCGAGATCGAGGCGGTGTTGCATGGCCTGCCGGGCGTGCAGGATTGCGCTGTGTTCGGGGTGCCGGATGCCGAATTCGGCGAAGCGCTGATGGCAGTGGTCGAGCCGCAGCCTGGAATGGTGATCGATCCCGTCGCGATCCGCGCGGGATTGAGTGAGAAGCTTGCCGGCTACAAAGTTCCCCGTCATGTGGAAATCCGCACCGGCCTGCCGCGCGAGGATTCCGGCAAGATCTTCAAGCGGCGGCTACGCGATCCCTACTGGGAGGCGGCGGGGCGGAAGATCTGAGGGGCGAACGATGTGAGGGTCGAGCCCGGCCATGCCGGCCCCTCACCCTTGCCCTCTCCCCGCAGGCGGGGAGAGGGGATGCGGCGGCACACGTTGCGCCCGATGACGACCCTTCAGCGAGGCGCCAGATCGAAATGACCGCCCTGTCATGTGATCCAAGGCCGGGGGTGAGCGGTTCCCTCTCCCCGCAGGCGGGGAGAGGGTCAGGGTGAGGGGCGAGCGCAAGCCATCCGCAGCTTTCCCGCCCCGTCACTCCCCGTAGCGGCCGACGATCGAGATCGAGCAGACATTCTGGTGCGGGAAGCCGCCGAGATTGTGGGTGAGGCCGATGCGGGGCAGGTCCTGGCGCTGGCGTTCGCCGGCGCGGCCCTGCATCTGCAGATACATCTCGTAGATCATCCGGAGGCCCGAGGCGCCGATGGGGTGGCCGAAGCATTTGAGGCCGCCGTCGATCTGGCAGGGCACGGTGCCGTCGGCATCGTAGAAGCCGTCGAGCACGTCGTGGATGGCGCGCCCCTCGGGCGAGATGTGCAGGTCCTCCATGGTGACGAGCTCGGTCACCGAGAAACAGTCGTGCACCTCGATGAGGTTCACCTCGTCACGCGGCCGGGTGATGCCAGCCTCCGTATAGGCGCGGGTGGCGGCAATGCGGGTGGTGGCGAAATAGCTGCCGTCCCAGGCATTGTGCTGGGCTTCCTGGCCGTTCGACACCGCCACCTGCAGTGCCTTCACCGTGATCAGGTCCTTCTTGCCGAGGCTCCGCGCGATTTCCGGCGTGGTGACGATGGCGCAGGCCGAACCGTCGGAGACGCCGCAGCAATCGAACAGGCCGAGCGGCTCGGCGATCATCGGCGCGTTCAGCACGGTGTCGATGGTGATCTTGTTGCGCAGATGCGCCTTCGGGTTCCTGGAGCCATTGTCGTGGCTCTTCACCGAGATATGCGCCATGGCGCGCTTCAGGTCTTCCGGCGCCGAGCCATATTTGGCGCGATAGGCGGCGGCGAGCTGGGCGAAATTGCCGGGCGCCGAGGCGTTCGGCCAGGTCATGTTGTTGACCGTGCCACGGCCGCGCTGCGGCAGGCCGCCATAGCCGGTATCCTTCAGCTTCTCGACACCCAGCGCCAGCGCGATGTCGGCGGCGCCAGAGGCCACCGCATAGACCGCGCCGCGGAACGCCTCCGTGCCCGAGGCGCAATAGTTCTCGACGCGTGTGCAGGGGATGTAGGGCAGGCGCAGGGCGACGGCGAGCGGCACGGCGGACTTGCCGACATGCTGCTCCTCGATCGCGGTGCCGAGCCAGGCGGCATCGATCTGCTTGGTCTCGATGCCGGCATCGGCCAGCGCCTCGACATAGGCCTCGACCATCAGGTCCTCGGCGTTCATGTCCCAGCGCTCGCCGAATTTCGAGCAGCCCATTCCCAGAATGGCGACCTTGTCGCGAATGCCTTTGGCCATGATCAAGACTCCTGAGGCGCGGCGGCCGGTGCCGCCTTCCAGAAATAGCGGCGGAAGCCGCGCTGGCTGTCGACGTCCTTGACGCGGAACATCATGCGCATGGGCATGCCGACTTTCAGATCCGGCTCGTCGACATCGGTGAAGTCCATCATCCAGCGGCCGCCCTCGTCAAACTGGATCATGCCGTAGCAGGCCGGCGGATCGGGCGAATAGGTCAGGCGGTCGGCGGTGTAGGAGTTCACCTTGCCGATGCGGTCGGCAAAGGGATGGGGTTCCTGGCTGTCGACGGCGTTGCAGTTGGGATTGACGCAGATGCGGCTCTTCGGAAACTGCAGCGTGCCGCATGTGGTGCATTTGCCGCCGATGAAGCTCGTCACCGTGCCGTGGTTGCGCCACATCGCCGAGAGGGCCGTCTGCTTGTCGGCCTCGGCGCGCATGCCGCGCTCCAGATCGATCGTCTCGTTGAAGGCGAGGAACTTCTGGTAGTTGGCCTCCTCGCGGCGGCGCGCCAGATGACCCTTCACGCCCATGCGGGCCGGCAGGCTGAGAATGGCCGGTGTCACCTCGAAGAGCAGCGCATCGGCGCCCTGGCCGAAGCCGACGACCAGGATCCGGTCGCCGGGCTTCGCCTTTTCGAGCGTCGCCACCAGCATGACGAGCGGATGGGCGCAGCCGGTCTCGCCGAGCACGGCGTGCATGTTGTCGACCACCGCGGCATCGGCAATACCGGCGGCCTTGGCGACGGAATTGGCGACCTTGGCCAGCACCGCGGGCATGCAGAAGAACGTGACGTCGGCGGCCTTGAGGCCAGCCTTCTCCAGGCAGCGCGCGATCACCGGCGGCACGATCGGCATATAGCCGGCATCGCGGATCCAGCGCTCCTCCCATTGATAGTCGAAGCCGGATTCGATCGTGCGGTAATGGTCGACGAAATCGGCGGAGCGGGTGGCGGAGGCGAGCAGTTTCGCCACCGGCTCACCCTCGCCAACGAGCAGGGCGGCCGCGCCATCGCCGGCGCTCATCTCGACCGGGCTCGCAGCGCGGGCTCCGCGCTGATCGGCGGCGGCCACCAGCGTGCGGCCGGTGCGCCCCAGTGCTTCGGCCAGAGCGGAGGTCGCGGCGCGCTGGGTGGCGGTCACGTCGAGGGACGAGATGTCCTCGGGCAGCGAGAGCGCCTCCGCCACCACACCGGCATTCAGCCGGTCAAGGAAGGGGAACGACGTGGAAGCGAGGCGCAGTGCGGAAATGCTCGTCCGGTCGATGCCGGTGAGGCAGTCGCGGGCGGCTTCCACCGCCATGGTCACGGGATCCTCGTCCCAGTTGCAGATGGCGCGTTCGCCCTTGCCTTGCGATTTCAGGGCCGCGTTGAACCAGGAATGGGCTTCCGCCACCACGCGCCGCTGCAGGCGCAGCCGCGGGATATAGGCGCCGAAGGAGAGAATGCCTGTGGTCATGGGATCAGTCCCGGATGCAGTAATCCATCTCTCGACGTCATGCCCGCCCTTGTGGCGGGCATCCACGCCTTGAGATGAAAGACGTGGATGGCCGGGACAAGCCCGGCCATGACGAATTGCGAAGCGTGGGAGGTCACACCGGGTCCCACGAGAAGATATCGGCCGACCGGTCCAGCGGATAGAAGGACGACTTCAGCGCGGGGATCGCATGATTGGCAATGGTCGCGCAGGTCCAGCCATCCGAGCGCTGGACCGAGCGGATCGGCCGCGACTGGCCCATCAGGAAGATCTCGTTCATCCGGACCGCGAAGATCTGGCCGGTGACATCCTTCGCGCCCGCGCCGAGCAGCGACACCGAGAGCGGCGCGATCTTCTCAGCCCCCATGGCCTGCATGCGGGCGACGCGCGCCTTCTCCGCCTCGGTCTCCGTCGGGATCGTGCCGATGAGCCGGCTCCAGGCAAAGGGCGAGACGCAGTTTGACCGCACGTTGAAGCGCGCCATGTCGAGCGCAATCGATTTCGAGAGGCCGACAATGCCGAGCTTGGCGGCGGCATAGTTCGCCTGGCCGTAATTGCCGATGAGGCCGGAGGTCGAGGTGAAATGGACGAAGGAACCCGATTGCTGCTCGCGGAAGATGCGGGCGGCGGCATGGCTCACATAAAACGAGCCCATCAGGTGAACCTTGATGACCAGTTCGAAGTCCGCGACGCTCATCTTGTGGAAGATGGCATCGCGCAGGATGCCCGCATTGTTGACCACGCCGTCGAGACCGCCAAAGGCATCGACCGCGGTCTTGACGATGGCATTGGCGGAAGCGGGCTCGGCCACGCTGTCGAAGCTGGCGACCGCCTGGCCGCCCTTGCTGCGGATGAGGTCCACCACTTCCTCGGCGGGAGCGGCGGATGATCCCGCGCCGTCGGCGGCGCCGCCGAGATCGTTGACCACCACTTTGGCGCCTTCGGCAGCGGCGGTGAGCGCGATCTCGCGCCCGATGCCGCGCCCGGCTCCCGTGACGATGACGACCTTGCCGTCGAGTGCGCCCGTTCCCGCCATGCTGCGTTCCTCTTGAACCCGTGCCGGATCATTGCCCTGCTTCGGACGGGAGATTTGCACCACGGCGGCACAGCCGTCAATTGTGCGAAACTCTATTTCATTCGACGAAATGACGAGGTAAGAATTTCGGCCAACCCGGTGCAATCCGGGACGCCATGGGAGACCGGTATGAGCACCGAGCAGCTGTTCAAGGAAGAGCATCACCTGTTCCGCGAGAGCGCCAAGCGCTTCGTCGACGAGGAGATCACGCCCCATCATGCGCGCTGGGAGAAGGAGGGCGTGGTCGACCGCGCGCTCTGGACCAAAGCGGGCGCAGCGGGCCTGCTCTGCACCAACATCCCCGAGGAATATGGCGGCGGCGGCGGCGATTTCCTGACCAGCGTCATCCTGATCGAGGAGATGATGCGGCATGTCTATACCGGCCCGGGCTTCCGGCTGCATTCCGACATTGTCGCGCCCTACATCCTCAACAACGCCTCCGAGCATCTGAAGCGCGAATGGCTGCCGAAAATGGCGCGCGGCGAGGCGATCGGCGCGCTCGCCATGACCGAGCCCGGCGCCGGCTCGGACCTGCAGGCCATCCGCACCACGGCGGTGCGCGACGGCAACCATTACGTGATCAATGGGCAGAAGACCTTCATCACCAATGGCCAGCTCGCCGATTTCATCGTGGTGGCGTGCAAGACCGATCCGAAGGCCGGCGCCAAGGGCGTCAGCCTGATCATCGTGGAGGCCGACCGCGACGGCTTCACGCGGGGCCGCAATCTCGAGAAGATCGGGCTGAAGGCGCAGGATACGTCGGAACTGTTCTTCGACAATGTCCGGGTGCCCGCCACCAACATCATCGGCGAGGAAGGCCGCGGCTTCGCCTATATGATGAACGAGCTGCCGCGCGAGCGCCTGCTGGTGTCGATCTCGGCGGTGGCGGTAATCGAGGCCTCGCTCGCCTGGACGGTGGAGTACACCCGCGAGCGCAAGGCCTTCGGCAAGTCGCTCGCCGAGTTCCAGAACACAAGGTTCAAGCTCGCCGAGGTGAAGACCGAGGCGACGGTCGCCCGCGTCTTCCTCAATGATTGCCTGGCTAAGCACATGCACGGCGAGCTCGACATCCCGACCGCGGCCATGTGCAAATGGTGGCTGACCGAGCTGCAGGGGCGCGTCGTCGACACCTGCCTGCAGCTGTTCGGCGGCTATGGCTATATGTGGGAATATCCGATCGCCCGGGCCTATGCCGACAGCCGCATCCAGCGGATCTATGCCGGCACGACCGAGATCATGAAGGAGATCGTGGCGCGGTCGCTTTGAGGACCGGTGGGGCGGCTTGTGGCCCCTCACCCTACCCTCTCCCCGCAGGCGGGGAGAGGGAACGGAACCCCCGGTCCCCAAAAACGACCGACGTGCCTGGCCCGACCGTTGGACGGCAAGGCGGATGGGTGCCGCATACCCTCTCCCCGCCTGCGGGGAGAGGGCAAGGGTGAGGGGCCAGTCCCGAAAACCGAATGCCAACCCAGCAACATCGAGATCCAGGGAGAACCCCATGCCGATCGACTATGCCAAGCTGAAATCCTGGCCGGTGCCCGACATCGTCCAGACCTATGATGTCAGAGACACGATCCTCTATGCGCTGGGGGTTGGCTGCGGCGGCGACCCCATGGACCGCGCCGACCTCGCTTACGTCTACGAGGAGGCGATCAAGGTCCTGCCCTCGATGGGCGTGGTGCTGGGCTATCCCGGCTTCTGGCTGAAGGACCCGGCGACCGGCATCGACTGGCGCAAGGTGCTGCACGGCGAGCAGGGCGTGATCATCCACGCGCCGCTGCCGGCAGCGGCAACCGTCGTCGGCAAGTCGCGGATCACCGAGATCGTCGACAAGGGCAAGGATGCCCTCCTGTTTTCCGAGCGCGACGTGATCGACCAGGCGACCGGCCAACTGCTTTGCACGCTGACCTCGACCACCTTCCTGCGCGGCGAGGGCGGCTTTGGCGGCCCCACCGGCCCGACGCCTCAGCCCCACAGCCTGCCGGACCGCGCGCCGGATCTGACTGTCGACACGCCGACCGTGCCGCAGGCGGCGCTGATCTACCGCCTGTCGGGGGACTACAACCCGCTCCATGCCGATCCCGACATCGCGACGGCCGCCGGCTTCCGCCAGCCGATCCTGCACGGGCTCGCCTCCTTCGGCGTCGCCTGCCGCGCGCTCCTGCGCGCCTGCTGCAATGATGAGCCGGCAAATCTCAAGGAGATGAAACTGCGCTTCTCATCGCCGGTCTATCCCGGCGAGACGATCCGCACCGAAATCTGGCGCGACGGCAAGGCCGTGTCATTCCGCGCACGGGTGGTCGAGCGCGACCTGGTCGTGCTCAACAACGGCTTCGCGCAGCTCGACTGAGCCGCGTCTCGGGCCGTGTCAGCTCGGGGTGATCCCGAGCTGGCGGGTCGATTCGATCCAGACCGGGCCTTCCTCGTCGTAGAGCTTCTGCGAGTCCTTGCGGCTCATGGCGGCTTCGTCGATGCCGAACGTGTCGAGCAGCTTGACGATCGCCTCGCTCTTGCCGGCCTCCACCATCAGTTCGGCGATGCGGTCGAGGGTCGGTTCGGGCGTTGCAGCCGGCGCGAACAGGCCGACCCAGCCATTCAGCTGCAGGACAGGAATGTTGAGGCCCTGCTCCTGGAAGGTCGGGACATTCGGCAGCTTGCCCATGCGCTTGGCCGTCGGCACGGCAATGGCGCGCCCCGCTCCCGATTGCAGCACGCCGGCCATGCCGAGATAGCTGCCGATCGCCGCCTGCAGCGCGCCGCCCGAGAGGTCGTTCCACATCGGTGCCTCGCCGCGATAATGCACCGGCACGATCTTGCGCTGCAGCAGCTTGTTGAACTCGTAGGCCACCGTGTGCGGGAAGGACCCAGCGCCATAGGTGCCGAAGCTCACATTGTTGGCCTCGGCAAAGGCCAGGAATTCCTTGACGTTGGTGACCCCGGTGGAGCTTCGGACGACCAGCGGCAGATGGCCCGCCGGCATGATCGAGACGACCTTGAAGTCCTTGTCCGGATCGTATTGCAGATTGCTGATCAGGATGCGGTTGGCAAAGAACGTGGTCGAGATCGTCAGGATCATGGTCAGGCCATCCGGCGGGGCCTGTTTGACCGCCTGCGCGGCAATGCCGCCCGAAGCGCCCGGCCGGTTCTCGACGACCACGGTCTGACCGACGCGCCGCGAGATGAACTCGCCATAGGCCCTGGAGAACAGGTCGGTCAGGCCGCCGGCGGCGGTGCCGCAGATGATACGGATCGTGCCGGTGGGCCAGGGCGCCTGGGCGCGCGCGACAAGCGGGGCGAACAGTGTGGAGGCCGTGCCGGTGGCGAGCAGCCGACGGCGTGTGATGATGAGAGACATGGGCGCTTCCTCTGTTCGGTGGCCACCGGTCAGCGATCGACAGGAACGGTCAGTTTGGCGTGATGCCCAGCTTGTTGAGGTTGTCGAGCCAGATCGGCCCCTCGGTTTCGTAGATGTGGCGGAAGGCCCGGTGGTCCTGCGCCGCCTCGTCGATGCCGAATGTGGCAATCAGTCTCTGGATGCGCTCGGTCTTGCCGGCTTCCACCATCAGGCCGGAAATGGCCTCGACCATGTCGGGCGGCATGGAGGCCTTGCCGAAGAAGCCGGCCCAGCTCATCAGGTCGAATACCTTGTCGGTCAGGCCCTGTTCGGTAAAGGTCGGCACATCGGGCAGCGTCTTCATTCGCTTGGTGGTCGGCACCGCAATGGCGACGCCAGCGCCCGCATCCAGCACGCCCTTGGCCGCGGAATAGCTGCCGACCGCCGCCTGGCTGGAGCCAGTCAGCAGGTCCTGCCACATCGGTGCCTCACCCCGGTAATGCACGATGGTCATGTCGAGATTGAACCGGCGATTGAGCTCGAACCCGGCGATATGGGCGAAGGAGCCGGCCGCATAGGAGCCGAAACTCACCCGGTTCTTGCGGGCATAGTCGACGAATTCGGCGAGGTTCCTCACCCCGATCGACTTCTGCACGACCAGCGGCAGATGGCCGGTCGACATCATGGCGAGGAAGGCGAAATCCTTGTCGGGATTGTAGGGCAGCGACTTGTACATGACCCGGTTGCCGAGCATGGTCGACGAGATGGTGATCATCAGCGTGTGACCGTCATCGGGCGCGCTCAGCAGCGCCTGCGCTCCGAGGCCGCCGCCGGCACCAGCGCGGTTCTCGACCACCACGGTCTGGCCGCTCTTCTGCGAGATGTATTCGCCATAGACGCGGGCATAGGCATCGGTGATGCCGCCGGCCGGGAAGGCGCAGATGATCCGCACGGGCTTGGTGGGCCAGGCGGGGGCTGCTCGGGCAACCAAGGGCGCAGCGACAGTCGTGATGATGCCAGCGCGCAACAGCGCGCGGCGGGACGGCGATTCCAGCATTGTTCCCCCCGGGGAGCGGACTTGATTGGTCGTGTTGGGGCGACACGGCCGGCCATCCTGCCGAGCGAGGCCGAGGCCACTATCGCCGGGACGGGCAACCGCCATCACCCGCTTCAAGGTCTCACGGACGGAGAATCCGGTCAATTCGATGAAATATGGTTTCGGCGCGCGAAATGGTCGCGGATCAGGGCATGCGCTGGACCGCTGGGTTGAATGGCCAGCCAGCTGACGGGAGCGCCACAGAAGCTCCCCTCCCCCCACGAAGTGGCGGGGAGGGGACTTCAGCCCACTAGCGGGTGTACCGAGCCTCGAAGGGAAGAGTAACCGGCTCGCCTGCCCTCACTCGTCCGCCGCGCCCGGAACCCAGAGGGTCGCGCGGTGGTTCTCGGTCAGCGCCTCCGCGATTCGCGCGGCGGTTGCCTTCAGGCGGGCGAGGTAGAGCCGGACGCCATCCTCCACCGACACCGCGCCATGCAGCATCATGACATTGATGCTGGCGAAGACCTGGCCATTGGCCTCCACCGGCACACCCATGGCCCACACCTTGCCGTCGAAGATGTCGCGGCTATAGGCATCGTCCATCAGAGCATAGCCGCGCTCGCGGATGTCGGCGATCAGCTTGGCGAGCTTCTTCGGCTGGCGCGCGAGCTCGGTCGAAGGCCCCGGCATGGCGGCGAGGCGCGCGATGATCCGGGCCTGCTCGTCCTCCGCACAGAAGGCCAGATAGGCGCGGCCCATGGACGTGCCAAGCAGGGGGAAGCGGAAGCCTGGCCGCCTGGAGAACAGCATGGAGCCGGACTCGCGGGTGGTCTGCGCCACCACCATGGCATCGCGGTCGAACACTGCGATGTCGGAGGGCCAGCCGATCTCCTTGCGGAAGTCCCGCATGATCGGTTCGGCCAGGCTGCCGATCCACAGATGCTGGTCATAGCCCTGCGAGAGCAGCAGGCAGCGACCGGTGGGGGCGTAGAAGCCCTGCGCGGCATCGTGCAGCACATAGCCCTCGTGGACCAGGGTCTCCAGCATGCGCACGATGGTCGCCTTGTTCAGGCCGCTCGCCTTGTGCAGTGAGCCGACGGTCGAGCGGCGCTCCTCGTTGAGGATGCGGAGGATCTCCAGGCCGCGCGAGAGCGCGATGACGGGGTCGAAGGAAGGCATGCGACGGGCGTCCTCGAAGTCGTTCCGGCAGCATCACGCCACCGGACGGCCAGCTGTTCGGCGCCTCTCCTAGCCTTGACGGGGGCGCAAGGCCAGACGGGAGGCGATCGATCCGGCGCGCCCTGGAGCGCAGCGCCGATCACCTTTGGTGTGAAATGCCATTTCTGCAACCGAAATTCGAAGCGCGGTCGAGACAGGCGGAGAGAGGTCTCCGTCCGGTTCCACGACGGCTCTGGCTTCACGGTTTTATAATACCACCAAACGGAGGCCGGTCTCCGCCGTTCTCCATGAGGGTTCCGGCCCTCAACGCCCGGCGAAGGCCGGCTTGCGCTTGGCGCGGAAGGCCGCGACGCCCTCAGCGAAATCCTCGGTGCCGAAGGCTGCGGCCTGGGCCATGGCCTCCTGCTCCAGGAAGCCCTCCAGCGGCAGTTCGTAGGCCCGGCGCAGCAGCCGCTTGGTCAGGCCGAGCGACTGGGTGGGCCCGGCCGCAAGCGCTTGCGCGATCTCGAGCGTCGTCGCCATCAGTTGTTCCGGCTCGACGAGCCGGGTGACGAGCCCCATGGCAAAGGCTTCCTCCGCCGAAACCTCACGGTTTGTCAGGAGGATATCGGTCGCGCGCGGCAGGCCGACGGCACGCGGCAGGGTATAGGCAACGCCCAGATCCGGGCAGGCGCCGAGCCCCGGAAAGCCTGCCTTGAAGCGGGCATCGCGGGCCGCCACGATGATGTCGCCGGTGAGCGCGAGCGACAGGCCGGCGCCCGCCGCCGCGCCATTGATCGCGGTGACGACCGGCTTCGATGCTGCGAGCAACGGGAACAACCAGCGATAGCTGCGCTCCATGCGGGCGCGCACCTGGGTCACGCCACGCTCGTCCATGGCGCGGATGTCGCCGCCGGCGCAGAAGGCGCGTCCCGTGCCGGTGAGCACGATGCAGCGCACCGTCTGGTCGTCGAGCAGCAGGGGCATTTGGCCGGCAAGCCCGTCCTTGATGGGCCCGGACAGCGCATTCATCGAGCGCGGCTCGTTGAGTGTGACGATGGCGACCGCGCCCTCGCGCCGGACGATGACCGCCGGTTCCTGTGCCGTCTCGCTCATGGTCTTGATGTCTCCGTCCCGGAATGTGGCCTGCCGACCCGCGCTCGCACGCGGCGACAGATGAAGCGCCATTTCAACGAACGAAACCTACAGACGGCACGAGCCGGGGGTCAAGGCAGCCCTCCGGCCAGGAGATGAGCCCATCGTGACCGGAGCGCCGCAACCGGCTATGGCTTGGTCATGAGCATCTTCGACGGGACATCGGTCCGTTTCGGCATTCCGGCGGGTTTCCGCGTCGGGCACTACGAGATCGGCGAGCGGCTTGGCTCCGGCTGGACCGCGGAATCCTACCGCTGCCACGAGGTGCCGACCGGCGCGGTCCGGGCGTTCAAGATCTATGACCGGTTCGACGAGCGGCAGGCGATCCAGAATCTGCGCGTCGTCGCCCATTATGCGACGGTTCTTGAGCAGCTGGGGGATCTGCGCATCCTGCCGCGCTACCACCATATGGGCCACCTGTTCCTGAACGGCGGCGACGGCATCGGCCACACCTATCTGATCCAGGAGCTGATCGAACGTGGCGACCTGGCCCTGGAACAGTGCAGCGTCGAGCAGGTCCGGACCTTTCTCGCCAAGGTGCGCGAGGTCCACCGGATGGGACTGGCGCTCGGCGATATCGAGCGCGACAACCTGATCGTCACGCCGTCTGGCGAGATCCGCATGGTCGATTGCGACTACGGCCGCCCCGGCCGTCCCAACACCAGGACGGGCGGCGATGTGCTGGCGCTGCGCCGGCTGTTCAAGCCATTCGGGTTCAACGCGCTCTGGGCTGGCCTTGGCTGAGGCGTCACGTCAACCCGGGGGCTGCTCCCTCACCACCCTGTAGAGCTGGAAGCGCGGCCCCTCGACCACCAGCTGCAGCTGGTCGGGCATGGGGTTTTCCTGACCGGCCTGGGTGAACACCATGTAGACATAGTCATACTGGTCCCACCAGGCTTCCCAATAGTTCGGGGCCTCGCCCTGGATCGGTTCGAGGGCGGCGCGCATCTGGTCGACCGAAGGCGGCGTGCCATCCTCATTGTCGACCCGGTCGCGGAACGCTTCGCGCACATGCATGATCTGCTTGCCGGCAACCGTGAAAGCCGTCGTCACCAGTGACGAGCGCTCGATGATGCCGAGGCAGGCGGCGTGGAGCAGGCCGTAGTCGCGGACATCATCGCCGGCGCTGCGGTCGGCATAGGCGACCAGGATCTTGGACCCGAGATTGACCATCTGCATGGATTGCTTGACCGCCAGCGGCCCGCGCGACAGCTGTTGCCAGGCCAGCTGCACCTCGGTGGTGCGGGCGACGACCAGAGCCAGCACCATCACCATGAAGCCGTGCCGCACGAAGCGGTGATGCATGTCGAGCCGAAGGCAGGCGATCAGCATGAAGACCAGGGCGATGGGAAGCCGCTGGTCGGCAAGATAGGAGCCGAACAGTACCCGCGGCATGGCCATGTAGACGATGAAGCCGACGCCCAGGATCAGCCATCCAAGCGGGTGGAAACGCAGGATCCGATGGCGGATTGCCCAGGCGCTGGCGGTGACAACCACGGCGACGAGAGCAATCGCGACGACGTCGGAATAGATCTCGAACACATAGATCAGGCCGTCGATCTTGCCCTTGGGCTCCCAGGAATTCTCACTGGCGAGCCCCCAGGTCGGGCTTGCCCGGAGCAGCGCCAGAACCGGCAGGAAGGGCAGGCCCGTGGCGACGAAATCCACCAGCCGGGGCAACCATGGCTCGCTCCGGCGCTCGTGGAGGCGCAGGAGCTCGAATGCCAACAGGCCGATACCGAACACGCCGACCGAATAGAGGTGGCAGAAGAACAGGGCACAGGCAAAGACCGTGGCGACGCCGAGGCGCAGGACCGGGTTTCGTTCGCGCAAGGCCGCCCAGAAGGCCAGGCCCCACAGCGAGAGCCCGATGCCGACGATGTAGTTCAGTACGCCGACCAGCAGCACGTAGTTGTAGAGCAGCGGAAAGCCGATGAGCGGCAGGGCTGACCAGCGGCCAAACAGCGCCCGGTGCAGCGCCATGGCGCCGGACATGATCAGGAAGAAGGTCAGGATCAGGAAGGCCTGGCCGGCGAGGTAGACATCCATCACGCGGGTCAGCGGCGGAATGATCAGGTCCATGACCAGGTTCGGCACGATCTGCCAGTCGATCCGATAGAATTGCGCCAGATTGGGGTCGCGGCCGGCATCGGCGATGACATGCATGCGCGCCAGATGGTTCACATAATCCGACATCGGGGGCAGCCGATGGGTCAGGATCGGCACAGCGATAATCAGCAGCAGGACCGCAAACAGCAGGGCAATCCGCAGGGGGCTCAGGTCATCGTCCGCGCGGGCGGAACGGGTGGCAGGCGCGTGCATGAGTGGAACCGATCAGTCGCTGGGCAATGGTTCCCTGTTCCCTGAGCCCCGGCGGCTGAATTGCAGGTGAATGCGGCCTTCAGGCTGCGAGCGCGAAGGGCGCCTGGTTGCCGCGCTCACCCTCTGAGGTAGGTCAGCAGATTCAGTCCCTGGATTTTCGCCAGCGCCGAATAGGACGCCTCGAGCTGGGACTGATAGGCGGTCAGCTTCACGGTGACGGCAGCGACATCGACGCCGTTGAGATCGCTCAGGGAAGAGGCCGCATAGTCCTGGAAATCCAGCTGGTCGGACGAGGCGCGCTCAGCGGTCGCCGCATGGACCGAGAGCTGGCTCTGTGTCGCCGTGACATTGTCGAGGGCACTGACTGCGAGTTCCGACACGGCGTTCAGCGTCGTCTCGTCCAGCGTGCCCGTGGCGTTGGCGATGAGGCTGAGCGCGCGCAAGGCTTGCTCGAAACCGGTATCGGACGCCGTGACGCCATAGGCCAGGGTCTGGTCAGTCGATATGCGGGCCGAGACGATCTGCTCGTTGCCGAGATAGTAGGAGGTGTCGGCGGTATCCACATCGCTCGCAACATAGGACGACAGGTCCACCGGTTTGGCGGTCGTGGCCGTTCCGGCGAACAGGTAGCGCCCCTCGAACTGGGTGTTCATGAGCGAACTGAACTCGGACAAATATTGCTCGGCGGTTGCTGCCAGCGTGCTGGTGGAGGAGGCCGAACTGTCGGTGCTGAGCGCCGAGGCGAGGTCGGAGCGGAAGCTCGACAGAAGGTCGGTCATCGAGGACAGCGCGCTGTACATCGTCTCGATCCGCCGCCCCGCCTCGTCCGCCGCGTCGGAATAGCTCTTCGAGCGGGTGATCGAGACTTCGAGATCGATTACCTGGCGCGCCGAGCTGCCGAGACCGCCATAATCGGTCGACACCGACCCCGACGATTCCTGCAATTGCATCTCCGCCATGCGGGCCTGCGTCTTCAGCGACGCGCTGAGCATCCGGTCATTCATGGCGAATGTCGCGACCCGCATGGTCATGGTTTGCCCCCGCTATGCCGATTGCGCCGCGCTGAGCAGCGCGTCAAACATCGCATTCAGCACCTCCAGAAGCTGAGCCGCGGTGGAATATTGCTGTTCCAGCTCACTCACTCGCGCGGTTTCCTCGTCGATATTGACGCCACTCTGTGAGGCAATCGCATTGGCCAGGGTCTCCTTCGTCGTCTCGCGTGCGGTCAGCGTGCTGGAGGCTGAGGAGGCGGTGCTCGCGATATCGGCGACGATGCTCGAGGCATAGTCCGCAAAGGACAATGATGTGGCCGACAGCCGGCCGGCGGCCGCAAAGCTGGTCTCGCCGGTCAGGGCATCGGACAGGCTCGCCGCAATGCCGTTCTCGCCGGTCGAGACCACCTGGCTGCCGAGCGTCAGGCTTGCGTCGGTACTCAATGCCGCTGTCGCAAGGAGCCCGGGCGTCGCAAGGATATCCGCCTTGACCCGAATGTCCGCGGCCCCGGACCCGGTCAACAGGTCATTGAGGCCGAAATAGTCCGCCAGGCCCTGCCCCGACGAGCCCACTGACGCTGTCAGGTCGGCGATTGCCACGCCGTTCGACGAATCCTCGGCTGCAATCACCAGATGGCCATCCGCATCGATCGAGGCCGACAGGCCATCGATCGCGTCGATGGCGGAGGCAAGGTCGCCGACGGTCGAATAGGCGGAGAGGTCGAGATCGGCGGAGGCGACGAGGTTGCCATCGCTGTCGGTGACGGCGAACCGGGTCGTGCCGCTGGCCGAGAAGGAGTCGGTGGAACTGACGCTCGCCGATCCGGTCAGCGAGGACGGCGGAGGCGACGACGTGCCCTCGTTGTGAACCGCGTTCAAGGCATCGATCAGGCCCGCGGCGAGCTGATCCAGCTCATCCTGGGCTGCCGGCAGGACCTCATCGCGCTGATCGATCAGAGCGCCGACCGTACCGGATGTGATCTGCGTGGTGATGTCCTTGCCGTCCACGCTGATCGCACCGAAGACCGTCTCGGCCGTGACGGTCGAGGCGCTGGCATAGGAGAGTTCATGGGCCTTGCCATCGACCAATGTCGTGCCACCCGACGTATAGACCCTCATCTGGTTGTCGGAATTGACGAAATAGGTGACGTCCATCTGGCCGGACAGAGTCTGCAGCGCCGTGTTGCGCTGGTCTTCCAGATCGGCGGTCGATTCCCCGCGGGCCGCCGCCGAAGTGATCTGGCTGTTCAGGTCGGCAATGGTGTTCAAGGCGTCGTTGATCGTATCGACGGAGGTGTCGATGGCATCGTCGGCGTCCGCCCTGAGAGACTGGATGCCGGCCGACGTCTCGCGCAACTGGGTCGCCACGCTGTCCAGCGCGTCGACGGTCACCGCCTTCAGGGTCTGGCTCTCGGGTGTGCCCGACAATTGCGCGATCGACGATTCCAGGTCGGCGATCGTGTTGGCGATCGAGGTGCCGCTGTCATCCGAGCCGGAGGTTGATCCCAGCAGGCTCTGCGCGCGCGTTCCATAACTGTCGGCGATGGTTGCGGCCGACAGTTCGGACGTTGCCGTCACCAGATCCTTGAGCAGATATTTGTCGACGGTGCCGGTCACCGCCGTCACCGTGACGCCCGTGCCGACCTGGCCGGAGACAACCGATGCCTGGGTCGCGGTCTTGCGCGTGTAGCCGTCCGTATCGGCATTCGCGATGTTGGAGGCCGCCACGCTCATCTGCACCTGCGAGGTCGCAAGCGAGGAATAGGCGATGCTGCGGATGACCGAGAACGACATGGCGGCAGCTCCTCGAACCGGTCAGACCCAGCGGCCGCTGCCGGCGACAGGCGGCGACGCGGTGCGCGTCAGACCGTTCGCCTGATACGGCCCGGACGGAGCGATCTGCTCGCGGATCGCCCGCATCACCGCATCGACCCGCCGTCGCGAGGCATCGATCGCCGCCCGCAGACGTTCGACATTCTCGTCCATGCCCTGCTGCAGGACACCGGTCTGCTCGCTGATGCGGGCGCGAAGCGGCTGATCGGCATGGGCCAGCACAATCCGCCTGCTACGGATGTCGGCGACCCATTGCTCGAACTCCTTGGCGAGTTCCGCCTTGCGCGCGGCAGACAGCGACATGGAGGCTGGAAGCCCCTGCGCCAGCTGGCTGTTCTCGTCGGAGATGACGGCGATCAGTTCGTCGACCAGCGCAAGGATCTTGGTGACCGCGGCATTGGTCGCCGGAGCGGTGTCGCCGGCCGGCCTGGGTCTGGCGTCAGATCCACCGGAAGGCCGGGTGGGTGCGTAACTCATAGGATGCTCCTGGGCTTGTGCCATAGGGGCGCAGAGAGGGCCGGCCGAGGCTGTTGGTGCGCCTGTAGGCATCGGCCGCGTTGATCTTGATGAGGGCCCGGTCGAGTTCGACCCTGAGGTCACGGCTTGCCCGGCGGAGCGCCCGGACGTTGAGATCGAGGTCGGCGATCAGCGCCATGAGGACCTGGCACTCGATTGCGGTCGGACGGGAGCGTCCGGGGGCGGTCCAGTGCGCCGCCTGGCGCACCAGCCGATCCAACAACCGAAGCTGCAGATCAGGATCGGACCCGGCCGTCATCTGACGGCACTGATCAGGGTGTCGTACATCTTGTTCACCGTCGACATGACCTGCGCGGCGGCCGAGTAGGCCTGCTGCGCCGACATCATGTTGGAGAACTCCTGGTTGGTGTCGGTGGTCGAGGCCTCAAGCTTCGAGCCCAGCACGTCGCCGGCGCCACCGGTGCCGGCGATGTGGAGCGTGCTGCCGCCGGATTCCGAACTCGCGGCATAGACACCGCCGCTCATCGCAGTCAGGCCATCGGCATTGTTGAAGGTGGCGACAGCGACCTTGTAGATCGCCCTCTGCTCGCCATTGTCGTAATTGGCGTAGACGGTGCCGTTGTCGCCGATCTCGACGCCGGTGAGGCTGCCGTAGCTGACGCCGTCCTGGTCTTGCGTGAGCGAGACAGCGAGTGTGTCAGCTGTCGATGACAGCTGGGTCAGGCCGCTGCTGGACCCGATCGTGCCCATGTCGAGCGTGATGGTGCTGTCGGCCGCACCGGTCGTCCAGGCGCCGATCGACAGGGTGGCCGGGCTCGGTGACGTGCTCGCGAGTGTGCCATCCGTGTTGAAGGTGATGGTGATGTCGCTGCTCGACACTGTGCCAAGCTGCGTCGTGCCATCCGCGGCGGTCGGGTCCGAAAAGCTCGCCGTCCACGCATTGTCGCCTGTCTTGGTCCAGGTGACCGTCGAGGTGGCCGCGGTGCCGAGCGAGTCATAGAGCTCGACCTCGCTGGTGAACGTGTCGTTCGTCGCCGCATTGGAGGGCAGATTGGCCTGCAGCGACATCTTGGTGGTCGCCGACGCGATCGTGGCGACCGAATTGGTATCGATCGCGGTCAGCGAGCTCTGGGTGGAACTGCCGACGATGTTGCCTTCGGCGTCGGTTTTCCAGCCCTGGAGGTAATAGTCGCCATTGACCAGGTAACCGTCGGAATCGGTCGTGAACTCGCCATTGCGGCTGTAGAAGGTCTGATTGGAATTGGCGCCATCCGTGACGACGAAGAAGCCACTGCCCGAGATCGCCATGTTGCTTGAGGTGGTCGACGCCACCAGCAGACCGGCGGTCGAGATGTTCGAAACACTCGAGACCGACACGCCGCCCGACGAATAGGCGGACGAGGATGAGCCAGTCAGCATGCTCTCGAAGCTCGCCGTCGTCGTCTTGTATCCGTAGGTGCTGGAGTTGGAGATATTGTCCGATATCATCGCCAATGCGGAGCTCTGCGAGGAGAGCGCCGAGACGGCGGAGTTCAGTGCGCCCGAGAGGCTCATGGCGCGCCTCAGGCCGTGATGTTGAGGCTGGAAGCGATGCTGCTGACCGTCGAAGACAGATCCGACAGCGTGCTGGAGAGATCCGACAGCGTCGAGTTCGTCGTCGTCTGCTGGTCGTAGCTCGCATAGGACATGAGCTGGTTCATCATCTCGTTCGAGTCGGTCGGATCGAGCGGATTCTGGTTCTGCAGCTGGTCGACCAGCAGGGAGAGAAAGCTGTCGCCGCTCAAGGTCGACGACGAGCTCGTCGACGATGACGACGTCGTCGACGCGGTGGTGGTGGTGGAGGTGGAGGAGATGGAGCTGATGCTCATGGCAAGCCTCGTTCGGTCACCCGCAGCGTGGCCCTTGCGGGCGGCTGCCAGGATCTGTGCGACGACGTGTCGTTGTGGACGTCGCTAGTGAAACGAGGCTGGAAGGATTTTCAGGCGGGATTTGTTTGCGGAAACTCTACGCACGCCCGAAATCCCGCTTCGGAGCGTCGCATCAACATATCATTTACCATTGTATACTTGGCAGAACGCGGCTGGAACGCTCGATGTTCACAAGACCGGCAAGTGCAGGGCCGAGACATGGGCGGTCCGGGCTCAACGTGGCTCAGCACATGGCCAGGCCGGCGTTACCGGATTCGACTGCGGGGAAGACCGTCAGCGGCGGGTCCGGTCAGCCGGCGAGAGTTCCATCGCACGCCGGATGATCCGGTCGGCGAGCCCGCTCGGGGCAACAGATGGCGCCCTGTCGACAAACATCAGACGGAGCGCCAGAGTCTCATCGAGAAGCCTGCGAGCCTCGGCAGACGCGGCCAGCAAAGCGCGCGCAGCCGCCTGTTCGGCTTGCGGCCATGCCGCAAGATCGTCACCGAAGCGCACCATCGCGGTCTCGAATTCGTGGAACGTCATCGCGCCTTTGATCCACGGACGGAACAGGATGATACCTGCCGTTACCTTGTGGATACAAAAAGCGTGATTTGCATCTGCGCTGCAACAAAAAACTACCGGGCCGTGTTCGGCTTGTCCGGCGCACGCACCATTTCAGCGGCGGACTTCATCCCTGCAACGGACGCCCACGCATCACGCAATTCCGTCAGCCCCTCGATGATCCGCTGATAGCGTTGCGGAGCATCCGGCCTGCCATAGGACGTGTGAAGCGCCACGATATTGCGGTTATAAGTCCGCATCAGATCCTCGCAGAGGTCCTCGCCGCGCTCGAACTTCAGGTTGTGGATCAACCCCCGCAGGATCGTACTGGCCTTGGTAATGGCGACGTAGCTCTCCTCATGCCGTTTCTCGCCAATGGCCTGCACCGCCTTCCGGATCGACCGGATTGCCTCGTCGAGCAGCCGCACCACCGCCGCCAGAGGCGACAGCGCCACCGAGGTGCGCCGGTAGGAAGAGATGGCGTAGTTGAGCATCTGCGTCATGAAGAAGCATTCCACGTGGCAAGCAACTGGGTGAGATAGTCCTGCATCGATTCCGCCTGCGAGATAGCCGACTGATACTTGGCGTAGCGGTTTGTCAGGTTGGTCCGGTAGGTCTCGGCGCGCGAGCGAATGTCATCGCTCTTCGTCTGGAGCGTGTCGTCGACGCTTTCGAGATTGTCGATCAGCGTCTGGAGCGATCCATCCGAGGAATCCACCGCATCGGTCGTGGCATTGTAGAGCAGCTCGGCAAGGCCCGATGAGAACGACAGGTCCACCGATTTCGACGCGGAGCCGGTGTAAACGAAGGTGAACCCTTCATAGGCGCTGCCCTCGGCGCCTATGATCCGCGTCCCACTCACCGTGAACAAGGAACTGTTGCCGTCGACGGATGCTGACGTGATGGCGCCGCTGGAATCGGTCGTGATGTCGAGCGTGAAATCGGCGGGACTGCTGGTTCCGCGCGACAACAGCAGCAGGTCCTGCGAGGACGACGTCATCTGGAACGACAACACTTGCTGAACGGCGTCAAGGTCGTCGAGCAGCGCGTTGTCGAGCGTATCTTCGTCGAGCTCCAGGTTGTTGTTCTCGTCGAATGTGAGGCCCAGCAGGGCCATCGATTCCTTGTTCACCGTGGTGTTCAGGGCATCGTAGACCTGGCTTGAGATGGTGCGCAGCGTGCCGTCGCCGAACAGAACCGCGTCGCTGGAGGCCGTTCCCGAACTGGTGACTGTCTGCTGGGTCACCACATAGTCGCGGAACGCGTTGTACGCATCGACAAGCGACTGCACCGCGGTCTTGGCCGCGCTGACATCGACACCGATATCGACCGTGATCGATGTGTCATCGGGCGTCGTCTGGTAGAGATGGAAGGTGGCGCCATCGAGCACATCGTCGATGTCATTGGATTCGCGGGTGATCTCGATGCCGTCGAGCTTGATGATCGCGCTTTGCGATGCCTGCAGCACATTGGCGAAATCGCCGGATGAATCGGTGATGCCCAGGGATTGCAGCACATCGTCGCCAGACACGGCGCTGGCAGCAATGGTCTTGCCGGTATCACTGGACGACAGGACCAGCTTGTAGGAGCTGCTGGACACCTTGAGCACTGTGGCCTGCACGCCGGTCGTGTCGGTCTCGTTGTTGATCGCCTCAGCAATCTCCGCGAGCGTCATGCCGCTGTCGATGGTGATATCCACGGCGGTCCCATCCACCACGCCGACCGACATCACGCCGGAATAGCCGAGATCCGTGGTGCTACTCGTCTCCGCGCTGCCGCTGATCTTGTGGGTGGTGGCGAGCTGGACGATCTGAAGGTCGTGGGTACCGATATCTGAGCCACTATCCACTGTCACCGAGACGGAGGAGGACGTGTCGACGTCGCCGACGGCAGTCAGATAGGCCGCGCGGTCCAGGAACGCATCGTCCGAGGCGTTCGAGGTCCCCGAGGGCGCGCGGAGCGACTGCGCGGCGCTCTGGATATCGCCAAGCAGCGATTGAAGATTCTCATAGGCCGAGATCTTGGCCTCATTGGCCGTGATCTTGGTGTCGATCGTGTCGGCCTTGTCGAGTTTGGCCTGAACAGCTTCCTCGATCAGGCTGTCCCAATCGATGCTGGACGAGCTCGAGGAACTCGATGTCGACGACGTCGAACTGCTCGTCGTCGAAGACGTCGAATAGGTGGAGGATAACAGGTCCGATGTGCTTGAGCTCGTGCTGCTAACTGAAGACATTGGACCTGCTTCCCCACAAGCGGCGGGCCGAGGGTGCCGGCCCGCCGGATTCAATCCGTCACTGCAGGAGCTTCAGGAGGTCCTGCGGCATCTGGCTCGCCTGCGACGCGGCGGCGACAGCTGCCTGGGTCTTGACCTTGGCCGATGCGAGCTTGGCGGATTCGGAGGCGACATCGACGTCGGAAATCGCCGACCGTGCCGCGTCGAGGTTCTCGATCGAGGTTGCGATCGATTCCGAGCGGAAATTGAACCGCGATTCCGTTGCACCAATATCGGCACGCGCCTGAGACACAGCGTTGATCGCCGCATCCAGCTTGTCGAGCGCCGCTGTGGCGCCATCCTGAGTTGCCACCGACAGTGCGCCCGCATCAGAGCCAGTGCTCGACGTTGTGGTGAAGCCGAGGCTCGTAGCCGAAAAACCGCTGCCCGTGAAATTGTCGAGCGTGATTTCGGCGGACGCGCCGGTTGCCGAATTGCTCAGCGTCAGCTTGCCCGTCGAATCGACCGCCGCTTGGGTGGTGCTCGATGAGCCCAGCGCGGTATTGATCGCGCTGACGAGATCCGCTGCCGTGTAGACGCCGTCGCTGTTCGTGCCGCCGGTCGCGCTCAGGCTCACCGTCGTCCCGTTGATGTCGAAGCTCACGTCGCTGGTCGCGGTGTAGCCCGTCGAATTGCCGGTCAGCGCGGTCGGAGCCGTTGCGGTGTCCGAGCTCATCCCGAGCTGTTCGGCCGTCAGCGTGGCGATGGTCACCTCGATCGTGTCAGATGCATCCGAACCCACCATGACATTGACGCCGGTGGCAAAGGAGCTGGTGCCGTCGAGAAGGCTCTGGCCGTTGTAGCGGGTCGATGTGGCCGTCCCGTCGATTTCATCCGTCAGCTGCGAGAATTCAGCATCGATATAGGCGCGCTCGGTATCCGTGACCGTGCCGGATGCCGACTGGGAGGCCAGCGCCTTCATGCGCTGCAGGATGTCGGAAATGTTGGCGGCGCCGCCATCGGCAGTCTGCAGCACGGAGATGCCGTGCGAGGCATTCGTGGCGGCCTGGGTGAGGGTGGTGACATCCGATGAGATGCGGGTCGAGATGGCGAGGCCGGCAGCGTCGTCCGAGGCCTGCGAGATGCGCGAACCCGAAGCCAGTTTCGAGAGCGACGAGCTCTGGTCGGCCGAGTTCATGTTCAGGTAGCGCACCGCCGAGTTGGCGGCGGTATTCGTGGAGATAACGGGCATGAGGGCTTGCTCCTCGCGTTGTCGGGCCACCCACCCCTGTGCGAGCAGGGCTGAGAAAACGCGATTGTTCGCGTCTGATCATTCAACGGGAGCAGGAGGCATTGTCAGGCGGACTTTCTATCAGTCCGCGTCGGGTTATGGTTAATCGTCAGTAAACGACTGCCGAATGTCCGGCTCGGAACGCCCTAAATACTTTCTTAACTGTTGGCGACCGCGTTTCAGCAGGGACTCAACGGCTGAGACCGTGGTCTCCATCACCTCTGCGATTTCGCCGTTGCTAAGGTCATCGTAGTAGGAGAGCGTCAGGGCAACGCGCTGCTGGTCTGGCAATCGCCCCATGGCCTGGCCGAGCAAATCGGTGACCTCGTGCCGGTGCAGTGCGGTGACGGCGTCGGGCCGCCCATCGGCAAGGTCGGGTGCCTGATCGATGTCGTCGGTGCGCGGCAGGCGGCGCAGGTCGAGGCATCGATTGGTCACCACGCGATAGAGCCAGGTCGAAAACTTCGCCCGGCCGGCAACCCACGATCCGCGATGGGACCAGATCTTGATCAGCGAATCCTGGACGACATCCTCTGCATCGGCGCCGTTGCGCAGGATGCGAAGCGCCAGGGCATAGGCACGATCGATATGGCGCTCGACCAGCAGCCGATAGGCCTGCTCGTCACTCTGGCCAATCCGCTCCAGCAACTCGTCGTCGATATCGCGCGGCCGCGCGGGCATGTCCGCCGGCATCGCCCGGGATTGTCCGTCCAACCGTTTGCTGGCCGTGTTCGACATGATCGGGGTTGCGACGACCGCTGGTTCTGATGTGGCGTAAGCGAGGGCCATTGCACTTCTCCCAACCCGGCGCCCGCACGCAAGTCTGGTGAGGAGGCGGGCCTTGATGGTGAAACGGCGGGGCCGGAGAAATCAGGCGCAGAATTTTCAAAAAACTTATATTTTTCAATATCTTAAGTAGGCATTTGTTGCCGCCTGCCCGGCAAGAATTGCCGCATCGCGCCGGAGCTCCCGGATGGTCGGCCAGCGCATGCTCCCTATCCTTTTGACAAGGCAGCCATCTTCGCGAATCACCTGGCGCCGGACCTGCCCCATGGGCACCGGGCACAATCTTCCGGGCTTGCGGCTCCGGAGGGCTATGTCGCGCGCCTCCGCGAGGCTTGAACGGATAGCCCATGGCGATCGACATGGTGGGTGCGCTGCGAGAGAGGGAGAGGTGGGCCCGCCGTACCGGAGCCTTCGTCGCACGCCGGACGCGCCTTGGACCCGAGGCGACGATAGCGCCGCTTCTGACATGCGAGCACAGCCATGGCGCGGCCTCCGGGAGCGTGGCCTTCCGTTGCAAAGCGCTGGAGCGGAGGCATCTGCGTGGAGGACCTCCAGACGAGACTCACCCTGCAACCTTTGCATCCAGACTGCATTGGGCTGATGGGTTGTATTACAGGAGCGGTGACGCTTATGCCCAGGCTATCCGTGGCCGTAACGAGAGACCCGCCAACAGATAAGCACTTGCTTTCGTGATCAATCTGGCCGAGCGGCATTGTCCTCCGCGGCTGGCCGGGCTTGGCAAGGACGCCTGATCTCTGTCTCACCAGTTGTCTGTTTCGCGGCTACAAATACATACTACAGATTGTATCTTATTCAAAATTTAACATCTTTTTGATTGTTGTTACCCAGCGGAAGACCCCCCTCAACGGATTGCACCATGACACTGCTCAATCGAATGCGCATCACCCCGAAGATGATGATGGTCATCATCCTGCTGAACCTGCTGACCGTCGCGATCGCAGCGGTGGGCATGTTCTCGCTGTCGTCAGTGGGGGTCGATTCTCAACTGGGCCAGGGCGGTGCGGCCCGGGCGCTCGCAAGCGCACAGGCCAATTCCTCGCTGGCTCTCATCGCGCGAGCGGAAGCCACTCTGGCTGCGTTGCCTACCCAACAGGCGATTGCGGACAATCTCCGCATGATCGAGGAACAGCAGGTCCGGATCGCGGACAGGATCGGTCGTATCCGCACAAGCCCCAGCGAGGAGGTTCGCGCAAAGCTCGCAGTGTCGGAAACAGCTTTCGCAGCCTATGCTGCGGCGCGCGCCAAGACCGTCGAGATCGCCCGTGCGGTAACCGGCACGGCCAGCGAAGCCCAACGCCAGGCACTCGGCGAAGCGGTCGCCGCCGGGCGGGACCAGTTCCTCAAGGCCCGCGCCGCAGGTCAGGACCTCACCGCCCTTCTGGTGCAGCGGTCGGAGACCTATAACCGGTCGATCACCGAGACCGAAACCTCCATGTCGCGCCTCTTGATGATTCTGGCCGGTGTCTCGGTCGTCCTCGGCCTTCTCGCCGGCCTGCTCATCGGCCGCTCGGGCATTGCCGTTCCGATCGCCAGCCTGTCGGGACAGCTCGGTGAACTCGCCAATGGGCGCTTCGACATCGACATCAAGGGCACGGAGCGTGGCGACGAGATTGGTGACATCGCCCGTTCGGCTGAGACGTTCAAGGCCAATGGCATCGACGCGCAGCGCCTGCGCGCCGAGCAGGAGACGGCCCGCCAGCGCGCCGCCAGCGACCAGAAAGCCCTGATGCACCGCATGGCGGATGATTTCGAGACGGCCGTCGGCTCGATCGTCCAATCGGTCTCGGCCTCGGCAGAGCAGCTGAAGGCCGCCGCCGGCACCCTGACCGGTGCCGCCAACGAGGCCTCCGCCCAGACCGCCGCGGTGGCCGCCGCCTCGGAACAGAGCTCCGGCAACATCCAGACGGTTGCCGCTGCCACCGAAGAAATGGTGGCATCCGTTCGCGAGATCGGCAGCCAGGTCGACACATCGGCCCACATGGCCACCAGCGCGGTCGCCAATGCCGACACCTCGGCCGGCCAGGTCGAGGACCTTGCTCTGAAGGTTCAGAAGATCGGTGAGATCGTCGACCTGATCAGCGGCGTCGCGGCCCAGACCAACCTGCTCGCCCTCAACGCCACGATCGAAGCCGCGCGGGCCGGTGAAGCCGGCAAGGGCTTTGCGGTCGTCGCCGCCGAAGTGAAGGGCCTCGCTGACCAGACCAGCAAGGCCACGACCGAAATCGCCAATCAGATCGCCGGCATTCAGGAGGCGACCCGCAACTCGGCCCAGTCCATCACCGGCATCGCCAAGACGATCCGCGAGATGAGCCGCGTGTCGACCGACATCGCGGCAGCCGTCGAGGAACAGGCAGCGGCCACCAACGAGATCGCCCGGAACATCCACCAGGCCTCGGCCGGATCATCGGAAGTGGCATCAAACATCACCGGCGTGTCCCATGCGGTCACCGAGACGGGTGCCGCGGCGACGCAGGTGCTGTCATCCGCCGACGGCCTCGCCGGCCAGGCCGCTGAGCTGCGCAGCGAGATGAGCAAGTTTCTGGCTGGCGTGCGAGCGGCCTAGCCGTCTCGCCAGGAGGCGGCCAAGGCCGGTTCACCGTCGTCAAGTTCCTCGATCCGTCCTGGCGATCCCCTCGCCTGGGCGGATCGATCATTTTGGTCAGCACCATGCCGGCACGCACTGGCGCGCCATGCCAAGCAGTGGGTTTCGCAATTTCAACGAGATGGATGGTGCTGCGAGACAGGATTGAACTGTCGTTGCGTGAGTCATAACCATTATTTATCAATGGGTTATACTGGTACTTCGTCAACTTTTGTAACGCTGGAACGAACGAGCTTTTGTAACGTACGCCCTCAGCGCTAGGCGCGTCGCGACGGCCTCCGCGAAAGTCTAGCGCTTGGCGAGGTTGCCAACATCCAAATACCGTCTGATCGATTGATAGCATAACAGACATCAGCGTGCGGTAAGTATGCGATTACTTACGAGAATTGACGTATTGACGCTTTTATACGAATCATTAACAAGCACTTAACGATTTCTGGAGGCCAGAATGACTGTATCCCGTACCAAGCTTGTCGACTTCAACACTAAGGTCAGCCGCGATTTCCGACGAGATGTGCGCATCTTCTGCAGCATGAAGGGGTGGACCATGCGGCAGCTCATTACCGAGGCGATAGCGGACCTATTTGCCAAGCACCGTTTCCGGCCCGGCGAAAGCTTCTTTCCTGGGCCCGACGAACCCTAACTGCTCGCAGTCGCACGATGGGCCGCAAAATGCGAGACATGCCCTGCAACGGCCTCGTCGCAGGCGGTCAACGCGCGTTGCCAAACACGGTGTGATGGAGCCTCGACGCCGCAACACCAGTAAAGTGATTCCGTGGAGTGCTAGGCGGCACCCAACACTCGGTACACAGATGCGCGCCCGATCCCCAGCTGTTTAGCAATCTCGCTGCCGCCCAATCCGCGAGCTCGGAGTTCCTTGACTGCAGCAGGATCAATGCTAGGGCGACGCCCCTTATAAACACCTTCCGCTTTCGCCCTGGCGATCCCTTCAAGTTGGCGCTCACGGCGAAGGTTCGTCTCGAACTCAGCAAACACCCCTAGCATGTCCAAGAATGCCTTTCCTGCTGCCGTCGAGGTGTCGATCGGTTGTTCAAGGGCTCGCAGGCTGGCTCCCTTGCCGCGGACGCTTCTAACGATGTCCTGCAGATCGCCTATCGAACGTGCCAGGCGATCAATGCGTGTGATCGCGAGGATATCGCCGGGCTGCAGGAAATCGAGAATGATCTGCAGCTCAACCCGACCGTCGGTGCTCGTGCCGCTCTTCTTCTCGGCGCGCACAGCGGCACACCCTGCGGCCTTCAAGGCCTCGATCTGGATTGACAGATCTTGGTCAACGGAGCTGACCCGCGCGTAGCCATACATGGTCATGAGTGTGTCTCATTTGGCTCAAGACCATCGCACAATCATTTCTCGGAACATCGGTGTCAATCCAAACGAGACGGTCAGGCTGTCTCGCAGCGTCGTCTCGCAGGGGTGTACTTATTCGAGGCAATCAGAAGCTACGATTAAACTGTCAATTTCAAGCGGCCGTCAAGCCGCACTTCGGGCAGGGGCAACAGAGGTCGGCAGCTCAGCGAACCAACGGAGAGTTACGACGACTATACACACTGTAATGCCAAGTGGCTCATCCGGATCTATCTTTTTGAAATGACAATTAGATTCTCTTGCAGATCATGGCGTCCACCCTGCTGCGCCGATGCTCTCATGAATCGGAAGGGCTCGTAACGCACTGTGCAACATCCGAACGACGGAGCAAGCTCGGAAATAATGGTCGCGGCAGGCACTAGAACAGACGCATACTGGCTGTCACCAACAACAACCCACATCTGGCCGTTCGGCCGCACCTTCTTAGCGCACTCAGTCAAAACGCGAGTTAGGTCACTAAAATATGACCCTATCATTTCTGGTATTCGTCTATCCCACAGCTGATCACGTTTGGATTGAAGCCGTTCTAAGATAACCGACAGTGTTTTCGACGAAGTCGGTGGTGAGATCAATGGTCGGCTTACCTGTACGTGCGACGATAGCGTCTTCAAGCGCAACGCACGATTGTCCTCTGCGTTCGCAATATACCCCAAGCACCATAATTCTATATTGTATACGTCGGTGTAGTCGAACGAATTTGGATAGGGCGGAGAGCACACCACAATGTCAACTTCGCTTATGCCGGCTATTGTCGTCCTCGCATCGCCATGCAAAACAGTTGATGTAGTCGTCATCCGTCGACCAAACCTCTGTATATCGGCTAACGCGCTTCGCACAGTTTCAGCGAAAGCGGTATCGAGGTCAGCAACGGTACTGCGTCGGGCCCGCCATCCTTGCCGATACCGCCGCCCCTTGCCGCTGACAACGACGTTCGAATGGTCAACAAGTATACCTCCCAGAAGGACGCGCAGCAGGCGCCGGTGCTTCAAATCTGGCAGCGTATCGAAAGCCGCCAGCAGCGCGCCGATACGCATTGCAATTGGGCGCTCGAAAAGCCAACGCCCGTTTAGGCCCGGCTCTACGAAGGTTGGGGGAAGCGACTCCACATAAGTCTCAGCGCATTTAGCGAAACCGTCTGCAATGCCAATTGCGACCGCGCAATCCACTGCAACGACATCAACGTCGTAGCAAGCTAATTTTGCTTCAATGAGATCCGCCAAATACGGATTTACCTCGACTGTAATTGGGTGGACGCCCAGGAACTGTGCAGCCAATGCAGTAGTGCCAGATCCGCCAAACGGATCCAAGCAACTGGTGACTGGCCTTCCAGCTTGTGAGAAGGCATATGACACGAGCTCGGGGGCGAACGCCTCCTTGAACCGTCGCCAGCGCTGGAACGGCAGCGAGTCGGCGCCAGCATTTGTGCCGAAGCTCACAATATTCCGGCCGCCTATCCACTCTTCAAACGTGACTGTCACAAACTATGACCAAACCCGTAATCGAACGCCAGTATGCAGGTAGCCCTCAACATAGCAATTGGTGAGCGCCCATAGAGTGATACCTCAAAGAACTAGCTCCACGATCGAGTGCTCGCGATTCCAAAAGTACTCCAACGATCGAGCGTCCTGCCCGAGGGCGGAGATGATGCGGATCTGATTGCGACCAACGCGCTCGTCCGGCCGCTCCGGGGCAGATATGTCGATATAAAAATCAGCAGCATTAACCAGCGCCTGCAACAGTGGCCCTACTCGATGCATAGCTGTCTCGACGTCTCCGCGAAACTGAAACGCGGAGTCCATTCCACGCACTTCAAACTGCGTGTGGGTCGTTATAAGAGTAACGCCGAGCACCCGGCAGAACTCAAACAGAAGCGGCCAAAGCATAAATGTGTCCTGAAGCCGGGGGAATTGCAAAAACACATTGTGCAAACCATCGATGACGATTCCGGTAAACGGCGTTCCATCAAGTGCGCGTGATTCCACTTGAGCAATAATTTTCGCGATGAGAACTTCTGGAGACAGGTATCCCGGATAAAGCGGAATAACATCGCACCGGAAAGCTCTGGGCGGCTTCCCCATGTGTGAATCTGCCCCAAATGACCGTTCGATCACGGTCTGCAACTCCCGGTAATATGATTCATTGTAAAGAAACGAAACTACCAAAGCGCGCGCCGGATCCTCAAAATCGCCAGAATCAGCGCGCGCACCTGCAAATAACGATGGCTCGAATGAATCGCTACCTATCAAGGGCTTCATAAGAAGCTTGAGTGCAAATCCCGCTTTGCCAGTACTACCGCGACCACTCAGCAATATCTGCGAACGCTCATAAATTCGCGCGAGAGGTCGCGCCTCAAGCTCTTCTGTGCCAGGCCTGAGCCGTCGAACTCCTGTTTGTAAAAAATCGTAGTACCGCGACTTATTCTGCGCCTTCCATTCAAGATGAGTATACCGATCGAGTTGTGCTGCGAGCTGAGGATACAGCTTAACGCCATCTCTCCGGGAAATATGCAGCAGGTGTGCTCCAGTTCTCGAGTACTGTAAGCGCGTTTTCTCGAGAACGAACCTGCGTAACGGCTCTTCCGCCGCGTCTCTCGGCGTATCAACCTCCAATCGAACGACAAAATCCACTGCATAATCAAGTTCACGAAGGGCCGGCTCATCGATATCTGCGCTCAGAATAACAACAAACGCACCAAGCTCTCGGAACCTATCGACCAAGTGGCGTAGCCCGGATGACTTGTCGTCCAGTCTCTTGTCGATAAGCTCATGAATGCCGTCGAAGACGACATAGAGGGGAACGAGTCCGGGAGACAATTCCGACAATGATACGTTAGCCGACGCGTACTTCGATATTATCGCATCAATGACATCTTCGACATCCGCAAATTCCTCTGCCGGATTATCATTCTCAATCTTTTCGCCGTGAAACCACTCGTTTATATGCCTTGGAAAGGTGGACATTCGCGACACAAATGGAGGCGTCAAGGTCAACACACGCTTCTTGAGATCGACTGGATCCTCCTCACACGACAGGTAAATTGTCGTGGTGCCCATCGGCGCGAGCGCGGCGCCTATTGATAAGGCCACGCTGGTCTTTCCAGCTCCCGATGCGCCCGAGATGCGGCCGACAACCCCTCGATTAGTTGTGGTTCTGATCCCACGCGCGAAAATCACATCGGCCCCAGGGAGCGGAAGCGGAAACCCGTCCAGTTCGTTTATAAGCTCTGAGGGCGACGGCAGCCGGCTCACTTGATCAACAATCCGAAACTCGTAAACCGACGCCTGGCTGGACAGCTCCCTCTGCGCCAGAAACGTATCGCGTCCAATCAACGGCCTCTCGTGTCGCCTCTCTGGCGTGTAGCTTCCTTGTTCCGGCGCAAAAGCGAGCACAGCGAGGCCCCGTGACGCCAACAAATGCCCTACGATGAAGTCCGTCGGAGTCGCCGGATAAAACGTATCACCCTTTCTATGATAAGACTCCGCCTTCTGGAGCGAATTTGCAATATTATCAAACGATATGAACTCTTTGATGGCGTCCACTGGCGCCAATTTGGCGACTTTCCGCTTTGTCCTATTGAGATGGACATAGAAATCATATGCGCTCGAAAATATCTCAGAGCGAACGACAACATGTGCATAGCCATCGCTGGCGAGATATTCCGGTGATGTGAGTAACTGCCGCATCAAATACAATGGCGAAAACAGATACTGCTTCGAGCGATTTCGTTTATCATTATTCGAGCTGGGCGGGGAGACAATGAGGGAGCTTCTCACCTGAGAAGCGCGAAAATGCTCCAGCAACAACGCGTAAGGTCGCGTAAACGCGGGCCGGCGCGACGTCGTCTCACTCCCTCTTGCTCTAACTGTGCGCAGGCTATCGAAATACCCAGCAGTGAGATGTGGGTCGAATTGGGTTGCGTTTTTCCCAAGAGCAGTGAAGCACCCGCTGACGCGCCAACCGAATGGCTCGGATAGCCACACTTCAGCTGGCTCCTCGCAGAACAACTGTACTGCTGACCACCACCCCGCGAGTATGTCTTGCGATGCCGCTTTGAATGGTCTCGCGAGAAGAAACTGGCGCGACGAGGTGCTCTGCATCATACCAGTTCTCGTGCACGATTACGGCGATCTGAGAGGCCGCCGGCTTGGATGAATTTAATGTTGTTTGCTAGCGCGGGGCTATTCTGAATGCTTTTTGCAGCAAGACTGCCGCGCCCGGAATTGCCTGGCCTAGTGCGAGTTGCCAACGGCCGATGGCCTGGGCGCCGGGCAAGCTTTGATCGATCGGGGCCGAACGCGCTATTTGCAATTGCCCAGAAGCGCTTTCGCTGGCTAACTGGGACGGTCAGTCCAATTTGCTCAAGCCACTCTCCCAAATGGGAGCCTCCCGCCAACCGAATTTTATCCAGCCGGGTTTCCAATTGCCTCACAGAAAAAGTTCCCGCCGCGATCTCCTCCAAAATTACCTGCTGCCTATCAAAGACATCCGGCAGCATTGGAACAATCAAATCTATCCATTCTAAAGGGTGTTTCTGACGAAATTCTAGATCGTTTGATAGCGCCCAACTCGTCGGTGGCTTCCCCCCAGACGCAAGAATTCCGTAGATTACCGCTCTGCAATGCACGCCACAGGACTGTGGCATCCACACCATCTGTTCCAGCTTCTCAAATACGCTAGATGAATGTATACCACCGTAATCTATTAGGAGAGCTATCGCGTCCCACCAATGTTTGTCGTCCGGAACTCCCTCATCCAAAAGCCGACAAAGGAGGCTCTCTGTCCGCAAGCGCTCATCGTCGGAGCTCCTCATTCCGGATGCCAGAAGCTCGAGTTCGGTTCTTTGGAATGCATCGAACTTTCCGGCAACATGGTCGGAAATTATCTCTCGGAGGCGCATACGAATCTCAGTGTGATCATTGGCGCCCAATTGTTCCAACTCTGCCACGACGCGCGCCCTTAGGGGGACTTGAGAGTTATCCGTTCGACCGGGCGATCCAAGAACCGAAGTTCGGGTGGATCTGCCACTATCTCCTCAAACCCGCCCTTACCGCTCGGACAACCGACAAGCGGACGAGTTTTACCCCGCCAGTCCCAAAAGGGCAACGTGCTCCATGTGGCGTCAAGGAAGCGAGGCACAGACGGGTTGGTGACATGCTGGCTGCGGAAGCAAAAGGCCAGCCGCACTTCGCCTGGTATTAACTGGATGCCGAGTCTCATTCCGAGCCAATCGTCTAGAACGCCAGAGAATGCATCTCGCCCCCGGCCTGGATTTCGGAAGAGCCAAATTTCGCCATCCTGTCGCGCTGGGACTTTTGAGCTTTGAATCGTCATCGCTGCCAGACGCTCAGTTTCTGTGACTGGCTTGCCTGCGGATCGCTTCTCAGTATAGCGGAGCCATGCGTCAACCTTCCGGCGGAACTCCGAAGGCGCCATACTGAACTCTTGTGCAGTCTTGGCGATGAAAGTGAACTCCGATATGATCACTCCAAGCCCCTCGTCAGGCATTAATTTGTCCGGAGGCGGCCCCTTGCGAAGCTCGCCTTTTCGTTCCTTGTCATGAGCCGCTGCGGCACTATTGGTGTCTGAGCCACACGAATTTATCATTGCGAGGTACGCAAGCTTTTTGCGTCTGGGCGTGTATCGGCAATTTAGGACATTTTCGAATGCCTGTGTTGTCAAGGCGTGAGGGTGGGGCGGATATTTGGGCATGTCGTGATTTCCAGAAATGAGCGACTATTCCAGCTGCAGCCTTGTTCAATAGATATATGGAGTCGCAAGGATGGCAACTCCCGCAATTATGGTTACACCCCCCCCGAGCCGATAGCGCATGCGCATCATGGATAGGGCAAACAAATCATCCGACTTAAGCCCATGCATGCGGCGCGCATTGCGACGAGGGGCATTTGAGTTATTTCAACATAAGACCATGTTATCGCAGAGCGCGTTCTATAATTTAGTCCATACGAGTTTCCCCGAATTTATAGCGTCAGTGGTATCCGAGAATCCGACCCACAAACCTGTCGCAGCGTGTCCCGCGCCAGGCATCCTAAGCTGATAAACACCATGATAACCCCCGTCATTGCCGCGACTGTCGAACCAGATGCCAGATACAATAGTCTTATCTCGGCTCAAGCGACCGATAAAACCATAACGTAGCTTCAGTCCGGCTGGTGTGGTGCCGGTGCTCTCGATCGCAATAGTGTTAAAGCAGCGATATATCGTGCTTGTGTGGGTATTGCTCTCTTCGAACGAGGCGCTATTGACAAACCATGTGACGTCCCATTGGCCGCTCCAAATCGGATGTATTAGATATTTTCCGATATATTGATCGAACATTCGGATACCCCACATGGAAAGGCTTATGCGTCGTGCAACGTCGGTGAATGCGGCAGTCAATGCATTTCGACCGAGCAATGTTAAGGCGCCACCTATCGCTGCCCAGGCAATGTCAGTCCAATGCATTCTGCATCTCCGTTGAGAAAGCGGTGTCGGGGTTCGATTCGCAGTCGACGCGTTATTCTAGGAAAAGCAAACTCGGCCGGACAGTGAGGAATTGCGCATTTCGTAAATATTTGTGCGTTCTTCGGTTCAAGGCTAGCCTGATCGATTGTGGCTGTGTGAATGACCTTAGGGAATTGTAGTCGCTGGAGTTCGTATTGCGGCGCAGCAATCGGGCGCCAAAGTGAGGTTCCCCATGACCCTGGCAGCTTACTCCGTCCGTTTTTGAAATGACCGGTATGCAATTGCCGTCGACGAGCGCCAGAGCGCTTATCCAGTCTGACCACCCCAATTCGCGACTTCTGCGATAGTAATCCGGCGCGCAAGGCGAGTGCGTTGAGGCCCGTCTCACAAGTGGGCATTCACGTTGCCCACTAGGGGCGGAGGCACGTTTTCCGGTACCGCGGCCTTGTCCCGAGGTAGGGTCGCGCCGGCAATTTTGAACAGGCTGCCGAAGCCCGCGCCGGGCGCGTCGAGGAAGCGTACTCATTGGAGGTAACAAGAAGTGAGGCGGTTGATCGTCGCGGCGAGTTACACCCGTCTTCTGCATTTCGCAGTGCGGTGCATTCAACCACTCTGCCACCTCTCCACGGCCGCAAAACGGCACAAGCGCGATCCAAGACCTTCGTCAACAACTGCTCAAGTGAGCGTTAGCCATGCAGGACCTGATCTCCCAATTATCCTCGGTTTAACAACGGGAGCATAAGCCCGCGGGCCATACGCACTCTGGTAGCGGGCTTGACCACGACATTAACAGCTATCTTGGGGCTGACTGCGAAACCTGCCCTAACAGTTATCCGTCGCACCGCGTCGCCCTTCCCGGACTGGCCGAGCATTCCGGGGTTGACCATAGCGGGAGGGCAGTTATCCATGCCCCCAGGGAGCGCGGTAGTATGCCAGCGAAATCGCGATGATGGCGGCATAGTCGACGTGATTGTCTTGGGAGGCTGACATGAAGTTGTTCAAGAGACTTTCCATCTTAGCGGCGATCACGGGCCTTGCAGCCTTGTCCGATCGAGCGGCAGCGCAGAGCGACTTCTCCTGTGCGCCGACCCCATTGGAGGCGATAGATAGAACTTACGACCCCGGGGGCTGGAACTATGACCGAGAGCGCGTCGCCAATACATATGCAATCTACGCGGCTGCGAGCTACGACGCCTACGAGCCAACCGAGCCAGGCAAGGAGAAGCGTCCGTTTGCAATTGCTGACAACGACCCGAACCTGAGCCGGCTATCGGGCGATCCGGGGGTTACGGGCTGGCGCTTAGTCCGCAAGGGCGTCGGCGGTGTGCCGGGATTATCGTACGACGTTTATCATCGGAACGAGGCCGCCCGCCTTGTTGTCTTGGTGGCATACAGAGGCACCGACGGTTGGCTTAACGCAGATGGCATTGCGAACGCGTCATGGTTCACTCAGTGGTTCAATCCCTATGACCAATACCGGGCGGCAAGGAACGAATTCCCTGAAGTCGTGGCAGAAGGCATTAGGGCTGCACGAGGCAAGCCAATTGCCTTCATCACGACTGGGCATTCGTTAGGTGGCGGCTTGGCGCAACACGTCGCTGCGGTTTTCCGATGCGTTTCTACCATCGTGTTTAACTCCTCCTTTGTCACCAACACGCTCTTCTATGGGAACTACACCCCTGAAGTGCGGATCAGGCTGTATGAGGACAACGACGCATTCTCGCGCTTCGCCTCTCGCATGACGAACACCAAGAACGATGCGCTTTACCGGATGAACGGGACTCTCGGCAGGGCGATAGTAGCGCAGCATTCTATGGAGCGTCTGGCGGCGACCATGATGCGCACCGCCTTGGCCTGCTTGGACAGACCGGACTGTGACATCCGCAGGGATGGTGTGGGCCTGTCCCGCACCCTCTTGTGCGCTCGCTATCGCAGCTTACGGCCAAGAAATTGGCAGGATGACATCTGCCGCCGTAACGCGCCTAGCGCTCCGGCCTTCAGCACGCGGACTATGGTTGAGCTGCATGACTGAGCCCTTCACCATCCGCATCTTCGTTCCTGATGGCGATCCTGAGGGAGTGCGCATCGTTGACCGGCTGAACTGGACCGGCAAAGGCCTTGTGATCCCGCGCGACAGGTGGAACGCGGTGAAGAGCCGTTCTGAGTTCGAGCGGGCTGGCGTCTACATCCTCGTTGGCTACGGCGATGACGACCAGCCGATCATCTACATCGGACAGGCGGACGGCGTGCGCGGCCGGATCGACACCCATGCGGAACAAAAGGAATTCTGGAACTTTGTCCTGGTGTTCGTCTCGAGCAATAACGACCTGAACCGTGGTCACATCACATGGCTGGAATGGGCGCTGATCAAGCAGGCCGACGCCGCGAACCGGGCTGTGGTGCAGAACGGACAGCGACCCAACGAACCGGCGCTGGGAGAGGGCGACAAGGCCGACACCAACGCCTTCCTCAAGCAGATGCTCCAGATCATGCCTTTGGTGGGCGTTCATGCTTTTGAGAAGGCTAGGGCAATTCTTCCAGCCAAGACCGTCCAGGAAGTGGCAGCGCTCGGCGGCTCTCAGACTGACAAGGACACGATCATTGTTCCTGCGAATGAAGAGGGCTTTCGCCGCGTTTTCCTTGGTGAGAACTGCTGGCATTCCATTCGCATCTCAGGCGGTATGCTGCCGCGCATCAAATGGATCGCTGGCTACCAGACGCTTCCGGTCGCGGCCATAACCCACATCGCAGAGGTGGAGCGGATCGAGCCCTATGGCGACACCGGGAAGTTCCGGCTGGTGTTCAAGGCCCCCGCAACTTCGCTCGCCAAGCCCATCCCCTTCGCTGATGCCAAGCCCGGAGCGATGCAAGGACCGCGCTACACTTCACGTGACAAGCTGCTTAAGGCGAGAGTGCTGAAGGATTTGGTGGGGTAGTCGAACGACCTATGGCCCAACAGGCCAAGATGCTTGTCGAGGTGATCCTGGGTCTGAACGAGAGCGCAGCAGGGTAGGTGGGAGGTGGTTGAGCCTCGTCAAGCTCATGCGGGGTAAGGCGGTGGCGGACATCCACGTCCGAACACGCTGGGATCAAGCGTCATTGCCGGGTAGCCAGCGGACCGCCTGGTGCGTTCGGTAGTCGCGGAGCGTTGCACGGTGCACATCTCTCGGCATTGCGAGGCTCGCTTCCCCAGTGGATCGACATCTCGGATAGCCGATGGACCAGGATATGAATTGGTCGTAGCCGGGACTGCGTTTGCCTGAGGCGCGCTAGCCTTGAACACCGAAGGTCTCGGCTTGGATCGGGCACGGTCATTTCTACCTCGTTAGGCCGAGAGCAAATGCGCCTGAGCGAAGCAAGAACGCAGGTTTTGTGGGCGTCTCTTGGCGAAAAATGGATTTCGCACTTACCATACACACACCTTAGACTAACCTTTTCGCACTCGGCGGGGCGTTCACAAACGATAGTCGCCCGGATTTGAACGGATGGCTGATCATGGCGACTAACCATCACGCTGCCGGAGACTAACCTTTAAAGGTGAGTCAGACTGCCGGGGTAAGGATGAATTGCCATCAGCCCGGGCACGGGCTGCACCCTGGTGGGCAAGCCGACGGTACTCTAGGACTTCGTGTTAGCTGGCCGCGGGATGGAAGTGTCGGAAATAGATGCACTCTAGAAGCGGCCAGGGAGCTCGCTGGCTGGCACGGCGCATCTTTCCGACAAGGGGGGTGCGCCCGGCACCCATTTTGCCCTCCTTGGCCCTTAAAATCGTCGATCCGGATACAACGACTACAAGGCAATCGAGATCCGGGAAGTAATTCCTTGGCTCAGCTTCTTCAGCACGGAGCCGGGGGTATTGCTTACAGGTTGGTTCGGAGCGGCGTTACCGGCGCACTTCTTTTAACTACTCTCTTTCTAATATACTCTATATAGAGAAACGGTAACGAATCGCTGCACCAGCCTCCCGGCGATGAAGTGAAGTTTGTTGCTAGCCTTCCACATTCTGGGATGAAGCTACCATCCCAGTCAGGATGCCCGCGGACGTGCGGTCGAAGCCTTCGGCATGGAGGATTGAACGAACCCGCCGGATGTGGTTCTGCGCCTGCCGCCTCGTACAACCTTGCCCTGTCGCTCTGAAGATCCGACGAGCAAAGTCGGCTTGGGATGGCTCTCGATCGAGCTCATCACAGGCGTCAAGCCAGACAAGCAATGCGGCGGCGATATTTGGAACGGCTTCAGGGCGCACCTGGCGACTTTGGGGAGTGTCTCGAGCGATCCATGCGGTAATTCGGTGCTCTGCCGCGTCACGGGCACCGGGCGCGAATTCTATGGGTGCATCCGTGGCGTGGCTGCCTGTGTCTTCTGTCATTTCGTCCAGTGGCGTCTGGCTATGCGCTTTCTGTCTATGACGATATGCGGCTTGCTTTGCACGGTTACGCGCCGCTTCGCGCTCACCTGGTGTACTGAACTCTCCAGTATCCCACGATTTGAGCACCTTCAGACGGTCAATTCTTCGACTCTCAGCCCGGATAGCCTCCGCGCGGACACGCCATTCCGCGATCCTAAGCAAGATCAGCTGGTTCGCAGCAGGAGCGCTTGGTACTTCGCCATCAATTGCTTCGGACGCTTGGGGGGCAATTGCGATCGGCCTGCACTCAGTTTGGTCTCCGCACGGGGAGATTGACGACGCCTCCGCTGTCGCGATAGCGGCCATGCGCTGCGCCCCCAGCTTGTCGACACGATGTCGGACGCGCTTCTCGAACACTGAGGGCTCGTCAATGGCAGTTTCAGCAGCTAGCCGCTTCTTTTCGAGCTCGTCAGCATACGCCTGTAACCCGCTCTCCAGAGGGCTGGGCTGATCCGCGGCCTGCGAGACGTATCGTCCGGCCTCCACGTCAGCAACATGGGCTCGCAATAGCGCCAGGAGCGGCATACGCTCAGTCGATGAATGCGAAGCAATGGGTTGTGTCATCTGATCTCCTTTCGAGCGCGCAGAGGTCAGACGCTCCCTTCAGCTTATAGCGTTCTCGAGACAGGTAACGACGCCAAAGCTCGCCTGAAGGCATCTAGATGGGGTAAGGATGATGACAGTCTCGCTCGGGAGACCCGCTTCATCCCTCTGATCAGTCAGGCACATTTCTAGGACTTCGTCGTCATTCGAGGCTACGGAATTTTTTGACGATGCGGCGCGATCAAGGGGGCCGCATGCCCGCCTAGGCTTGCTCGTCCTCGATCACGAAGCGAGGGAAGAGTTCGATCGCGCTCTTTTTTGCCTTGAGCGAAATGTCCCCGTAGCCATCGCCTGCGGTGCGGGCTGCATGCCCTTGAAGGGCATCAAGGACGCGAGGGGCCACGCCAATCTCCCGCCCGACCGTCTTCAGCCGATGACGCCAGCCATGACTTGGCTGGACGCGCTTGTCGAGGCGTCCAAGCGACCTGACCCAACTCGAGATCTTACCGGCAACCATTTTCGAGGGGTGCGTCGTACCCGTACGGCTATTGTCGCGATAGAAGAGCGGCCCATCCGGGAGCTCTGCGACGAACTCCATGAACCCGATCTCGACTAAGTGGCTGTGGATCGGAACGTCGAGGTAGCGAGCGGTCTTAGTAGAGCCAGCGTCGGGTGTGATCCTGATGTAGGGGATTTCTCCATCGACAATGTCCTGCTTCCGGAGCTGCGTGATCTCGGTGATCCGCGCGCCGGTATACGCGCAGAGAAGCGGGGCCCAACGTCTCGCAGCGCTGGTTTGGGCAAGCTCGCGCCCTCCCTCCTCGACAGTGCTGCGAGGCTGGTAGTTCCAGGCGGCGCGCAATACCGCCGTCGCCTCCTGATCATTGTAGCCCCTCTCGCGGCCGAGGACTTGCCGCGCTAGAGTCACCTTGATGTTTGTCACCGGATTTCGGTCGACGAGTTCGTTGTCCTCCGCCCAACGATATATGGCACGCAGAGCACCGAGGTAGACGTCCTTGGTTGTCTTGGAGCTTAGGGACTGAAGGAGGTGATCGCGCCAGCGCAGCACATCCTTTCGTTCGACAAGGTTCGCATTGTCATGTTCGATGAAGCGTACGAACTTTTCGACGACAGGTGCCCACAGTCTCGCGGCAACTTGCCCTTTACCCGCCTTCTGGCTCTGCTCGACGTAGGCAGCGAACAGGCCACGTATTGACACTTCCGCCGGCTGGTTCGCCGCCTCAGATGACTTCGGGGCTAGGAAGTCCGGGACACCCTTGTCATCCAAAGTGCCTTCGTCCCGATCCTGGACCCGGGCGAGAAGATCAATCTCAGCTCGAGCCCATAGCCTCATGGCGTTCCGCCACTCTGTGCTCCCAAACGCTCCCGGGAGCTCACTATTCTGACGCAGCACTTCAACCCAGTGGCTAAGGGCTGCTCCCATCTCGACATTCGTCGCGCGCCCCGCGGCGATCTTTCGCAAGATCTCTATTCGACCGTGGTTGAGTTCACTGTTCGCATAGTCCGGCCCACGGTTTCGATAATCGTCGTCCAGCGCCAACAGCGCCTCATATTGCTCCCTAGCGACCTGTTCTGGCGAACGCGGCCTTACGATCCTGCGCGGCGCCTTCTTCCGGCGATCAAGCACCTGCGCTTCAGCGTCTTCAATCTGATGTTCAAAGTCGGCGAGCGCCCCGTGAAGACGCCGAATAGCGATCGCTCGCTCGCCTCCCAGAGGCGTTCTCAACTCACGTCCGAGAAGCTCGCGCAGGTGAACCGGCACGACGCGACGCGCAAAATACCGACCGTCGCGATCGAGAAGATTTCTGATTTTGGTTGTCATCATTGCCAAGTTTGTAACGAGTCTTGTAACGGCAAGATGCCCGAAAACGCCCTTGGATCAAGAGACTTCAATCATTTCAAAGGGAAAGACTGGTGCTGCGAGACAGGATTGAACTGTCGACCTCTCCATTACCAATGGAGTGCTCTACCACTGAGCTACCGCAGCGTGACCAGCGAAGGCCGGGCAAAACGCCCTGCCTGTGATCGGGACGCTTCCCTGCCACACAGGATCGGCGGATGCAAGGCCTGCGGGCCAGAACTTGTGGCCCGCTGCAATGCATTGGCATGCGCTACAGGTCCGGCGTGATCCCCGGTCGTTGCAAACAATCTTGCCGCGCATTCCCGTCTGGGTGCATTTTGGGGTCATGACTCACGAATCGTCCGGCTCGGATGGCCCGGCAGCAGTGTCGCCGGAGCCTGACGAAGACATCCGCCCGGCAGGCGTTGTCCTGCCCGGTGCCGGTACCGTCCAGCCAGCCCTATCTGCCGCTGCGCCGCCTGACAGCCTCCGCCAGACACGAAGCGAACGGCTGGCTGCCCAGCTCAAGGCCAACCTGAAGCGACGCAAGGCGCAGCAGCGCGCACGGGCCCAGGCGCCTGACGAGGACCGTGGCTAGCCTTGCGATCAGCCGGGACAGGATGCGGCCACAGGTCGTTCCTTGTTTCGCCGGGATTGGTCAGGTAGATCGACGTCGGCGGGCCGGCGGTACTGCTGTCCCCTGCTTGCGCGGATGACGGTCGCCGTCCCCGCGCCGGCACACGCACTGGAGGCTCGACATGGATCGCATCCGTATCACTGGCGGCCGTGAACTCAACGGCACGATCCCGATCTCGGGTGCGAAGAACGCCGCGCTGCCGCTGATGATCGCCTCGCTGCTCACCGAGGACGAACTGACGCTGACCAATGTGCCGCGGCTGTCCGATGTCTCGAATCTTGCGCGGATTCTCGGCAATCACGGCGTCGACGTGACCATTGCCGGCAAGCGCTCGGGAGACGACGTTCTGATGGGCCAGACGGTTCGCCTGGCGGCGCGCTCCATCGTCGATACGACGGCGCCCTACGAGCTGGTCTCGACCATGCGCGCGAGCTTCTGGGTGATCGCGCCGCTGGTCGCCCGCATGGGCCGCGCCAAGGTGTCGCTTCCCGGCGGCTGTGCCATCGGCACGCGCCCGGTCGATCTCTTGCTGATGGCGCTGGAGCGCCTCGGCGCCAAGATCGAGATCGATGCCGGCTATGCGGTGTGCGAGGCACCGAACGGCCTCAAGGGCGCCGAGATCGATTTCGGCAAGGTCACGGTCGGCGGGACCCATGTGGCGCTGATGGCGGCAACGCTTGCGGACGGCACAACCGTCATTCGCAATGCCGCACGTGAGCCGGAAGTGACCGATCTCGCGGAATGCCTGATCAAGATGGGCGCCCGGATCAAGGGGCTTGGGACCGATACACTGGAAGTGACCGGCGTCACCCGCCTGAAGGGCACGCACCATGCCGTGGTGGCCGACCGCATCGAGGCGGGCACCTATGCGATGTGCGTGGCCATGACCGGCGGCGATGTCCTGCTGGAAGGCGCGCGGCCCGAACTGATGCAGGCGGCGCTCGATGTCCTGACCCAGGCGGGTGCCGAGATCAGCGCGACCAATGCGGGTATCCGGATCAAGCGCAACGGCGCCGGCATTTCACCCGTCACCGTGACGACGGCGCCCTTCCCCGGCTTCCCGACAGATCTCCAGGCCCAGCTGATGGGCCTGATGACCCGCGCCCAAGGCACGTCGCGGATCACCGAGACCATCTTCGAGAACCGCTTCATGCATGTCCAGGAACTGGCGCGCCTTGGCGCCCATATCCACCTGGACGGGCAGACGGCGACAATCGAGGGCGTCGATGTGCTGAAGGGCGCGCCGGTCATGGCGACCGATCTGCGCGCCTCTGTCTCGCTGGTCATCGCAGCGCTTGCCGCCCAGGGAGAGACGCTGGTGAACCGCGTCTATCATCTGGACCGCGGGTTCGAGAACCTGGAGGCCAAGCTCGCTGCTTGCGGCGCCCAGATCGAGCGCATTTCCGGTTGATGACTCAGCTGGCCATGGCCCGAGGCGCGATGGAGTGAGGGCCGTGCCGGGTGAAATGATCTGCGACGCCGGCTGACGGGATCGGCTTCGAAAAGAAATAGCCCTGCATCAGGCGGCATCCCTGCTCGCGCAGGATGGCCTTCTGCGCTTCGGTCTCCACGCCTTCCACAACGCAGTCGAAGTCGAGATTTCGGCAGAGGTCGACAATAGTGCGCACGACCTGCCGGCCAGCGGGGTCGTTTTCAAGCTCGATGACGAAGCTTCTGTCGACCTTGATCTTGTCGAGCGGCAACTGGCGGACACAGCTCAAACTCGAATAGCCGGTGCCGAAATCGTCGAGCGAGATGCGCGCGCCCAGCGCCTTGAGGGCATTGAGACCATCGCGCGCCTGATCGAAATCGAGCATGACGGCCGTCTCGGTCACCTCGAAATCCAACCGCGAGGGTGGGAATCCGCTCTCGCGCACGATGGCCAGAACACCGAGGATCGAAGCCGGTGAGCAGATGTCGAAGACCGAAAGGTTGAACGACAACCGAACGTCGCCAGGCCAGTCGCATGCGTCTGCCAGCGCCTTGCGCAGCAGGACCGGCGTCAACTGGCTCATCATGCCTGAGCGCTCCGCCGACGGGATGAAGACAGCCGGCGAGACGGGGCCCAGCGAGCAGTTGTTCCAGCGCGCGAGCGCCTCCATGGCGTAGGTCATGCCGGTGTCGACATCGACAATCGGCTGGTAGGCAACCCACAATTCTTCCTGCAGATTGGCGGCCCGAAGCGCCTGCACCACGTGGCTCGCCTCGTGGATGGCGGTCTCGTGTTCGGCAGCGAACAGGACCACACCGCCCTTGTTGTGCTGCTTGGCATGGTACAGCGCGTAGTCCGCGCGCTCGAACAGGTCTTCGGCGGTTTCTGCGGCTTCGGGGAACGACGCAAAGCCCACGGATGCGCCAAGCTGCACCGTCATCATCTGGAAATCGAACGGCGCGCGCAGCGCCACCGCCACTGTTTCACCGATACCGGCCAACTCGGCATTGTCGGCGTAGTGCTCGACGATCATGCCAAACTCATCACCGCCAAGACGCGCGAGGAATATGGACCGCGTGGAGACGTCAGCCAGTCGCTGGCCGACAAGGGCGAGCAGATCGTCACCGGTGGCATGGCCATAGATGTCATTGATCGGCTTGAAGCCATCGAGGTCGACCACCCCGACCGCCAGCGTCGAGCCGTCGCGCCGCGCCGTCGCCATCTTCTGCCCCAGCTCGGCGAAGAAGTAGCGCCGGTTCGGCAGGCCCGTCAGCATATCGATGTTGGCATTCATGAAGTTTTCGTCGCTGAGCATCTGGGTCTCAGCCTGCTTGTCGACCAGCACGCGACGCTGGACGATCATGCTCACGAAGTCGTCGTAGTTGCGGCGGAGCAGGAAAAGAATCAGCACTCCGACCAGCAGAATGTTCAGCGCGACGGCCGTGTCGACGCGATTGCCGGTCTGACTGAACACCATGATGAACGGCACGATGACCATGGCGAGCAGAATTCCCGGCGCGGTCTTCAGGTGCATGAGGCACAGGCTGCACGCGATGAGCGTGACCGACAGGTAGATCGCGATCTGGCTCTGCATCTGGGCATCGCCATAGGGCATCAGGGACAGAGCCCATATCGGGAAGACCAGGCCCAGCGCAGGCGCAACGATCATCACGCCGCGCATCATGGCCGCGGCCGCGACGGGATCAAAGGCCAACCGCCGACGGCGGTCCCACTGCACCGCGCGGACGAAGGTCGCAAGAATCATCAACCCAGGCAGATAGAGCGTGAGGAATGCCGGCGCGACATGCAGATGCGTCCATGACACGGCGGCCGTGTTGATCGCCACCAGTCCGTACATCAGGGGGATTCGGGTGCTGAGGGCCTGCACCTGCGCCTGCAGCAGATCGGGGTCGTCGCCTGGCACCGCAAAAACGCTACGCAACCACTTCAACACGATGCCCCCGAGCCCGTCCTTGGTTCAGATCGGCATTTACACAGACAAATATTGAGATCGGCTTAAGGTTGTGCACCTACGTAAGGTGGCACCTGATCTGGCCTCGGGCAGGCTGATTTTACCGACATTTCGATCGCCCCGTCAGGCATCATGCACAAATGGCTGTGCTACCATTTGCATCAAGTCTTGCTCATACAAAGTCATTGTCGCTTAACTGAAATGGATCCGGATTCTGGAGTGCCACGACGCCAATGGCAACGCCATCAGACAATCGCCGCACAGCGCGCCGAAGCGTTCGCTATCGCGCCACGATCGAAAATGTCCTGGATGGCAGCCTGATCCCCTGTCAGATTCATGATGTCTCGGCCACCGGAGCCAAGCTTCAGGTGGCGCCAGGCACCGACATCCCCGAGCAGTTCGTCCTGCATCTGGCACCTGGCGGTGCCTCTCGCCGCGTCTGCAAGCGTGTCTGGCGGGACGGCAACGTGCTGGGCGCACTGTTTATGAGCGACGGTGCCATCACCGGCTGACCTGCCACGTAAGGCGCCTATGGCGAATTCGCAGTTGTAGCCCAACCTGTTCTGTTGACGTTAGGTTACCTTCGGCTGTTCTATCCGCTTCGTCAGCGTCGAGCCAAGCGATTCCCATGACTGTCATCCGGTTTCCGCGCCCCACCGAACATCGCGGTCGCGACCTCTCCTCCGACGTCATCGGGGATGAGTTGATCGAGCTCGCGCACCGGCTCGCCCATCTCGGGCAGAAGATCGGTGATCAGCCCGAACTCGCGCAGACAACAAAGCTCAATATGCTCGCCTCGCTGTGCACAGCCAATGTCCAGATCAAGGATGTTGCCATGACCTATGTGAAGGCACGCAAGGTGGATCGTGCACCATGACGCGCGCGGGGTGACGCGCTAGGGTCTGCGGCTCATTACCGGAGCCCCTCCGTGCCACGCAGATCAAGCAGCATCTCCCTCGCCGAGGCGCGCCGCATTGCCATAGCAACGCAGGGGTTTGGGGCCGACCGACAAACGGGAGAAGCCGACATCGGTGATCTCCGCCGCATGATCGAGCGCCTCGGTGTGGTCCAGATCGATTCGGTCAATGTCATCGCCCGCGCCCACACGCTGCCTGGCTTCTCGCGGCTCGGCCGCTATCAGACGGCCGATCTCGACCGGCTCGCCTACCAGGGCCGCAAGCGCAAGCTGTTCGAATATTGGGGCCATGAGGCCTCCTACCTCCCCGTTTCGCTGCAACCGTTGTTTCGTTGGCGGATGGACCGCGCCGCCCGGGGCGAGGGCGTCTATACCGGCCTCGCGAAGTTCGGGCGCGAACGGCAGGACGTGATCGAGAAGGTCCGCCAGGAAATTGCCGATCGCGGACCATTGGCAGCGGCGGAGTTGTCGCACGAACACAAGGGCGAGGGCGGCTGGTGGGGCTGGTCGGAGGGCAAGCGTGCGCTGGAATGGCTGTTCTGGGCAGGCAAGGTAACGACCAGGACTCGCAGGGGCGCCTTCGAGCGGGTCTATGACCTGACCGAGCGTGTTCTGCCGCAGGAGATTATCGACCTGCCGACGCCTGAGCCAAGGGATGCCCAGAAGCGGCTATTGAGCCTTTCCGCCTCTGCCCTCGGCATCGCGTCGGAGCGCTGCCTGCGCGACTATTATCGGCTCGATGCGGAGGATGCCAAACCGCTATTCGCGGAGCTGGTGGAGGCGGGAGACCTCATCCCCGTCTCGGTCGAGGGCTGGCCGAAACAGGCCTACCTTGCGCCGGGCATCCGCATCCCCCGCAAGGTCGAAGCGCGCGCCCTGCTCGCCCCGTTCGATCCGCTGGTCTGGCAACGCGAGCGGGCCGAGGCGCTCTATGGCGTTCGCATCCGACTGGAGATCTATACGCCGGCGCACAAGCGCACCCACGGCTACTACGTCCTGCCGTTCCTGTTGGGCGACACGCTCGCGGCCCGGGTTGACCTCAAGGCGGATCGTCCGGCCTCCGTGCTGCTAGTCCAGGCGGCCCATGCCGAAGCGGGCTTCGAGCCGGCGCGCGTTGCTGAGCCGCTTGCCGCGGAACTGAGGCTGATGGCTGACTGGCTTGGGCTCGAGACGGTCCGCTACCAGGGCCGCGGCGATCTCGACGCAGCCCTGAAGAGCCTGTGAGCCTCAACCGCTCGCGACATCTCCCACGACGCGCACGCGCACCCTGAGCGAATTGCCCGGCAGATAGGCGATCGGCATGTCCTCGGTCTCGATCGTCTTGAGCGTGGACCTGTCCGCACCTGCGGCCACCGCGCGATCCGATGCGACGGCTGCCGCCGCGTCCAGCGCGTCGTTGCGGGTCATGTCGCGGAAGATCTGGTCGCATTCGCCGGACACCTGGGCGATGGCCGCGCCGACCGCATTGGCGCAGTCGCCATGCTCGACGCGGACCACGCGCGAGACGCCCTCAAGCGTGTCGGGAATGAGGAAGGCGCCGCCACCAACCGCCAGCAGCGGCACGTCACCTGCCTCGGTCTTCATCATGTCGACCGTCACCTCGACCATGCGCTTCGCCTCGTCGAAGACCTTCGCCACAGTGTCCTTGTCGAGATGGGCAACCTTCGCCTTGTCACCGAGCGGCAGGATGCCGGCAGCAACAGCGACATCGGTGGTCGTGAGTTGGCCGCCGCCAAAGGCGATGCCGTCCGTGAGCAAGCGATAGCCGACCGAGAGCGGCCCGATCTTCACTGGATCCAGCGCGACATGGCTGCCGCCGCCGAGCCCGAAGGACATCAGGTCGGGCATGCGGAATAGGGTGCGCACCCCGCCGACCTGCACGACGGAATTCGCCTCGCGCGGGAAGCCATTCTTGAGCTGGCCGATATCCGTGGTGGTGCCGCCGACATCGGCGACCATCGCGTCGTCGAGTCCTGAGAGATAGGCAGCGCCGCGCATCGAATTGGTCGCACCGGAGGCGAAGGAATAGACCGGCAGCTTCATCGCCTGATGGGCTTCGGCCACTGTGCCGTCATTCTGGGTGATGAACAGCGGTGCGTCGATTTTGCTGTCGCGGATCGCCTTGTCGAAGGCGGCGATCGTATCGCGGGCGAGATCGGCGAGCGCTGCATTGAGCAGGCCGGCATTCTCGCGTTCCAGCAGGCCGATGCGGCCGAGGTCCGACGAGCAGGTGATGATGGCGCCAGGGTTTTCGGCCGCGACGATTTCGGCCGCCTCGCGCTCGTGGCTCGGGTCGAGCGGCGAGAAGACCGAGGAGATGGCGACGGCCTTCAGGCCCTTTGCCTTCATCTCGCGAGCGGCATTGGTCACCGCCTCGCGGTCGAGCGGCATGAAGGGCCGGCCGTCATATTCGTGACCGCCCTCGACCATCCAGACGCCGCCGCGCACCAGGGTGGCGAGATCGCCCGGCCAGTCGCAGAAGGGCGGCAGCGAAGCACCCGACGGCATGCCGAGACGCAGCGCCGCGACCTTCGAGAGATGCTTGCGCTGGACCACGGCGTTGATGAAATGGGTCGTGCCGATCATCACGGCATCAATCTTCTTGCCCTGGAGCAGGCCGGTGGCGCCGAGGCGCTTCAGGGCGTCCAGGATACCGGAGGTCACGTCCTCCGTGGTCGGCGCCTTGACCGCGCCGGTAACCTTGCCGTCTTCGATCAGGACGGCGTCCGTATTGGTCCCGCCGACGTCGATGCCAATCCGTCTCATGCGAACACGCTCTTGAATTCGATGTCATAGTTGAAGGCCCGGGGGCCGACATGCTGAAGGCCCTTCGGCGTCATGAAGACCGGCGGGCAGGGCAGCGCGATCACGGTGACGCGCTGGCCATAGCGGATGGTCTCGGTGCCGACGGCTTCGCCAGTGACACTGTCCAGCACGCAGATGAGGTCGGGCGACATGGCGATCGGCTCACCATCCTGCCAGGCGACGATCCATTCGTTCTGGAAGGCGAGCTCCATGGAGGTCGACTTCCACTCATCGATGCCGTCGAAACGGGTGCGGCCGCGCAGGAACCCTTCGGTTGCCCGGCGCTCCACATCCATCACCTTGCCGCGATAGAGCACCTTGCCGGGCTCGACCGACAGGATGGCCGCAATCGGGTCCTCGTGACGGCGCTGCGCCTCACGCACGGCGTGGCCGATCTCGATCGCCTTGGTCGTGGTGCCATGGATGCCCCAGTCCTTGACCTCGCGGCCGGTGCGCGGCGCCTTGCAGGTGGAGGCGATGGAGCCGTACTCGACGCAGATCTTGCGGCTGACCCGCTCCATCCATTTCCAGGTCGGTACCTTCTCGACAACCGATTCAAGGCCCCGGCAGTCGACGGTGGAGAGCGGATAGGGCTTCAGGTCGCCGACAGCCACCGAGGTCATCTGCGCTTCCGGATAGGCGCGGCCCATCATGTCGGCATCGATCACCGGGCGGCCGAGATGGGCTGCCGCCATCAGCGGCTGAATGGAGTTTCCGCCACCGATCTCCAGCGCCATGATCCCGCGGAACCGGTAACCGGTATGGCGCTCCATCAGATCGACCGCGCGGGCGATGGTGCGGCTGTCGGTCAGCCGCTCCTGTCCGACCAGCGGCGCGCCCATGTTGGAGACCGCAGCCACCCAATCGTCGTCGGCAAGATCGGCCGGCTGCATCAGGCTGACGCGGTAGCCCTCGGCATAGAGGGCGCGCATGTTGAGCAGGCCGAGATAGGACGAGCCGCCGCCACCGGTGCCGAGGATCCAGGCCCCCACCGAGAGCGATTCGATGTCGTCGATGGAGAGTTCACGCAGGTCTGTCATGGGCGTCCGCGATCAAGTCGAGGGAAGGGTGGGCAGCCGCGGCAAGGCGCGGCCTTGAAGGGTTGGTTGAGGCGTCAGCTCAGCATCTCGTCGAGCACGCGGGCGGTGGCGGTGATGCCGAGGATGGTCGGCACGTCACCCAGCACGTCCTTGACGCCTGCCTTGGTGGCCGGCGTGTAGCTCATGCAGTCCATGGCCACGAGATCGGGCGCCTTGGCCTTGAGGCGGGCCGCGGCGGCGGCGATCTCATCCGCGCCAGCGCTTGGCCTCAGTGCCTCGAAGACGATCTCAAGGCCGGGCCGCGCCCATTTGGCCGAGAGCTTCTCGCCCTGCTCGACCAGCGGCAGCAGAAGGCCGAGCCGGCCCTGCGGCAGCAGGGCGGCGGCAAGGCCGTTCAGCACGCGCGATGGGAACAGCACCCCGGCATCGCCCTCCATCGGCGGGAAATCCCCGGTGCAGGCATAGACGATGGCGTCGGCCCCATGGGCCCGAAGCTTGGCCAGGACAGCCGGCGAGCGCTCGATGACATGGGCCTTGGAGATCTTGACGTCCTGGCCACCGCGCAGCCGTGTGTAGAGCGTGTCGGCCCCCGAAAGCGGTGGGCGGGCGGCGATCTCGTCGTCGCTCAGACCGTCCAGCGCACCGCGGAGGATGACCCTGGTCCCAGCCGGGGCGTAGCTCGCGAACAGGTCCGCGATGTCGTCGCGCGGCGCCTGGCCGATGGTCGCAATGCCGAGGGTGAGCGCCATGGTCATGCCTCCAGGTGAACGGCATCGGCGGGGCTCCACGAGAGCCCAACCTCGTCGCCGACAGCGCGCACGGGGCGCTCGCCGACATTGGTCTCCTTGGCCAGCATCTGCCGGCCGTCAGCCGTGATGATCCGGTAGAGCGTCTGGCCGCCGAGGAAGTTGGCGCTTTCGACCCGACCCGACACCTGGGCGCCGCTCGCCGCACCCAGCACGATCTTCTCAGGGCGGACGGCGAGTGCCTTGCCGCCGGCGTCTTCCATCAGGTTGATCTCGCCGATGAAGTCCGCCACGAAGCGCGTGCGCGGCCGCTCGTAGATCTCGCCGGGCGTGCCGACCTGTTCGATCCGGCCGGCATTCATCACCGCGATCCGGTCGGACATGGCGAGTGCCTCCTCCTGATCGTGGGTGACGAAGACCAGGGTAACGCCAAGCTCCTTCTGCAGCTGCTTCAGTTCGAACTGCATCTGCTGGCGGAGCTTGCGGTCGAGCGCGCCCAGCGGCTCGTCGCAGAGCAGGACCGGCGGCTTGATGACGGTGGCACGCGCCAGCGCCACCCGTTGCTGCTGGCCGCCCGAGAGCTGGCCGGGCTTACGGTCCTCGTAGCCGGTGAGAGCCACCAGGGCGAGCGCCGCCTTCACCCGTTCGGCGATCTCGGCCTTGTCGATACCGCGCATCCTGAGGCCGAAGGCGACGTTCTCGGCGACCGTGCGATGCGGGAAGAGCGCATAGGACTGGAACACCATTCCCATGTCGCGCTTGTGCACCGGCACGTCGGTGACATCCCGGTCACCGACGAGGATGCGTCCGGCATCGACAGTTTCGAAGCCGGCTATCATTCTGAGCGTCGTGGTCTTTCCGCAGCCGGAGGGTCCGAGCAAAGAAAAAAATTCGCCCGGCTGGATGTCCAGCGTCACCGCGTCGACGGCCAGGGACTGGCCGTCATAGCTCTTGGACACGGCATCCAGCCGGATCGACGCCGGCGATGTTGTGATGGCCGACATCAGCCCCTCAGGATGCGCGCAACGCGCAGGTCGATGTCGTCCTTGCGGGCATTATACCACTTCCAGTCGACCTGGATCAGCTTGGCGACCTTCTCAGGCGTGTTGAACAGCTTCGCGTCATATTTGGCGTCGAGCTGCACCTTGGTGTTGGACGGCGAGTACCAGACGCCTTCCGCCAGCCGCTTCTGAACCGCCGGACGGAGCATGTAATCGACATAGGCGTAGGCGAGTTCCTTGACCTTGGAGCCCGGCGTCACCGTCAGGACCTGCTCGAGCGACAGCACGCCTTCAGTGGGAATGGCGAAGTCGACCGGCTCGGTGCCGCTGTCATAGCGATAGATGCCGCTGTCATGGATGACGCCCATGGTCACTTCCGCCGAGAGCAGCGCCTTTTCCATCTGCCCGGTAAAGTCGAACAGCTTGATCGGCTTCAGCGCTTCCAGCGCCTTGTAGGCTGCGTCGAGATCGTTGAAGCCGCGGCCATAGATCTTGCCGAGCATCATCAGATGGGCCTGGCCCAGCGAATTGACCGGAATGATGTAGCCGCCGCGCTGTCCGGCGAGCTTCGGGTCGGCGAGATCCTTCCAGGAGGTCGGCTTGACCAGACCCTTGTCGGTGCGGAAGCCGAGGCCGATGGCCGAGGTGAAGATCGAGACACCGACCATCTTGTCGCTGTTGGCGTAGGGGTAGACGTCCTTGATGTTGGGGACGTTCTTCGCGTCGAACTTGGCTTCGACGAGGCCCTCTTCCAGCGCCTTCCACTGCTCGTTGGAATTGGCGTGCAGCACGTCGTAGATCGGGTTCGACTTCGGGCTTGCCTGCAGCTTGGGCAGGAAGGGGAAGGCCTGGTCGGGCGAGACCGTGCATTTGAACTCGCGCTCGAAGGCGGGCAGCAGCTCGCTCTTCATGATGTCGCCCCACTTGCCGCCCCAGGTCGTGATCTTGAGGGTGGCCGCCTGGGCATTGGCGATGTGAGGCGCGGCAAGCACGGTCGCCATGGCGGCGCCGGCCTTCATGAGAGTTCTGCGATTCATGGTCTTGGCAGTCATGAGGAGCCTCCTGTCGGGTCTCGGCGTCACAGCTTCACATAGGCCTTCAAGCCAATGACCTTCTCGAGCAGCACCACCACCGAGACGGCCATCAGGATCGACACCATGGATGCCGCCGCGATGGCGCCATCCAGGTCGAATTTCATGTAGTTGAACAAGACGACCGGCAGCGTCTCGCCTCTGGGCGGCACCAGGAACAGCGAGATCGGGAACTGGTCGAAGGAGACGATGAAGGCGAAGATGCCGCCGGCCATCACGCCGGGCTGGATCAGCGGCAGCGTCACCTCGAAGAAGACCCGCGTCGGCGTTGCGCCATGGACGGCGGCGGCCTCTTCGATCCGGCGGTCGAAATTGTGCAGCACGGCCAGCGTCGTGCGCAGCACATAGGGCACCGCGACGAGCGTATGGCCCATGATCAGACCCCAGACCGGGCGGCCGATGTCGAGGATCAGATAGAGCTGGAACAGTGCGAGGCCCGTCAGGATCGCCGGCAGCATGAGCGGCGACATGAAGAAGGCGGTGAGGAGGCGCGCGCCCGGCAGGTTGCCGCGTGCCAGCGCCAATGCGCAGAGCCCGCCAATCAGCATGGAGAGAACGAGCACCGCCAGCGCCACCCGAAAACTCAGCCAGAAGGCGTCCATGAATTCCGGGCTCGACAGGAACTTGTCGAACCAGCGCCAGGTGACGCCGACCGGAGGAAACGAGATGTAGGGCGTCGGATTGAGCGCGAAGACCGTGACGATGGCGATCGGCGCCAGCAGGAACGTCAGGATCGCGCCGTTCAGCGTATAATAGGCGGCATTGCCAAGGTCGAAGCGGCGCTTCATGCCATCTTCTCCCCGCCGGCGAACCGTCCGAGCACGTTGTTGTAGGCGATCACCACCACCAGCGAGACGCCAAGCAGGATGATACCGAGCGCGCCGGCAAAGCCCATGTTGAAGCTCGCGCCGACCTGCTGGTAGATCAGCATGGGCAGGGTGAGTACGTCAGTCCCGCCCATCAGGAACGGCGTGACATAGGCGCTGATCGAGAGCGCGAAGACCAGCAGCGAGCCCGCGAGAATGCCCGGCAGGCTCAGCGGCAGGGTCACCTCGATGAAGGCGCGGACGCGGTTGGCGCCAAGGTTGCGCGCCGCCTGTTCCAGACGCTCGTCGATGCGGCCGATGACGCCGGTCAGCGTCAGCACCATGAACGGCACGTAGATGTGGACTAGCGCCAGAATGGTGCCGAACTCGTTGTACATCAGGCGGATGGGCTCGTTCGTCAGTCCCCAGGCCATCAGGGTCTGATTGATGACGCCGCGGTCCTGCAGCAGCGTCATCCAGGCGAAGGTGCGCACCACGATGCCGGTGAGCATGGGGGCAATGACCGCCATGAGCAGAAGCGCATGGCCAAGCCTGGAGGGGATGCGCGCCATCCAGTGGGCGAGCGGGTAGCCGATCAGCAACGAGGCCAGCGTGGTGATCACGCCGATGCGCAGCGTCGCCACCAATGCCTCGAAATAGAGCGAGTCGCCGAAGAAGCGCTCATAATGCCGGGTCGTGAAGAAGACGTTCGGGTTGTTGGCGGGGTTGCCGCTCAGGAACGACAGCAGCGCCATCGTGCCGAAGGGCATGATGAAGAAGATGATGAACAGCAGAATGGCCGGGCCAAGCGCCCAGGCGATCGGCGATACGGCGGTGCGGCGGGGGCGTAGAACGTCAGCCATGGGCCCGCCTTTGCAAAGGCGGTGCCGGGCGCACGTCGCCGAAGCGCTCTGACAGCCGCGCTGCCATGTCGACCAGCATGGCTGCGAGCCGGCGGCGCTCTCCGGGCTCGAGCTGGGCAGCCGAGAAGGCGATATAGGGCGCGTAACCGAGCCCATGGCTCTGCTCGCCGATGGCGACAGAGATGCCGCAGAGACCGGCCAGCGACTCGTCGTTGGACTCATCAAAGCCGAGCACACGCGCCTTCTGCACCCGGGCCATGAGGTCGGCGACATCGCCCGGCGCATTGGGCCGCGGCGGGGCCGGAAAGGGCGTGAACCGGCGGCGGATCTCATCGTCGGGCAACCGGGCCAGCAGGACCCGGCCGGTCGAGTTGGCGGCGGCCGGACCGCGCGTGCCGGGCGGCGTCACCACCCGCAGCGGATGGGTGCCGGGCCGGCTCCTCAGCACCACAATATCGGTACCGTCGAGCATCGAGATCCCGGTCGAATAGCCGGTCTGGCGGGTGATCTCCTGCAGTTCCGCATCGGCGGCCTCGAGAAGCGGCTCGCCTGCGGAATATTGCCGGCCGAGTTCGAGCATGAGCAGACCGGCGCGGTAACGGCGGGTCGCCTCGTCGCGCTCCAGGAGGCCAAGCCGCGCCATGTCCTTGAGCAGGCGGGACGATGAGCTCTTCGGCCAGCCCATGGCCGTCGACAATTCACCCACCGCCACATCGCGGCGGTCGCGCTTCAGCCAATGGAGGACGGCAGCCGCGTTGGCGAGGCTCATAAAAGTTCCACTATTTGGAACAACGTTCCGATATATTGAACTGTACGAAGCGTTTCATCAGCCTGTCAATCGGCGCCCGCGCATAACAGAACCGGCGCGGTCAGAGCGATCTGTCGCTCCGCCGCGCCGGGAAATTCTCCAACGATTTCAGGGGATGCGCCGGAGCGATCCCGGAACAGGAGAGAGGTGTCGCTCCGAGATCAGGCCCGCTTGCGACGATCAGGACCAGCGAAGTCCGCCGAGCGCTCCTTGCGCCGGTCGAGCGGACCGGAGCGCAGGGCATGCAGGAAGTCGCGCACCTCTTCCGACAACTTCTGTGACTGATCCTGCAGATGGCCCGAGCGGGTGCGCACCGTCTCCGCCGTCTCCGTCGTCTGTTCGACGATGGTGGTCACCCGGGCGACACTCTCGCTCAAGGTGCCGGTTCCAACCGCCGCGACCTGAGCGCTGGACGAAATCTCGCGGGTTGCCAGCGACTGGCTCTCGACCGCCTCGGCGATGCCATCGGTGATGGCTGCCACGTCGCCCATGGTGCGGGCGATCTGCTCAATGGTCGCGACCGCCGCTTCGGTGGATTTCTGGATGCCGGTGACATGACCGGCGATCTCGCTGGTGGCGTTGGCGGTCTGGCCTGCGAGCTGCTTCACCTCCTGGGCGACGACAGCAAAGCCGCGGCCCGCCTCGCCGGCACGCGCCGCCTCGATGGTGGCATTGAGCGCCAGGAGATTGGTCTGCGCCGCGATCGCCTGGATGAGGCCCACGACATTGCCGATCTTCTGGCCGGCCTCGGCCAGCGCGCGGATCTGCTCCACCGAGGTGCTGGTCACCTCGCGGGCCCGACCGACGATATCGGAGGCCTCGCCAACCTTGGCGGTGATGTCCTCGATGGAGGTGGCGAGCTCTTCCGAGGCCGCGGCCACGCTCTGCATGCTGCCGGACGTGTTGGCGGAGGCCGCCTCGGCCTCGCCGACGCGGGCGATCGCGTCATTGGCGATGGAGGTCAAAGCCTCCGAGGAGGCACCGAGTTCGCCGACCGTCGCATTGGTCGCACCCAGCACGCCCTCGACGGACACCTTGAAGGTCTCGAGCATGGTGCTCAGCCTGGCATTGTAGGCGACCTTGTCAGCCTCGGCCTCCTTGGCCTGGACCTCAAGGGCTTCGCGCTCGACGGCATTCTGCTTGAACACCTCGACGGCCGCCGCCATGGCGCCGATCTCGTCGCGCCGCGTCAGCCCCGGCGTCTCGACGGCCAGATCGCCAGCCGCCAGCCGGTTCATCGTCGACGTCATGCCGCTGATCGACAGCGAGATGCCGCGGGCGGTCTTCCAGAAGATCAGGCCTGCGAGCAGCACGATGCCCGCGACAATGCCCAGACCCTGCTTCGCCGCGCTCCAGACCTGGGCCTGAAGATCGTCGACATAGACGCCGGTGCCGATGACCCAGCCCCAGGGCTGGAAGCCGACCACGTGGGAGAGCTTGGGCTGCGGCGCGGTGGCGCCGGGCTTCGGCCACATGTAGTCGACGAAGCCCTGGCCCTTCTCACGGACGACGCGGGCGAACTCGACGAAGATGCGCTTGCCGTTCGGATCCTGGAAGGCGGACTGGTCCTGACCGTTCATGTCGCGGCGGATCGGATGCATGATCATCCGCGCCTGCAGATCATTGATCCAGAAATAGTCGTTGGACCCGTAGCGCAGCGCCGCGATGCGCTCGGCGGCACGGGTGCGCGCCTCAGCATCGGTGCCCTGCCCCTTGGCGGCCAGAGCGTGCTCCTCCTTGGCGACCGACAGGGCGATCTCGACGAGGTGGCTGAGCTCCACTTCCTTCTGGCGTGTCAGGTTGTCCCTGAGCTCGACCAGCTGAAGCCCGACGATGGCGCAGCATGACAGGACGAACAGTGCGAGCAAGGCATAGAGCCGATGGCTGAGGCTTGGCTTGGGGAGGCGCATGGGACATCCGGCTGCTGCAGAGAGGGCTCGGCGGTTTCGAGATACCCTTAGGTGAGCCGTTAATGCTGAATGGGCCGTTAAGACGCACACATTCTCATCGGCCATGCGGAGGCTTGCCTCGCAAATTAGTTATCGTATATAATCATTATCTCACGGAGTCCGGACCATGCCGCAGGCCGCTGCCGCCCGCCCTGTTACCCAGCCGCTGCTCGTCGAGCTGAAGGGGCCGGTGCTGAGCATCGGCATCAACCGGCCGCACAAGCGCAACGCGCTGGACGACGCCACCGTGCTTGCCCTGGAGGCCTGCTTTTCTGCCATTCCCGACGGCATTCGCGTCGCGGTCATCCATGGCATCGGCGACCATTTCTCCGCGGGTCTCGACCTGTCCGAGCTGACCACCCGCGACGTCACCGAAGGCGTGATGCATTCGCGCATGTGGCACCGCACGTTCGACCGCATCCAGTTCGCACCCGTGCCGGTGGTGGCCGCGCTGAAGGGCGCGGTGATCGGCGGTGGGCTGGAGCTTGCCTGCGCCTGTCACATCCGCGTGGCTGAAGCCTCCACCTTCTACGCCCTGCCCGAGGGCCAGCGTGGCATCTTCGTCGGCGGTGGCGGGTCGATGCGGCTGCCGCGGCTGGTTGGCGCGGCGCGCATGGCCGACATGATGCTGACGGGACGAACCTACCGCGCCGAGGAGGGTGTGGCCCTGGGCTTCTCGCAATATCTGGTCGACGAGGGCCAGGGCCTTTCGACCGCATTCGACCTCGCCGCAAAGATCGCCACCAACGCGCCGATGACCAATTTCGCCGTGGTGCAGGCCCTGCCGCGCATCGCGGAGGCCGACCCGCAGACGGGCCTCCTGATGGAATCGCTGATGGCCGCCGTCGCGCAGGCCGATGGCGAGGCCAAGACCCGGATCCAGGACTTTCTCGCCAAGAAGGCCGGCAAGGTCCGCCCGGCCTGACCGCACGTTTCGCAAGCGCCTCATCCAAGAAGGCGCGGTGAAGACCACCAGGGAGGAGAAGCGGCATGAATGCCGTGACCGCGCATCCTTTGCGCCCGATCCGCTTCGGCGGCACGACCGTGGACGTCGAGAGACGGGCCGATGGCACAGTGATCGTGCGCCCCTGTGCGCCGCTCAGCCCCTATCCCGACCGGTTGAGCGACCTGTTCGTTCACTGGGCGGAGACCGCGCCCGACCGCGTCTTCGTGGCCGAGCGGAAGGCCAATGACGGCTGGCGCTCGGTAACCTATGGCGAGGCCCTGCCGGTGGTTCTGTCGCTGGGCACGGCGCTGCTGAAGCGCGGGCTGAGTGCCGAGCGGCCGCTGGCGATCCTGTCCGGCAATTCGGTCGATCACGCGCTGCTGGCGCTGGCGGCGCTGCATGCCGGCGTGCCCTATTGCGCGATCTCGCCGGCCTATTCGCTGGTCTCTAAGGATCACGGCAAGCTGAAGCATGCGATAGCGCTGCTTACCCCAGGCCTGGTCTATGTCGAGGATGCGGACGACTATGCCGGCGCGCTCAACGACGCTGTTGCGACCGATATCGAGGTGGTCGCGTCTCGCGGCCAGGCCGGCGTCCGGCCGGTGACGCCGCTCGCCGCCCTGCTGCGCGAAGTCGATGGTCCGGCGGTGGCGGCTGCCCATGCCGCGACCGGTCCCGACACGATCGCCAAGTTCCTGCTGACCTCCGGCTCCACCGGCGTGCCAAAGGCGGTGATCAACACCCAGCGCATGCTCTCGGCCAACCAGGTCATGCTGCGCGAGACGCTGGCCTTCCTGAAGGACGAGCCGCCTGTCATCGTCGACTGGCTGCCGTGGAACCACACATTCGGCGGCAACCACAATGTCGGCCTGACCATCTTCAACGGCGGCTCGCTCTATATCGACGACGGCAAGCCGGTGCCGGGCGGCATCGAGGCGACCGTCCGCAATCTCCGCGAGATTGCTCCAACCGTCTATTTCAACGTGCCCAAGGGCTATGAATCGCTGGTCGCCCATCTGCGCACGGACGAGGTCCTGCGGCGCTCGTTCTTCGCCCGCCTGCACTGCATGTTCTTTGCCGGCGCATCCTTGGCGAGCCACGTCTGGCGCGCGCTCGACGAGATCGCGGTGATGGAAACCGGCCATCGCATTCCCATGCTGACCGGCCTCGGCTCGACCGAAACGGCACCCTTCTCCATGTCGGTGACGCCGGAGACCAGCCGCTCCGGTCATGTCGGCCTGCCCGTCCCCGGCAACGAGATCAAGCTGGTGCCGTCTGGCGCCAAGCTGGAGGTTCGCGTGCGGGGGCCGAACGTCACGCCCGGCTACTGGCGGCAGCCGGAAGCGACCGCGGCAGCCTTCGACGAGGAGGGGTTCTACAAATTTGGCGATGCTCTGAAGCCGGTGGACCCCAACGATTTCGGCCGCGGCTTCGACTTCGACGGCCGGATCGCCGAGGACTTCAAGCTCGCCACGGGCACCTGGGTGAGCGTCGGCCCAATGCGCGCACGCGTGGTGACAGCCCTGGAGCCGCTGGTCCGCGATGTGGTGCTGGCGGGCATCGACCGTGACGATCTCAGCGCCATCCTGATCCTCGATCTGGAGGGTGTGCGGGACGCCTGCCCCAATCTTTCTCCGGCAAATGACCTGAAGACCATCGCCGCTGATCCCGCACTGCGCCAGATGCTGCAGACGAAGCTCGACGCACTTGCGCGGACGGCGACCGGCTCGGCCACGCGGGTGACACGCGCCGTCATTCTCGATGCGGCCCCCTCCATCGATCGCGGCGAGATCACCGACAAGGGCTCGATCAACCAGCGCGCCATGCTGGACCATCGCGCAGGCCTCGTCGCCGAACTCTATGCCGACCCGCCACTGCCCCACATCCTCGTTGCGAGCCAAGCCACATGAGCCAGTCCCCTCCCCGTGCCGTCACCGCTTCCTGGACCGATGTCGTTCTGGTGGACGGCGTCCGCACGCCCTTCGTCGACTACAATGGCGCGCTCGGCCTCGTCTCGCCGATCGATCTCGGCATCAAGGTCGGCCGCGAGGTCCTGAAGAAGACCGGCATCGAGGGCGAGGCGATCGGCACGGTCATCTGCGGCTCGATGGCCCAGGCGAGCTATGACGCCTACATGCTGCCGCGCCATGTCGGGCTCTATTCCGGCGTGCCCATCGAGGTGCCGGCTCATCTGGTGCAGCGGGTCTGCGGCACCGGCATCGAAGTGCTCAGCCAGGCCGCCGATGCGGTGCAGCTCGGCCGGGCGGACGCGGCGCTGTGCGTCGGCGCGGAATCGATGAGCCGCAATCCGGTCGCCGCCTACACCCATCGCGGCGGCTTCCGCATGGGCCAGGTCGAGTTCAAGGATTTCCTCTGGGAAGCGCTGCTCGATCCCGCCGCCAATGTGGCCATGGGCGGCACGGCCGAGAACCTCGCCCGCCGACACCAGATCAGCCGGGCCGAAGTCGATCAGTTTGCGGCGCGCTCGTTCGCGCGTGCGGTCGCAGCCCAGGAGAGCGGGTTCCTGGCCGGCGAGATCGTCGAGGTGACCGACGAGACCTTCGCCCGCGACGGTATCGAGCCGCGCGCCATCAAACTCAAGCGCGGCGACCATGTCACCGCCGACACCCATATCCGGCCCTCCTCGGTGGAAGCGCTGGCGAAGATCCGCCCGGCCTTCGGCGGCGTGCAGACCGGCGGCAATTCCTCCGCAGTGGTCGATGGCGCAGCGGCGGCTGTGGTGGCGAGCGCCGCCTTCGCCAAGGCGCGCGGGCTGTCGCCCTTGTCGCGGATCGTCGCTGCGGCAAGCGTCGGCGTGCCGCCCGAGATCATGGGCATCGGCCCGGTGCCGGCCATCCAGGCGCTGCTGGCGAAAGCCGGCCTGAGCCTCGCCGATATCGACCGGATCGAGATCAACGAGGCCTTCGGCGCCCAGGCCATGGCCTGCGCCCGCGAGCTCGGGATCGACGAGGACAAGTTCAACGTCAATGGTGGTGCGATCGCCATCGGCCATCCACTGGCGGCAACGGGCATTCGCCTCGCGGTGACAGTGTCCCGCGAACTGAAGCGCAACGGCCTGCGCTACGGCATTGCCTCGGCCTGCATTGGCGGCGGTCAGGGCATTGCCATGCTCGTCGAAAACATGAGCGCACGGTGACCCCATGAGCCTCGTCAACCGCCGGACCGTGATGATCGAATGGGGCGATTGCGACCCCGCCGGCATCGTCTGGTATCCGCGCTATTTCGGCATGTTCGATGCCGCCACCGCCCATCTGTTCGGCGCCGCCGGCTTTCCCAAGCCCGCCATGCTCAAGCGCTTCGAGGTGGTGGGCTATCCAATGGTCGATACCCGTGCCAAGTTTCTCGTGCCGTCGAAATTCGGCGACGAGATCATCATCGAAAGCCGGATTGCCGAATTCAGGCGGTCGAGTTTCGATGTCGAGCATCGCGTGCTGAAGGGCGAGACGCTGGCGATCGAGGGCTTCGAGACGCGGGTGCTGGTGCGGCGCGATCCCGACACCGGCGGCATCAAGGGCACGTCCATTCCGCAAGAGATCATCGACGCCTTTCAGACAGCCTGACATCACCGAACAACGAGACCGCGCCAAGCGGTCCAGTCCAACCCAAGGGAGAACGACATGACCATCCTGACACGACGCAGCACACTCCTCGGCGGCACCGCGCTCGGCGTCGCCGGCCTCATCGGCCGCGCCTCGGCGCAGACATCCGAAATCACCATCGGCATCACCATCTCGGTCACTGGCCCGGCGGCCGCGCTCGGCGTGCCGATCCGCAACATGGTGGAGCTGCTCTCGCCCGAGATCGGCGGGCTGAAGGTCAAGGCCATCGTGCTCGACGATGCCGGCGACCCGACGGCTGCCACCACCAATGCCCGCCGCTTCGTCGCCGAGGACAAGGCCGACGTGCTGATGGGCTCGTCCACGACGCCGCCGGGCATCGCCGTGTCCAACGTCGCCTTCGAGGCCAATGTGCCACATTTCTCCTTCGCGCCGATCCCGATCCAGCCGGGCCGCGAGAAGTGGAGCGTGGTCATGCCGCAGCCGGTTGCGCTGATGGCGAAGGGCCTGTTCGACCACATGAAGCGCACCAATGTGAAAACGGTCGGCATGATCGGCTTCTCCGATTCCTGGGGCGACCTGTGGCTGCGCGAGTTCAAGGCCCAGGCCGAGCCGGCCGGCATCCGCCTGACCGCCGATGAGCGCTATGCGCGCGCCGACACATCCGTTGCCGGCCAGGCGCTGAAGCTCGTTTCCACCCGCCCCGATGCGGTGCTGGTGGCGGCCTCCGGAACGGGTGCGGCGCTGCCGCAGATCGCGCTGCGCGAGCGCGGCTTCACCGGGCCGATCTACCAGACCCATGGCGCGGTGACGCGTGACTTCATCCGCATCGCCGGCCGCGCGGCGGAAGGCGTCATCATGGCGTCCGGCCCGGTGATTGCGCCGGAGCTGCTGCCGGCGACGGCCCAGGTCAAGGCGCCGGGCCTGGCTTACGTGAATGCCTATGAGGGCAAGTATGGCAAGGACACGCGCACCCAGTTCGGCGCGCATATCTTCGACGCCTGGGAGGTGCTGAAGCGGACCGTTCCGGTGGCGCTGAAGACCGCCAAGCCGGGCACGCAGGAATTCCGCGAGGCGATCCGCCAGGCCATGCTGACCGAGCGCGACATCATCGCGAGCCAGGGCGTGTTCAACTTCACCGCCACCGATCGCTATGGCGTGGACGATCGCGCCCGCGTGCTGATCACGGTGAAGGACGGCAATTGGGCGCTGGTGCCGGGCTCCGCCTCCTGACGAGCAGCAGGGCCCGGCGCCAGGCCGGGCCCTTTCCCTTTCTGACCTCGGACATAGAACCAGCATGAGCAAGACGCGCACCCGGGTCGTGATCATTGGGGCCGGCCCTTCCGGCCTGTTGCTCGGGCAGATCCTAACCAGAGCCGGCATCGACAATGTCATCCTGGAGAACCGGGCGCCGGACTATGTCCTGGCCCGCGTGCGCGCCGGACTTCTGGAACAGGGCACCACCGACCTTCTCGATGCCACGGGCGTCGGCGAGCGGATGCGCCGCGAGGGTCTCGTTCATCATGGGCTGGCGCTGACCTTCAACGGCGAGAAACACCGGATCGATCTCTCCGGCACCACCGGCGGCCGGACCGTGATGATCTACGGCCAGACCGAGGTGACCCGCGACCTGATGGATGCGCGCAAGGCTTCCGGCGCCACGACCGTCTACGAGGCCGAGGCGGTGGCGCCGCACGATTTCGACAGCGCCCATCCGCGCGTCACCTATGTGAAGGACGGCGTCACCCACGAGATCGACTGCGATTTCATCGCCGGCTGCGACGGCTATCACGGTGTCTCAAGGGCGAGCGTGCCGGAGCGCTCGATCCAGACCTTCGAGCGGGTCTATCCGTTCGGCTGGCTGGGCATTCTGGCGGAAGTGCCGCCCGTCGACCACGAACTGGTCTATGCCAATTCGCCGCGCGGCTTCGCGCTGTGCACCATGCGGTCCAACGCCCGCAGTCGCTATTACGTCCAGTGCCCGCTGACCGACCGCGTCGAGGACTGGTCGGACCAGCGCTTCTGGGATGAGGTGCGCCTGCGCGTCGATCCGGAGACGGCCGCCGCCATCACCACGGGCCCATCGTTCGAGAAGTCGATCGCGCCGCTGCGTTCCTTCGTGGCCGAGCCGCTGCGCTTCGGCCGGATGTTCCTGGTGGGTGACGCCGCCCATATCGTGCCGCCGACCGGGGCCAAGGGGCTGAACCTCGCGGTCAGCGACGTGCGCTATCTCTCGCAGGGGCTGATCGAGCACTATCACGAGAAGTCGGATGCGGCGCTGGAAGCCTATTCCGGACGGGCGCTGGCGCGCATCTGGAAGGCGGTCCGGTTCTCGTGGTGGATGACCACCATGTTGCACCGCTTCCCGGACCAGACGCCGTTCGACCAGAAGATCCAGGAGACGGATCTCGCCTACCTCGTGTCCTCCGAAGCCGCGATGACATCGATGGCCGAGAACTATGTGGGACTGCCGAGCTGAGACGTGAGCTCAGCCGCGCCACTTCCCACCCTCCCCTGGAGGGGGAGGGTCGATCGAGCGTCAAGCGAGATCGGGGTGGGGTGAATGTGAGGTTGGGCTGCTGTCACCCCACCCCGTCGACCTGCGGTCGCCGACCCTCCCGCTCCAGGGGAGAGTGAAGCCGCTCTGGCCTCCTCGTGGCCATCCACGCCAGAGAACTCAGATGCTGGGCGCCCGGCTGCGCATCTCGTAACGGGCGCGCAACATCGGCGCGATCAGCCAGGCGATCGGCGCGGCGATCACGAAGCTGGCGGCTACCATCCAGGGAAACAGCTCCCAGGCACGCTCGGACAGGTAGGGCATCGACAGGATGGTGACGGCGCCGATGCCGAACAGCACGCCTTGCGTCATCATGAAGATCAGGATCGCGATCCTCAGATTGGTCGTCATCATGAAATGGGTCATGGCTTGCCTCCCCGGCTACAGCACGGAGAGGCAACCGATGGTTGCTCGAATGGTTCCGGCTCGCGCTGGTTAGCCGAGACCCAGATAGCTCTCGACGATCCGGCTGTCCTTGGCGAGCTCCGCCGCCTTGCCTTCCAGGCTGATGCGCCCGAGCTCCATGACATAGGCGCGGTCTGCGGCGGCCAGCGCCGCGCGGGCATTCTGCTCGACCAGCAGGATGGCGGTGCCGGCGGCGCGCAGGTCGGCGATGATCGCGAAGATGTCCGCGACGATCTTCGGCGCGAGGCCGAGGCTCGGCTCGTCCAGCATCAGGAGGCGCGGCCGGCTCATCAGCGCGCGGCCCATGGCGAGCATCTGGCGCTCACCGCCGGACAGGGTGCCGGCCATCTGCTTGCGCCGCTCCAGAAGCCTCGGGAACCGGTCGAACACTTCCTGCAGCGCGCGGGCCGCCTCGGCGCGGGCCACGCGGAAGGCACCGAGCACCAGATTGTCCTCGACGCTCATGGAGGCAAAGAGTTCGCGTTTCTCGGCGACGAGACATAGTCCCAACCCGACGCGATCCTCTGCCTCGATGGGGCCGATATCCCGGCCCTCGAAATGGATCTCGCCCGACGCCGGCAAGAGGCCCATGGCGGCATTGAGCAGCGTGCTCTTGCCGGCCCCATTGGCGCCGATGACGGTGACGATCTCGCCCTTGCCCACCTCGACGGTGACGCCGGAAACCGCATCGACATGGCCATAGGAGACCGAGAGATCGCGAAGGCTGAGCAGCGCGGTCATTCGGCGGCTCCGAGATAGGCGGCAAGCACGGCCGGGTCCTTCTTGATGATGGCGGGCGGCCCCTCGGCGATGCGGGTGCCGAAATCCAGCACGACGATGTGGTCGGTGAGGTTCATCACGAAGCCCATGTCATGCTCGACCAGCAGGACCGAGACGCCCTCGCCTTTTAGCTGGCGCAGGAGATCGGCGAGGGCCGTCTTCTCGAAATGGCGGAGCCCCGCCGCAGGTTCGTCGAGGAGCAGCAGTTCGGGATCGAGTGCCAGCGCGCGGGCGATCTCGACGATGCGCTGCTGGCCGAGCGCCAGCGATCCCGCCGGCTTGTGCATGTGCTCGGCGAGGCCAACGCGGGCGATCTGGCGGGCTGCTTCGGCCTTGAGTCGCCGCTCCTCGGCGCGATCCAGCCGGAACAGCCCGGCAAGGAAGCCCTGGGAGCCGCGCAGATGGGCGCCAAGCGCGACATTGTCGAGCACGCTCATCTCCGGCAGCAGCTTCACGTGCTGGAACGAGCGCGCAATGCCGAGGCTCGCAATGGCCTGAGGTCCTATGCCGGCTATCTTTTGGCCGGCAAATGTCACCGAGCCCGATGTGAGGCCAAGCACCCCGGTGATGAGATTGAAGGTGGTGCTCTTGCCCGCGCCGTTCGGCCCGATCAGCGCGACGATATCGCCACGCTCGACGGCGAAGGAGACGTCATTCACCGCGACAAGACCGCCAAAGGCCTTGCGGGCGCGATCGAGCGACAGGATCGGGGTCGCCGCACTGCGCGTCCGGACGGGTAGCGGCTCGGCGGCAAGATCGACATCCGGCGGCGGGGCCGGCGGTACGAGGGCTGCAAGCCGCGGCCACAGCCCCTCGCGCGCCACCTGCAGGATGACGATGAGCGCCACGCCATAGACCACCGTCTCGAGCGGGAAGGACGTGCCGAACACGACCGGAACGATGCGCTGAAGCGCATCCTTGAGCATCACGACCAGACCGGCGCCGATGACCGCGCCCCAGACCTGGCCGGCGCCGCCAAGCACCGCCATGAACAGATATTCGATGCCGGGGTTGATGCCGAAGGGTGTCGGGTTCACGGCGCGCTGGACATGGGCATAGAGCCAGCCGGAGAGGCCCGCCAGCAGGGCCGCATAGACGAAGACCTTGAGCTTGACCCAGGCAGGGTTGATCCCGAAGGCCTCAGCCGCGACCCGTCCGCCGCGCAGCGCGCGGATGGCGCGGCCTTCGCGGGAATCGAGCAGGTTCGCGGTGATCAGCGCCGCCGCGATGACGAAGGCCCAGATGACGTAATAGACCGCGCGCGGATCGATCAGCGAATAGCCGAACAGTGACAGCGGCGGGATGCCGGAAATGCCGTCATGGCGGCCGAGCATCTCGATATTGGCGAAGACGTAATAGAGGCTGAAGCCCCAGCAGATGGTGCCGAGCGGCAGGAAGTGGCCCGAGAGGCGCACGGTCACTAGGCCGAGGATGACGGCGGCAAGGCCGGTGACGGCGAGCGCGAAAGGCAGGGTCGCCCAGGGATTGAAGCCGTATTGGGTGGTCAGAACGGCGGAGGTATAGGCGGCGAAGCCGCAGAAGGCGGCCTGTCCGAAGGAGGTGAGCCCGCCGACGCCGGTGAGCAGGACGAGGCCCATGGCGACCAGGGCCGCCAGGCCGATATTGTCGAGCAGCGTAATCCAGAACGACGAGATGCCGGGAATGAGCGGCACCAGCGCCAGGACGAGGGCAAAGAGGGGGATGGCGGCGCGGCGCATGTCACTCCTCCTCGTCGTCGGAATGGGGCGAGGCGAGCGAGCGCCACAGCAGGACCGGGATGAGCAGGGTGAAGACGATGACCTCCTTCATCGCGCTCGCATGGAACGAGGCGAAGGATTCCACCGTGCCGACGACGATGGCCGCCGCGGCCGTCAGCGGATAGCTGACGAGACCGCCGATGATGGCTGCGGCGAAGCCCTTCAGGCCGACGAAGAAGCCGGTGTCGTAATAGAGCGTGGTCATCGGCACGATGAGCACGCCGGACACCGCGCCGATGATGGCGGCGAGTGTGAAGGCGATGTGGCCAGACAGCCCCAGCCGGATGCCGACGAGGCGCGCACCCGTGCGGTTGATGGCGGTGGCGCGCAAGGCCTTGCCGGCGAGCGTGTGGTTGAAGAACAGCCAGAGCGCGACAATCAGCAGGATCGTGATGGCGTAGATCGCCAGATTCTGCCCGGTGACGACGATCGGTCCGACCGGCAGGACCGCGCCCGACAGCGGCGGCGCGCGCAGGCCTTCGGGGCCGAAAAAGACAAGGCCGATGCCAGTCATGGCGAGATGGACGGCCACAGCCGCGATCAGCAGGACCAGCACGGAGGCATCGGCGATCGGCTGGAACGCGACGCGGTAGAGATAGGGGCCGATGGGGGCGACGATGGCGATGGTCAGCGCCAGATTGACCAGCGATCCGCCACCCAGCGACAGCGACACTTTGGTGGCGGCCAGCACGAGAAGCGGCAGGCCGAGCGTGAAGGCGGCATCGCGCGCGACCTTGGCAGGCTCCAGAACACGGCGGCGCGAGACCAGTTCGAACACGAAGGCCGCGACCCCGAAGGCCAGCGCCATATAGGCCGTGCCTGGCATGCGGCCGGCTTCCAGCAGGGCGAAGGTCAGGCCGCCATAGGCGACGAACTCGCCCTGCGGCACGAAGATCACCCGCGTGACGGCAAAGACCAGCACAAGCGCGAGGCCGAGCAGGGCATAGATGGCGCCATTGGTGACACCGTCCTGCACGAGGAACAGGATGATGGTCAGATCCATGGCGTGGCGCCCCCCGACCGGGGATTGGGCGGCATAAGGCCGCCCGTCTGGAACGCTGGCATGCCCCCTCCCGAGGGTTTCTTATGAATTAGATATAGACTATAACTATTTTGAACATGGGATCAACCGAAACGACCATCGGCCAGGCAGAATGATCATGGTGACACCAAGCCGCAAGCCGCGCGTGGCCGCAGACGCGAAAGACGGCGCGGAAACGCTCGATTTCGGCATGTTGCCCGGTCTTGTCGGCTATGTGCTGCGCCGCGCCCAGCTGAGGGTCTTCGAGGATTTCATCCGGTCTTTCGAGCCCTTGGCGCTCAGGCCGGCGCAGTTCTCGGCGCTCCTGCTGATCGAGGCCAATCCCGGACGCAGCCAGCGCGAGATCGCCGCCGGCCTCGGCATCCAGCGGCCGAACTTCGTCGCGATGATGGACGAGTTCGAAGCCCGCGGGCTCGCTCGCCGCACCCGCTCCGAAGTCGACCGGCGCAGCCACGCGCTGATGCTGACACCGGCCGGCACGGACTTGCTGGTGCGCGCCAAGGCGGTGGTGGCCGAGCACGAGGCGCGCGCCACGGCGGGCTTGAGCGAGCCCGATCGACTACGCCTGCTGGCGCTCTTGAAGGCGATGTGAGCTTGGCGGAGCAATCGACGCGACCTTTCACCCTCCCCTGGAGGGGGAGGGTCGATCGAGCGTGAGCGAGATCGGGGTGGGGTGAGGTGACAACCCACCGCCGCTATGCCACCCCACCCCGTCGGCCTTTGGCCGCCGACCCTCTCCCTCCAGGGGCGGGTGAAGGGTTCGTGTGCCCCGCCCACCGCCCCTCCTTCCGCCCCCACAACATTGACCCCGCCCCGCCGGACGCTTAACTCAGGCCCAACAACGGCCCGCGAGGCCGGCGACCCCGCTTCAGAAGACCCGTTCCATGGCGCTCCGCGAGATCATCTGCATTCCCGACCCCCGGCTGAAGCTGGTGAGCGAGCCGGTGGCCGAGGTCACACGGGACATCCGCAAGCTCGCCGACGACATGCTGGAAACCATGTACGAGGCGCCCGGCATCGGGCTGGCCGCGATCCAGATCGCCGTGCCGAAGCGCCTGGTCACCATCGACATCGCCCGCAAGGACGAGCCGAAGACGCCGATCGTGCTGATCAATCCGGAGATCACCTGGCGTTCGGAAGAGCTCAACGTCTATGAGGAAGGCTGCCTCTCCATCCCCGAATATTACGAGGACGTGGAGCGCCCGGCGCGCTGCACGGTGGAGTTCCTCGACCTCGACGGCAAGCGCGTTGCGCTCGACTGCGACGGAATTCTCGCCACCTGCGTGCAGCACGAGGTCGACCATCTGAACGGCGTGCTGTTCATCGACTACATCTCGCGGCTGAAGCGCGAGCGGGTGATCAAGAAGTTCACCAAGCAGGCGAAGCGCGAGGCGGGCGCGTGAGCTTGCGCGTCATCTTCATGGGCACGCCGGATTTCGCCGTGCCCACGCTGTCCGAGATCATCGGGCAGGGCCACGAGGTCGTCGCCGTCTATACCCGTGCGCCGAAACCGGCTGGCCGCGGCATGGCGGAAATGAAGACGCCGGTGCACCAGCTGGCCGACCGGTTCGGCATTCCCGTGTTCACGCCGAAGACGCTCAGGGCCGCCGAGGCGCAGCAGGCTTTCGCGAGCCTCGGCGCCGACGTCGCTGTGGTGGTTGCCTATGGGCTGATCCTGCCGAAGGAGGTTCTGGAGGCGCCTGCACTCGGCTGCCTCAACCTCCACGGCTCGCTCCTGCCGCGCTGGCGCGGCGCTGCTCCCATCCAGCGCGCCATCATGGCGGGCGATGCCGAGACAGGCGTCATGGTGATGCAGATGGACGAAGGTCTGGATACCGGGCCGGTCGGCATGGTCGAGAAGATCGCGATCAGCCCGGACATGACCGCGCAGGACCTGCACGACCGAATGAGCGGGCTCGGTGCCGATCTGATGGTGCGCGCACTGGCCGCACTCGAGCGTGGTTCGCTCGGCTTTGTGGCGCAGGCGCAGGACGGCGTCACCTATGCCGCCAAGATCGACAAGGCGGAAGCCCGGATCGACTGGTCCAGGCCGGCGGCCGAGGTCCACAATCTGATCCGTGGCCTGTCGCCGTTCCCGGGCGCCTGGTTCGAGGCCGATCTCGGCAAGGGCAAGGAACGGGTCAAGGTGCTGCGGGCCAAGCGCGTCGCGGCCGTTGGCACGCCTGGAACCCTGCTGGACGAGGCTCTGACGATCGCCTGTGGCGAGGGAGCCGTTCAGCTGGTCGAGGTCCAGCGCGCCGGTTCGAAGGCGATGGTGGCGGCGGACTTCCTGCGCGGAGCCAAGCTCGGCGCGGGCACGATACTCGGCTAGCATCAGCGCCATGCCGCGCTACAAGCTGACCATCGAGTATGACGGCGAGGCCTATCTCGGCTGGCAGATGCAGGCGGCGAGCTATGGCCAGTCGGTGCAGGGCCAGATCGTCAGCGCCATCCGGGAATTCTCCGGCGAGGACGTGACAGTGGCGGGGGCCGGGCGCACCGATGCCGGCGTCCATGCGACCGGCCAGGTGGCGCATGTCGATCTCGTCCGCGACTGGCCTGTCAGGGTGGTGCGGGATGCCACCAACCGCTTTCTCAAACATGATTCCATCGCGATCCTGTCGGCCGAGAAGGTGCCGGAGACGTTCGACGCGCGCTTTTCGGCGATCCGGCGGCACTATCTCTACCGGATCGTCGACCGGCGCCCGCAGCTGGCGCTGGAGCGCAAGCGCGCCTGGTGGTCGCCGCGCCGGCTCGACATCGAGGCCATGCAGGCCGGCGCCAACCACCTCATCGGCCGGCACGACTTCACGACCTTCCGCGCCACCGAATGCCAGGCGAAATCGCCGGTGAAGAATCTCGATGTGTTCGACATCACCCGCGAAGCCGATGGCTCGGTCGCCTGCCGGCTGTCGGCCCGCTCGTTCCTGCACAATCAGGTGCGCTCCATGGTCGGCACGCTGCGCCATGTCGGTGAAGGCCAATGGACGCCGGACGATGTGGCCAAGGCGCTGGAGGCCCGTGATCGCAAGGCCTGCGGGACAGTCGGGCCAGCGCATGCGCTCTATCTGACGCAGGTGGATTACCGGGACGAGGCCGCGCCGCTGCCGGATGACCCGGCGGCGCAGGACAACGGTCTGACCGAGTAAGCGGTCCTTCGAGGCTCGGGCTTCGCCCTCGCACCTCAGGATGAGGGGTGGAGAGTGTGTGCCCGCTCAGGCAGTCCTCTTGGCGCCACTTCGCCTTACCTCATCCTGAGGTGCGAGCCGCAGGCGAGCCTCGAAGGACCTTTCAAAATCGCCTAGCCCTCGAAATAGCGATCGAGGATCCGCCGGTAGATCGCCGTCAGCGCGACGAGATCCGCCACCGGAACGCGCTCGTCCACCGCATGCATGGTCTGGCCGACGAGGCCGAACTCGATCACCGGGCAATAATCCTTGATGAAGCGGGCATCGGACGTACCGCCGGAGGTCGACAGCTCCGGCTGCCGGCCGGTCACCTCGGCAATGGTCGCGGCGATCATCTCGACAAAGGGACCGGGCTTGGTGATGAAGCTCTGCGAATTGCCGCGCGCATAGGTGACGGCGACGCCGATCCCCTCGCCCGCCCCAGCCGCCGCAATGCCCTCGATCCAGGCCTTCAGGCCGTCCAGCGTGTGCTCGTCGTTGAAGCGGATGTTGAACCGCGCGGTTGCGACCTGCGGGATGACATTGGTGGCGCCATTGCCGACATCGACCGAGGTGATCTCGAGGTTCGAGGCATCGAAATGGGCGTTGCCCTGGTCCAGCGGCTTTTCAATCAGCCTCTGCAGGATACCGAGCAGCGCCGGAATGGGGTTTGCCGCGCGCTTCGGGTATGCGACATGGCCCTGCTTGCCGGTGACGGTGAGGACCGCCGACAGCGAGCCGCGCCGGCCGATCTTGATCATGTCGCCAAGGGCCTGCGGGTTGGTCGGCTCGCCGACGATTGCGTGGTCGAAGCGCTCGCCGCGCGCATGGGCCCATGCGAGCAGCTTCACCGTGCCATTGACCGAGGGACCCTCCTCATCGCCGGTGATGAGAAAGCCGATCGAGCCCTTCGGCTTGCCGCCGTTTGCCTGGAGTTGGTCGAGGGTGGCGGCCAGGAAACAGGCAATGCCACCCTTCATGTCGACGGCGCCGCGGCCATGGACGACGCCGTCGTCAAGCGCGCCGGAGAAGGGATCATGGCGCCAGGCGGCGGGATCGCCGGGCGGCACCACGTCGGTATGCCCGGCGAACAGGAGATAGGGGGCCGCCGTCCCGATCCGCGCATAGAGGTTCTCGACATCCGGCGTGCCGGGCTCCGAGAAGGTCACGCGCTCGACAGCGAAGCCCTCACCGGCCAGCACGCCCTCGAGATAGGACAGTGCCCCACCCTCGGTCGGCGTGACCGAGGGACAGGCGACGAGGGCGCGCGTCAGCGCGACGGGATCAGCGGCCATGGATCAGAACGTCGAGACGGGGTCGGCGCCATACTGGTTCGGGCCCTTGGTGCCCTCCAGAAAGCCGAGATCGACCAGCATCCAGATGGCGAGGCCAAGGGCGATCAGGCCGAGCAGCATGGCGATGAAGGAGCCGAGGAAACCGATGATGCCGACGAGCGTCAGGATCTGGACGGCGAAATTGTAGGCGAAGAAGCCCTGGACATACATCTGCGGGTGGCCACGATCGTTCGAGCGCTTGATCGACAGGCAATAGGCCGGAAACAGCATGGCGATGCTGACGACACTGGCGAGGATCCAGCTGATCGAGCCGATGATCAGCCCGTTGAGCAGGCCGGCCACGAACAGGACGGCAAAGCCGATCCAGAAGTCCTGACGGGCGATCCGGCCGTCCACGGTGAGCAGCAGCTTCTTGAAGTCGATGTTCTGGAAATTCACGGTCGTCTCCGATCACGTGCGTCGCGCCCGGCCGGACCATCGCAACCGACCGTCCCGGGGTCAACATTCAATCGAGCGGATTGGGACCGTAGCGGTTCTCGCCGGGTTCGCCCGGAAGCAGGCCGAGGTCGATCACCAGCGCGATGATGGCCACCAGAACCCAGATGCCGAGTGTCATCAGCACCGGCCGCAGGGACCCGACATCATCAACATAGCCGAGCACCTGGAAGACGCTGACCAGGAAGGCCGGCAGGAAGAAGAACAGGAGATAGAGCTCGCTGTGGCCGCGATCGTGGGCACGCTTGGTGGCCAGCGCCAGCGAAGGATAGAGGAAGGCGAGGCCCGCCACGGCGGAAGCGGGATTGCCGCCGAAGCCGAAAGCGGCCTGGTCGGCGAAATAGGCGACCACGTTCAGCGCCAGCGCGGCCACCCAGAACGGCAGGCGCGGGATGCGGCCCTCGAACGAGAACAAGAGATAGGCCCAGGCGGCGGGGTCCGCCCAGATCTGTCTCCGTCGCCAGTCGACCTGCGCCATGATGTCGGATCAGTCGCGCAGCAGCTCGTTGATGCCGGTCTTGGACCGGGTCTTCTCGTCCACCGTCTTGACGATGACGGCGCAATAGGTCGACGGACCCCAGTTCTCGCCCGGCAGGGCCTTGCCCGGCAGATTGCCCGAGACCACCACCGAATAGGGCGGCACGCGGCCGACATGGATCTCGCCCGTCTGCCGATCGACGATCTTGGTGGAGGCGGAGAGATAGACGCCCATCGAGATCACCGAGCCCTGGCCGACGATCACACCCTCGACCACCTCGGAGCGGGCACCGATGAAGCAATTGTCCTCGATGATGGTCGGGTTGGCCTGCAGGGGCTCCAGCACGCCGCCGATGCCGACGCCGCCGGAGAGATGGACGTTCTTGCCGATCTGCGCGCAGGAGCCAACCGTCGCCCAGGTGTCGACCATGGTCCCCTCATCGACATAGGCGCCGAGATTGACGAAGGAGGGCATCAGCACGACGTTCTTGGCGATGAAGGCCGAGCGGCGCACGACGCAGTTGGGAACCGCGCGAAAGCCGGCCTTGCCGAATTCGGCCTCGCCCCAGCCCTCGAACTTGGAGGGCACCTTGTCCCACCAGGAGGAGCCGCCGGGGCCGCCCGAAATGGTGGTCATGTCATTGAGCCGGAAGGACAGCAGAACCGCCTTCTTCAGCCACTGGTGCACCACCCATTCGCCGGTTTCCTTGGAGGCGACGCGCAGTGTGCCGGCATCGAGAAGGGCGAGCGCGGTCTCGACGGCGTCGCGCACCTCACCCCTGGTGGACGCGTCGATCGACGCACGGTTCTCGAAGGCGGCCTCGATGACCGACTGAAGCTGCTGGTTCGACATGGGATTGTTCCGGGCTCGACCACTGGTTCTCAGCGGCCTTGTCCCCGCGTGCTCGGGTCCTGTCAAGCGCGCCCGGCGGTCATAGTGTCCATGCCGGATGCATCGCGGCATGGCGCCGAGTGGGGTGGGTGCGCTATGAGAGGAACTGGAAGCAGACCGATATCGAGCGCGGCCCTGCAGCTTGCGAGACCTCGTTGTACCTTGAAATCGCTGTGATCGTGATCCTGACCGTCGTCAACGGTCTGCTCGCCATGTCCGAGCTTGCCGTCGTGTCGTCCCGGTCCGCGCGATTGAGATTGCTGGCCGAACAGGGCAGCACAGGTGCCGCGACAGCGCTCAGGCTTGCCGAGCATCCCGGCCGCTTTCTGTCCACCGTCCAGATCGGCATCACGCTGGTCGGCGTGCTGTCGGGCGCCTTTTCAGGGGCGACGCTCGGCGCCCGGCTCAGCGGCTGGCTGGCCGAGCGCGGATTGTCGCAGGGCCTCGCCGAGGCGTTCGGCGTCGGCACCGTGGTCGTCGCCATCACCTATCTGTCGCTGATCATCGGCGAACTGGTGCCGAAACAGATCGCGCTCAAGAACCCCGAGCGCGTGGCGGTCACCGTGGCGCCCGCCATGGTGATCCTGTCGAAGCTTGGCGCACCGCTGGTCTGGCTGCTCGACAAGTCGGGCACGCTCATCCTGGCACTGCTCGGCCAGAAGGGCGGCGCGACCGACACGCTCACCGAGGAAGAGGTCAAGTCAATCATCGCCGATGCCGAGACCGCCGGCGTGATCGAACAGGACGAGCGCGAACTGATCTCGGGCGTGATGCGGCTGGCTGACCGCTCCGCCCGCGCGCTGATGACGCCACGCCGCGAGGTGGAGGTGATCGATCTTGCCGACGACCCCGCCGCCATCCGCGAGCAGGTGCGCTTGTCCAGGCGCTCGCGCCTGCCGGTCGCCGACGGCAATGCCGATGCGATCGTCGGCGTTGTCATGGCCAAGGACGTGATGGACGGCTTTGCGGCCAATCCGAAATTCGAGGTGCGCGGTCTGGTGCAGCAGGCGCCGATCGTGCTCGACCGGACCATGGCGCTCGACGTGCTCAGGCTGATGCGTGCGTCGCGCGTCCACATGACGCTGGTCTTCGATGAATACGGGCATTTCGAGGGCATCATCACGGCCAACGACATGCTGGAGGCGATCACCGGCGCCTTCGATGACGAGGACGACGAGAAGGCGATCGTCACGCGCGCGGACGGATCGCTGCTGATCTCGGGCTGGATGCCGGCGGATGAGTTCGCCCATGCGCTGGGGCTGCCGAACCAGCGCGATGCCGAATATGAGACCGCCGCCGGCTTCGCGCTCACCGCCTTCCAGCATCTCCCGGAAGTCGGCGAAAGCTTCGAGCAGAATGGCTGGCGTTTCGAGGTGGTGGATCTCGACGGGCGGCGGATCGACAAGATCCTGGCGAGCCGGGTTGTGCCCGCTTAAGTCGCCACTTCCGCACACCGACTTTGCAATTCTGCAGAAATCCGCTTGCCGGCCTCGCAGCCGGCAGGATTCATGGGCATGTCACGGGTCGAAGCGGATCGCACAGGTTCGCCAGACATCCAAGGATCCCCTGCCATGACCATCAAGACCTTTGTCGAACCCGCCGCCGCCCCGATGAATCCGGGCACCCGCATCGGCCATGTCCATCTCAAGGTCGCCGATCTCGACCGCTCGCTCGCCTTCTATCGCGACGTGCTCGGCTTCTCCGTCACCCAGCGCTACGGCAGCCAGGCCGTATTCCTGTCGGCCGGCGGCTATCACCACGATCTCGGACTAAACACCTGGGAGAGCAAGGGCGGCCAGCCGCCGGCGCGCGGCACGACCGGTCTGTTCCACACCGCCATCCTCTATCCTGACCGTGCCTCGCTGGCCGATGCGCTGCGCCGGCTGGTGGAAGCGGGCATTCCGCTCGACGGCGCCAGCGATCACGGCGTCTCGGAAGCGCTCTATCTCAACGATCCCGATGGCAATGGCGTCGAGCTCTACTGGGACCGCCAGCCGTCCGAATGGCCGCGCAATGCCGACGGGTCGCTGGCCATGGTGACGAAGGCGCTGGACCTGCGTGCCCTGCTGGCGGATGCGCCGAAGCAGGCGGCGTGAGCTCGACGAAGGGCCAAGGGCGGACGTCACCCCCGGCGAGCCCGAAGGGCGAGGGAAGGGGGTCCAGGAGTCGCACGCCCGGACCTCGCGGCAGCTGATGCCGATGGTCTGCGCTCCCCGGCCCCTGGATCCCCTTCCCTCCCTCGGCTTAAGCCTCGGTCGCCGGGGATGACGTCGCGAGAGAATGATGGGCGCCTGGTCCGGGCTGAGCGAGAGAACCACCGCGCCCCGTCAAGCCCGGCTGCGGCGGCTCCTGGTCGGCCGCACCATGGCGGCGATCCAGTTGTGCAGCTCGCGCTCGCGCAACTGCTTGTCGGTCAGCTCCTGGTCGAAACCGAGCCGCCAGGCGACCGGCTTGTCCAACGGATTGGCTTCCAGCTGAGCGAGATCGGCGCGCCAGCGCGCGACCTCCTGCTCGTTCTCGAAGAAGCCTTCGCTGACCAGCTGGCCATCCAACGCGCCGGCGATGGCCGCGACCTCGCCGAACGAGAATTCCGGATGGTACTGGACCGCCCAGGCGGTGCCGCCCGCGTGGTTGATCTCGACCGCCTGGACCTCGCTCATGGCGTTGGAGGCGAGCAGCGTGGTGCCGGGGGCCATGGTCTCCACCTCGTCGAGATGGACGGCGGGAGCATCGAAGGCGACCGGTCTGCCGGCGAGCAGGGCATGGCGGCGCCCGGCCTCGTTCGGCACAATGGACCGGGCATAGCCCATCTCACGGCCCTTGGGATTGCGCCGGACCGTGCCGCCGGCGGCGGTGGTCAGGATCTGCAGGCCCCAGCACGAGCCGAAGACCGGCGTGCCGGAGGCGAAGATCGAGCGCGCCAGATCGATCTGCTGCGTGATCTCAGGCGTCATATGGTAGATGTGCATCGACGAGCCGGTGAGCGCCACGCCGTCATAGCCCTCAAGGCCGCCTGAATCCGGCAGGTTGGCGCCGGGGTCGGCGGGCATGCAGATATCCACTGTCGCATCCGGCGCGATCGCCTTCAGCACATCGGCATAGGCCTGAGACGGGGTCTTGCCGCGGGCGCCGGCGTGACGGGCACGGTCGGCGGCGGTGTTGCCTTCGACGACGAGGAGACGGAGGGACATGAGGCAGGATTCCGGAGCGACAGCCAGCATCTAGCCCAAAGAATCGCGGTGCGAAAAGTCCAAGTTCGGGCTGAGGCCGGTTGCCCATGGGGCAGAAAGACGGCATCAGTGCGGTGATCGCACATATCCGCTGGCGGCATGACCCAGAGCTTCACGCAAATCGACCGCGACCACATGCTCGGCCTGGAAAAGGGCCTGGCGGTGATTGCCTGTTTCGATTCTGCCCATGCCCGTCTGACCAGCGCCGATGTCGCCCGGCTGACCGGCCTCACCCGCGCCACCGCCCGTCGCTGCCTGATCACGCTGGAGCGCACCGGCTATGCCGAGACCGACGGCCGCTATTACCGGCTGACGCCGCGGGTTCTGAAGCTCGGCTATGCCTATCTGTCCTCGACGCCGCTCAATGCCGTGCTGCAGACCGTGCTGGAGCGCCTGAGCGAGGCGATCGGCGAGAGCTCGTCGGCTTCCATCCTCGACGGCGACGAGATCGTCTATGTGGCGCGGGCCGCCACCAAACGGATCATGTCGGTCGGAATTTCGGTCGGCACCCGCCTGCCCGCCACCTGCACCTCGATGGGCCGCGTCCTGCTGGCCGCTCTGCCACCAGCGGAGGCGCTGGCGCTGGTAGAGAAGGCGCCACGCCCATCGCTGACGGCGCGCACGCTGACCGAGGTGCCCGCGATCATGGCGGCACTGGCGGCCGCCCGGGAAACCGGCCATGCGATCATCGACCAGGAACTGGAGATCGGGCTGACCTCGATCGCCGTGCCGGTGACCGATTCGCGCGGACGGACGCTCGCCGCGATCAATGTCGGCACACAGGCCAACCGCTTTCCGCCGGCAGCCCTGATCAGCGACATCCTGCCGAAGCTGAAGGCGGCTCAGGACGAACTGGCCCGCCTCGTCGGCTGATCGCCTGTGGGCGACGGCGATGGCCTGTTGAAATCTCGGGCCCGCCCTGCCAGCGTCCGCCGATCATGCTGAACCCTGAGCCCATCGCGCCCGAGACCGCCCAGCCGCCGGAAGCGGATCTGCGCGTCACGCCGATGATGGAGCAATATATCGAGATCAAGGCCGTCAATCCGGACAGCCTGCTGTTCTACCGGATGGGCGATTTCTACGAGATGTTCTTCGACGACGCGGTGACCGCGTCGCGGGCGCTGGGCATTGCGCTGACCAAGCGCGGCAAGCATCTCGGCCAGGACATTCCGATGTGCGGCGTGCCGATCCATGCCGCCGACGACTATCTGCAGCGCCTCATCCAGCTCGGCCACCGCGTCGCCGTCTGCGAGCAGATGGAGGACCCGGCGGAGGCGAAGAAGCGCGGCTCGAAATCGGTGGTGAAGCGCGACGTGGTCCGCCTCGTCACGCCGGGCACGCTGACCGAGGATTCGCTGCTCGAACCCCGGCGCAACAATTACCTCCTGACGGTGGCGCGGGCCCGCACCGCCTCGATCGGCGAGGCGGAAGCGTTCGCGCTGGCCTGGGTCGACATTTCCACCGGTGAGTTCCGGGTGGCCGAGACCGACGCCACCAGGCTCGCCGCCGACATCGCGCGCGTCGACCCGGGTGAAATCGTCGTGTCGGACGCGCTCTATGCCGACCAGGAGCTTGCGCCGTTCTGGCGGACCTTCAAGGCGGTGTCGCCCACGCCGCGCGACCTGTTCGATGGCGCCAGCGCCGAGCGCCGGCTGTCGGCCTATTTCGGCGTCAGGACCATTGACGGGTTCGGCTCGTTCTCGCGGCTGGAACTGATGGCGGCCGCTGCGGCGGTGACCTATGTCGAGCGCACGCAGCTGGCTTCGCGCGCGCCTCTCATGCCGCCGGTGCGCGAGCCCTCGGGCTTCGCCATGCTGATCGACCAGGCGACACGCGCCAATCTGGAACTGGTGCGCACCCTTGGCGGCGAGCGGCAGGGCTCATTACTCTCCGCCATCGACCGCACGGTGACGGCGGCTGGCGCGCGCCTGCTCGGTTCCAGGCTCGCCAATCCGCTGACCGATCCCGCCGCCATCGCCGAGCGGCAAGACGCGGTGGAGACGCTGGTCGCCGCCAGCACACTGCGCGCCGAGATCCGCGCCCGGCTGCAATCGGCGCCGGACATGGCGCGCGCACTGACCCGGGTCGCCATGGGCCGGGCCGGGCCGCGCGACCTCGCCGCCATCGGCCAGGGTCTGGTGGCCGCGGCGAGCCTCGCCGATCTCGTGGCGTCTGAAACTGCGGGCGAGTTGAAGTCCGCGGCCATCGGCCTCGCTCAGCCGGATCCGGGCCTTGCCCGGCTGATCGCCTCGGCGCTCGACGACGAGTTGCCGCTGCTGAAGCGCGACGGCGGCTTCGTGCGCGCCGGCCATCTCGCCGATCTCGACGAGAGCCGCAGCCTGCGCGACGAGAGCCGGCGGGTGATCGCCGGCCTCCAGACCCGCTATGCCGAGGAGACCGGCATCCGGGCGCTCAAGATCAAGCACAACAATGTGCTGGGATATTTCGTCGAGGTCGCCCAGCAGCATGGCGAGGCGTTCCTCAAGGAGCCGCTGAACCAGACCTATATCCACCGCCAGTCGATGGCCGGCGCCATGCGCTTCACCACGACCGAACTCGGCCAGCTGGAGGCCAAGATCGCCGGCGCCGCCGACCGTTCGGTCAGGCTGGAGCTCTCGGTCTTCGACGATCTCTCGAACGCAATCCTTGCCGCGTCGGATGCCATCCGCGAGGCGGCAGCAGCGCTCGCCGTGCTGGATGTGGCGACCGCGCTCGCAACGCTTGCGGTGGAGCAGGCCTATGTCCGTCCGCTGGTCGACATGTCGCTGGCGTTCTCCATCAAGGGCGGCCGGCATCCGGTGGTCGAGCAGGCCATTGCGCGCTCGGCGCCCTTCGTCGCCAATGATTGCGACCTCTCCGGCAGCGACGGCAAGGCGGGATCAGGCGGACGGATCTGGCTGATCACCGGTCCGAACATGGCAGGTAAGTCGACCTTTCTGCGCCAGAACGCGCTGATCGCCGTGCTGGCACAGATCGGTGCCTTCGTGCCGGCGGCCTCCGCCCATATCGGCGTGGTCGACCGGTTGTTCTCGCGGGTCGGCGCGGCCGACGATCTCGCGCGAGGACGCTCGACCTTCATGGTCGAGATGGTGGAAACCGCCGCCATCCTCAACCAGGCGGGCGCCCGCGCGCTGGTCATTCTGGACGAGATCGGCCGCGGCACGGCGACTTTCGACGGCTTGTCGATCGCCTGGGCGGCGGTGGAGCATCTGCACGAGGCCAATCGCTGCCGGTCGCTGTTCGCCACCCATTTCCACGAGTTGACCGCGCTGTCGAAGCGGCTTGCCCGCCTGCACAATGCGACCATGCGGGTGAAGGAATGGCAGGGCGACGTGATCTTCCTGCACGAGGTGACCGATGGCGCGGCCGACCGCTCCTACGGCATCCAGGTGGCGAAGCTCGCCGGCCTGCCGTCTTCGGTGATCGACCGGGCGAAGCGTGTGCTCTCCGAATTGGAGGCGACCGACCGGGCCGCTCCCGTGCGCCGGATGGTCGATGACCTGCCGCTATTTGCGGCCGCGCCCCGGCCTCTGCCCGAAGCTGCCAAGCCCGATCCGGCGCTCGACCTGCTCGACGGTTTTGACCCTGATGACATGACGCCACGCGAGGCGCATGAGGCTCTCTATGCGCTGAAGGCGAAACGCCAGGCGCTCAGGAAGCCCTGAACCGGCTCGCCGCCAGCACGATCAGCGACCAGATGACCGGCGTCGCCAGCCCGACAGCGATACCGAGCCAGACCTGACCGCGGCTGGCGAAGACCTGGATCGCGACGAGGAAGCCGATGAAGCCGACCAGCATGAGAAGGCCGTTGCAGAGGGCGGCCGCCACCGCAGGCCCGCCGAGACGGCGATGCATCAGTATGATGAAGCTGGAATAGGCGACCGGCAGCAGCGCGAGCAGGCCAGTGGCGGCCGGCCCGATGCTTGAGGAGATGCTGACCACGAAGACGACGAGGCTGACGACCAGGGTGACCCTGATCGGAATGTCGAACCAGCGCGCAGCCGGCCGCCCCAGGGGGCGGGCGTTCAGCCAGCGGCGGCTCGCGACCATGCCGATGGCGAACCAGACGGCATTGAGCAGAAGCGCGGAGGCCAGCGTCCATTCGACATGGCGGGTGATGAGAGCAAGTCCGAACCAGCCGCCGAGAAGTCCGGCGAGCGACACCGCAACGCCATGACCGCGATTGGCGAGCCAGGCATAGGCCAGCACAGCCGGCACGATGGAGGCATTGGCGACGATACTGGCGAGCGCCGCCGCCGCGATGAAGGGCGGTGGCTGGTCGAGCGCCAGCATGACATAGCCAGGCCCCGCCGAAACCGGCAGCGACAGAACCATGGCGGCGAGGAAGGGGCGCGTGCGCTCGGCCACATAGGCCGCGGCGACCACGATGATCGCAGTCGACAGGGCTTTCAGGGCGAGAGGCAGGAGCAGCACAGGCGAGGCCGATCAGGAGGAAGAGATGTCCTCTATCTGCTTCGCGCGTGGAGCGGCAGTCCATTCAATGGAGGACGCGCCCGCCATTGGCGTGCATCTCGGCCACGAGGGCTGCGACGCCTTCCAGGTGCGGATTGATGGCCAGCGCCGCCTCGAAGGCGATGAGAGCGTCGGCATGACGGCCGTGGCGCAGGCAGATCTGGGCAAAGCCCGAGATCGCGCCGAAGTGCCGGGGTTCGCGCCGCAGCGTCTCCATGATGTCGTCAACAGCACGGGCGTCGTCGCCACGGATGAAATTGAGCGTCGCCCGCTTGTTCCAGGCCTCAGCCCATTCGGGGCGCGCCGCGACCAGCGCATCGAGCACCAGATGGGCGATGTCGTAATCCTTCAGCGCGATGGCGTTGATCGCCTGTTCCATCGCCTCGTCGGCATAGGCGTCCTCGTGATTGGTCCAGATCGCCCAGATGAGATCCTGAACCTCATAGGCCGGCTGTCTCGGGCGGAAGCGCGAGAGATCGCCGAACAGCCGCTCCAGCCGGCGCGGGCGCGGCAAGGCCGGCTCCATCTCGTCGAGCTTCAGCACGAGGTCGAGGCACTCCTCGAAGGGAACGCGGTCCGGCATGCGAGCCTCCGACAGGTTCGATGTTCAGGTGAGCTTGAGCTAGTCAGCCAATCACGGCAAGCCAAGGGCAGAGATGCGAGAATTGCGCAGCGGCTTTTCAGCGCGGTGCGGCAGCCCGCCCGGCGGCGAGGAGCTCGACCGCTTCAACAAGCCCCGGCCCAGGACAGACGGTGAGCACGGCCGGCACGGAGATGCGGCGCTCCGACGGATAGAGCCTGGCCAGCGCCGGGTGGACGAGCAGGGCCGATCCCTGGTCGGCGACGCGGGCCGGCGGATCGTTGAGCACCAGCACGTCCGGCCGAAGCGCGACGACGCGCTCCAGCGACACGAAGCCGCCAAAGCCGGTCTCGGGCGCCGCATGGGCGAGACCCGCCCGCTCCATCGCGTCGCCCAGCATGCTGCGCGGGCCGGATGCATAGCCTCGCCGTTCATAGGGCAAGGCGGTGACGCGGCCTGTTGTCACCTGCAAGGCGGCATCGAGCCGTGCCGCCAGCGCCTCGCCCCGCTCCGGATGCCCAAGCAGACGGGCGGTCCGGCGGATGATCGTCTTGGCTTCGTCGAGCGAGGAGGGAAAGGCCATGCGCTCGACCTGGACACCGCGGGCGTCGAGCAGGCGGCTGGTTGCCATCCGGTCGAGCGGTCCGAGGAACACGAGGTCGGCGCCCAGCGCCAGCGCTTCCTCTGCCGAGCCACGGGTGCGCGGATAGGCCTTCGCCACCTCGGCCGCGGCGGAACTGGCGCGATCGGTGGCAAAGGGGGAAAGCGCTGCGATCTGGCCGGGATCGGCCAGGGCCAGAACCAGCTGGTCTGCACAGAGATTGAGCGAAACAACCCGGCCAGGTGCCGCGAGGCCCGGCGAAAGCTGAACCATGAGGGCAAGAAGCGCCCCGGCCAGCCTGATCATGCGGCGTTGGAGGTGATCGGTTGGCCGAGCAGGCCCCGCAAGGTGATCTCGTCGCGGGCGCTGCGCAGCTTCTCGACATTGCCGGGATCGCGGGTCAGCCGGGCAATGCGCGACAAGGCCTTGAGGTGATCGGCGCCGGCACCCTCGGGGGCGAGCAGCGTGAAGACGAGATCGACGGGCTGGCCGTCGATCGCGTCAAAATCGACGGCACGGTCGAGCTTGGCGAAAATCCCGACCAGACGGTCGAGTTTCGGCAATTTTCCATGTGGAATGGCAATGCCGTTGCCGGCCCCGGTGGACCCCAGCCGCTCGCGCTCGCTCAGCGTATCGAAGATTTCCTGCGCATCGCGGCCGGTCAGTTCGGCGGCCTTGGCCGCCAGTTCCTGGAGCAGCTGCCGCTTGGATGTCACCCGCAGCGACGGGATGATCGCGCCTTTGGGGATCAGGTCGGGGAGCGGCATTGGCTGCCTTCTTGGATCGTGGCGGTATCGACTCGGGCGCTATGTGAACCCATGCAATGACGGTGCCATGACGCGGTCAATTGGCCGCAGCAGGCACGCCAGCAGGTGGATCCACCCAGCCGACATGGCCGTCGGGGCGCCGATATACCACATTCACGCGTCCATGCACGGCATGAAGGAAGACGATGGCGCGGGCACCCGTTACATCGAGATCCAGCACGGCATCGGCCACCGTCATGCGCTTCAGGCTTGCCGTCTGCTCGGCGATGATGACCGGCTGGAAACCACCATCGACATCGTCGGCGGAATCCTCCGGCGCCTCGATCACATAGGTTGCCGCTTCGAGTTCGGGCACCTGGATATGGTTCTGGTGGCCGGCCCGGTCCTTCAGGCGGCGCGCATAGCGGCGGAGCTGCTTCTCGATCCGGTCGGCGGTGAGGTCGCAGGCAGCGTAGGCGTCGGGCGCGAAGCCTTCCGCATGCAGCGTGGAGCCGGTCGCGAGATGAAGCGCGCTGACCGCCCGGAAGCCATGCGCTTCCTTCTCGACCGTCACATGGCCGTTGATGCGGCCGTCAGCATAGCGACCGGCCGCGTCGCCGATCCGTTCGGTGAGGCGCGTCCGCAGGGCTTCACCGATGTCGAGGTTCTTGCCGGAAATGCGTAGGGTCATGAGGCCTCCCGATTGATGTCTTCGAGCAAGCAGACCCCGTTGGAGCCGCGGCGAGGCCGTCTTGTTTGTCATCAGACGGTTACGGTCAGTGGCTGCACAAGTCAATGCGACCGCGCCCCGCTGTTGATCGACGTCAAGGAACGGCGGCACTTGCCAGATTGCCCTTAGTGGCTGATAAGATTTGTAAATTCCCTTGGATCGAGCGTTGGAATGGCCCCGGAAGCGATGCGCCTGCCCAAGCCCTCCCGCTGGTTCGCGCTGCCGGCCTGGGTCGATCGTCTCATCCATCTGGGGATCGTTTCGGAGGATCCGGACGTCGTGCGCCGGCAGCGACTGACGAATGTCGGCGTCTACGCGGCGATGGCTGACCAGATCTCTCATCTGGTGTCCAACTCGCTGCACGACTTTCAAGGCCTGCTGATCATTCACGCCTACAATGCGCTGATGGTGGTGCTGGAATTGTTCATCCACCGCCTGCATCGGCGGGGGCCGAATGCCGGTGCAGTCGCGATCACCGTGCTGATCATCCTCGGCAACACATTCGTGGTGACGATGTTCGGCAGCGATGCCGGGCTGCAGATCTATCATACGCTGGCCGGTGCCGCGATTCTGGTGATCGGGGTGCAGAACTGGCGGCTCTGGCTTCCGCTGGCCGGTCTTGCGCTGTTTTGTCTCATCCTGACGCTGACCTTCGTCCCGCCGCGCGGCTTCATCGCTCCCGGCGACGCTGCGATCCGGCTGGTGCTGTCGCAGCAGGCGATGGTCGCCGCGCTGCTGATCAATTGCGGGCTCATCCTCTATGCGCTTTTGGCCCTTCACCGGGCACAGAGCCAGTTGCAGGTGGCGCTCGGCCGGTCCGACAATCTGCTGCTCACCCTGCTGCCGGGTCCGATCGCGGACCGGCTGAAGGCTGCTCCGGCACAGCCGATCGCCGACCGGCTGGATGACGTGACCATCCTGTTTGCCGATCTCGTCGGGTTCACCTCGGCCGCCCATGCCCTGCCGCCGGAAGAGGTGGTGGCCTATCTCGACGATCTCGTTCGCAGCTTCGACCGGCTGTGCGCCGACCATGGCGTGGAGAAGATCAAGACGATCGGCGACAGCTACATGGCGGCCTCCGGCGTCGGGGCCCAAGGCGCCGACGGCGCGGTGCGGATGGGCCGGTTCGCCCTCGCCATGCGCGCGGCACAGGATGGGCATCCCACCCTCGGCACGCACAAACTCGCCCTGCGCATCGGGCTCCATTGCGGTGAGGCGACAGCCGGCGTCATCGGCGACACCCGCATGGGCTATGACCTCTGGGGCGACGCGGTGAACACGGCCTCCAGGCTGGAATCGACGGGAAAGCCAGGCTGCATCCATGTGAGCGAGGCGTTCAGGACTGCGGCGGCGGACGCCTTCCGGTTCGAACCGCGCGGCATGATCGAGATGAAGGGGATCGGTTCGGTGGAGACGTTTTTTCTCAGTCCCCGCGACGAGACTCAGCCCGGTGGGGCCTCGATCGCAGCCGCCCGCTCGATGCAGTAATAGCCCGCGAGCCGGCTGATATCGCCGGCGCGCAGCCACTCGTTGAGGATGCGACTTGCGGTCTCCCGCGAGACACCGGCCATGGCCGCGATATCGCCCTGGGCAAGCTTCACCTTGATCAGCGTGCGGCCAGGCCCGACCGGCTGGCCGAAGCTCTCCATCAGCGCCGACATGGCCAGCGCCACGCGCCCCTTGACCGGCATGAAGTTGGACGTTGCCAGCGCTTGATTGGTGTCGCGCAATCGGCCCGCCAACACCGCGGCGACGGCCCGCAGCAGTTCGGGATCACGTGCCACCACCTCATCGAAGGTCGCCCGAGAGATGAAGCGCAGGCGGCTTTCGCGCAGCGCCGTGACGGTGGCCGAGCGCGGCTTGCCATCAACCAGCGAGAGCTCACCCACAACGGCACCGGGCCGGAGGATGGCCAGGATGCGCTGGGCGCCGGATTCGGAGGCCAGCTCGACCTTCAGCAGGCCTTCGTCGATGACATAGCAGCCGTCGCCAGCATCGCCGCCCATGAACAGGGTCTGGCCGGCCGCCCGGCGCACCTGCGCGGCGCGTGCCATCAGCCGCTGGGTCACCTCGCCGGGCAGCGACGCCAGCAATTCCGCCGAACGGGGGCCATCCTGGGACATGCCCCAAGGTTACACATGCAAGGCGCCCGCAAACAAGCCAACAGGGGCGGCACGAAGCCACCCCTGCCCGATCGTCCTGGCCCGTCTGTCAGGTCGAGCCAGGAGGCTCATGCCTGGATCAGTCGCAGATGTTCACGCGCTGATAGACGCCGAATTCCGGGTTGAAGCGGGTCACCCAGCAGGTCGCACCGACGGCGGCGAAGCCATAGCCGTAGCCGCGCCAGTGACGGTGGCCATGGAAGTGGCCGTGACGGGGGAAATGACCGGGCCGCTGGAAGTGGCCGTGCCGGCCCATGCCGCCATGGCGGAACCCGCCGCCGTGGAAAGCACGCATGCCGCCGCCACCGCCGGAGTGGAAGCCGCCGCCCCCGCCGCCGCGTCCGCCGCGCGCTTCGGCGTCAGTGGCAGCGAAGGTCAGGGAGCCAGCAAGCGCGAGGGCTGCGATGGCGAGGACCTTGATGGACTTGCTGGAAGAGGTGGTCTTGGAAAAGGTGGTCTTGGACGAGATGCTCATGGACGTCTCCTTGCGGGTTGGCGAAGCACGATTGCTTTCGTGGATCGACCTTGCCCGGAGACAGGCGGGCCCGATGTGATGGCCATCACGGATCGGGCGTTTCCTGGACTTGTTCAGCGATCGGCGACGAAGGGCTGACCGAGGGCCGCCGGCGCATCCGTGCCGCCCTTGCGGGCACGGCTGATGATGACCAGCACGAAGATGGTGGCGAGGTAGGGCAGCGACGACATGAGCTGGCTGGGAATACCCCACCCACGAGCCTGCGCGTGCAGCTGCAGGATGGTCACGCCGCCAAACAGATAGGCTCCGAGAAGCGCCCGCAGCGGCTTCCACGAGGCGAAGACGACGATGGCGAGCGCGATCCAGCCGCGTCCGGCGGTCATGCCCGGCGACCAGAACGGCGTATAGGCGAGCGACAGATAGGCCCCGGCAAGACCGGCGCAGCCCCCGCCAAACAGCACCGCGAGGAAGCGTATGCGCAGCACCGGCAGACCCAGCGCATGGGCCGAGACGTGGCTCTCGCCGACCGCGCGGAGCGTCAGGCCGGCGCGCGAGCGGGCAAGGAACCACCAGATGCCGGCGGCGAGCGCGACAGTGAGATAGACGACCGGATCTTGCTGGAACAGCACGCGGCCGACCACCGGCAGGTCCGACAGGTAGGGAACGACGATCTTCGCCATTGGATCGCGGCGCGCGCCGATGAAATCATTGCCGATGAGGCCGGAAAGGCCGATTCCCAGGATCGTGAGGGCGAGGCCGGTGGCTACCTGATTGGCGGCGAGCCCCAGTGCCAGCGCGGCAAAGACCGAGGCCATGACCATGCCGGCGGCAATCGCCGCGAGCGCGCCGATCAGCGTCGAACCGGAGAGGACCGCCACCGCGAAGCCGGTGGCGGCGCCGATGATCATCATGCCCTCGACGCCGAGATTGAGCACGCCGGAGCGCTCGACGACCAGTTCGCCGAGGGCTGCCAGCGCCAGCGGCGTCGCGGCGGTGATGATGGTGAGCAGGATCGCCTCGAATATGCCCATCAGGCGAGGCCCTCCCGGCTGACGAGACGCAGGCGATAGAGGATGAAGCTGTCGCAACCGAGCACGAAGAACAGCAGCAGCCCCTGGAACACACGCGTGACATCGAGCGGGATCTTCAGCGCAATCTGGGCATTCTCGCCGCCGATGAAGGTGAGCGCCAGGAACAGGGCGGCAATCAGCGCGCCGATGGGGTTCAGCCGGCCGAGGAAGGCAACGATGATGGCGGTGAAGCCATAGCCCGGCGAGATCGAGGGCTGGAGCTGACCGATGGGTCCGGCGACCTCGATGATACCGGCGAGCCCCGCCAGCGCGCCCGACACCGCGAAGACGAACAGGGTTGTTCGCCGGTCATCGAAGCCGGCGAAGCGGGCGGCGCGCGGCGCCTCGCCGACGAGACGGATCTCGAAACCCTTCAGGGTGCGCGCCAGCACGAAGGCGGCGACGAGCGCCACCAGAACGGCCAGCGCGAAGCCGACATGGAGCCGCCCCTCGCCGAACAGGAGTGGCATGGTGGCCTGCGGATCGAAATTGACCGATTGCGGGAAGTTGAAGCCCTTCGGATCGCGCCACCGCCCGCGCACGAGATAGTCGAGCGTCAGTTCGGCGACATAGACCAGCATGAGGCTGGTCAGGATCTCGTTGACCTGGAAGCGCGCCTTGAGAATGGCCGGCACCAGCGCGAGCAACGCGCCGCCGAGCGCGCCCATGCCGAGCATGGCCGGCAGCACCCAGGCGCCATGGGCCACGCCATGGGTCGAGAGCGCCACCCAGGAGCCGAACACCGCGCCCATGACCAGCTGGCCCTCGGCGCCGATGTTCCAGTTGTTGGAGCGATAGCAGAGCGTCAGGCCGACGCCGATCAGGATCAGCGGCGTCGCCTTGACGGCGAGTTCCTGCAGCGCCCAGCCATCCGACAGCGGATCGAGGAAATAGACCCTGAGCGCCGTGACGGGATTCTTGCCGATGACGGCGAACAGGATCGCGCCGGCGCAGAGCGTGAGCAGAATGGCGATGACCGGCGAGGCAACCGACAGCCAGGCGGGCGAGGTCTCGCGCTTCTCCAGGATCAGGCGCATGGGCCGGGTCCCGGTTCAAAGGAAGAGATCCTTCGAGGCTCGCTCCGCTCGCACCTCAGGATGAGGTGAGCAGAGGTCGCGCCAAGGCTCTTCGCGACAGCAAGTGCGCTCTCTCCGTTCCTCATCCTGAGGTGCGAGCGGAGCGAGCCTCGAAGGACGTCTTCATCTCCCGCCCTCACGAAGCCACCCCGTGAATGCCGCCCATCATCAGGCCCACCGCCTCGCGGGTGAGGCTCGACGCTGGCTGTGGCTCGGACAGCCGACCCTCGGAGATCACCGCGATCCGGTCGGCCAGCTCGAACAATTCGTCGAGGTCCTGGCTGATGACCAGGACTGCCGCGCCGCGCCCGGCGAGATCGATCAGAGCCTGGCGGATGGTGGCGGCGGCCGCGGCATCGACCCCCCAGGTCGGCTGCGCCACGACCAGCAGGGTCGGCTCGCGCAGGATCTCGCGGCCGACCACGAATTTCTGCAAGTTGCCGCCCGACAGCGCGCGTGCCTCCGGATCGGCACCGCTCATCCGGACGTCGAAGACCTTGACCACCTTGGCCACCCATTCGGCGATGCGGCCGCGCTGGATCAGGCCGCCCGAGACGAAGCCGTTGGTGGCATGGCCGGCGAGCAGGGCATTGTCGGTCAGCGGCAGCCGGGGCGCAGCGGCGTGGCCGAGCCGCTCCTCCGGCACGAAGGCTGCGCCCAGCCGGCGCCTGGCCGTGATGCCCGCCGAGCCGACGGGCCTGTCGGCAATACGGATAGACTGCGGCGGCGCGAGCCGTTCGCCCGAGAGCACCGCGAAGAGTTCGTCCTGGCCGTTGCCGGCAATGCCGGCGATCCCGAGAATTTCGCCCGCACGAACCGTCAGCGCGACCGACGACAGGGCGACACCGTGATCGTCGAGGGAGGGTAGCGACAGGCCTTCGACCGTCAGGCGCGGGGCCCCAAGCTGATGCGCCGAGGCGCGCAGCGTCGCGACATCGGCGCCGACCATCAGCCGGGCCATCGAGGCTGCCGTCTCGTCGCGGGGATTGCAGGATGCGACTACCTTGCCGCCACGCAGGATGGTGGCGCGGTCGCAGATCCGGCGGACTTCGTCGAGCTTGTGGGAGATATAGAGGACACTGCGGCCCTCGGCCTTCAGGGTCGCAAGGGTCGCAAACAGCTGATCGGCTTCCTGCGGGGTCAGGACCGAGGTGGGCTCGTCGAGAATAAGGAGCTTCGGGTTCTGCAGCAGCGCGCGGACAATCTCGATGCGCTGGCGCTCGCCAACCGACAGCCGCCAGACCTCGCGCTTCGGCTCGAGCGGCAGGCCATAGGCGGTCGATAACCGCGCCACCTCCGCCTCGATCTTTGCCATGGGCGTGCCCGCCGGCAGCGACAGCGCGACATTCTCGGCAACGGTCAGCGCCTCGAACAGCGAGAAATGCTGGAACACCATGCCGATGCCGCGGGCACGCGCTTCCGCCGGACTGCCGAGGCGCACCTGTTCGCCCTGCCAGTTGATCGTGCCCTCGGCCGGCTGGATCAGGCCGTAGAGGATCTTCACCAGCGTCGACTTGCCGGCGCCATTCTCGCCCAGCAGCGCGTGGATCTCGGCGGCTTCGACTGAGAGATCGACGTGATCGTTGGCGACCAGCGCGCCATAGCGCTTGGTGATGCCGCGGGCGTCGAGCACCGGCGCCATCAGGCGCGGCTCCAGATGATCGAGACATGGCAGAAGTCGGCGGCAGAACGCATGTCCGGATCAGACTTTGCCGTCGGACCGGTGTCAATTCGAACCGGCGCTTGTCCCGCTTATTGTCGGGTTGCCGAGCGGGGCGAGGAATGATGGTGGGCGATCAGCCAGCGTCCATCCCGCCGCACGACCAGCATCGAATAGCGCGATGGCCTGGGAACATTGCCTTCGGCCGCGCGGGCGAAATTGTAGAAGCCGGTGACGACAACGGCATCGGGGGAGAGCACGAAGCTGCGCCGCTCGACGATCACATTGGACCGGCCGCTGCCAGGCAGGTCCTTGAAATAGATCCTGATCGCCTCGGTGCCCTCGGACATGATGGGACTTGTCGTTCCCAGAAGGACGGCATCGGGCGCGTAGAGTGCCACCAGGGCTTCGGTATTGTTGGCGGAATAGGTCGCCGCCCACTGATCAACCACCGCATTGGCATCGTCCGCAGGGCCGGCGATTCCGGTGACGGGGAGGAGGCTGAGGACAAGGCTGAAAAACGCGACGCGAATGAGCATGGCAAGTTTCCCCTCGATTGACGAGCAGCCTAGCCTACCATCGGTTCTCCAGAATCAAATCACGTCGTCGGCCTTCAGCCTTGCGATCTCGTCCGCCGAATAGCCCACGGCTGCCAGCACCTCGTCATTGTGCTCGCCGAGCCCGGCGCCGGCCCAGCGGATAGCGCCGGGCGTGCGGGTGAGCTTGGGCACGATGCCCTGCATGAGCATGCGGCCGAATTCGGCCGTATCGACCTCGACGATCATGTCGCGAGCCCGGAAGTGCGGGTCGGCCGCCACCGCCGCCGCGTCATTGACGCCGCCGGCCGGCACCGAGGCCGCATCGAGCAGTTTCAAGAGTTCGTCACGGGGCTTGGTGGAGGTCCAGTCGCCGATGATCCGGTCGATCTCGGCCTGGTTGTCGGGCTGGCCGCGCGCGCCGTGCCGGGCAAATCGCGGGTCGGTCTTCAACTCGGCCATGCCCATCGCCTCGACCAGACGACCGAAGATCGTGTCGGCATTGGCGCCGATGACGATGTGGTGGCCGTCCAGCGTCGGATAGATGTTGGACGGGGCGAAGCCCGGAGATGTCAGGCCGGTGCGGCCGCGCACATGGCCGGTGACCGAATATTCCGAGATGACGCCCTCTATGGCTGCGAGGATCGCGTCAGTCAGGCCTACATCGACCACCTGGCCCCGGCCGTCGCGGTCTCGCTGGTGCAGCGCCGCCACGATGCCATAGGCGGTGTAGAGACCGGCGAGCGTGTCGCCGATGGACAGGCCCGTGCGGGTTGGCAGGCGATCGGGATAGCCGTTGATGGTGCGCATGCCGCCCATGGCTTCGGACACGGCCGCGAAGCCGGCCTTGGCCGAATAGGGTCCATATTGGCCGAAGCCGGAGACCCGCGCGACGATCAGCTTCGGGTTCATCGCGTGCAGCGCCTCGATGGTGAGGCCCCATTTCTCCAGCGTGCCCGGCCGGAAGTTCTCGAGCAGCACGTCGGCGTCCTTGACGAGACGGCGCAGGATGTCCTGGCCCTGCTTCTTGCGGAGGTCGACGGTGACGCATTTCTTGTTGCGGCCGATGACCGGCCACCAGACGGAGGCGCCGTCCTTCTTGGCGAAGCCCCATTGGCGCATCGGATCGCCCTTGCCGGGATCCTCGAACTTGACGAGGTCGGCGCCCATGTCAGCGAGCAATTGCCCGCAATAGGGTCCGGCGATGAACGAGCCGAGCTCGACGACCTTGATGTCGGAAAGCGGTCCGGTGGCGGCGGGCTCGGTCATGGCGGAAAGGTCCTGCGAACGAAGACCTCTGACCTAGCCTTCGGGGGGCGGCCGGGCAATGGCCCGGATGTCTGACCCCCGTTGCGCCGTGCTCGCCTAATGCGTGGTCTTCTTGGCGCTCTCCAGCCGTTTCGCCCACCGCGACAGGCTGAAGCAGATGATCCAGTAGACCGCGCCTGAGAAGGCATAGGCCTCCTTGTTCATGCCGACCCAGTTGGGATCGGCGAGCGACGCCTGGGCAATGCCGAGGAGATCGAAGATCGAGACGATGGAGACGAGCGAGGTGTTCTTGATCAGTGCGATGAACTCGTTGGTCATCGCCGGCATGGAGATCTTGAGCGCCTGCGGCAGGATGATCAGCCGGGTCGTCGTCCAGTAGCCGAGACCCATGGCGCTGGCGGCCTCCCCCTGCCCCTTGGGGATCGCCTGCAGGCCGCCGCGGACTGCTTCCGCCATATAGGCGGCGATGACGAAGGCGAGGCCGACAAGGGCGCGCACCAGGCGGTCGATCTCCCAGCCGACCGGCATGACCAGCGGCAAGAGCAGGGACGCCAGGAAGATCACGGTGATGATCGGCACGCCGCGCCAGAACTCGATGAAGATGGTGGAGATCAGCCGGATCACCGGCAGTTCCGACTGACGGCCAAGCGCCATCACGATGCCAAGCGGCACGGCGAGAAAACCGGCATAGACCGACAGGAAGACGGTGAGCATGAGCCCGCCCCATTGGCGGGTCTCGACGCGCGGCAGGCCAAACCCGCCCCAGAGCAGCCAGACATTGACCACCATGACGAGGGCCCAGAGCGCCGGCACGACCCGGCCACGATGCGGCATGGCCTTCCAGAACGACAGGGCGACGGTAGCCACCAGAACCAGGCCGGCGAGATCGATGCGCCAGCGCTGGTCGATCGGGTAGAGGCCATACATGAACTGGCCGAAGCGGGCGCGGATGAACACCCAGCAGGCGCCGCCAGCGGTGCAATCGGCGCGCGTCGTGCCGACGAAATTTGCGTCGATGATGGTCCAGCGCAGAATCGGCACGGCGATCGCTACCATTGCCGCAAGGCAGAGGAGCGAGATGATCGTGTCCTTCACCGAGCCGAAATAGTCGGTGCGGATCTGACGGAGGAAGGTCGGCGCCAGGGGCGCTGCAAGCGTTGCCGATGTCATCGGGTCACCAGCGCGGTCTTGGCGTTGTACCAGTTCATGAAGCCGGAGACGGCAAGGCCGATGGCAAGATAGATCGCCAGCGTGATCGCGATGATCTCGATCGCCTGGCCGGTATTGTTGAGCGCCGAGCCGACGAAGACCGAGACCAGTTCGGGGAAGGCAATCGCCGCGCCGAAGGATGAGTTCTTGAGGACGTTAAGGTACTGGCTGGTCATGGGCGGGATCATCACCCGCATGGCCTGCGGGATGACCACGAGGCTCAGCGCACGGTTCGGCCTCAAGCCCAGCGCGAAGGCCGCCTCCCACTGGCCCTTGACCACCGACTGGATGCCGCCCCTGACGATCTCAGCGATGAAGGCGGCGGTATAGGTGGTGAGTGCCGCAAACAGCGCGACGAATTCCGGCACCAGCACGAAGCCGCCGCGGAAGTTGAAGCCGCGCAGCGCAGGAATGTCCCAGGGGGTGAGCGCGGTCGCGATGCCGAAGGCGATAATCGGCAGGACGACCAGAAGGCCAAGGCCGGTGGCCCAGGTCGGGAAGATCGCGCCGGTCGCATCACGCCGGCGCTTGGCCCAGACGGCGATGCCAAGCTGCACGATGAAGGCCAGGAGCACGAAGATCGCCGCGACCTTCAGCGCAGAACCCTCGTTCGCCGCCGGCACGATCAGGCCGCGATTGTTGAGGAAGGCGACGGAGAAGATGCTGATCGACTGGCGCGGACCGGGCAGCGCCGCGATGACGCCGAAATACCAGAACAGCACGAAGAACAGCAGCGGGATATTGCGAACGAACTCGATATAGGCGCCGGCGAGGCCCGAGAGCAGCTTGTTCTTCGACAGGCGTGCGACGCCGACGACGAAGCCGAGCAGGGTCGCCGCCACCACCGAGACCGCCGTGATCACCAGCGTGTTGACGACGCCGACCCAGAGCAGGGCGAGAATGTTGGAATTGCCGGTGTAATTGGTCAGCACGAAGGGCACGTCGATGCCCGACGTGCGCCACAGGAAGTCGAAGCCGGAGGCAATGCCGGCATTGACCATGTTCTGGGAGGCGTTGTTGACGACGAAATAGATCGTCGCGGCCAGGCTACCCAACAGGACAACCTGCCAGAAGATGTCGCGCACGCGCTTGTCGTAGATGAACCGGGTCACGGGGCTCGCGCGTGTTTGGCTGAGGGGGAAAGCGGCCCCTCCCCGGTTGGGGAAGGGCCTTGATGCGTCAGACGTTCAGGTTCACTGGAACGGCGAGGTGAACAGGAGACCGCCGCGGGTCCAGAGCGCGTTCTGGCCGCGCTCGAGGCCGAGCGGCGAACCCTTGCCGACCGTGCGCTCGAAGCTCTCGCTGTAATTGCCGACCTGCTTGATGGCGTTGAACATCCAGTCGTTCGACAGGCCCAGCATGGCGCCGAAGCCGCCATCGGCACCGAGAAGGCGCTTGACCTCGGCATTGGCGGAGGAGGCGCGCATCTGCTCGACATTGGCCGAGGTGACGCCGAAGGCTTCGGCGGCGATCTGGCCGTTCAGCACCCAGCGCACGATGAGCTGCCAGCGCTCGTCGCCCCAGCGGGTCACCGGACCCTGCGGATCGTTCGAGATGGTCTCGGTCATGATGATGTGGTCGCCAGGCGTCTTCAGCTTGATGCGCTGGCCGGCGAGCGCGCCGAGGCCTGCGGTGTAGCTGTCGCAACGGCCCGCATCATAGGCGGCGATGGCATCATCGTTCTTCTGGAAGTTGATGATCGACACCTTGATGTTGCGCTCGCGGAAATAGTCCGCAGCCGTACGCTCTTCGGTCGAGCCGGCGGCAACGCAGATCGAGGCGTTCTCGAGATCGGTCGGCTTCTTGGCGCCCGAGGACGCGCGCACGATGAAGCTCTGGCCCTCGTAGAAGTTGATGCCCTGGAAGTTCACGCCAAGCGTGGCATTGCGCGAGAAGGTGATGGTGGTGTTGCGGGCCAGCAGGTCGACCTGACCGGACTGCAGGACCGGCCAGCGCTGCTGCACCGAGGTGGGGGTGAACTTCACCTTGGTGGCATCGCCGAAGATGGCGGCGGCCAGCGCACGGCAGAAATCGACGTCGAGACCGGACCACTCGCCCTTGTCATTGGCAAAGGAGAAGCCCGGCAGTCCCAGATGGACGCCGCATTCGAGATGGCCGCGGGCGCGGATCGCATCGAGCGTCGGCGAAGGTGCAAGTTGCTGGGCGCCGGCAGCGACCGTGCCGCACGCAAGCAGGGCTGCCGCGGCGAGGCCGCGAGACAGATGGTTCATCGGAGGTACTCCCGTCATAAGCCGCCCCGGACGAGCCCGGGACGGAGAAAATCCGCCGCCAGAGTTGAGAGCGCGCGACAAAGAGTCAACTGCCCAAGGCGATCAAACGAAATGCGGCCGGCGCCCGGCCTCAGTCAGGACCGGATGAAACCGACGATGTCCTTGACCTGGTCCATCACCGGGCGGGCGATCGCGCGGGCCCGCTCGGACCCACGGGCGAGGATGCGGTCGATCTCGGCGGGATCGCTGACCAGACGCTTCATTTCCATCGTGATGGGCGAAAGCTTGGCGACCGCGAGATCGGCGAGCGCCGACTTGAAGCCCGAGAACTGACCGCCGCCGAACTCGGCCAGGATATCGGCCTTGGTGCGGCCCGACAGCGCGGCGAAGATGCCGACGAGATTGTCGGCCTCGGCGCGACCCTTGAGGCCGGCTTCCTCGGAGGGCAGCGCTTCGGGATCGGTGCGCGCCTTACGGACCTTCTGGGCGATCGTGTCGGCATCATCGACCAGGTTGATGCGCGAATAGTCGGACGGGTCCGATTTCGACATCTTCTTGGTGCCGTCGCGCAGGCTCATGACCCGCGTCGCCGGCCCGGAGATCACCGGCTCGGTGACCGGGAAGAACGCGTCGCCATGCCCAAGCGCCGCAATCCGCTCGGCATAGTCGTTGTTGAACTTGATCGCGATGTCGCGGGTCAGCTCCAGATGCTGCTTCTGGTCCTCGCCGACCGGCACGTGGGTCGCGCGATAGGCCAGAATGTCGGCGGCCATCAGGCTCGGATAGGCGAACAGGCCGAGCGAGGCGTTCTCCTTGTCCTTGCCGGCCTTGTCCTTGAACTGCGTCATGCGGTTCATCCAGCCGATGCGCGCGACGCAATTGAACACCCAGGCGAGTTCGGCGTGCTCATGCACCTGGCTCTGGTTGAACAGGATGGACCGCTCGGGATCGATGCCGGAGGCGATATAGGCGGCGGTCACCTCGCGGATCGCCTTCTGAAGGGCCGCCGGGTCCTGCCAGACGGTGATGGCGTGCATGTCGACGACACAGAAGATGGTGTCGTGCGTCTCCTGCATTCGCACCCAGTTCACCAGGGCGCCGAGGTAATTGCCGAGGTGCAGATCGCCTGACGGCTGCATGCCGGAAAAGACGAGCGGCTTGAATGTCGCCATGGCCTGGATATCCCGATGCGCGCGGCCGTTTCGCCGTGCGGAAAGCGGGCTTCCTCGCATGGGCGGCGCGCCGATTCAAGGTTCGGCGCGTTTGGCGAATGAACCCTATTCCGCCAGCACGCGGGTCGGCGGGAAGATCACCTCGACCAGGGTGCCGTGATTGGGCGCCGACGAGATGCCGAACGAGGCGCGGTTGGCTTCGACCAGGGCCTTGGTCAGCGGCAGACCGAGACCCGTTCCCTTGGCATCGCGGGCGCTGGTGGTCGCGACCTGGCGGAACGGCTCCATGGCCGCCTTCAGCTCGATCTCGGTCATGCCGATGCCGGTATCGCGCACCCGCAGTACGGCCTCGCCGGTGGCGGAGAGAGCGGTGGAGATGATGATCTGCCCGCCGGCCGGGGTGAACTTCACCGAGTTGGACAGCAGGTTCAGCACGATCTGGCGGAGCGAGCGGGCATCGGCGACGATGTTCGGCAGGCGGCCCTGCAGCGAGGAGCGGATGATCACCCGCTCGCGGTTGGCCTGCGGCTGCATGATGGCGACCGTCGACTGGACGATGTCGTTGAGATCGACCGAGGTGAACGACAGGTCGAGCTTGCCGGCCTCGATCTTGGAGAGGTCGAGCAGGTCATTGATCAGCGACAGGACGTGGCCACCCGAGGAATGGATGTCCTTGAGATAATCGCGGTAGCGCTCGTTGCCGATCGGCCCGAAGCGCTCCTCCATCATCACTTCCGAGAAGCCGATGATGGCGTTGAGCGGTGTGCGGATCTCGTGGCTGATCTTGGCGAGGAAGTCGGACTTCTGCGACGAGGCCTGCTCGGCCTGGCGCCGGGCGGCAACCAGATCTTCCTCAGCCTTCTTCCACTGGGTGAGATCGCGGAACACGGCGGCAAGCTTCGGCCGGGTCTCCGAGCCGGTGCGGCCCATGGTCATGTAGAGCGGGATAAGGCCGCCCTGCTTGACGCGCCCGATGATCTGGCGGCCGTCGTTCAGCACGCTGGCAACGCCATTCGCCATCAGGCCGTCGCAGTAATCGATGGCGGAGCGGTGGCTCTCGGGCGCGAACAGCGCCGTGATGGAGCGCCCCTTCACCTCGGCGGATTCATAGCCGAAGAGGGCTTCCGCCGAGCGGTTCATGCTCTCGATGGCACCATCCGGCGCCACGATCACGATGCCGTCGGTCGCGGTGTCGAGGATCTGCTCGACCTCGTCGAGGCGGCCGCGCAATTCGCTGAGCGTCGTCGACTCGGCGTCGCGCTCGGCGACCTCTTCGGCCTCGACGCGGCGGAGCGTGAACAGGAAGGCCGGTTCGCCGGCCCAGGGGAACTTGGACAGACGCGCTTCCACCGGCAGCGAGGTGCCGTCGGCGCGGGTGATGGCCGGCGACGAGCCTTCATTATCCCCGGCCGGGCCACCGGCAAACAGGCGAGCAACGCCACCGGCGCTTTCAAGCGCAGCAGCGTCGGCAAAGCCGGTCCAGTCGAGCACGGCCCGATTGGCGAACAGGACAGCATTGCCACGGTGGACGACCAGTCCCAGCGGCAGGCGATCGAGCAGGGCGCGGGTGTCGGCTTCGGCAGTCGGAGCCGGCGCGATGGCCGCGGGCTCCGCGGCCGCAGTTGTGGCAGGCACGATGGAGGGTGCGGCGCCAAAGGCGCTCGGCAAGGGGCCGAACGGCGTTCCCGAGGCAACGAAAGCCTGCTGCTCGACGGGCGCGGAAGGAACTTCCGGCAGCGTGGCGTCGGGCGCCGGGGTCTCTTCGGCTGGATGATGGTCCGCCGCTGGTGTGGCGAGAGGCGCCTCGTCAGCCAGTGCCTCGCCTTCGGATGCAACAGCCACCGGCTCTTCGTCCGTCGCGTCGACTTCTGCGGGCGCGTTCACCGGGGCGGCCTCGGGCTGCTCCGCTACGGCCTTTGCCGCTGTGGCCTTGGATTCATCATCGGCGGGCTCGGCCTTGAGGCCCCCGCCATCGGCAGTTTCGGTCGCCACAAGGTCGGGGCCTGACACGAGCTCGACCGGGGCGCTCGCCCCGGCATCGGCGAGCTCTGCAGGATCGGCAGGGACGGCAAGCTTCTGCGTGAGATCGCCGACAAAGGCGGGCTCGTCAGCCGAGGCCTGGGGAGATGCGTTCTCGTCTTCCACCGCCTCGACGGCAGGAACCGGCGCCGACGCCAAGGCCTCGATGGCCTCGGACGCTTCCGCCGTGGCGGCGGCCTCGTCGGTATCCGCGATGAAGGGCTCAACCGGCGCCGAGACCAGCGGCGCCACCTGACCCTGCTGGGCCGGCGGCGGCAGGGTGGCGGCCGGGGCCTCGTCCTGGTCCGGACGCGCGCCCAGCACCTTGGCGATCTCGCGGAAGGCGTTGCGCTCCAGCGGCGACAGGCCGGTGCTGCGCTTGGGGTCGATCCCGGCGCTGGTCCTCAGCGCGACGACATTGGGCGGATTGGTGTGCACGGTCAAATGCGGTGCGCGCGGGTCCGTCGTCGACGCGGGCGGCACGGCTGCTGCGTCCGGAGCGGTCGGGACCGCTTCGGCTTCGGTGGGATCGCTCTTCGCGTCGCCGGTTGCGGCGGGCTCGGCGTCAACAGTCAGGACCGGGGTTTCGGCCATGTCATCCGGCGTCGCTGCATCGACAGGCGCCTTGGCCTCGCCGCCGGTCAGATCGTCGCCGTCGGCTTCGAGAGCCGGCGCCTCGGTCACATCGGTCGTGGCACCGGGCTCAGGGGTGGCCAGGGCGGGCTCGACCTTCACATCGCCATCCACCGTCAGATCGCCATCGGCAGCGAGCGCTTCGGCCTCGACGGGTTCAGGTTCTGCGGCGGCGGGCTCAGCAGTCGCCGGATCGGCCTTCGCCTCGCCGTCAAAGGTGGTGTCGCCATCGGCAGCGAGCGCTTCGGCTTCAACGAGAACGGGCTCAACCGGATGGGCAGGAACAGCCTCGGTCGGGGCCTCGGCTGCCTCAACCGTCTCGGCCGGGACGGCGGGAGCCGCCACAGGCTTGGCGACCTCGTCGCCCACCAGGCCGAAGCCGGCGAAGCCCTGCACGACGCCGTCACGCTGGCTCGGGAAAGCGGCGAGCGTCACCGCCAGGCGGCGGGTGGCGCCAAGCGGCCAGACGGCCGGCACGCCACTGAACGGGCGTGCGGCATCCAGGGCGGTGGCAAAGGTGCCTTGCGGGTCCATGCCGAAGCGATCGGCCGCTTCGGTGAAGGTCAGGCCGGCAACAGCACCCAGATCCGCCTGATCGACACCGTGGAAACGGCGATCGGCGTCAAGCCGCCAGGAGAAGCGCTGCGGCGCGGTGAGGAGCGCATCCGCCTCGGCGATCGGATCGCGGGTGGGTTCGGCGTCTGGCTCGGCTGCGGCCGACGGAACCGGCTCAGGCGCAACCACGCTCTCGGCGAGATCGGCGACGGTCTCGGATTCAACATCGGCAACCGGGGTGTCGTCCGTTGCCGCGATCTCAGTCCAGCCGCTGTCGGCAAAGGCGCCAGAACCTGCCGCCTCGGGCTGGATCGGCTCAGGAGGAGCCGCGATGATGGGCGCGACGTCCTCGCTGATCGCGGCCGGCGTTTCGGCCTCTGCGTCGAGCGAGGCGGGACCCGGTATATCGGCAGCCGGGGCGGCGTCAGTGGTCTCCGACGAGACCACGGGTTCAGCGGCAACAGGCGGCGTCACCAGCCGGAGGCCGGTTTCGGGTTCCGCTTTCGTCAGGGTGGGCAGAACCGCGAGGATCGCATCGGCCTCGGCCAGCACGATCAGTTTCAGGGGGCCGGTGACAAGATCGACATGCGCGACGCCGTCGGCATCGAGCGCGTGGTGAATATCCGCAGCGACGCTGCCGACAAGGCCGTCGAGCCGGACATTGGCGAGCGCGCCGGCCGAGGCGCTGGCGGCCAGCGGCAGGCCGTTGCGATCGAACAGGGCGAGGGCCGCCCCGATTTCCGACACGAACGCGATGGCGGCCGGCCGGGCAGCACCCCGTTCGGGGCCAGCCAGCGTCACCGAGACCAGCCCGATATCACCGGCCTTGAGCCGTCGGGCCTGTGCGAGCGCGCTTTCCGAGCCGAAACGGCCATAGAGCCGGATACGCTCGAGCCGCGGCGTGCCATCCGCCGGAAGGTTGGCGGACAGGCGGGCGATCTGGCCCGCAAAGGCGTGGGTCGTCTGGTAGCTGCGCTCCATGGCGATGGAGGCACCGGTTGCGCCCATCGCCTTGGCGCCGGACGTATTGGCGGCGATCAGGCGCGTCGCGTCCGCCGACCAGAGCCACCAGGGGCCGGGCTTGGCGATCAGCCGTGCAACCTCCGGCTCGGCCAGGACAGTCGCGAGATCGAAGACGAGGGATGCCATGCGCCAAATCCCCTGACCGGCACGCCACACGCGCCATAGCCAATGATGAATGAATTCTTCACCGATTGTGTCGGAACAGACGGGCTCCGTCCACGCCCGAGGGGGGCTCACGCATCGTCAACCCTTGGTTAGGGTTAACCTCGAGGGGTCAGTTTCGAACGACGATCCGGTTCGCTCGATCCGCCGTAACCCGCATGAGACCTGCACTTGCGGACGATGGCGGTGGATGAGCCGATCGACCCGGCTTCCGCTTGGGCACAGGAATGTTAATGATTCCGGATGGAGTTGCCGAGTCGGCCGCTCCCGACGCTGGAGGGGTTGATGGTGGAAACCAGGCCTGGGTCCTACGAGATCCCGCAGGAGATGCGGGAATTCGCCGACAAGAGCGTCGAGCAGGCGCGGAAGGCGTTTGACGGCTTCGTCGGCGCGGCCCATCGCACGGTGGACGCGATGGAGAGTTCGGCGGAAGTCCTGCAGACCGGCGCTCACGATGTCGGTCGCAAGGCCATTGCGATTGCCGAGACCAACGTCGCCGCGAGCTTTGCCTTCGCCCAGAAACTGGTGCGCGCCACTGACATGGTCGAGGTCATGCAGATCCAGGCGGAATTCCTGCAGAGTCAGATGGAGGCGATGCGCGTCCAGGCCAAGGAGCTGGGCTCGACCTTCACAGCCAAGGCATCCGGCAAAACGCCCCCAAAAAGCCCCTGAATCCGGCAAGTCCGCCGAGATCGAAACCCTTCCCCTTCGGAAAGCAGCAGGTTTTGCTGCATTGCGGCCGTTTGTCGGATTTTTCCCTTGTGCGCCGCAGTATATGTTGCGCTGCACAATGGATTCCACTATGGTGCACGCAACATCGACGGGCGCGGAAAGCGCCGCACCCGTTGGGTTTCCGGCGCCCGTTTCAATTGAAAATGGGGAGGCTCGCGCCGGGACAATGTTCTCAAATAACTCCCCAACGGAGACGAACATGACCCAAGCCATCAAGACCCCGAAAGCCGAAAAGCCGGAAGCCGCCGCCCAGGTGTTCGCTTTCCCGACCTTCGATCTGTCGAAGTTCGAAATGCCGAAGTTCGAGATGCCGAAGTTCGACGCCGCCGGTTTCGACCTGTCGAAGATCGAGGTTCCTGCCGCTCTGCGCGAGGGCGCCGAGAAGGTCGTCGTTCAGATGAAGGAAGGCTACGCCAAGATGAAGACCGCCGCCGAAGAGGCGACCGATCTCATCGAGGATACCTATGCCACCGCTTCGACCGGCATGAAGGACTTCAACCTGAAGGCCATCGAGAATGCCCGTTCCAACCTCAACGCCTCGTTCGACCATGCCCGCGACCTGATGGGCGTGAAGACGCTGGCCGAGGTGCTGGAGCTGCAGTCCGCCTTCGTGCGCAAGCAGTTCGAGGCGCTCCAGGCCCAGGCCAAGGAGCTTTCGACGATCGCCCAGAAGACCGCCACCGACACCGTCGAGCCGGTGAAGGAGAAGGTCGGACAGGTTCTCAAGGTCGCCAAGTGACGTTTTGCCCGGCGCGTTCGCGCGCCGAACCGCCGGATGGCGCCGGCCTGTAGCGCCAGTTTCCTCCCAGGGCCGCGCTTGCAGCTGCGGTCGAAACTTGAAAGCCCGGGTCCAGGCCCGGGCTTTTTCTTGACCATCCCGCATGCAACTCCGCCGGATAAGCGAAAAGCTGTGACGGCAGTCACGTCCGGCGCCTTGCAATGCGAAAGCCTTCGCATTAGGTTCCGCGCCGCGCGACAGGCCTGCGGGTCGACTGCGCGGGAATAGGCAGCCGTAGCTCACTTGGTAGAGCGCCAGATTGTGGCTCTGGAGGTAGCTGGTTCGAAACCAGCCGGCTGTACCACCCCCCTCGCCCAAATCGGCATGCCCCTCCGTCGTCAAACCGACTGGAGCATGGCGTGCGTTTTCTCCATAGAGTCCGACCTGACAGCCAAGCCCTGCGCCGGGCGATGGCCAGACGCCTTTGCAAGCGACCACCACAAGGACAGCCTCATGGCCAAAGTCACCTGGGACCACATCCATCTGCGCAGCCCCGATCCGGAGGCGACCGCCCAATGGTTCAAAGAGATGCTGGGCGCCGAGATCGTCCAGGGGCCCGGCCGGATCGACCTGAAGCTCGGCGGCGCCGACGTCTTCATTGCGCCGACCAAGGACGGTGATGGCGTCGGCGCCCCGCCGGTGACGCCGTACCAGGGCCTCGACCATTTCGGATTGACGGTCACCGATATCGATGCCGTCGCCGCCGAACTCAAGGCCAAGGGCGCCGTGTTCACCATGGAACCGAAGACCATCCGGCCGGGCGTCCGCATCTGTTTCATTCGCGGACCGCAGGGCATCTCGATCGAACTGCTCGAGCGCAACGCCAAGTACAGCTGAGACTGGCCTTTCACACCGATTTCCGGGCCGGCCGGATGGTCCAGTACGCTTGACCGTCCGGCTGGCGGCCGGACGGCGCCATCGGGCCATTCGCAGCCTGTCAGGGTGATGTCATTGTGGACCATCCATAGATAGCCGCGAATTCGATGGGCGCCGGACGTGTACCGGCATCCACGCGGCAGGATGAGCGATTGGAAGGGTCGGCCCGACGCCTTGAGGTTGATCTTCGGGCATGGGGCGCGACGGCGGCCGGCATGGTGTTCACAGGCACAGACAGGACGGAGAGCCGGAACGGTAATCGCATGCTGTTGCCCGCGGCGTGCCCGATTGTCCGTCTGACCATAGCCATGCGCCTGCCAACCGGGATTTTCACAGCTGCAGCGCTGGTCGCTCTCATGCTGATGGGAGGCCAGGGGGCGGCGCAGGCAGAGGGTCGGCAGTCCCGGCGTCCCGCCGTGCAGCGCCCCGCGCATGATGGCGTTGCAACGCTCGCAGCGGCCCTTCGCCAGGCCTTTCAGTTCAATCCCGACATCCGGGCGCAGCGCTCGCAGGTGCGCGCCACCCAGGAACAGATCCCGCAGGCGCGGGCCGGCCTGTTGCCGCAGGTCAGCGCCACGACCTATGCCGGCGTGCTGGCAACCCGCTCGATCCTTGGCGGGCCGCCGAACACGACTGGCGGCTCGACGCTCTATCAGCGCGGTGTCGCACTGACCGCCACCCAGACGCTGTTCGACGGATGGCGCACCCAGAACGCCACATTGCAGGCCCAGCAGCAGGTCGGCACCCAGCGCGAGCAGATGCGGGCAATCGAGCAATCGGTGATGCTCGACGTCGCGACCACCTATCTGGCCGTCTTCACGGGCCAGGCCCTCGTGGAAGTTCAGCAACGCAATGTTGGCTTCCTGACCGAAACCCTCAACACCACGCGCACACGGCTCGCCTCCGGCGTCGCGACGCCAACCGACGTGTCGCAGGCAGAAGCCCGCCTCAGCCGAGGCCTGTCAGACCTCAGCGCCACGCAGACCGACCTCGCGGTTGCCCGCGACCGGTTCCTGCGGTTGGTCGGTGCCCCGCCCGCCGCGCGCCTGACAGTCGTACCCGCTGTCGACCAGCTCTTGCCGGGCAGCCGCGAGGCCTCGCGTCAGGTGGCGGGCGAGAGCAATCCAGCAGTCCTCGCCGCCATTTCGACGGTGCGGGCCGCGGAATCGGCGATCCGTGTCGCCCAGGGCCAGATGCTGCCGCAGGTGAGCGTGCAGAGCCAGATCGCGCGCGACCTCGATGTCGATTCGTCCACGCGTCGCACCGACAGCGTGCAGGTGATCGGGCGCCTCACTGTGCCGCTCTATTCGGGCGGAGCTCCGGAATCACAGGTGCGCCAGAGCCGGGAACTGCTGGGTCAGGCGCAGGCCATGCTGGACGGGGCCCGCGCGCAGTCGCGCTCGGCGGCCTATGCCGGCCATGCGGCGCTCGACAATGCCACCTTCACGATCCGCGCTGCCACCGCCGAGGTTCGCGCGGCGGAAGTCACGGTCGATGGCGTGCGCAAGCAATATGAGGCGGGGCTGCGCACACTGACCGAACTCCTCAACGCCCAGCAGGATACGGTGAGCGCCCGCGCGCGCCTGTTGCAGGCGCAGAGCGACCGCTTGATCGCCTCCTACACCGTTCTGGCCGCCACAGGACGGCTGGAGCTGCCGAGGCTTGGTGTGAGCCAGCCGCCGGTTGCGTCTGCCCCGCCGCAATCGGACTGGGGTGTGCGCGGCGATGCGTGGGGTGAGCTGCGCAATCCGACGGGTCCTGCGCGGCCGCCGAGCAGCCGGTAAGGCGCTTTCTTTTCAAGACCGACAAGCCCGTCCCTACCCCGCTTGCTGTGCGGACGAAGAGGCATGAGGGCACCAGCTTATGCGCGAGAGACCGCCCCGGGCGCATCCTTCACCTCGCCCCCACGGGGAGAGGTCGGACGCGTCAGCGTCCGGGAGAGGGGGCGAGCTCTTTCCGGATAGGGCCTCATCTCCAGCCAGAACGGTGAGGTTCATCCCCCTCTCCCGATCCTTCGCTGCGCTCGGATCGACCTCTCCCCGTGGGGGAGAGGTGAAGGATGCGCTGTCGACACGAGCTGACCCGCCGCCGCCTCAGCTCAGCGCATCTTCCTCGTCGGGACCAGCCGCCTCGCGCCGCGAGAACATGACGATCAGCGCCGGCAGGATCACCAGGATCAGGAACGGGGCGACCAGAACACCACCCGCCACCACGAAGGCCAGCGGCTTCTGCACCTGGCTGCCGATGCCGGTGGAGAGCGCAGCCGGCGTCAGGCCGACGCAGGCCGCGACACAGGTCATCATCACCGGCCGCATGCGCACCTTGCCGCATTCGATGGCCGCCGAGACGCGCTCGCGGCCCTGCCGCACCAGCCCGTTGAAATAGGTGATGACGATGATGCCCTCCATCACCGACACACCGATCAAGGCGATGAACCCGATGGCACCCGACACGCCGAAGGGCGTTCCGGTCAGATAGAGCGCGAAGATGCCGCCCACCATGGCGAGTGGGATGACCGACAGGGCGAGAAGCGTATCGGTCATCGAGTTGAAATTGGCGAAGAGCAGGAAGGCGATGAGCAGAAGCGTCATCGGCACGACGACCTGGAGGCGGGCAATGGCCGCGAGCAGGTTCTCGAACTCGCCGGCCCATTCGATGCGCATCCCCGGCGGAAGCCGGATCTCCTTGGCCACCCGCGACTGTGCCTCGGCAATGGTCGAGCCGAGATCGCGGTCGCGCACGGAGAAGCGGATGGGGATGTAGCGCTGCTGCTGTTCGCGATAGATGGTGGAGGCGCCCGAGACCAGCGTGACAGCCGCCACCTGTTTCAGCGGAATCTGGGTGACTGTGCCATTGCTGTCAGCGACACCGATGCGCAGGTTCTGGATCGCCTCCGGGGTCTGACGGAATTCCGGTGCGAGGCGCACGATGATCGGGAACCGGCGGTCGCTGTTGGGCTCGAAGAAGTCGCCCGGCGTATCGCCGCCGACCGCCGTGCGGATCGCCGTGTTGATGTCGCCTGGCGACAGGCCATAGCGACCGGCCGCCTCGCGATCGATGGTGATGGCGACCGTCGGCTGGCCGAGCACGGTGAACACGGCGAGATCGTCGATGCCGCGGACGCTCGCCAGGATCTTGCGGATGCGTTCGGCGTAATCGGTAACCTGAGCGAGGTCGTTGCCGAACAGCTTGATGGCATTCTCACCCTTCACCCCGGAGGCTGCCTCCGAGACGTTGTCCTCGAGATATTGCGAGAAGTTGAAGTCGACGCCCGGAAACTCCTTCTGCAAGGCCGCCAGGATCTCCTCGACCAGCTTCGCCTTGTCGACGCCCGGCCGCCACTTCTCGCGCGGCTTCAGCGGCGTGAACATCTCCACATTGTTGAAGCCCGCGACCTCGGTGCCGTCATCGGTGCGACCCTGCTGGGACACCACCGAATCGACCTCCGGGAACGAGGCCACGATCCGCCGGATGCGGTTGGCGTAGGTGTTGCCCTCCTCCAGCGAGATGGTGGGATGGAGGGTGGCGCGGATCCAGAGATTGCCCTCTTCGAGCTTGGGCAGGAATTCGAGGCCGAGGCTGCGGCCGGCCAGGACGGAGACGACCATCAGGGCCGCGGCGAAGACCAACGTCAGGCCGCGACGGCCGACCGCCTTCTCCAGCAGCGGCTCATAGGCGGCGCGCAGGCCACGGACGATCGGCGTCTCGCGCTCCGACAGGTTGCCCTTGAGCAGGAAGGCCGAGAAGGCCGGCGTGACGAAGAAGGCTGCCGTCAGGCCGCCTGCCAGCGCATAGGCATAGGTCTTGGCCATGGGGCCGAAGATGTAGCCTTCCACGCCCTGCATGGTGAAGAGCGGGATGAAGCTCGTCACGATGATCAGGCAGGAGAACAGGATCGCCACAACGACCTGGTTGGAGGCGCCGAGAATGGTTTCAAGCCGGCGCTTCAGATCGGTGCGGCCGTCTTCCTGGAGATCATGGGCCTGCTTGTGATGGCTTCGCTCCGCCAGCAATCGGAAGATGTTCTCGGTCATGATGACGGAGGCATCGACGATCAGGCCGAAGTCGATCGCGCCGACCGACAGGAGATTGGCGGATTCGCCGCGCATCACCATCAAGATGACGGCGAAGGCGAGCGCGAAGGGAATGGTCGCGGCCACCACGACGGCGCAGCGGAAATTGCCCAGGAACAACCATTGCACGAAGAAGATCAGCGTGATGCCGAACATGGCGCTGTGGAGCACCGTACCGGTGGTGACGTCGATCAATTCCTTGCGGTCGTAGATGCGCTCGATGCGGACACCCGGCGGCAGCACGCCGCCCTCGTTGATGCGCTGCACCTCGGCCTGGACGCGCAGGATTGTCGGCATGGACTGCTCGCCACGCCGCATCAGCACGATGCCCTGCACCACGTCGTCGTCATCGTTCTGGCCGGCAATGCCGAGCCGCGGCTGGTTACCGATGCTGACGGAGGCGATGTCACGCACGCGCACCGGCTGGTCGCCGATGGTGGCGACGAAGGTGTTGTTGAGGTCGTCGATCGACGAGATGAGGCCGACACCGCGCACCACGCCCGACTGCACGCCGATCGACACCGTATTGCCGCCGACGTTGAGATTGGCGTTCTGCAGCGCAGTCATCACCTGCGGCAGGGTGAGGCCATAGGCAATCAGCTTGTTGAAATCGACCGAGACCTCATAGGTCTTGTTCTTGCCGCCCCAGCCGACCACGTCCACCACGCCCGGGATCGAGCGGAACCGGCGCTGCAGGATCCAGGTCTGGATCGTCTTGAGGTCGGTGATGGAATAGTCCGGCGGGCCGACGACGCGGTAACGGAAGATTTCGCCGATCGGCGACATGGGCGAGATCTGCGGCTGGGCGCCGTTCGGCAAGGCGGGCAGCAGCGACAGCTGGTTCAGCACGCGCTGGAGCGCCAGTTCATAGGTCACGTCATAGGTGAACTGCAGCTTGACGTCCGACAGGCCGAAAACCGACGTCGTGCGGATCAGCCGGAGGTTCTGCAGGCCGGCGGTGACGCCCTCGATCGGGATCGTGATGTAGCGCTCGATCTCCTCGGCAGAGAGCCCACGCCCCTGGGTGATCACGTTGACCATCGGCGGCACGGGATCGGGATAGGCCTCGATATTGAGGCGCATGAAGGCAAGCGCACCGATCAGGCACACCGCTCCGAAGGCGAGCACCATCAGGACGCGCTGGCGCAGGGCAAATTCGATGATGGCGTTCATGTCTGCCCGTCTTGCCTCAGCGCCGGAACGCGGCGGTCATCTGGTCGACGAACAGCGCGCCGCGCACCACGACCTCCTCGCCGACCTTCAATCCCTCGAGGATCTGCACCTTGTCGCCACGGATCAGGCCGACCTTGACCCGCCGGAGTTCGACGGCCCGGTCGGGATGGGCGACCCAGACACGCGCGACATCGCCTTCGTAGATGATGGCGTTGCGCGCGATAGACGGGGATTCAATCGGCTCGCCGACCTGGATCTCGACATTGGCGAACATCTGCTGCTTCAGCACGAGGCCGGGATTGTCGACGGTTGCGCGCACCAGCAGACGACGGTTGGCGGCATCGATGGTCGGCGCGATGAAGTCGATGCGGCCGGTGAACACGCGGTCGCCGAAAGCCAGGACACGGAACTCCAGCGGCGCCCCGCGGGCAATGCGCGGCGCCTCGTCCTCGCGGACATAGGCGTTGAGCCACAGGGTCTCGAGATCGTCGATGACGAAGATCGGTTCGCCGGCGCCGCCGGTGAGGAACTGGCCCGGACCAACCTTGCGCGACACCACCACGCCCTCGATGGGCGAGAGCAGCGCCACCTGCGGATCGATGCGCCGGCCGGCGCGGAACCGCGCAATGTCATCATCGGTCTTGCCGAACAGATGGAGGCGGTTCTCCACGGCCTCCAGCGCTGTGGTCGCCGTGCGGTTGTCGGCACGGGCCGCGTCCAGATCGGCGCGGGCCTGGTCGACATCGCGCTGGGTGGTGGCACGGCCCGCGAACAGGTCACGCTGGCGCCGGTCGTTGATCTCGGCGAGCCGCATCTGGGCGACCGACTTGTCGAGCGCTGAGAGCGCGGCGACGAAATCGTTCTGGGCCTGGACCATGTCGTTGGCCTCCAGGAACAGGAGCGGCTGTCCCTTGGTCACGACATCGCCGGGAACAACCGCGATGCGCAGCGTGCGGCCCGAATAGGGCGAAATGACCGAGGTTGCGCTGTTCTCGTCGATGGCGAGCCGACCTTCGGTCTGGACAAGCTCGCGGAAGCGCACCGATGCCACAGGCTTGCGTTCAAACGTCTGCCAGTCGGCCTCGCTGACGACGAAGCGGCCGTCGCGCGGCGTGACGCGGCTCTCCGGGACAGCCGGCGGCGCGGTGGGTCCGGCGAACCAGCCCGAGAAAAAGCCGGTGATCGAGGACAGGCCGAATCCGGATGCGCGCGCCGGCTCGGACACGAGCGGCAGCCCGACCATGGTGGCCAGGACAAGGGACATCAGGCGTCGGGCGGCGCGCCGCGACCGCTTGGCCCGGATGTGTTCACTCAGAAGCATGAGATGTCCGAAACTGACGGTCCACGCCCCGGACCGGTTCCGGGGGAGACTGTTCTTGAAACAGAACATGGCTGGCGAAATGCTGACATTGCCTCCCGGTGGGCGGCTGGTCAGGCGCAATGGGTTACATGCAAATGCGAATGATTTGCATTCCAGATTGCAGCGCTCGCAATTTGGTGTCATGAGAGCATGACGAAGACAATGATAATTCCGCCAGCTGGGTGAGCGACCCGCGCCTGGCGTCTGTTGATCAAGGAAGGTGACATGCCCCGCCGGTCTCGACCCATGCAGGCGCTGGCCCTCGTCGCCATCTTGGCGTGCCTGTCCGCGAATACGGCCCGCGCCGATCAGCCCGAGGTGAATGCGGACGGCGTTCCGCTGTCCTCGATCGCCACCTTGCTGCCCGGCAATGGCGATGCCGGAGGGCACAGGAAATGGCTCGCGGAGCGCGGCATCACCTACACGCTGCTCTACACGGGCGACCTGCTCGGCAATGTATCCGGCGGATTGCGCCGCGGCTGGGTCAACCAGGGCAAGCTTGAGGCTTCGGTCTCGATCGATCTCGAAAAGCTCGCGGGCATCCAGGGCCTCAGCTTCTATTCGAACGCGTTCTTCATCCATAACAACGGGCGTATCCGGCGCGACTATGTCGGCGGCATCAACACGATCGCGGCCATCGAGGCTGTGCCGACGACGCGCCTGTCAGAATTGTGGTTCGAGCAGAAATTCTGGAGCGGGCAAGCGAGCTTCCGTGTCGGCCAATTGGCTGCGGATACCGAGTTCTTCTTCTCCGGCATCAGTGCGCTGTTTCTGCAAAGCGACTGGGCGACCATTGCGGCCTTGAATCTTCCAAGTGGCGGCCCGGCCTATCCGCTGGCCACGCCCGGCGTCAGGCTCAAGGTTGATCCGAACCCGAATTGGTCCCTGCTGTTCGCCCTGTTCAACGGCGATCCCGCAGGGCCCGGAGCCAATGACGAGCAGTTGCGCAACCGCTACGGCCTGAATTTCCGCGTCACGGACCGACCGCTGATCATGGGCGAGACGCAGTACCGCATCAATCGCGGGCGCGAAGACACCGGTCTCGCAAGCCAGATCAAGCTCGGCTTCTGGGGACATCTCGGCAGGTTTGCCGATCAGCGCTACGCCTCGGACGGGCTGTTGCTGGCCAATCCGCTGAGCTCGGGTGTGGCGGCCGTCCGGCGCGGCAATTGGGGCCTCTACGCGGTCATGGAACAGCAGATCTACCGGCCCGCAGGCGGCGATGCCGATAGCGGCATCTCGCTGTTCGGCCGCATCTCCTACGCGCCTTCCGACCGCAGCACGATCGGCTTCTATGCCGATGGCGGCATCGTGTTTGCCGGCCTGATCCCGGGCCGTCCCGACGACAAGTTTGGCGCAAGCCTGATCTATGCGCGCTATTCCGACGCCGCCCGCGCGTTTGATCGCGATGTGATCGCCCAGACGGGCATTCCAGGCGTGGTGCGCGACTATGAGGCCAACCTCGAGCTGACCTATCAGGCACAGATGACCAGCGGCTGGACCATGCAGCCGGTCCTGACCTATGTGTGGCACCCCAGCGGCGATGCACGGCGCAATGCTGTGGTCACCGGCGTGCGGTCCATGATCCGCTGGTAATCCCGGCGACATGGCGCAGCTGGTCCGGCGTCTCGATCGTGCCCGGCCGCACCGACCGCACCAGCGCAATCGCAGCCTCGCTCTCCATGCCGCGTTCCACCAGCAGGCGAGCCGCGATCGTACCCGTCCGGCCAAGGCCGCCACGGCAGTGAATGACGATGCCCCCGCCGGCATCGAGCCGGGCATGGATGTCCGGTCCCATCCGTACCCATGCCGTCTCGAACGCGAGGTCCGGCACGCCAAAATCACGGATCGGCAGGTGCTCCCAGGCTAGCCCGCGGGCGATGATATCCGCGCCGAGCGAGGCCACGCCAAGCTGCTCGAACTCATGGGTTTCGATCAGGCTGACCAGCAGGCCGGCGCCGGTGGCGACGACACGATCGAGGTCAGTCGCCAGCACCCGAGGCGGCGCGGGCGGTGGTTCGATGCGGCCAGGGCAAGAGGTCATGCCGATCAGCCCGCCGCCATCCGGAGTCAGGATATCGATGCGCAAGGGTGGAGCGTCAGGCAGCACCATCGTCGGTTCCCGAGAGGATCGTCCACAAAAAGGGCCGGGCCGCTTGTTGCGACCCGGCCCCATCTCGTGTCAGGCCGGAAGGACCGGCCGAACGCTCAGCGACGCGCGCGGGCGCGGATCATGAAGTTGTCGTAGGTGAACTCTGCCACCTGCCACCACAGATACTGGTCGTTGCGCGAGGCAATCATCGCCTCGATAGCCTTCTTGAAGTCGGGGTTCTTGGCCGAGATCTCGGCCCAGAGCTCGTTGGCCGCGTTGAAGCAGGCGTCCATCACCTCCGGCGGGAACGGACGGAGCTGCGTGCCGGCGGCCACCAGGCGGCGAAGCGCCTGCGGATTCTGCACATCATACTTGGCGGTCATGATGTTGGTGGCATAGGCGCAGGCATTGGTCAGCACCGCCTGGTAGGCCTTCGGCAGGGCGTTCCACTTTTCCAGATTGATGAAGGAGTGGACGGCCGGGCCGCCTTCCCACCAGCCGGGATAGTAGTAGAACGGCGCCACCTTGTTGAAGCCGAGCTTTTCGTCGTCATAGGGGCCGACCCACTCGGCGCCGTCGATGGTGCCCTTCTCGAGCGCCGGGTAGATGTCGCCGCCGCCGATCTGCTGCGGCACGACGCCGAGCTTCTGCAGCACCTGACCGGCAATGCCGCCGATGCGCATCTTGAGGCCCTGGAGATCGGCAACCGTCTTGATCTCCTTGCGGAACCAGCCGCCCATCTGAGCGCCGGTATTGCCGGTCTGGATGCCGTAGAGGTTGTACTTCTTGTAGAACTCGTTGAAGAGCTCCTGCCCGCCGCCCTGATAGAGCCAGGCATTCTGCTGGCGGGCATTCATGCCGAACGGAACCGACGCGGCGACCGCGAAGGTCGGGTCCTTGCCGACATAGTAGTAGGAGACGGTGTGGCACATCTCGACAGTGCCATTGGTAACGGCATCGGCGGCGGCCAGCGGCGGCACGATCTCGCCGGCGGCGAACACCTGGATCTGGAACTTGTTGTCGGTCATCTCGGCGACCTGCTTGGCCACCGTTTCAGCGGCGCCATAGATCGTGTCGAGCGACTTCGGGAAGCTGGACGTCAGGCGCCACTTCACTTCCGGCATGGACTGGGCAATCGCGGGGGCGGCAACCGCGGTCGCGGCAAGGCCGACACCGGTGGTGGCCAGGAAATTGCGGCGCTTCATAGGGGACTCCTCCTGTGAACGGCTTGGCTCGCCGGCCAATGGTCCGTCTCGGTCATCGTCAGTTCGTTGAATTCACGGTCGCAAGAACCACCCTTGGGGGCAGCGGTCACCTTCCGTGAGCGGTACCGGGTTGTGTCCTTAGCGGAGTTTGCCGAAACTTTCTATCGATCCATCGTCCAATTGCCGGAGTGAATTGGGCGCCGCGAACGCCTATGCTGGCAAAAAACAAGACTTCGGGGAGGATTGTGGATGGCAGCCAGGACCGTGTGTCCGGAACGCTTCATGTTCGTCGGGCCTGATCGCGTTTTCTATGCCGGGCTGCTTGGCCGCCCGCGCAGGCGCTCGCTCGGCGCGCTCGCCATCGTTGCAGCTCTCGACGGACGCATCCGGGTGACTGTCGAAGGCCAGCCGATGCGCGAGGTCGCAGCCGCCGTCATCCCCGCCTATACCCCCACAGCATCGAGGCCGACCACCTCTGCGTATCGGCAATCCTGATCGAGCCGGAGAGTGTCGACCAGGCGGCGCTGGCCGCGATCGAGGCCGATTTTGCCAGCCGCTGCGACATCGGGGTCGCCGAAACCATGCGGGCTGCACGCCGTCATCTGCTGGCCTCGGCCGATCTCCGTCCGATGAAGGCGGACGCGGTGGACGAGGCCGTGTTCGGCCATGCCCTGCCGAAGCGCGACCTCGATCCGCGCATCGCGCGGGTCCTCCGCGCCATGGCCGACGATCCCGGCTCGACCCAGTCGGCTGGCGAGCAGGCCGAGATGGTCAATCTCTCGGTGTCGCGCTTCCTGCACCTGTTCAAGGAAGAGACCGGTGTGCCGCTGCGAGCCCTCCGCGCCTGGAAGCGCGCGCGCCACCTGCTGAATTTCGCCAATGAGAGCCTCAACATGGCGCATCTGGCGCTCGATATCGGCTATCCCGATTCCACCCATTTCAGCCATTCGATCCGCCGCTTCTATGGGTTGAAGCCGCGGGCGATCTTCTCCGGATCGCGCGAACTGGCGATCTATCGCGGCGGGTCGGCCAGCGCGCTCGAGCCGGCGTGACCACTGGACGCAAGCCGCCGCCGCCACAGGGCGGCAGGCTTCCGACGAGCTGAAGACGCAGGCGAGGAACGCAATGCTGTTCACATCCGAGCATGACGAGGTCAGGCGCAGCCTGCAGAAGTTCATCGCCGCCGAGGTCAATCCGTATGTCGATGCATGGGAGGAGGCCGGCCAGTTCCCGTCCCACGAGCTGTTCAAGAAGATGGGCAGCCTCGGCTTTTTGGGGCTCAACAAGCCGGTTGAATATGGAGGCTCGGGCCTCGACTATTCCTATGCCCTGCTGATGGCCGAGGAAGTCGGCGCCATCAGATGCGGCGGCGTGCCGATGGCGATTGGCGTGCAGACCGACATGGCGACGCCGGCACTGGCGCGTTTCGGCTCTGACCATGTGAAGTCCGAATTCCTGGCGCCGTCGGTAAGCGGCGACTACGTCGCCTGTATCGGCGTGTCGGAACCCGGCGCCGGCTCCGATGTCGCCTCGATCAAGACGACCGCCCGAGCTGATGGCGACGACTATGTCATCACCGGCGGCAAGATGTGGATCACCAATGGCGCCAAGGCGGACTGGATCTGCCTGCTCGCCAATACCGGCGACGGCCCGGCGCACCGCAACAAGTCGCTGATCTGCGTGCCGATGAAGGAAAAGGGCGTCACGGTTGCCCGCACGCTCGACAAGCTCGGCATGCGGTCCTCCGACACAGCGCAGATCTTCTTCGACGAGGTCAGGGTGCCCAAGCGCAACCGCATCGGCGAGGAGGGCAAGGGCTTCACCTACCAGATGATGCAGTTCCAGGAGGAGCGCCTGTGGGGTGCGGCCGCCGGGCTGAAGCCAGCGGAATGGATCATCGATCAGACCATCGAATATACGCGCGGCCGCAACGCCTTCGGCAAGTCGATCCTGGACAATCAGGTGGTCCATTTCCGCCTCGCCGAACTGAAGACCGAGGTCGAGCTGCTGCGCTCGCTGATCTATCGCGCGGCGGAAGAGATGCTGGCCGGCGCCGACATGACGACGCTCGCCTCCATGGCCAAGCTGAAGGCCGGCCGGCTCGGCCGCGAGGTCGGCGATGCCTGCATGCAGTACTGGGGCGGCATGGGCTACATGAACGAGACCCCGGTCACCCGTTATTACCGCGATGCGCGGCTCACCTCGATCGCCGGCGGCGCCGACGAGGTCATGCTGTCGATCATTTCCAAGGCCATGGGCACGCTGCCGGGAACCACCAACCGATGATCACGCTGTTCCACTGCCTGTCGGCCCGCTCGTTCCGTCCGCTCTGGATGCTCGAGGAAATGGGCCTGCCCTATGATCTGAAGGTCATGCCCTTCCCGCCGCGGGCGCGCCACAAGCCCTATTTCGAGGTCAATCCGCTGGGCACCGTGCCCTATCTGATCGATGGCGACACGCGGATGAGTGAATCCGCGGCGATCTGCGAATATCTCGGCGTGCGCCATGGGCCGACGCCGCTGGCCGTGAGCCCTGACGACAAAGCCTTCGGCGCCTATCTGAACTGGCTGCATTTCGGCGAGGCGACGCTCACCTTTCCGCAGGCGCTGGTGCTGCGCTACAGCCGCTTCGAGACGCCCGAGCGCCTGCAGCCGCAGGTGGCGGAAGACTATGCGAAGTGGTTCCACGGCCGCCTGCGCGGGGTGGATGCCGTGGTCGGCGCCTCGGACTATCTCGCCGCCGGGCGCTTCACCGCCGCCGATATCTCGGTCGGCTATGCGCTGATGCTGGCGGAAATCCTCGGCCTGTCGAAGGACTTCTCGCCCGCCGTCGCGGCCTATTGGGCCAGGTTGTCGGCGAGGCCCGGATATCTTGCCGCCCTCGCGGCGCAGGACAAGGCCGCCGCCGAACAGGGGATCGGCCCGACCTTTCCGCCCGACATGAAGGCCGGCTGACGCGCCAGCCAGTCGGCACAAGACCTGATGGCGGGGAGCCGCCAGTCTCGGATCCGATCAGTGAGGGATCCGGCCGCATGGCGATCATCGAGACGACGCTCAATTCCGGCAGCACGGACTTTGTCGCCAACCGCGACGGCATGCTGGCGTTGATCGGGCGGGTGCGCGCGCTTGAAGAACGGGCGACACAGGCGTCGGCGCTGGCCGGCCCGCGCTTTCACGAGCGCGGGCAGCTCCTGCCGCGCGAACGCGTCGCGTTGCTGATCGATCCTGGTACACCGTTCATCGAGCTCGCCTCACTCTCCGGCTATTGCATGGACGTTCCCGATCCCGACCGCAGCGTGCCGGGCTCGGGCGTCGTCTCTGGCATCGGGATTGTCGCGGGCGTGCGCTGCTTCATCTCGGCGAGCGATGCCGGCATCGATGCGGGCGCGTTGCAGCCCATGGGGCTGGAAAAGAAGCTGCGCGGCCAGGAAATCGCGCTGGAGAACAAGCTGCCCTATCTCCAGTTGGTCGAAAGCGCCGGCGCGAACCTCATGCGCTACAAGGTGGAGCACTTCATCCACGGCGGCACGACGTTCCGCAATCTGGCGAGGCTGTCGGCAGCCGGCCTGCCGGTCATAACGGTCACCCACGGCTCGTCGACCGCCGGCGGCGCCTATCAGACCGGCCTCTCCGACTACATCATCATGGTGCGCGGCCGCACCCGCGCCTTCCTGGCCGGGCCGCCGCTCTTGAAGGCCGCCACCGGCGAGATCGCGACGGAAGAGGAGCTCGGCGGCGCGGAGATGCACACCAGCATTTCGGGCCTCGGCGACTATCTGGCCGAGGACGACCGCGACGCCTTGCGGCTTGCCCGCGAGGTCGTCGCAGGCCTCGGTTGGGACCGCGACCGACCCCCTCTGGCCGAGCCCGCGTTCGCCGAACCGCTTCACGACGCCGAGGACCTTCTCGGTATCATGCCCATGGACGGCAAGCGCCCAGTCGACATGCGCGAGGTGATCGCGCGCATCGTCGACGGCTCGAACTTCCTGGCTTTCGGCGAAGCCTATGGCCCGGCAACCGTCTGCGGCCACGCCAGCATCCAAGGCCATCCCGTGGGGATCATCACCAACAATGGCCCGCTGGACCCGGCCGGCGCCAACAAGGCGACGCACTTCATCCAGGCCTGCTGCCAGTCGAAGACGCCGATCCTCTACCTCAACAACACGACCGGCTTCATGGTCGGCCGCGCTTATGAGGAGGCCGGCATGATCAAGCACGGCTCCAAGATGATCCAGGCGGTGACCAATGCCACCGTGCCGCAGATCACCCTCTATTGCGGCGCCTCCTATGGCGCGGGCAATTACGGCATGTGCGGTCGCGGCTTCGGGCCCCGCTTCTGCTTCTCCTGGCCCAATGCGCGCACCGCCGTGATGGGCGGCGAGCAGGCCGCCGAGACCATGGCGATCGTCACCCGCGCCGCCGCCGCGCGGCGCGGCAAGCCGGCGGACGAAGAGCAGATCGGCGCGCTGAAAGACAAGATCGTCACCCTGTTCGACAGCCAGATGGACGTGTTCGCGACCTCCGCCCGCCTGCTCGACGACGGCGTGATCGACCCGCGCGACACCCGCGCGGTGCTGGCAGAGGCGCTCGCCATCTGCCGCGATGCCGAGCGGCGCAAGCCCGTTCCCATGCAGTTTTCGGTCGCGAGGCCCTGATGACCGCGACAGCCTTCCGCACCATCCTGATCGCCAATCGCGGCGAGATCGCGCTGCGCATCATGGCAACGGCCCGCCGCATGGGCTTTGCGACGGTCGCGGTCTATTCCGATGCCGACGCGGAGGCGCTCCATGTCCGCATGGCCGACCGGGCCGTGCGCATCGGTGGTTCCCGGCCGGCTGAGTCCTATCTGAACATCCCCGCCATCATCGAGGCGGCGCGGCGCGCGGGGGCAGACGCGATCCATCCGGGCTACGGCTTCCTCGCCGAGAATGCAGCCTTCGCCCGTGCCGTCCAGGCGGCCGGCCTCGTCTTCATCGGCCCCTCGCCGCAGGCGATCGACGCCATGGGCGACAAGGCCGGCGCCAAGGCCTTCATGGCGGCGGCCGGCGTGCCGGTGGTGCCGGGCTATCAGGGCGACGACCAGAGCGAGCAGCGGCTTGCCGAAGAAGCCGGCAAACTCGGCTTTCCCGTGATGATCAAGGCGGTTGCGGGTGGCGGCGGGCGCGGCATGCGGCTCGTTCCCGATGCCGCCAGTTTCGCCGAACTGCTGCGCAGCGCGAAGTCGGAAGCGGCCAATGCCTTCGGCAACGATACTGTCCTGATCGAGAAGGCGATCGTCCGCCCTCGTCATATCGAGATCCAGGTCTTCGGCGACCGTCACGGCAACGCGATCCATCTCGGCGAGCGCGATTGTTCGGTGCAGCGGCGCCACCAGAAGCTGATCGAGGAAGCGCCCTCGCCGGCCGTCTCAGCCGACCTTCGGGCCCGGATGGGCGAGGTCTCGGTCAAGGCGGTGCAGGCGCTGGCCTATGAGGGCGCGGGCACGCTGGAATTCCTGCTCGATGCCGAAAACCGCTTCTACTTCATGGAGATGAACACCCGGCTGCAGGTCGAGCACCCGGTGACGGAGGCAATCACCGGGCTCGATCTGGTGGAGTGGCAATTGCGGGTTGCCGCGGGCGAGGCGCTGCCGCTCGCCCAGCATCAGGTGCGCTTCGAGGGCCATGCGATCGAGGTGCGGCTCTGCGCCGAAGACCCGCGCCAAGGCTTCATGCCGCAGTCCGGCACGTTCGCCGCCTTCGAGATGGAGAGCGGAATCCGGGTGGAGACCGCGCTCCGTTCCGGCAGTGCGGTGCCACCTTTCTATGATTCGATGATCGCCAAGCTGATCGCCCATGGCGACACGCGCGAGGAGGCGCGGAGGCGGCTGATTTCGGCCCTGAACGGCTCGATTGCGCTCGGAATCGCCACCAATCAGGGGTTTCTGGCCCGGTCGCTCGCCCATCCCGTCTTTGCCGAGGGGCACGCGACAACCGGATTCATCGTGGAACAGGAGGGAGATCTCCTTCCGGCCAAAACGCCCCTCGGACTGCCCGATCCGGCGCTCGCCGCCCTCGTCCTCTTTGTCGCGGCAACGCCGCCCGCCTATCGCCTCAAGCCCCGTCATGTCGGCCCGCCGCTCGCCGTGCCGATGGTGCTCGACCTCGGCGGTACAGCCCATGCGGTGGCCATCCATCGCGGCCGCGACGGGCTTTACCGGATCGAGGGCGGCGGCACCGCCTCCACCATCGAGGTGATCGCGCTTGAGGAACCGGCCGGGCGTGCGCCACGCCTCACCTATCGCCACGACGGCCTGACAGAGACCGTCGCCTTCACCCTGAGCGGCGACCAGCTCTGCCTGCAGCGCGGCGCCGACCAGATCATCGTCCAGGACCTCACCCGCGCGGCGGCCCGTCCGCCCGGCAGCGACGGTGGCGACGGGCGGATCAGCGCTGCCATGAACGGCCGCATCGTGGCGGTCCATGTCGCCGAGGGCGCCGAGATCGCCGCCGGCGAGGCGGTGGTGACGCTCGAGGCGATGAAGATGGAACATGTCCACCGGGCGCAAGTGGCCGGCCGGGTCGCCGAGATCGCGGTCACGGCCGGCGACCAGGTGACGACCGGCCGGTTTCTGGCGCGGATCGAGGCGGCACAAGACGGAGTGAACCCATGACCGACCAACCCGTTCTCATCGCGACCGACGGCCCGGTCCTGACCATCACCATCAACCGGCCGGACAAGCGCAACGCCATCAATGCCGATGTGCTGGCCGGTATTGCCGCGGGCTACAAGCAGGCCCATGCCGATCCCGCCATTCGCGTCATCGTGCTGACGGGCACAGGCGACAAGGCCTTCTGTGCCGGAGCCGACCTGCAGCCCGGCCGCGGCATGGGCTTCGGCCAGGACCGGCCGAACAGCGATTATGCCGATCTGCTGCGGCTGTCGCAGAACGCCACCAAGCCCTCGATCGCCCGGGTCAACGGCGCCTGCATGGCCGGCGGCATGGGCCTTCTGTGCATGACCGACATGGCGGTTGCGGCCGACCACGTGGTCTTCGGCCTGCCGGAGGTGAAGGTCGGCGTCTTCCCGATGCAGGTGCTGAGCCTGTTGCAGGACATGGTGCCGCGCCGCCTCGTGGCCGAATGGTGCCTGACCGGCGAGCCCTTCACGCCTGCCGAAGCTGTCTCCGCCGGACTGATCAATTATGCTGTGCCGGCTCAGGACCTCGACGCCAAGGTGGCTTGGCTCGCCAACCGACTGATCGACAAGTCGCCCATGGCGATCAGCCGCGGCAAATATGCCATGCGGGCCATCCGCGCGATGAGCTTCGACGAGGCGATCGCCTATACGGAGGCGCAGATTGCGCTCACCGCCCAGACGGCCGATGCGAAGGAGGGCATGGCCGCCTTCGCCGAGAAGCGGAAGCCGAACTGGGGTCACACCTGACGGGATCGACCCAAAACAGGCCTTACCTTACGAAAATCATGCGAAACCGCCTGCCTCAGCAGGCATTTTCGCATGAAATCGGTTGATCTCGCTCAAGCTGCTTCGGACCCGACGGGATCATCCTCGCCCTGCTTTCGCCACGCCGCATGTCGCGACGCGAGCGTCGAGCCCCACCCCAGGCGAGGCAGCCCATGTCCGAGTTCACCCCCAATTTCGATATCAACCGTCCGATGGACAGCGTCCGCGTGCTGTGCGGCCTGTTCTACATTCCCCATGTCATCGGCAAGATCACCGGCTATGCCGGCACGGTCGCCTTCTTCGCCAAGGCGGGCTTCCAGCCGCCGGCCTTCTTCGTGGTGCTCGCCATGGTGATGGAGGCCGTCTGCGCGGTCGGCCTGATCCTCGGCATCGGCACCAAATATCTCGGCGTCGTCTCGGCAGGCCTGATGGCGGTGGCCGCCTATGCGATCGTCGCCACCCGCGGGCTCGGCTGGTTCTGGGCCGGCGGCGGCATCGAATATCTGGCGCTCTGGGGCTTCATGTCGCTGGTGATCGCGGCTGATGCCTGGAAGCGCGAGCCGGGTCTCTTCGGCTATTTCGCCAGGCCCGCCCACGCCTGACCCGAGAACGATCATCGCTTGCAAGAGCCGCCGCACCCACGGCGGCTCTTTGCCGTTGGCGCTTAGCCGATTGACGCAAGACGCTCGCACCCGGCGCTGAAACCATGACCCGCATCGTCATGGGAATTCGCCGGCATGAGCGACAAGGCCATCATCACCGCAGCGCTGAACGGCGTGCTGACCGATCCGCGCCAGCACCATGTGCCGGTGACACCGGCCGAGATGGCGGCGGAGGCCCGCCGCGCCTATGAGGCCGGCGCGAGCGTGATGCATATCCATCTGCGCCAGCAGGGCGAGGGCAAGGGGCACCTGCCGAGCTGGGACGTGGCGCTGTCGCAAGAGGTCCAGGCGGCAATCCGCGCAGCCTGCCCGGATGTGGTGATCAACCACACGTCCGGCGTGGTCGGCCCGGATTATCAGGGCGCGCTCGCCTGCATCCGTGAGACAAAGCCGGAAGTGGCCGCCTGCAATGCCGGTTCGCTCAACTATCTCAAGGTGAAGGCCGATGGCACATGGGCCTGGCCGCCCCACCTTTTCGACAACCCGGTCGCCAAGATCCAGGCCTATCTCGATGTGATGAAGCCCGCCGGAACCGTGCCGGAATTCGAGTGCTTCGATACCGGCATCGTGCGCTCGGTCGGGCTTTACGGACAGGCGGGCATGCTGTTCCGTCCGCCGCAGTACAATTTCGTCATGGGGGTGGAATCCGGCATGCCGGCAGACCCCGATCTCCTGCCGATCCTGCTGAAGCTCAAGGTGCCCGCCGCCAATTGGCAGGTGACTGCGATTGGCCGCGCCGGCATCTGGCAACTGCATCGCCGCTGTGCTGAACTCGGCGGCCATATGCGTACCGGGCTGGAGGACACATTCTACACAGCGGACGGCACCAAGGTGACGTCCAACGGCCAGCTGATCGAGGAGATCGCCGGCCTCGTCAGGCAGACCGGACGCGAGATCGCGAGCCCCAAGGAGGCGCGCGCCCTGCTCGGGATCGCCTGACGACAACGCGCCGAGAGCGGATCAACCGCTCCGGACGACGCAGTGCATGAGGGAAACGCCGGAAGCGAGGGAGAGCCCGCTTGCAATTCATACAGCTCGTTGTCAGCGGGCTTGCGCAAGGCTGTATCTACGGCCTGATCGCGCTCGGATTCGTGCTGATCTACAAGGCGACCGAAACCGTCAATTTCGCGCAAGGCGAGTTGATGATGATCGGGGCCTTTTCAGGTCTGTTCGCCACCACCGTGCTCGGCCTGCCCTATTGGCTGTCGCTGGCCGCAGCCATGATCGCGACCGCGCTGGTGGGGCTCATGATCGAGCGGCTGGTGCTCAGGCCCATCCTCGGCCATCCCGCCTTCTCCATCGTGATGGTGACCATCGGCATCGGCTATATGGCGCGCGGGCTCGTCACCATGATCCCGGTGGTCGGCACCGACACCCATTCGCTGCCAACGCCGTTTCGCGGCGAGGTGTTCCGGCTCGGCGGCCTGGTGATCTCGGCCGAGCATGTGGTGGTGATCGCGGTGACGCTGATCCTCTGCGGGGCGCTCGCCGCCATGTTCCGCTACACCAAGATCGGCATCGCCATGCAGGCGATGAGCCAGAACCAGCTGGCGGCCTATTACATGGGCATCCCGGTCAAGCGCTTCTCCGGCCTGATCTGGGGCATCTCGGCGGCGGTGGCGGCGATCGCCGGCATCCTGCTCGCACCGCTCACCTTCATCCACGCCAATATGGGCTTCATCGGGATCAAGGCCTTCCCGGCCGCGGTGATCGGCGGCTTCACCTCGCTGCCCGGCGCCATTGTCGGCGGGCTGATCATCGGCGTGGTCGAGGCGCTCGCCGGCTTCTACCTGATCGAGGGCTTCAAGGACGTCGCCGCCTTCGTCGTCGTGCTGATCATGCTGGTGGTCAAACCCACCGGCCTGTTCGGCGAACGGCTCGCGAAGAAGGTCTGAGCCCATGCGCTTCATCTTCAAGACGCGCTACGAGCAGGACATCCAGCTGTTCCAGCACAGCGGTCAGGTCTTCTGGTACGGCCTCCTGGCGGCCGTGCTGCTGGTCGCGCCCCTCGTCGTCTCGCCCTATGTGCTGACGCAGCTTTCCCAGGTCGGCATCTACACGATCGTCGCCTTCGGGCTGATGCTGCTGGCGGGCTTTACCGGCCAGATGTCACTCGGACACGCCGCCTTCCTGGCGGTCGGCGCCTATACGGAGGCCGTGCTGGCGATTGCCGGCGTGCCGTTCTTCGTCTCGATGCCGATCTCGGGCCTGTTCGCGGCGATTGTCGGCGTCGTCATCGGCCTGCCGGCGCTGCGCGTCAAAGGTCTCTATCTCGGTATAGCCACGCTCGCCTTCGGCACGATCGTGGAAGAGGTGATTGCGCGGGCCGAGCACGTCACCGGCGGCAATGCGGGGCTGATGGTGCCGCCGGTGAAGCTGTTCGGCCTGGCCTTCGCCGATGGCCCGCCCTTCTACTATCTCTGCCTGTTCATGGTGCTGTGCGCGGGGCTGATCCTGATCAACCTGCTGCGCTCGCCGACGGGGCGCGCCTTCGTCGCCATCCGCGACAGCGAGATTTCGGCGCAGAGCATGGGCGTCAACCTCGCCGCCTACAAGACGCTGTCCTTTGCGCTCTCGGCGGCCTTTGCGGGCGTGGCCGGTGCGCTCTATGCCCACAACATCCGCTTCCTCTCGCCCGACCAGTTCACCGTGGTGCAGTCGATCGAGCTGATCATGATGGTGGTGATCGGGGGCCTGGGCTCGGTCCATGGCGCGGTGTTCGGCGCGGTGTTCGGCGCGGCCTTCCTGATCTCGCTGCCGCAGGTGATCAATGCCTTGAAGCCCATGCTGCCGCAGGCGCTCGCCGAGGCGACCGGCCTGCAGCCGACCATCTTCGGTGCCGTGCTGATCGTGGTGATCCTGTTCGAGCCGCTCGGCATGTATGGCGCATGGCTGAAGCTGAAGGCCTATTTCGAGCTGTTCCCGTTCTACCGGAAGGGCATGTTCCGCCGGCAGAAGACATTCCAGAAATCGGACCGGCTGAAATGAGCGCGCCGTTCTTCGAAGCCGACGATATCTCCGTGCAGTTCGGCGGGCTGAAGGCCGTCGACGGCGTGAGCTTCACCGTCGCCAAGGGCGAGGTGTTCACGATCATCGGGCCGAACGGCGCCGGCAAGACGACCGTGTTCAACATCGTCAGCCGCATCTACCAGCCGACCTCCGGCCGGGTGCGGCTGGAGGGCACCGACATCACGGCGCTGCCGCCGCACAAGGTGGCCGGTGCGGGCATTGCGCGGACCTTCCAGAACATCGAGCTGTTCGAGCACGCAACCGTGCTGCAGAACCTGCTGATCGGCGCGCATATCCACCGCACCACCCATCCGATCGCGGAAGCGCTGTTCCTGCCCTCGGTGATGCGGGCGGAGGTCAAGCTGCGCGAGCAGGTGGAGGAGATCATCGACCTCCTCGATCTCGCGGTGCATCGCGACAGCATGGTGGCGGGCCTGCCCTATGGCGCACGCAAGGTGGTGGAGCTCGGACGCGCGCTTGCCACCCGGCCGAAGCTCTTGCTGCTCGACGAACCGTCCTCGGGCCTCAATGTCGAGGAGACCGAGGACATGGCCTTCTGGATCCAGGACATCACCAAGGACCACGGTATCACCGTGATCATGGTGGAGCACGACATGAGCCTGGTCTCCAGGGTGTCGGACCGGGTGCTCGCCATGAACCAGGGCCGGGTGCTTGCCACCGGCACGCCGGCCGAGGTGCAGGGCCATCCCGCCGTGATCGAGGCCTATCTCGGCCGTCCCGCGGAGGCCGTGGCATGAGCGATCCGATCCTGACACTGGCCAATGTCGAAGCGAGCTACGGCGCGGTGAAGGCGATCCGCGGCGTGTCGCTGAAAGTGCCGAAGGGCGCGATCGTGACGGTGCTCGGCGCGAATGGCGCCGGCAAGACGACGATCCTCAGGACGATTTCCGGCATCATCGACCCGCAGAAGGGATCGGTCACCTTCAAGGGCGAAGCGATCGAGCGGCGCGACCCGGCCGATATCGTGCGTAGGGGCCTGAGCCACGCCCCCGAGGGCCGCGAGGTCTTCCCGCTCCTGTCGGTGCGCCACAACCTGCTGATGGGCGCCTATACGCGCTCCAATCCGGCGGAACTCGCCGAGGATCTGGAGCGCGTCGAGACCTATTTCCCGATCCTGCGGGAACGTGCCGACCAGGATGCCGGCCTCCTGTCGGGCGGCCAGCAGCAGATGCTGTCGATCGCCCGCGCGCTGATGGCGCGGCCCGACCTCCTGCTGCTCGACGAGCCCTCGCTCGGTCTCTCGCCGAAGCTCACCCAGGAAATCTTCGCCATTGTGAAGCGGGTCAACCGCGAGCGCGGCGTCACCATCCTGCTGGTGGAGCAGAACGCCGCGCTGGCGCTCGATACCGCCGATTACGGCTACATCCTGGAGCTTGGCAGGATCGTGATGGAAGGGCCGGCGGCGGAGCTGCGCGAGAAGGACGACGTGAAGGAGTTCTATCTCGGGCTGAAGGAAGCAGGCCAGCGCGGCGAGCGGCGCTGGAAGAAGAAGAAGATGTGGCGGTGAGGACAAGGTGATGTTTGACATCTGGCCCAACCAGGACATCCGCCGGCCGGTCATCCCGGAGGGCGACACGATCGCCAAGGCGCTGGCGTCTGCCATCGCCATGCGCGGCGAAGCCATCGCCGTGCGGCAGAAGGCGTTCGGTCTCTGGCGTTCCACCACGTGGAGCGCGCTCGGCACCATCGTGTGCGAGATCGGCATGGGCCTGGTGGCGCTGGGCCTCAAGCCCGGCGAAGTCGCCTCGATCCTCGCCAATACCCGGCAGGAATGGACCTTTGCCGACTATGCGATCATCTCGGCCGGCGGTGTCTCGAACGGCATCTACCCGACCGATGCGCCGGCGCAATGCGAGTACCTGATCACCGATTCCGCCTCACGCTTCGTCTTCGTCGAGGACGAGGAGCAACTGGACAAGATCCTGGAGGTGCGCGGCCGCACGCCGACGCTTGAGAAGATCATCGTCATCGAGACCGAGGGCCTCACCCGCTTCTCCGATCCGCAGGTGATGACGCTCGACGAGCTGAGGGCGCTCGGGCGGCAGGCCCATGCCGCCGATCCCGCGATCTGGCCTGCGCGCATCGCCTGCCGGAAGCCCGACGATCTCGCCATCCTCGTCTATACGTCCGGCACCACCGGCAAGCCCAAGGGCGCGATGATCACCAACCGCAACATCCTGGCGGGTGTGTCGGTGATCGCGACAGAGTCGCTGCGCCAGAACGAGGACGACCAGCGCATGGCCTTCCTGCCGCTCTGCCACGTGGCCGAGCGCGTCGGCGGCCAGTTCCTCGCGCTCTATTCGGGTGCGGTGCTGAATTTCGTCGAGAACCCGGAGACGGTGCCGGAGAACGTCCGCGAGATCTCGCCGACCGTGTTTCTCGCCGTGCCGCGCATCTGGGAGAAGTTCTATTCGGCGGTGATGATCCGGCTGAAGGAGGCGACCTCGCTGCAGCGCCTCGCCTATGGCTGGGCGATCGAACAGGGCCGGCAGGCCGCCGACCTGTTCATGGAGGGCAAGCCGGCGCCGCTGTCGCTGCGCTTCAAGGTCTGGCTCGGCCGGGTCATCGCGCTGAACAATGTGCGCAAGGCGATCGGCATCCACAATTGCCGGTTCCTGGCGACCGGCGCCGCGCCGATCTCGCCCGACCTGATCCGGTGGTACTTCGCGCTTGGTGTGCCGATGCTGGAAATCTGGGGCATGACGGAAACGTCCGGTGCCGGCACCATCGTGCCGATCACCAAAGTCAAGCCAGGCACGATTGGCCGCCCGACCAGCAATATCGAGATGAAGATCTCCGCCGATGGAGAGATCCTGGCGCGCGGACCGACCATCATAGCCGGCTATCTGAACCAGCCGGAGAAAACCTCCGAGGCGATCCGCGACGGCTGGCTGCATACCGGCGATGTCGGCCAGGTCGACAACGAGGGCATCTTCAAGATCACCGACCGGATGAAGGACATCATCATCACGGCGGGCGGCAAGAACGTGACGCCATCGGAGATCGAGAACGAGCTGAAGTTCTCGCCCTACATCACCGATGCCGTGGTGATCGGCGACAAGCTGCCCTATCTCACCGCGCTGATCATGATCGACCTGGAGAATGTCGAGAAATTCGCCCAGGACAATGACATCCCCTTCTCCAACTATGCCAGCCTCTGCCGCGCCCGCGAGGTGCAGGACCTGATCCAGACCGAGGTCGACCGGGTGAACGCGAAATTCGCGCGCGTCGAGCAGCTCAAGGCGTTCCGCCTGATCGAGCAGCAGCTCACCGCCGAGGACGAGGAGCTGACGCCGACCATGAAGCTGAAGCGCAATCTGGTCAGCCGGAAATATGCCGATCTGATCGGCCAGATGTACGGCAAGGTGGCCGCATGAAGGGGGCTTTGCCCCTGTTTCGACCTGTACTAGCCTTCTCACCCAACAAGACCAAGGCGGGCAAACCGCTGTCACCGTCCAGGGAGGACACACGATGACACTGAAATGGATTTCCAGCCTTTCGCTCGGCCTCGCACTCGCGGCCGGGCCCGCCCTTGCCCAGCCGCAGGGGGTGACCGCCAACCAGATCACACTGGGTACGATCCAGGATCTGTCCGGGCCGCTCGCCGCCTATGGCAAGCAGACCCGCAACGGCCTGCAGATGTATTTCGACGAGCTCAATGCGCGGGGCGGCATCAACAACCGGCAGGTTCGCCTCATCGTCGAGGACAGCGCCTATGACCCGCGCAAGGCGCTGCTCGGCGCGCAGAAGCTGGTCAATTCCGACCGCATCTTCATGATGGTCGGCCATATCGGCACGGCGCAGAACATGGCGGCGATGCCAGTGCAGTTCGAGCGCAACGTGGCGAACTTCATGCCGGTGACCGCCGCGCGCGAGATGTACATGCCGCCGACGCCCCTGAAGATGGCGTTCGCCGCCTCCTATTACGATCAGGTCCGCACCATGCTGCCGGACATCATCCGCGACAAGAACGCGCAGCGTGTCTGCGTGGTCTATCAGGATGACGAGTTCGGCCTGGAGGTGATGCGCGGCGGCGAGGCAGCGCTGGGTCTCGTCAGCAAGACCTTCGTCGAGCGCGCGACCTACAAGCGCGGCGCGACCGAGTTCTCGTCCCAGGTGGCGCGCCTCAAGGCGGCCAATTGCGACCTCGTCCTGATGGGCACGATCATCCGCGAGACGGTGGGCGTGCTGGCGGAAGCCCGCAAGGTCGGGCTCGACGCGACCTTTGTCGGCACCAGCGCGGCCTATACCCATCTCATCCCGGCGCTTGGCGGCCCGGTCGCCAATGGCTTCTACGCCATGATGACCACCGCCCATCCCTATCCGGACGATCCGGATGCGCGGATCCGCGAATGGGCCGTCCGCTACAAGGCGAAGTTCGGCGAGGACCCGACCGTGTTCTCGGCCTATGGCTGGCAGATCGCCGACAGCTTCACCCAGGCCGCGATGAAGGCCGGGCAGGCGCTGACCGTCGAGGGCTTCATCCGTGCGGTGGAGACCAACCCGCCGCCCCAGACGCCGTTCGAGACCAGGCCCTGCGCCATCTCGCCCCAGATGCGCCTCTGCAACAACGACGCGCGTCTGTCGCAGGTTCAGAACGGCCGCTGGGTGGTCACCCGGCCCTGGGTGACCGGCGCCATGCCGACGCAGTGAGGATCGCATCGCGATCCTTCCTGCCGTGACCGTGACGATCGTCATGCCCGCCCTTCTGGCGGGCATCCACGCCTTCTGATCGTCCTTGCAAGACGTGGATGGCAGGCACAGGGCCTGCCATGACGGCGGCGATTGTCCGCATGCAGCCAAGAGAGCCCCGCAAGCCTTGACCCACCCCTTCTACACGGCCGAGCACGAGGCCTTCCGCGACCAGGTCCGCCGGTTTGTGGCGAAGGAGATCGAACCCTTCGCCCACCAGTGGGACGAGGCGGGCGAGTTTCCGCGTGAGCTCTTCGGCAAGGCCGCCGATCTCGGCCTGATCGGGCTCGGCTTCCCGGAAGCCTATGGCGGCGTGACGGGCGATCGCTTCCTCTGGATCATCGCGACGCAGGAACTGGCGCGGCCCGGCGCCGGCGGCATCAGCGCCAGCCTGATGAGTCACGCGATCGGCGCGCCGCCGATCGCCAATGCCGGCTCGGAGGAGCTGAAGGCGCGTGTGCTGCCGGCCATCCTGTCGGGCGAGAAGATCTCGGCGCTCGCCATCACCGAGCCGGGCGGCGGCTCGGATGTGGCAGGGCTTGTCACGACCGCGCGGCGCGAGGGCGACCATTACGTGGTCAAGGGTGAGAAGACCTTCATCACCTCCGGCATGCGGGCCGACTATTACACCGTCGCCGTGCGCACCGGCGGGCCAGGCGCGGCGGGGGTCAGCCTGCTGCTGATCGAGCGCGACCGGGCGGGATTCACCCGCACGCCCTTGAAGAAGATGGGCTGGTGGGCCTCCGACACGGCGACGCTGCGTTTCGACGATGTCCGCGTGCCCGTTGCCAATCTGATCGGCGCCGAGGGCCAGGGCTTCAAGATCATCATGCGCAATTTCAACCACGAGCGACTGACCATGGCGGCCGGCTGCATCGCGGCGAGCCGGGTCTGCCTGGAGGAAGCCACCGCCTATGCCAGGGAGCGTCGCACCTTCGGGCGTGCGCTGGTGGAGCATCAGGTGATCCGCCACAAGCTGGTGGACATGGCGCAGAAGGTGGAGGCCGGCCAGGCCATGCTGGAGATGCTGACCTGGCGGCTGGAACAGGGCGAGAGCCCGGTGGCCGAACTCTGCATGCTGAAGAACCACGCGACCCAGACCATGGCGTTCTGCGCCTCGGAGGCGGTGCAGATCTTCGGCGGTGCCGGCTTCATGCGCGGCGCCAAGGTAGAGCGCATCTATCGCGAGGTGAAGGTCAACGCCATCGGCGGCGGCACGGAAGAGATCATGAAGGATCTGGCGGCGCGGCAGATGGGGTTGTGAGCGCAGAAGAGAACTTCGCGTCAGACGATCGCCCGCTCGACACTTCGGTTTCCCATGGCGATCTTCAACACACGGTTCTGTCGCCAGCCTGTTAACCGGCACCCGCCTGTTAACCTGCGGACCAACACGGGAACGAACCATGCCCGAATCGGTTGAGGTCCGATGTTCCCGGTCTGATCGATTGCCCGAGGTCCTGGAAGCGGCTGACGCCCCTATCAGCCCGCGATCCTCGTTCAAAGCCTAAGGGTCTTAAGCCGCAATCCCGTTGTGGTACGCCGGTCCGGCCGGATCTCCGCTGGATGCGTGAAAGCCGCCCCTTCCACGCAAGGGCCAACCGCCATAGGGCAGGTTTCAGCCGAGGGCGGTAACGCATGGATCAGCCGGTGAACGAAGCGTGTCCGAATCGGCCGAGCATGGATGTTCCCGCTCTGATCAGCGTCTGCGGGCAGGCGGGTGACGGGGCGCGTCGTCGGGCTCGTATGGTGCCGTCTGGGCCCCTTCGGAGCGCCAAGATCTTAACGGCGTCTCCCGGGCAGGGACGAGCGCCCTGCCTTGAGAACACCGCCCGCAACCCAGCGACCCGCAGTTCGCCCCGATGCCTCGCCAACCGGCGGCAGCGCGCCGCCATTAACTTGCAGATCAGCACGGGAACGAACCATGTCCGAATCGGCTGAGAGCCGATGTTCCCGGTCTGGCTCCGCCCCTCAGCCTGCCTGCCGTGGCACGGTTGGAATTCCGGAACACATGCGGTCAAACCGGCTTCGGATCGGCCGGCCTTAACGGGCCGATCCCCCTTTGGCACGCAGGCGTGGCGGCAAGTCGGCGATCTCCAACGGAAATCACACGATTGGGTACGCAAGAGCGCCCCATCCCGCCCTCACGGCCTGCCCGCGTTAACCTTGAGTCCAGGCCGCGAACGAACCATGTCCGAATCGCTGCGCAGGTCCTGTTCCGGCTTTGATCCGGCGTTCCGCACGTCTGCCTTCGGCCCGGTCAGGCCAAAGCTCTGCGGACGCCCCTCGCGCCGCCGGTGTTAACCGGGCCGTGCCAAAGCGGTACGCGCCCTCCCTCTCAGGGCAAGGCCTTGAGATAGCGGATCGGCCGCCGTTCCAGGATCGCCTGCGCCGCATGGAGGATGGCATTCGTATCCATGCCGAAGTGCCGGTAGAGGTCACCCACCGTGCCGGTCTGGCCGAAATGCTCGACGCCGAGCGACTTCACCTTGTGGCCGTTGACCGCGCCGAGCCAGGCGAGTGCCGCCGGATGACCGTCGATCACCGTGACCAGCCCGCAATCGCGCGACAGGGGCTGGATCAGCCGCTCGATATGGCTCAGCGCCTCGGCATTGCCGCGCTGGCGGGCGCGTTCCGCTGCCGTCCAGCCGGCATTCAGCCGGTCGGCCGAGGTAATGGCGAGCACGCCGACATCGCGGTGGCTCTCGGCCATCAGGCCGGCCGCCTCGATCGCTTCGGAGGCGACTGCGCCGGTATAGGCGATGACCACCTGGCAATTCGGCCCGGGCGGCTTCATCCAATAGGCGCCGTTGACGATGTCGCGGGCAAGCTCCGGCGTCATAGCGCGCTGCGGCTGGTCGAGCGTGCGGGTGGAGAGCCTCAGATAGAGCGATCCGCCGGTCTGGTCGCGCAGCCAGGTTGTCTCGTCGGGATCGCCCTCGCCGTCACGCTGCATGTAGTCGAAGCCGAAGCGCATGATCACCGCGAGCTCGTCGACGAAAGCCGGCTCGAAGGCGGCAAGGCCGTCCTGCGCAATGCCGATCAGCGGCGTCGAGATCGACTGATGCGCACCGCCCTCGGGGGCGAGCGTCACGCCGGACGGCGTCGCCACCAGCATGAAGCGGGCGTCCTGGTAGCAGGCATAGTTCAGGGCATCGAGGCCGCGCTGGATGAAGGGATCATAGAGCGTGCCCACCGGCAGCAGCCGCTCGCCATGGATGGAATGCGACAGTCCCAGGGCCGAGAGCAGGATGAACAGGTTCATTTCCGCGATGCCCAGCTCGATATGCTGGCCCTTCGGGGAGAAGTCCCAGTTGAAGGTGGAGGGAATCCGCTCCTGCTTGAACGTGTCGGCCAGCGACTTGCGGGCGAAAAGACCGCGCCGGTTGACGAAGGCGCCGAGATTGGTCGAGACCGTCACATCAGGCGAGGTCGTGACCACGCGGGACGCGAAATCACCCTCGCCGCGCGCGACCTCGTTGAGGATCAGGCCGAAGCCCTGCTGCGTCGACATCGCGGCCTGCGCCGGATAGGCGAGTGCCGCCGGCACCGGGATCTTCGGCGCGATGAAGCGCCTGCGGCCCTTCTGGACGAAGGGCACGCGCTTCAGGAACGCTTCGATCTCGCCAGCCGGCAGGCCGAGGCCTTCGAGGCGGTCCCATTCATGGCCCGGCCTGACCTTCATGGCGGTGCGGAACGCCTCCATCTGGGTTGGCGTCATCAGGCCGGCATGGTTGTCCTTGTGGCCCTGGAACGGCAGGCCGAGGCCCTTCACCGTATAGGCGATGAAACAGACCGGGCGGTCGTGGTCGATCGCCTCGAAGGCCTCGAGCAGGCTCGGCAGGTCATGGCCGCCGAGATTGGTCATCAGTTCGGCGAGTTCGGCATCCGAGCGCCGCTCGATCAGCTGGCTCACCGGGCCCTGGTCTCCGATATCGTCGGTGAGGCGCTTGCGCCAGGCAGCACCGCCCTGGAAGCAGAGCGCCGCATAGAGCTGGTTCGGGCAGGAATCGATCCAGGCCTGCAGCCGGTCGCCGCCGGGCTCGGCAAAGGCCGCCTTCTGCAGGCTGCCGTGCTTGAGGATCACCACGTCCCAGCCGAAATTGCGGAACATGGCCTCGAAGCGCTCCCACAGGCCCTCGCGGATCACCGCGTCCAGGCTCTGCCGGTTGTAGTCGACCACCCACCAGGTGTTGCGCAACCCGTGCTTCCAGCCCTCGATCAGGGCCTCATAGATATTGCCCTCGTCCATCTCGGCATCGCCGATGAGGGCGACCATCCGGCCCTCCGCCTGGTCCTTCGCCCAGCCATGGGCCTTCACGTAATCCTGCACCAGCGAGGAAAAGAGCGTCTGCGCCACGCCGAGGCCCACCGAGCCGGTGGAGAAATCGACATCGTCGATGTCCTTGGTGCGCGAGGGATAGCTCTGCGCACCCTTGTAGCCGCGGAAATTCTCCAGCTTCTCGCGCGTCTGGTTGCCGAACAGATATTGGATCGCGTGGAAGTTCGGGCTCGCATGCGGCTTCACCGCCACCCGGTCCTCGGGGCGCAGCACCGCGAAATAGAGCGCGGTCATGATGGTGGCGAGCGAGGCGGAGGAGGCCTGATGACCGCCCACCTTCAACCCGTCGCGGTTCTCGCGCTCGTGGTTGGCGTGGTGGATCGTCCAGGAGGCGAGCCACAGCACCTTGCGCTGCAATTCGGTCAGCACGGGCAGGCGGGGATCGGACGGGCGGCCGGCAGACATGGCGGTTCCTCAAGGACAAGCGGCGGGTTCTCCCGCTCCTTGGGTCATCATGCCATCGCTTGCGCCACGATACCTGCCAAATCCAGTCGACGGGATGGGCCATCCTGGTGAAATCTGCTAGGCAGCCGGCTTCAACAAGCGGAATCTGCCAATGAAGCTCGACGACCTCGATCGCCGCATCCTGTCTGAACTGCAGCGCGACGGCCGCATCACCAACCAGGCGCTGGCCGAGCGGGTCGGCCTGTCGCCGACGCCCTGCCTCAGGCGCGTGCGGCTCCTGGAGGAGGCCGGCATCATCGGCGGCTATGTCGCGGTGGTCGACCAGAAGGCGGTCGACCTGCCGGTCAGCGTGTTCATCTCCATCCGGCTTGAGCGCCAGCGCGAGGAGGAACTCGACCGCTTCGCTGGCGCCGTCTCACGCTGGCCGGAGGTGATGGAATGCTACCTGATGACCGGCCAGCGCGACTATCTCATGCGTGTCGTCTGCGCCGACCTGCCGGCCTATGAGCGGTTCCTGAAGGACAAGCTGACGCGGCTCGACGGGGTGGCCTCGATCGAATCGAGTTTCGCGCTGGCGCAGGTGAAGCACACCAATGTGCTGCCGATCGGGTGAGCAAATGGGCGGTGCTCCCCCTGCGATCGCCGCAGCGGAATCGAACGTGATGGCGCAATCGGTCCCCTCTCCCCACCTGCGGGGAGAGGGACAGGGTGAGGGGCCACGCGCGCGCCCTCAGCCCCTCACCCGCCAGCCGCTCCGCGTCTGTCGACCTCTCCCCGCAGGCGGGGAGAGGTGATGCGGCGGCGCCTGTCCTTGGGCGCCAATGCAAAAAGGGCAATGGGGCTAGAATCGTCCCGCCAGGGCACAGCCTGCGCCATCCCGCCGCTTGGCGCGGCCCGCCCGCCCGCCTAGTCTCGCCTCATCGCCTCTCCCGGAACCGATACCATGGCCCGCCCCTCGCGACGCACCGTCCTTGCCCTTGCCGCAGCCGGCGTCGGATCCGGCCTCCTCAAGGTCCAGGCCCAGACCGGTGCCACCGAAAGCCACGGCATGTCGGCCTTCGGCGACCTGAAATATCCCGCCGATTTCCGCCATTTCGACTTCGTCAATCCGCAGGCCCCCAAGGGCGGCACCTTCGTCCACACGGCGTCGAACTGGGCCTATAACCAGAACCCTACCACGTTCAACACGATGAACACGCTGGTGCTGCGCGGCGATGCCCCGCCCGGTCTCGATGGCATTTTCACCAGCCTGATGACTGGCGGCGGCGACGAGCCGGACGCGCTTTATGGCCTTGCCGCCGAACGCGTCGCGATTTCGGCCGACGGGCTGACCTATCGCTTCACGCTGCGCGCCATCGCGGCTTTCCACGACGGCACGAAGATCACCGGCGCCGATGTCGCCTGGTCGATCCTCACCCTCAAGGAGAAGGGCCATCCGCTCATCCGTACCATCCTGCGCGATGTCGCGGGCGCCGAGGCCGATGGCGACGGCGCTGTCATCGTGCGCTTCAACGAGGGGCGCCCGCGCTCGCTGCCGCTGACCGTCGCCGGCCTGCCGATCCTGTCGAAGTCCTGGTATGCCAACCGCGATTTCGAGGCCTCCACCATGGACGTGCCGCTGGGGTCTTCAGCCTACAAGGTCGGGCGCTTCGAGAGCGGCCGCTTCATCGAATATGAGCGGGTCAAGGGCTGGTGGGGCGAGGCGCTGCCGGTCTCGGTCGGCCAGAACAATTTCGACGTCGTCCGCGTCGAGTTCTTCCGGGATCGCGACGTCGCCTTCGAGGCCTTCAAGAGCCGCACCTATACGTTCCGCGAGGAGTTCACCTCCCGCACCTGGGCGACACAGTACGATTTTCCAGCAGCCAAGGACGGCCGCGTCGCCCGGCGCGAGGTTGCCGACGACACGCCGTCGGGAGCCCAGGGCTGGTTCATCAACACACGGCGCGACAAGTTCGCCGATCCGCGGCTGCGCGAGGCGCTCGGCCTCGCCTTCGATTTCGAATGGACCAACAAGCAGGTCATGTTCGATAGCTACAAGCGCACCCATTCCTTCTTCCAGAACTCGCCGATGATGGCCTTCGGCCCGCCGACGCCGGAGGAAAAGGCGCTGCTGGAACCGTTCCGCGGCAAGGTGCCGGACGAGGTGTTCGGCGAGCCCTATGTGCCGCCGGTGTCGGACGGGTCCGGCCAGGATCGCAATCTGCTCAGGCGCGCCACCGCGCTGCTGCGCGAGGCGGGCTTCGTGCTGCGGGACAACAAGCTGATCGACCCCAAGGGCCGGCCGATGATTGTCGAATTCCTCGACTTCGACAATTCGCTGGAGCGCCACACCCAGCCCTATGTTGCGAACCTGCGCCGGCTCGGCATCGAGGCGACCATCCGGCGGGTCGATTCCGCGCAATATCAGTCGCGGCTGAAGGACTATGATTTCGATCTCACCATCCGCCGCTATTCGCTGTCCATGACGCCGGGCGAGAGCATGCGCACCTTCTTCGGCTCGGAGAGCGGCCGGCAGCCGGGCTCGCAGAACCTCTCCGGCATTGCCGATCCGGTGGTCGATGCGCTGATCTCCAAGGCGATCGTCGCCACCACGCGGGCCGAGCTCACCGTCACCTGCAAGGCGCTGGACCGCGTGCTGCGCGCCGGGCGCTATTGGGTGCCCAACTGGTACAAGGGCAGCCATTGGATGGCCTATTGGGACCAGTTCGGCTTTCCCGAGACCAAGCCGAAATATGCCCGCGGCGTGCCGGGTACCTGGTGGTTCGACCCCACGAAGGCAGCGAAGATCGGCGGGTGAGGACGGACCCTGGCGGGGTGATGGCCCGCGTCAGATATCTCTGCCCCACGGCAGACGTGCGCGAAGGGCCAGGCTCGGGGTGATCAGGACAGCCGCAGCCGGCGGGCGGCATAGCGCGCGCCCCGCATCACCATGATCATCACTGAAGTCAGTCCGACGAGATGGCTGCCGGCGGCAACGATGGCGAGCGGCAGGGCGTCGGGGCGGACCACGGCGGCGGCGACCAGGGCAGGCGCCCACACGACGGTGAGCAGCGCGGAATTGACCATGGCGCCGGCCAGTGTCGAACCCAGATGGGGGCCGCAGCTCCAGAGCGGCAGGGGCGCCTCGGCATCGGTGACGCAGCCGGCCACTGCCTGCAGCGTCTCCGGCCAATGCAGAGCCGCCAACGCGACAGCCCAGAGCGACCCATAGGCGAGGGCCCAGGCCGGAATGGCATTGCGCAGACGTCCGAGCAACCAGGCAACCAACGTGGCGTTTCCCCTCACAGGCCGTTCAAGACCAGCCGGCAGGGTAACGCCGATGTCCTAAAAAGAGGTTCCGGACCTGGGTCCAATGCGGCCGGTTCCGACAACCGGCCGGCAATCTGTCCGCCGCGAGGTCAGATGCGTCCGGGCCGCACCGGCGTGACCATCAGGCGCTCACGCCGGCAGGTGCGGCGATCGATTTCCTGGCAGGCGGTGAAGTTCATGTCGCGACCGATGCAGACGCGCACCTCGCGCAGCCGACGGTCATCGCACTGGACCGAGATCATCTCCCGGGTGAGACCGGGATTGGCGCGCACGAAAGCGTCCTCCACCTCGTCCGGCGTGACGGTGAGGGCCGCCTGGACGTTCTCATATTCGGTGGGAATGCGGATCTTGGCGCGGGCCTGGCGCACGGTCTCGAAATAGGCGGCGGGCGAGCGGGCGCCAGCGCAGGTGCCGTGCTTGTTCCATTGCGCCCGGATCAGACCCGGCGCCGGCATGATGTCGAGCATGCCGTTGACCACGCGGCGGTCGAGCTCCGGAGCCGGAACCTGGCAATATTCCGGGAAGCCGCGGGTGAATTGCGGCCACAGGCCGTGCACCACGAAGGAGAACTGACGGTCGCCGCCGCACTGGATGGAGCGCGACATGCGATCGCCCTGCGCCTCGCAGAAGGCTGGCGACCAGGAGAGCGCCAGAACATAGAAATCGAACTCGCCGGGAGGCGACCCGTGGCGCGCCTGCGCCCTGACCTCGCCACCGAATGCCAGCACTGCAAGGACGGCGAAGGCCGCCCGGACCGCTGAAAAACTCATGACACATCTCCCCCAGACATTGCCCGGAGGCTAGCCACGCCATGAGAACAAAGAAAGAACGTATTTTATCGGATGCCGCTCCTGCGGCAATCCCGGCGAATCAGGGCCGCGCCATCCGGCAGGCCGGATCGAAGGAGCGGCCGCGGTCGAGCCCGTTGACGCACCATTCAACGCCCCAGGTGAAGCCAGCCAGGCTCTGGTCTTCCATGATGGCATAGTCGACGTTGCGGACGCGGCCGTCGGACAGATGGGCGCGCGCGGCGCAATAGCGGCGCGGAATGTTGTTCTGACCCCACGGATTTGTCGAGCGCAGCGCCACGCGGTCAAAGCCGACAATGGTCAGCGAGGAGTTCCAAAACCGGCGCTCCTTCTGCTCGAAACGCGCCCGGATCTGCTCCAGCGGCTGGGTCGCGTCACAGGGCAGGAGCCGGTCCTGAAAGCGGGGATCGCGAAAGATCAGCGCGGCGAACGGCCCCTGCGGCTGTGCAGCGAGATTGTCCGGATCTGGAATGCGGCTCGTGGTGAAGGTCGAGCCGTTGAGCCCACGGGCGTTCTGCGCCTCGGCGGCGGGGGCCAGCACCACCGACGCGCCGGCAACGGCAATGAAGCTGGCAAGGCGAGCGAGCATGCGCATGGTGGAATCTCCCGAACGGCTGTGGCCACGATTTCCTCGGAACGGCCCGGCGGTCAAGAGCCGCGCGGCCACACCGGCGCGGAATTCGTGCGATGCAGCGAAAGGGTCAGGGCGCACGCGGCCGGCGGATGCGGACATAGAGCGCGCCAGCGCCACCATGGCCGATGGCGGCCTCCTCGAAGCCGATGACCAGATCGCGGAAATCCGGCAACCGGAGCCATTGCGGCACCACCCGGCGCAGCACGCCGCGATCGGCGTGGGGATCGGAGTGCCAGGGCTCCTCGTGAGACGGGGTCATGCGCGGCGGCCCCTTCGGCCCGCCCTTGCCGGTGATGACGATGACCAACTTGAGGCCGTCGCCCTGGGCGCGCCTGAGGAAGCCGATCAGCCGGCGGTGGGCCACCTCCTGGGTGAGCCCGTGCAGGTCGAGGCGCGCCTCGGCTTCGGCGGCGCCCCGATTGAGCTTGCGGCGCAATCCCTTCTCGATGGGGGCGAGGGGCGGCGGAGCCGGCGGCCGGCGCGGCTCGGGCGGTGGAGCGGGCGCAGGCTTGACCGGACGCGGCGGCGCGAGGTCCTCGGCCGGTGCCGGCGCGTCGAGGCCGGCAAGCCTGGAGGGTTCCAGCGGCTTCACCGTGCGCGCCACATGGGTCCACAAGGCCTTGTCCTCGGCCGAGAGCGTCCGGCTCCGCCGCTTCATCGGTGGCTCCGGTGCGGCGGATGGCGCGGCTCGGGCACGGGGACCTCGGCGGCATCCGGCGAGAGCGCCTTCGGCAGCAGCACGAACCAGTCGGCGCGATGGCGGATGCGCCCCGCGACCGATCCCGCCTCGAAGCCGGTGCCGAGGAACAGGTCGCCGCGCGCCGGCCCGACAATGGCCGAGCCGGTATCCTGGGCGATCATCAGGCGGCGGAACGGCTCGCCGGATTCGGCCGGCCCCGTCGGCAGGATCGTGTCGATATAGACCGGCGTGCCATAGGCATGGACGTTGCGGTCGATGGCGATGGATCGCCAGTCGGTGATCGACACCCCCTGCCCGCCGATCGGACCGTCCTCGGTGCGCAATTCGGTCTTCACCCGGAAGAACACATAGGAGCGGTTCTGGCGGCGCACATCGGTCGCCGGCTCCGGGTTCTCGGCCATCCATTGGCGGATGAAATCCATCGACATCTGCTCGCGCGTGCCGAAGCCGCGCTCGATCATGACGCGGCCAACCGGCACATAGCGATGACCGTTATGGGCGGCATAGCCGATGCGCAAGGTGGAGCCATCGGCAAAGCGCAGGCGGGCCGAGCCCTGGATCTGGGTGAACAGGAGGTCGATGGGATCGCGCACCCAGGCGATCTCCAGCCCCTTGCCGTCAAGCGCGCCGTTCTCGATGTCGCCCCGGTCGTAATAGGGCAGGAACTGGCCGTTGACCCAGCGGCCGGCCCCGCCGCGCGCATCGAAGCCACCGGAGGCAGAACCGCGGCCGGGGACGAGATCCTCGGGGCGCGACAGGAAGGGCGTGGTGAAGGCGTCGGTCCGCTCGCGGGAGGCCTCGACTTCCGGCTCGTAATAGCCGGTGAGAAAGCCGTAGGTCTCGGGAACATCGGCGAACTTGCCGATGCGGACCGGGCGGAACTCGGTCTCGAAGAAGGTGCGGGCCGCCTCGAGGCTGATATCCGGGCCGAGCGCGAGGGCGCGGGGGCAGATGTCGCGCAGCGCGAACCAGACCGGCTGGGCCGAACCCGGCGGCCTTGTGGCCCGCAGGATCGGCGGGCAGGAGGCGAGGAAGGCGCGGAACGACAGGTCCTGCCGGTCTTCGGCCCAACCGGGCAAGGTTTCGAATGTCGCTCGTTCGAGCCAGGCACCGGGATAGACGAAGGGAAATCCCGACAGGCTCGGCTCGATGGCCGGGGCCTCGAGCGGCGTTGCGACCACCGGCGGTGTCGGCTGTGCCGGTGAAGCGGCGTCCGCAGGCGGTGGGGTGGTCGCGACAGCCGGTGCCGGTTCAGCGGCGGCCGGTGTCTCGGAGGGCACTGCGGCGGCCGGCGCCGCAGGATCGGGCAAGGGCGTCGCCTCGGCTGGTGCGGGCGCGGAAGCCGGTGGCGGGCTCAGGAGCAACAGCCGCGATGATCCCGCAGCGGCGGGCAGGCTCCAGCCTGTGCAGGCCAGGACCAGCGCCAGGACAAGGACGCTATCCCGGCGCAGGACCATCGGAGCCTCCCGCCGGATCGGTTCAGCTGCCGGCTTCGGTGGCGATAAGCCGCCAGTTCGGATCCCGGTCGGTGACATTGCGCGCGAAGGTCCAGACATCCGTGACATCGGCGACCCGGTCGGGCGAGCCATCGACCACCACGCCCGCCTTGTCGCGGGTGGCGGTGATGAGCTGCGAGACGAATTTCAGCGTCAGCTGGGCCTGATCGCCGCGCAGCTGCGCATCGGTGAGTTCGGCGTGTTCGATGCCGACGAAACGCGTCTCGACCATGTCGCCGCGGGTCTCGCGGTCCTTGATGGCCTGCTCGAAACCGTCGAACACATCCTTGGCGAGCAGATCGCGCAAGGTCTTGCGGTCGCCTGACGCGAAGGCCAGCACGATCATCTCATAGGCCGCCTTGGCACCGCCGACGAAGCCTGCGGGGTCAAAGGCGGGGTCGCGCGCAATGATCGCCTCGAGGCCACGCGCCACGGGCGAGCCGGGGGCCGCCAGATTGCCGAAGCGCGGCGCTGCCGGCTCAAGCGGCATGGGCACCGGGGCCTGATCGCGCTGCGGCATGGGGATGACCTCGCCTGGGCCCTGCGGACCCGGGCCATTCGGGCCAGGACCGGCATCGCGGCCGTCACGCGGGCGGAACGGGTCCTGCTCGGAGCCGGTCTTCGTTCCCAGCACACTGCGCAGCCGGAAAAAGATGAACACCGCCAGGGCGAGGAAAATGATCGTGTAGATGTCGAAAGCGTTGTTCATGGTCGCCGTCTTTCGGGGGGCGGGAACATGGAAGCGGGGCCGCGTCCTTGAATCGCCCCGGAGAGCTTACTCGACTTCACAAATAAGGCATTTTTCGCGAACCGCCAGATGGCATGCGCCGTTTCGCCGCGACTGGCGAGCGGCACTCACGCGTGAGCACCGGGCGCCTTGTCGGGATCATGGAGATGGCAGGCCGCATAATGGCCGTCGGCGGCGAGGCGGAGCTGGGGTTCGTCGACGCGGCAGCGGTCGAAGGCCATGGGGCAGCGGGTGTGGAATCGGCAGCCCTTGGGCGGGTTGATCGGGCTCGGCACATCACCCTTGAGGATCACGCGGTCGCGCGCCTTGCCGGGATCGGGCACCGGCACCGCCGACAAAAGGGCGATCGTGTAGGGGTGCTTCGGATTGGCGAAGATCTCGCGCCGGGAGGCCACCTCGACGATCTTGCCGAGATACATGACCGCGACGCGGTGGGTCATGTGCTCGACGATCGCGAGGTCGTGGCTGATGAACAGCAGCGCCAGGCCCAGTTCCTTCTGCAGGTCCTGCAGGAGGTTGACGATCTGCGCCTTGACCGAGACGTCGAGCGCCGAGACCGCCTCGTCGCATATGATCAGGTCCGGCTCGGCGGCGAGCGCGCGGGCAATGCCGATGCGCTGGCGCTGGCCACCGGAGAACTCGTGCGGCCAGCAATTCACCGCATCGCGCGGCAGGCGCACCTTGTCCATCAGAAGCGCGATGCGCTCGTCGATCTCGGCGCGGGTCTTGGCGAGGCCGAAATTGATGATCGGCTCGGCGAGAATATCGCGCACCCGCATGCGCGGATTGAGGGAGGAGAACGGGTCCTGGAACACGACCTGGACCCGGCGGCGCAACGGCCTGAGCTTGCCCGCGGAGAGGTCGTCGATGCGCTGGCCGTCGAGCACGACCTGGCCTGAGGTCAGTGAGAACAGGCGCAGGATCGCCTTGCCGACGGTCGATTTGCCGCAGCCGGATTCACCCACCAGTGACAGGGTCTCGCCCTTCTCGATGGAGAAGGAGACGCCATCGACCGCATAGACCTGGCCGGTCACCTGGCCGAAGAAGCCGCCAGTGAGCGGAAAGTGCTTCTTGAGATCATTGACCTCGAGGATGGGCTGGCTCATGCGGCCACCGCCTCCTTGGCGGCGTAATGGCAGGCGACGACGTGGTTCGGCGCCTTGGCCTCGAGGCCCGGCGCGACCGCGCGGCAGAGATCGGTGACAAGCGGGCAGCGTCCGGCGAAGACGCAGCCCTGGATGCGTGTCTTGAGGCTCGGCACGAGGCCCGGGATCTCGGCAAGCCGAGTGGTCTCGCCTTCGAGCGAGGAGCCGAGCTTCGGCACCGCGCCAAGCAGCCCCTGCGTGTAGGGATGGCGCGGCGAGCGGAACAGGTCGGTGACGGAGGCCTCCTCCACCTTGCGGCCGGCATACATGACCATGACGCGCTCGGCGACTTCGGCGACCACGCCGAGATCGTGGGTGATCAGCACGATGGCAGCACCCACCCGGTGCTTCAGGTCGCGCATCAGGTCGAGGATCTGGGCCTGGATGGTGACGTCGAGCGCGGTCGTCGGCTCATCCGCGATCAGGAGCTTCGGATTGCAGGCGAGCGCAATCGCGATCATCACGCGCTGGCGCATGCCGCCGGAGAGCTGGTGGGGATATTCGCGCACGCGGCGCGCCGGCTCGGGGATGCCGACCAGGGTCAGCATCTCGATGGCGCGCTGCTCGGCCTCCTGCTTGGACAAGCCCTGGTGCAGGCGCAGCGTCTCGCCGATCTGGCGGCCGACCGTGAGCACCGGATTGAGCGATGTCATCGGCTCCTGGAAGATCATGGAGATGTCGTTGCCGCGAATGGCGCGCATCTCCTTGTCCGACAGGGCGAGCAGGTCGCGCCCCTGGAATCGGATCGAGCCGGCGATCTTGCCGGGAGGCTCGGGGATCAGCCTGAGGAGCGACATGGCGGTGACCGACTTGCCGCAGCCCGATTCGCCGACCACCGCCAGCGTCTCGCCGGCGGCGACATGGAAGGACACGCCATCCACCGCCCGGTTGATGCCGTCGGGGGTGCGGAAGTGGGTCTGCAGGTTCTCAACTTCGAGAAGGTGGGGTTCGCGTTCGGCCATGGGTGTCAGACGCTCTTGGACATGCGGGGATCGAGCATGTCGCGCAGCCCGTCGCCCAGGAGATTGACCGCCAGAACCGTCAGCGACAGGAAGATCGCCGGGAACAGCACGATGTAGAACTTGACCTGCCAGAGCGCCCGGCCTTCGGCCATGATATTGCCCCAGGACGGGATGATCGGCGGCGTGCCCGCGCCGATGAACGACAGGATCGCCTCCGTGATCATGGCGGAGGCGCAGATATAGGTCGCCTGCACGATGAGGGGCGCCAGCGTGTTGGGCAGGATGTGCTTGAGGATGATCTTCGGCATGCGCGTGCCCGACGCGATGGCACCATCGACATAGGGTTGCTCGCGCAGGGACAGCACGACGCCGCGCACGAGGCGCGACACGCGCGGAATCTCGGCAATGGTGATGGCCAGGATGACATTGCCGACCGAGCCGCGGGTCAGCGCCATCAGGGCCACCGCCAGCAGGATCGGCGGGATCGACATCATGCCGTCCATGATCCGCATGATGATCGCATCGGCGGCGCGCACGAAGCCGGAGATGAGGCCGATGGTCAGGCCTGCGACGGAAGCGAAGAACGCGACCGAGAAGCCGACGATCAGCGACACGCGGGCGCCGTAGAGCACGCGCGAATAGATGTCGCGACCGAGCATGTCGGTGCCGAACCAGTAGAGCGCCGAGGGCTCGCGGGTGCGCGTGCGGGTCGAGATCGCGGTCGGATCGACCGTCCAGAGCAGCGGCGCGAAGACGGCCACGAAGACCATGAGGATGAGCAGGCCCGAGCCGATGGCAATGGTCGGGTTGCGGCGCAGGAAGCCGATGAAGCCCTTGCGCGGCTTGATGTCCGGCAGGACGTCGGGAAGCGTTGGCGCGATGGCCGTTCCGGCCGGGATGTCGGGGCTATGCACGGTCAATAGCGGATCCTCGGATCGACGAGGGTATAGACAAGGTCGATCGCGAGATTGACCAGCACGTAGACGAAGGAGAACAGCAGCACGACGCCCTGGATCACCGGATAGTCGCGGCGCAGGATGGCATCGACGGTGAGGCGGCCGAGGCCGGGAATGGCGAACACGCTCTCGGTGACGACGGCGCCGCCAATGAGCAGCGCGATGCCGAGGCCGATGACGGTGACGATGGGCACGGCGGCATTCTTCAGCGCGTGGATGAACAGGATGCCCGGCTGCGCCACGCCCTTGGCGCGGGCGGTGCGGATATAGTCCTGCTGCAGCACTTCCAGCATGGTGGCGCGGGTGATGCGGGCGATCAGCGCGATGTAGACGCAGCCGAGCGCGATGGCCGGCAGAATCAGGTTCTCGAACCAGGGCCAGAGCCCCTTGGAGATCGGCGTGTAGCCCTGCACCGGCAGCCAGTCGAGTTCGAGCGCGAAGACATAGGCGAGCAGGTAACCGACCACGAAGACCGGGACCGAGAAGCCGAACACGGCGAAGGCCATGATCGCGCGGTCGATGATCGTGCCGGCCTTCCAGGCCGAGATGACGCCCATCGGCACGGCGATGGTGATGGCGAGAATGAGGGTGACGACCATCAGCGACAGGGTCGGCTCGAGCCGCTGCGCGATCAGCTGGGTCACCGGCAGGCCGGTAAAGATCGAGGTACCGAGATCGAACTGGATGATGCGCCAGGCCCATTCGGTGAAGCGCACCAGGAACGGCCGGTCGAGCCCGAGGCTCTGGCGGATCTTCAGCACATCCTCGGGGGATGCCTGGTCGCCCGCAATCACCGCCGCCGGATCACCCGGGGCGATATAGAGCAGCGAGAACACAAACAGCGCCACCACCGCCATGACGGGGATGGTCTGGATGACGCGGCGGACAATGTAGACGAACATCGGTTGCGTCGTTTCGCATGTCGGCGTCCGGACGGCGCTTTCGTCGCGCGCCGCCCGGCAGCCATTGGGGGGATCAGGCCTTCGCGACGTCCCAGAAGAACGGCAGCGGACCCTTGGTGATGCCAGTCACATTGCTGCGCCAGGCGGTGTAGCCGAGGAAGAAGCCCGGCGGCACGAAGACGACATTGTCGAGTGCCGCCTTGTTGAGCGCACGGATCGCAACCTTCTCCTCCTCGAGGTTCTTGGCCTCGAACCAGTTGGTCACCTGGGCCTCGACCTCGGGGATGTTCGGCCAGCCGAACCAGGCGCCGTCGCCATTGGCGCGGATCGCGGTATAGCCGGCCGGGTTGGTGCAGTCTGCACCCGCGTGCCAGGAGAAGAAGATGTTCCAGCCGCCCTGGGCCGGAGGCGTCTTCAAGGCGCGCCGCTGACCGGTGGTGCCCCAGTCGGTGGCGACGAAGTCGACATTCATGCCGAGCTTCTTCAGGAGATCGGCGGCAACGTCGCCGAGCGCCTTGGTCACCGGCTGGTCCTGGGCGACCACCATGGTGACGGGCTCGCCCTTGTAGCCGGATTCGGCGAGCAGCTTCTTGGCGCCCTCGATGTCGCGCGGACCCTTCAGGATCTCGCCGCCCTCTTCGGTGTAGAGCGGCGTGCCGGGGGTGAAGAAGCCCGGCAGGGCCTTCCAGAGCGCATCCTCCGAGCCGACGATGGCGCGCATGAAATCTTCCTGGTTCAGCGCCATCAGGAGCGCGCGGCGCGCCTTGACGTTGTTGAACGGCGGATGGAGGTGGTTGAGGCGGAAGGCGCCGATATTGCCGAGGGGATCGCCGATGTCGACGCGGATGTTGCGGTTGCGCTTCATCACCGGGATGAGGTCGGCAATCGGGTTCTCCCACCAGTCGACTTCACCGTTCTGCAAGGCAGCCGATGCGGTCGCCGGATCCGGCATGATCACCCATTCGATGCGATCGACCAGGATCCGCTTGCCGCCGGCCAGCCACGAGGACGGCTCGGGACGCGGCACATAATCGGTGAACTTCTCGAACACCGCCTTGGCGCCGGGAACCCATTCCGAGCGGACGAACTTCATCGGGCCGGAGCCGATATATTCGGTGATCTGCTGGAACGGGTCGGTCTTGGCGATGCGCTCAGGCATGATGAACGAGCAGGGCGAATTGTTCTTGCCCAGCGCCAGCAGCATTTTCGGATAGGGCTTCTTCAGCTTCCAGCGGAAGGAGGTGTCGTCGATGGCGACGATCTCCTCCTGGATCGCCTTGATCATCAGGCCCATCGGGTCGCGGAACGACCAGCGGATGAGGCTCTGCACGCAGTCCTTGGCGAGAACCGGCGCGCCGTCATGGAATTTCAGGCCCGGACGCAGCTTGAAGGTCCAGGTCAGGCCATCCGGGGAGACCGTTTCGCTCTCGACCATCTGGCGCTGGGGCACGAGATTGGCATCGACGCCATAGAGCGTGTCCCAGACGAGGGCCGCCGCATTGCGCACCACATATTGGGTGCCCCAGATCGGGTCGAAATTGGCGAGATTGGCCTGCGGCACGAAGCGCAGAACCTTGGCGGCACCCTGCGCCAGGGCAGGCCCGGCCAGGCCGCCATGCGTTGCCAAGGCGCCAACGCTGGCGCTGGCCTTGATGAATGTCCTGCGGTCCATGAATGGAACTCCCCTCGAAAACCAGTGCCGCCCCTGTTGCGGGACGAGGGTCCTGTCGACCCTTTGCCGGACCCCTGTTGCAATTTGCAGAGGTTCCAGACAGGCACGGTAGCGCTTGGCAAAGCCTGTGCCATAAGGGGTTTTCCGGTCCCCCCGCCGGAAAGCCGGCGACTTCGGCCCGGCGGACAATTGCACAGTGACAGCACAGCGCTGCAAATGCCGAGAAAATGGGCATAAGCCGTGGCGGTAGAGCCATTCCTTGGAGCCATGCCGTGGCGGATTATTTTTGCTCGCCGAGCGCATAGCTTGGAATGACGGCGCGAACTCATGGCACAAGACACGCATTTTGTGCGATTAGCGCACCCTATGTCGAATATCGCACTTGACAGACCGGGCCGCCAACGCAAGGACAAGGGCCGAATGCGAGGAAGCTGATCATGGCCGAATTCCTGTCCCTGCCGGACGCCGTTGCCCGCCACGTTCGTGACGGCGACACGGTGGCCATGGAAGGGTTCACCCACCTGATCCCCTATGCCGCCGGTCATGAGGTGATCCGCCAGAAAAAGCGCGATCTCACCCTCATCCGCATGACGCCGGACATTCTCTACGACCAGTTGATCGGCATGGGCCTGGTGAAGAAGCTGATCTTCTCCTGGGCCGGCAATCCCGGCGTCGGCTCGCTGCACCGGATGCGCGACGCGGTGGAGAACCACTGGCCGCACAAGCTGGAGATCGAGGAGCATTCCCACGCCGCCATGGCGAACGCGTTCGAAGCCGGCGCGGCCAATCTGCCCTTCGCGGTGTTCCGCGGCTACAAGGGCGTCGACCTGCCCAAGGTCAATCCGAACATCCGCTCGGTGACCTGTCCCTATACCGGCGAGGTGCTGGCAACCGTTCCGGCGGTGCGCCCCGACGTCTCGATCATTCATGCGCTGAAGGCCGACCGCGAGGGCAATGTGATGCTTGAGGGCATTGTCGGCGTGCAGAAGGAGGCGGTGCTGGCCGCCAAGCGCTCGATCGTCACTGTCGAGGAGATCGTCGAGGATTTCGGCCCGCGCAACGCCAATGCGGTGATCCTGCCGTCCTGGACGGTCGGCGCGGTGGTGAAGGTTCAGGGCGGCGCCCATCCCTCCTATGCGCAGGGCTATTACAAGCGCGACAATGCCTTCTACATCGGCTGGGACACGATTTCGCGGGAGCGCGAGACCTTCCTGAAGTGGATGGACGAGAACGTCATCAACAGCGGGCCGGATGCGTTCGCGGCCCAGGCGCGCCGCTTCGCCGTCGCGGCCAAGTGAGGGGATCCGTCCGATGAGCACCTACAGCCCGAACGAGATCATGACGATTGCGGCCTCCCGGCTGCTGACAAACGACGATGTCTGCTTCGTCGGCATCGGCGCGCCGTCGGCGGCCTGCAATCTCGCCCGCCTGACCCACTCACCGAAGATCACGCTGATCTACGAGAGCGGTACGCTGTCGACCCGGCCGACCGTCCTGCCGCTGTCGATCGGCGACGGCGAACTCTGCGACACCGCGCTCACCACCGTCTCGGTGCCGGAAATGTTCCGCTACTGGCTGCAGGGTGGCCGGATCACGGTGGGGTTCCTGGGTGGCGCGCAGATCGACCGCTTCGCCAATCTCAACACGACGGTGGTCGGCCCTTACGACCAGCCTAAGGTCCGTCTGCCCGGCGGCGGCGGCGCGCCGGAGATCGCCATCCATTGCGGTCAGATCTTCATCATCATGGCCATGGGCCAGCGCGCCTTCATGGACAAGTTGCCCTTCATCACGTCCCTCGGCCACGGCACCGGCAAGGGCTCGCGCGAGGCGCTGGGGGTGAAGACCCGCGGGCCGACCAGGCTGATCACCGACCTCTGCGTGTTCGAGCCGGACGCCGATACGAGCGAGCTGACCGTGACCTCGATCCATCCTGGCGTGACGCGCGATCAGATCCAGGCCAATTGCGGCTGGCCGGTGAAATTTGCGGCGAGCACGGTGGAGACGCCGGCACCGTCGGAGCTGGAACTGACCGTGCTGCGCGATCTGCAGGCGCGCACCAAGGCCGCCCACGCGGCGTGATAGTTTGAGAGAGGGTCCTTCGAGGCTCGCTGACGCTCGCACCTCAGGATGAGGAAGGGGTGGGCGGCGCTGCAGTCGGGGAGCCCTGAAAGGATGTGGAGTGGCTTGGCCAAGATGGCCATCAGGTCCACGTTCCTCATCCTGAGGTGCGAGAGAGCGCCAGAGAATGAGCCTCGAAGGACCCGCAATGGTCCCATCAGGCCTTGAGACCGGGAGACTGACATGGCCGACGTGTTCATCTGTGACGCTGTCCGCACGCCGATCGGCCGCTATGGCGGGTCGCTCGCCAAGGTGCGCACCGACGATCTCGCCGCCGTGCCGATCAAGGCCTTGCTGGCCCGCCATCCGCAGATCGCGTCCGCCATCGACGAGGTGGTGTTCGGCTGCGCCAACCAGGCCGGCGAGGACAATCGCAATGTCGCCCGCATGGCGCTCCTGCTGGCCGGCCTGCCGGATTCGGTGCCGGGCATGACGGTGAACCGGCTCTGCGCCTCGGGCCTCGATGCGGTGGGCTCCGCTGCCCGCGCCATCAAGGCCGGCGACATCGACCTCGCCATTGCCGGCGGCGTCGAGAGCATGACGCGTGCGCCCTTCGTCATGGGCAAGGCGTCCGAGGCCTTCGCGCGCTCGGCTGACATTTTCGACACGACCATCGGCTGGCGCTTCATCAACCCCCTGATGAAGGCGCAGTATGGCGTCGATTCCATGCCGGAGACCGGCGAGAACGTCGCCGAGGAATTCCAGGTGTCGCGCGAGGCGCAGGACGCCTTCGCGCTGGCTTCGCAGATCAAGGCCGGGCGTGCCATCGCGTCGGGCTATTTCGCCGAAGAGATCGTTCCCGTGACCATCCCCGGCGGCAAGGCCGGACCGATCGTGGTCGACAAGGACGAACATCCGCGCCCCGACACGACGGCGGAGACGCTCGCAAAGCTGAAGGCCTTCGTGCGCCAGCCGGGCACGGTCACCGCCGGCAATGCCTCGGGCGTCAATGACGGCGCCTGCGCCATGATCATCGCCTCGGCCGAGGCCGTGAAGAAATACAGCCTGACACCCCGCGCGCGGATCCTTGGTCTGGCCTCGGCCGGCGTGCCGCCGCGCATCATGGGCATCGGACCGATCCCGGCGGTGAAGAAGCTCGTCGAGCGGCTGGGCATCAAGGTCTCGGATTTCGACGTGATCGAGCTCAACGAAGCCTTTGCGAGCCAGGGCATCGCGGTGCTGCGCGGCATCGGCGTGCCCGAGGATGCGGACCATGTGAACCCGAATGGCGGGGCCATTGCGCTCGGACATCCGCTCGGCATGTCGGGCGCGCGGATCGCGGCAACCGCCGTCCATCAGCTGGAAAAGACCGGCGGGCGCTATGGCCTCGCCACCATGTGCGTCGGCGTTGGCCAGGGCGTTGCGCTGGCAGTCGAACGGATCAACTGACGCTGATCAATGCCGGTCCGCACGCGGGCCGGCACCTTCCCCCGAAGACTGAAGAACCGCCAAGAGCGACGCCTACCCGGAGGATATGATCCCATGAGCCTGGTCTTTCCGCTGAAGTCGATGGAAGCCCATCCGCCCAGCCTCGCCCCCGCCTATACCAGCACCATCCTGCGGGCCCCGCAGAAGCCGCTGATCATCGTGCCGCACACGCTGTCGGAGACGACGGGCCCGGTTTACGGCCATGGCGCCGTGCGCGAGAGCGACGGCGACCTCACCCGCCAGCATGCCGGCGAGCCGCAGGGCGAGCGGATCATCGTCACCGGCCGCGTGCTGGACGAGGATGGCCGTCCGGTGAAGGACGCACTGGTGGAGCTCTGGCAGGCCAATGCCGCCGGCCGCTACGTCCATACCCGCGACCAGCATCCGGCGCCGCTCGACCCGAATTTCACCGGGGCTGGCCGCTACCTCACCGGCGAGGACGGCCGCTATACGTTCACGACGATCAAGCCGGGCGCCTATCCCTGGCGCAACCACCACAATGCCTGGCGCCCCGCCCATATCCATTTCTCGGTGTTCGGCCCGAGTTTCCTGTCGCGGCTGGTCACCCAGATGTATTTCCCGGGCGACCCGCTGTTCCCGTTCGATCCGATCTTCAACGGCATTCCCGACGAGCGGGCGCGCCAGCGGCTGATCGCCCGCTTCGACCTGGAGACGACGAAACCCGAATGGGCGCTCGGCTATCAGTTCGACATCGTGGTGCGCGGACGCGAAGCCACGCCCACCGAAGAACCCCATGCCCATTGAGCGAGGCGCAGCCATGACCAATCCTCGCCCGGACGGCATCACCCCGTCGCAGACCGTCGGCCCGTTCTTCCACTATGGCCTGACGCCCGGCTCCGCCTATCCCGTGCCGACATCGGCGGACGGCCACGTCGCCGCCCCTGGCACGGCAGGTGAGCGGATCGTGCTCACCGGCCGCGTCTTCGATGGCGAAGGCACGCTCGTGCCTGATGTCATGATGGAGATCTGGCAGGCCGATTCCGAAGGCCGCTATGCCCATCCGGCGGACGGGCGCCCGCGCGCCTCGAACGCGTTCATGGGCTTCGGCCGATCGGACACGCCGGACGGCGTCTATCGCTTCGACACGATCAAGCCCGGGCAGGTTCCGGGTCCCAACGGCACGATGCAGGCGCCGCACATGGTGGTTGCCGTGTTCGGCCGTGGCATGCTGAAGCACCTGTTCACCCGCATCTATTTCGAGGGCGAGGCGGCCAATGCCTCCGATCCGATCCTGGCCCTGGTGCCGGCGGACCGCCGCGATACGCTGATTGCGAAGAAGGATGGCTCGACCTACCGGCTCGATATCCGGCTGCAGGGCGACAACGAGACGGTGTTCTTCGCGGTGTGAACCCGGGGGCCTAATCCTGCACAGGAATGGCCCCTCACCCGCCCAACGCCATCCGTCGCGAGCGCCTACCGATCTCCATCGCCCATTGCGTGAGCGATCACCTTGCGCATCAGCGTCGGAAACGCCTCCCCTGCGACCTCCGACAGCGGGATCCAGCGCATGCCGGCAGGCGGCCGCGTGCCGGCGCGCACATCGGCACGGCTGACCGTCAGCTCCAGCGGGAAATGGGTGAAGACATGGGTCACCGTGCCGGCCAAGCGGCGAAACCGCGCCTCGATGGGCGGCTCGGCACCCTCCGGATCGAAGCCGGCGCTCCAGTCCGAACCCGGCACTTCGGTCATGCCGCCGAGCAGGCCCTTGTCGGGTCGCGTGCGCACCAGGAGTTTTCCATCGGCGCTCACGACAACAAAGGCCGCGCCATAGCGGGTGTCGCGCGCCTTCCTGGCCGCCTTGACCGGAAACTCCTCCTGCCGTCCCTCGGCCTCGGCGCGACAGGCGCCGGTCCAGGGGCAGAGCGCGCAGGCCGGCCGCTTCGGCGTGCAGATGGTTGCGCCGAGATCCATCGTGGCTTGCGCGAAATCGCCGGGGCGGGCGGAATCGAGCAATTCGGCAACGCGGGCGCGGATCGCGGGCTTTGCGGCCGGAAGCGGCGTCTCCATCAGATTGAGACGGGTGACAACGCGCTCGACATTGCCGTCGACCACCGGCGCGGCGATCCCGAAGGCGATGGAGGCAATGGCGGCGGCCGTATAGTCGCCGATGCCTGGCAGGGCGCGCAGGTCCTCGAGCGAGGCTGGAAAGAGCCCGCCATGATCGGCAACAACGGCCTTTGCGCAGGCATGGAGGTTGCGGGCCCGCGAATAATAGCCAAGGCCCGCCCAGGCCTTCATGACCTCCTCGACCGGGCTCGCGGCCAGGACCCCGACATCCGGCCAGAGCGCCAGGAATTTCGCGAAATAGGGGCCGACGGCCTTCACGGTCGTCTGCTGCAGCATGATCTCCGACAGCCAGACGCGATAGGGATCGGCATGCTCGCCGGGCAGCGCGCGCCAAGGCAGCGCGCGGCGGTGGCGGTCGTACCAGGCGAGCAGGTCACGCGCGTGCGGGGCCCTGGTCCCCTGCCGGCCGGCGGGGCGCCGTGCTAGAGTGCGATTGTCGGTCATGGGCGAATCTTCGCCTGCCCAGCGCCCGCATTCAACCGGTCCCTGTCATGGCTTCACAACCCTTTCGCCCCAGAGGCGCCCGGCCGCTCGCCGACATCGCTCAGGCGCCGATCTCGGAGGCGCTGCAGAAGGCGGGCTTTGCCTCGACCGAAGTGGTGACCCGCTGGGACGAGATCGTCGGCGACGATCTGGCCCGCCGCTCCTCGCCGGTGAAGATTGCCTGGCCGCGCCGGCGCGCCGGGCTCGACGAGCCGGAGCCCGGAACGCTGCATGTGCGCGTGGAGGCACCGTTCGCGCTGGAGGTGCAGCATCTGGCGCCCGTCATCATCGAGCGGGTCAACGGCTTCTTCGGCTGGCGCTGCGTGGTTGGCATGCGGCTGACACAGGTGCCGATGGAGCGGAAGAAGAAGCGGGCGGCACCGCCACCGGCTCCCGCCGATGAAACGCGTCTTGCCCGAGCGCTTGACGGCTTCGAGGACGAGCGCCTGCGCGCCGCTGTCGCGCGGTTCGGGCGCGCGGTTGGCCGGGATACACGATGAGACCTCGGCGCCATGACGCCGCCGCATATTTCTGCTAGCCGTTCAAGAAGCCCATCTCAGGAGCCGTCATGAACCGCATGTCCGCCGCCGGCCTCGCCGCCTTGATCCTTGCAGCCTCGATGCCGGCCTTTGCGCAGCCGATCATGCAGGACGAGACCCGTGATCGGGTTCTGCTGGTCCACCAGGGCCGCGGCACGCTGGCTCCCGGAACGCGGCCGAAATGCTTCCCGAGCAATGTCGACGATGCCGTGGCGCGCACCCAGTTCCAGTGCCCGTGGGAGGCCACCAATGGCCGGCCGCGGTTTCCCTCGGCGCAGAGCTTCTGGGGTCTTGCCGGCCGCGAGTGATGCTCTAGGGGCTGATCACCTCGAACCGGCCCTCATTGAACGCATAGACCACCCCTTGGCGAACATAGACCTCGGCGGCATGTTCGCGCGTCAGGCCGCCGAGCAGCGCCATCAAGGCGCGGCCGACGCCGCCGTGAGACACCACCACGCAGGGCCGCTCCATGGTCTCGACGAAGGGCGCGATGCGGCCGGTCAGCATTTCGTAGCTCTCGCCCTCGGGCGGCGCGACGTTCCATTTGTCGGCAATGCGGGCGGCGGCGAGCTTCGGATTCCTGATCTCGACCTCGGGCCAGGTCAGCCCCTCCCAGGCGCCGAACGACAATTCCTTCAGCCGGTCGTCCTGCCGGTAGGCGCTGCGGTGAAGGCCCAGCCGGCCGCGCATCAGTTCCATCGTCTCGCGCGTCCGCGACAGGGGGCTCGCGATATAGGCCAGGTCTTCCGGACGCTCGACGAGACGGCTGAGAATGGTGCCGACCTCCTCGGCCTGGACACGCCCGACATCGTTCAGGGGAATGTCGCGCTGGCCCTGCAGCCGGCCTTCGGCATTCCAGTCGGTCTCACCGTGGCGGACGAAATAGAAGTGCGATGTCATGTCGAAACTGTCTCGGCGGTAAGTCGAGGGTCTGGCCGCGGGATGCGACCGATATGACGGCTCCGCCCGCCGGTGTCGAGCCGGATCGGCGCGGACACAGTCTGCGGATTTGACTTGACCCGGACCGTCCGGCACGCCACCTCGACGGCCGGACATCACAAAGGCACGCCCGTGGCCCGTTCTCCTCATGCCCTTGCCGGGCTGATCGCCCTGGTGGCGATGCTCGCCGCCGACCAGGCCTTCAAGCTGTTCATGCTGCATGTCGTCGATATCGAGAGCCGGCGGGTGATCACCATCGCGCCGTTTCTCGACCTGATCATCGCCTGGAACCAGGGCGTCTCCTTCGGCATGTTCCAGCAGGAGAGCGTTCTCGGCCAGTGGGTTCTTGTGGCCTTCAAGGCCGGCGCGGTGGCGCTGATCGGCTGGTGGCTGTGGCGCGCCGAGAGCCGGCTGACCGCGCTGGCGCTCGGCCTGATCGCCGGTGGCGCGCTCGGCAACGGCATCGATCGCGTGCTCTATGGCGCTGTCGCCGACTTCTTCGCTTTCCATATCCTGACGGCCAACTGGCAGTTCCGCTGGTACATCTTCAACATTGCCGATGTCGGCATCGTTGCGGGGGTGGGGCTGCTTCTGTATGAGTCCCTGCTCGGCGGTCGGCCATCCGCCTCGAAATCGGCATGATCCTGCGCGATAGGGTGGCTGATGCGTTCCGCTTTGAATGAGGTGATCACCATGAAGCGCCTTTCCGTCGCGCTGCTTGCCACGGCCTTCAGCGCCTTCGGCGCCGGGCTCGCCTCGGCCCAGGAGGGTACGCTCGAGCGCAACATCATGCAGGGCGTCCTGTCGGGCCTCGGCATCGTGGGCGAAGAACGTCCGCCGATCGATTACCGTCAGCGCGCCCCCCTTGTGCTGCCGCGGGGCACCAATGCCCTGCCGCCGCCGCAGGATGGCACCGCCTCCGCGCGCAATCCGGCCTGGCCGAACGATCCCGACCTTGCACGTCAGCGCGCCGCAGGCCTTGCCGCGCGGGCGCCGATCGACAATGGCGACGTCCAGATGCAGCGCGGCCTGACCAATGGCGAGATGCGCTCGCGCAACAATGGCGGTCTGTTCGGTGGCGGCCCGGTCGATGTGACTGGCCGGCAATCGGAACAGCAGGTCTCCAGCCCCGCGACCATCGACGAAATGCGCGTCGCGCCGATCTGGTCGACGGTCGGCTCGCTGTTTGGCGGCAGCAACAGCCGCGACGTGGTCGTGCCGTTCCCCGGCGAGGCCCCGCGCCGCCGCCTTGTCGAGCCGCCGCCGGGTTATCGCACCGCTTCGCCGGATGCCCCCTACGGACCTGTCGGTAGGACGATCAATGATCCGCAGGCCGCCAACAACCGCGATCGCGAAGGTTCCCAGGATCCGGCCCGCACCGGCGGCATGCGCTGAGCAGGCCGGCATGCTGAACCGCCTCAATCCGCCGCGGCCGCCAGAAAGCGAAGCCGAAATTCGCTATCTGGACGGCGATTTCCGGATCGTCCGGCCCGGCGCCTATGTGCGTTGCGCTGTGACAGGCCAGAAAATCGGCCTGGACGACCTGAAGTACTGGAGCGTCCATTTCCAGGAAGCCTATGCGACGCCGGAGGCGGTGCTTGCCCGCCTTCATCCCGACCGCGTCAGGCCCGCCTCGGCCTGACCGCGGACAGGAACCGGTCGATCAGACCGGGATCGCCAAAGTCCATCACGACGGGAATGGTTGTCGCGGCCCGCGCCAGCGCTTCGCGCTTCGGACCGCCGCGCAATTTCACCGCATCCTTGGCGGTCGTCACCAGCGGCAGACCGGTTCGCGCCGCCTCGTCGAGCAACCGGGCTGCGTCTTCCTCTCCATAGGCGTGGTGATCCGGAAACGGCCGCAGGATTGCGTTGCGGATTCCGGCCTCGCCGAGCGTTTCGATGAACTTTGCCGGGCGGCCGATGCCGCAGAAGGCCAGCACGTCGCGACCGGCAAAGGCCGCGATGACGGAGGGATCCGGCACCAGTCGCGCCGTGACGACCGGCTTGCCGGCCTGACGCGCCTGCACGGCAACAGCCTCGCCAGCCGCTCCAGGGCCGACCACGATCAGCCCCTCCGCCAGTCCCAGCTGCGGCAGGAACGGCGCCCTGAGCGGCCCCGCTGGCAGGATATGGGCATTGCCGAGCCCGACCGCGCCATCGACCACAAGCAAGCTCAGATTCTTGGCCAGCGACGGGTTCTGGAACCCATCGTCCATGACGATGATCGTTGCGCCCTGTTCGGCCGCATGGCGGGCCCCGGCGAGGCGATCGCGCGCGACGATGGTCGGAAACAGGGCTGCATGGGTCAGCGCCTCGTCGCCGACATCCTCAGGGCCGTGCCGCGCGGGATCGACGACGACGGGACCCTGGAGGCTGCCGCCATAGCCGCGGGTCAGGATGGCCGGCCGCTCGCCGGACGCCGCCAGCCGCGCCGCGATCGCCTGGGTCGCCGGGCTCTTGCCGGCGCCGCCAACGGTCGGGTTGCCGATGCAGATAACGGGCAGCGGACCCTGGGGCGCCGGCCGCCGCATGCGCGCCAGCGCATAGGCACCGGCCAGCCAGCCGAGCGGCGCGAGCAGGGTGCCGACAGGGCTCGACGGGTCGGACCAGAAGGCCGGGGCCTTCACCGGCTGAGCTCCCGGAATGTCACGACCCGCCCTTCATGGCGAGGGCGAGAAAATAGGGCTCGATGGCGCCGAGCGTCAGGTCGAGCGCACCGCCCAGCAGCGCGACTGCCGCTTCGGCCGCTTCGGCCTGCCGGGTGCGGGCATCCTTGTCGAGGATGAGGCTGAGCGCCGCCGTGGCCAGACTTTCGGCATCGGCGACCTCAAGGGTTGCCGAGCGCTCGGCGAGAGCGTCATAGACCGCCTGAAAATTGAAAATATGCGGTCCATGGACGATGGCCGAACCGAGTTTCGCCGGCTCGATCGGGTTCTGCCCGCCATGGCGGATCAGCGAGCCACCGAGAAGGGCGACCGGCGCGACGCGATAGAGCAGGCCCATCTCGCCGAGCGTATCGGCGACATAGACGGCCGTGCCCCTGGCCGGCAATTGACCGGTCGAGCGCTGCACGGCCAGCAGCCCCTCGGCTTCCGCCAGTTGGGCGATGGCAGCGCCGCGTTCAGGATGGCGCGGCGCGATGATCGTCAGGAGATTGTCGAGCTTCGGCGCCATCAGCTTGTGGGCGGCGAGCACGATCTCGTCTTCGCCCTCATGGGTCGAGGCCGCGAGGAAGACCGGGCGCCGGCCGATGGCCGCAGACAAGGCTGCCAGAGCGGCGGGCTCGGCGGCGGGCGCCGGGACGTCGAACTTGAGGTTGCCTGTGGTCTGCACACGCGGCGCACCGAGGTCCGAGACCCGCCGGCCATCATCGACGGTCTGCATCAGGCAGAGCTCGAAGCGCGACAGCAGGAAACCGATCGAACCCTGCACGCGTTTCCAGCCCTTGAACGAGCGTTCCGACATGCGGCCATTGACCTGGATCAGCGGGGTTCCGCGATTGGTCGTGCGGATGATCAGGTTGGGCCAGAGTTCAGATTCAGCGAAGATCGCGAGGTCTGGCCGCCAATGGTCGAGGAATCGCTCGATGAAGCGCGGCACGTCCCAGGGCATGAACTGGTGCAGCGCGCCCGGCGGCAGACGTTTTGCGGCAAGGCGCGCAGCCGTCAACGTGACGGTGGTGACCAGGACAGTGACGCCGCGGGCCTGCAGTCGCTCGACCAGCGGCACGATCGACAGGAATTCGCCGACGCTTGCGCCGTGCAGCCAGACGATGCGGCCCTTGGGGCGGGCGATGGTTGCCTCGCCACGGCGCTCCTGAATGCGCTCCGGATCCTCCTTGCCCTGGCCAAGCCGCCTGCGGGCGAGCATGCCGACGGCGGGTGCCAGAAGGCTGGTCAGCCGCGCATAGGCCCTGAGGCTGAAGGTCGGCGTCGCGCGGACCGGGCTACGCATCGGACCCGCCTCCCCGGCGCTGACGTGAGCCCGCGGTGGCGGCCGCCCGATCTCGGGAGGCGATAAGATCGGCAACCGCGGCATCGGACCAGAGTTCAGGCTGGGCACGCCCTTCCGCGATCTCATAGGCGCGCGCGGTCGTCCGGTTCATCTCGTCCTCGATCGCCTGCCGCCAGCCCTCCAGCTCGGCATCGGTTGAGTCGGCCGGCACCCAGATCGGCTTGCCGGCGACCACCGCGCCCTTCGAGAAGGGCAGGTTGACGCTCGCCTTGTCCCAGGACTTCACATCGATGCGGCGTTTTGTGGCGATCGCGATGGGCAGGACCGGGCGCCCGGAATGCTTGGCCAGCATGACAATGCCGAGCCCCGCCTTCTTCGCCACCTTCGGCACGTCGGCGGTCACCGCCACCGTCGTTCCCTGCTCCAGCGTCTCCAGCATTTCGAAAAAGGCGCCGACCCCGCCCTTGCGCGCGAACTGCCCGCGATGATCGCCGGAGCCGCGAATGGTGCGAATGCCGAGCTTCTCCGCCGCGATCGCGTTCATCTCGCCGTCGGACGAGCGCGAGATCAGCACCGCCGCGTCATATTCCGGCTTGCGCACGAAGGGGGTGAGGAAATGCTGGCCGTGCCACATGGCGAAGATCACCGGCAGATTGGCATCGGCATAATCATAGAGGTTCGGCGGATCGAAAGCGAACCGGCCTGTCTTCCAGACAAGCCGGAGATAGCCGGCCAGCAGCGATCCCGCGGCCGAACGGACGCGCGGCGACTTGCCGAGGCGCTTGAGAAAGGACACCGGGCGCTGGGCCGGGCCCGTCTCAGTCCGCGTCCGGCTCGAGCAGGCGATGCAGGTGGACGATGAAGAAGCGCATCAGCGCATTGTCGACCGTCTGCTGGGCGCGGCCCTTCCAGGCCGCATGCGCGGTGGCATAATTCGGATAGATGCCCACCACCTCGACCTTGGTCAGGTCCTTGAATTCGTGGCTGTCCAGGCTGGTCAGCTCACCGCCGAAAACCAGATGCAGGAGCTGCTTGGATTCCCCAGTCGCGGCCATGATGTCGATGCCCCGTAATTCGGTTGTCGCCTGCGACCGGTCGAGGTTCAGCGCCGCTCGTCCAACAGCTGTCTGTGCAAGCCCGAACCGGCACAGACGAGAGGAAAATGGGTCGGTTTCGGCCTGTTGTAGACAGGAACCGAACCGTCGAAGCCGGTCAGTGATGCGCCCGCTTCGTGCACCAAAAGATCAGCCGCCGCAAGGTCCCAATCATGGCTTTGGCCGCCTGCAAAAGAGGCATCGACCTCGCCATTGGCGACTTTTGCCATGCGCAACGCCAAGGAGTGAATCTTCGGCAGCAGGACGGCGCCCTGCCGGTGCGACCGTTCCAGCATGGCCATGGGCCCGGCCATGCGGGCGCCGTGAACCTCGGCCCGCGACGAGGAAACAATCCGCCGGCCATTGACGGTGGCGCCATGGCCAAGCGCGGCTGCGAAGACGCGGTTGGCCTCGGGCTCGGCAAGGGCTGCCGCCACCGGCCGGCCATCCCGCACGATGCCAATCGAGATCGTCCAGTCGGGCAGGCCGCCGGCGAAGGCACGCGTTCCGTCGATCGGGTCGACGATGAACACCTCGCGGCGTGACAAGCGGGAGGGGTCGTCGGCGGTTTCTTCCGACAGCCAGCCGAAATCCGGCCTGGCCGCCATCAGCCGCTGCTTGAGGAAGCGGTCGATGGCGATATCGGCTTCCGTCACCGGCGAGGCATGGGCCTTGGTCCAGCTCTTGAAGCCGCGCCGGGCGAAATCCAGCGCCATCGCGCCGGCTTCCTCGGCGTGGGCGACCAGCAGGTCGCGCAGAACGAGATCGTCAGCGTCCGGCAATGGTCAGGCCTTCGACCAGCACGGTCGGCGCATCCGTGCCATAGCGGAAGGTGAGATCGTTGGCGGGGGTCAGGTTCAGGAACATGTCGACGAGATTGCCGGCAATGGTGATCTCTGCCACCGGATAGGCCAGTTCGCCATTCTCGATCCAGTAGCCCGAGCAGCCGCGCGAATAGTCCCCCGTCACCATATTGACGCCGTGGCCGATCATGTCGGTGACATAGAGGCCGTCCTTGATCGCCGCGATCATCGCCTCCGGCGTCTCGGCGCCGGCCGCCAGATGCAGGTTGGTGCTGCCGGGCGACGGCGGTCCGCCGACGCCGCGGCTGGCATGGCCGGTGGATTTGAGGCCCAGTTCGCGGGCCGTCGCGGTGTCGAGCAGCCAGCTCCTGAGGAACCCGTCCTCGACCAGCGCCAGCGGCCGGGCCGCCAGGCCCTCGCCATCGAACGGGCGCGACCGAAGCCCGCGCGGACGCAGCGGGTCGTCGATGATCGATATGCCCGGCCGGAAGATGCGCTGCCCGAGCTTCTCGCGCAGGAACGACGTCTTGCGGGCGACCGACTGGCCGTTGGCGGCGGCCGCGAGGTAACCCGGAAAGCTGCCGGCTGTCCGCGGGTCGAAGATCACCGGGGCCTTGCGGGTATCGACCTTGCGCGGGTTCATGCGGCGCACGGCCCGCTCGCCGGCGCTGCGGCCGATCGCTTCGGGCTGGCCGAGATCGGCACGGTGGCGCACCGACGAATAGTCGTAGTCGCGCTCCATGCCGGTGCCCTCGCCGGCAATGGCGGTCACCGAATAGGAGGTTGAGGAGCCAAGGGAAGCACCCTCGAAGCCGGTTGAGGTCACCAGGACGAAGCCACCGAGGCCGGCGCCCGCGTTGGCCCCACCCGATTTCGTGACGCCGTTGACGGCAAGGGCTGCCTGCTCGGCGCGGCGAGCCAGGTCCTCGAGCTCGGCGACCGACAGGATATGGGGATCGAGCAGGTCGAGATCCGCCCACGACTTCGCGAGATCGGCCGGATCGGCCAGCATCGCGTAGGGATCTTCGGGGGCGACCTTGGCGATGGCCACGGCGCGTTCGGCCAGCGCCTCGATATTCTCGCGCGGATCGTTCGACGAGACCGAGGCGCTGCGCCGGCCGACGAAGACGCGCAGGCCGAGATCGTCGCCCTCGGAACGCTCGCTCGCCTCCACCTTGCCGTCGCGCAGCTCCACCGAGACCGACATGCCGCGCACGGCCATGACATCGCAGGCATCCGCGCCAGCCTTGCGGGCGGCGGCGACCAGGCGGCGCGCCTGCTCGGTGAGCGCGCCGGTATCGAACAGCTCGGACATCGGGGAAACCTTGGGCACGGGAATTGAGGTGTTACCCCGGTGTAGGCATCGCACCGCCCGGTTTCAAGGCTGGCGCCGCTTGTTCGCGGCCGGAGCCCAGCCGCGTGGATCCGCCCTTTCCGCGGCTCCGGTCATATTCGATTCATCCTGACAGTTGAGATCCGGTTCATCACGCCTGCCAAGGCTTTCGAAAGCACGCTCGCCAAGCATTCCTCAAGCATAGGCAATCATTGGCGTTTTTCACGGTCCGATTGAGGTCCGCTTAACCGTTCCCCTTAAGCTGGCGGACAAGAAATGCTGCGACATTTGCTGCAACGACGGGGCGAGAGCCGGCTCCAATCGGCCGAAGACCCCAAGGGAGCATGCAGTGTTGCGTCAAACAGAATTCGGTCCCGCCGGGGCCGGGATCGCGGCCTTGCGCCTCGATCCCTCGAACCTGCCGATCCGCTTCGAGGCGGCTGATGGCGGGGCCGACGACGGGCAGCGGACCATCGACCTGCTCGCCGACCGCGTGGTGATCCGGCGCACCAGCGCCGGCGCTCGGATGAAGCTGCAGGTTCTGGTCTCATCCTATCGCGGCGTCGCGGTGCGGGTGGGCGACGGAGCAACGGAAGGCAGCGACCGCGTCGAGGTGGTGCTGATCCATGCCGACCCCTCCCTCAACGTGCCGCTGTTCTCGGCCGAGGATGCCGACGACGTGGTGGCGGAATGGCAGCTCTGGGCCAAGGTCTTCGCCCTGCCGATGATGACGGTCGAGATGGACGGGTCGCTGCGCGAGGCATTCCCGCGCATGGGCGCCGTCCTGATCGGGACGCCCGGCCCCCGGCGGCGCCGGCACTCCACCGTCAAGGCCCGCCGCCCGATGGCGCTGATGCGGCGCAAGCCCGGCGGTGACCTGTCAGGCCGTGAAATTCACCGCGAGCGCGAGATCATCGCGCGCTCGTGAACGGATGTGATGATCTTGCGGCTCTCGCAAGCGTGAGGGCGCACGGATTGCCGCGATATTGCCATGCGGTACGGCGACGGATATCCCTTCGACTGGCTTTGTGTTGAAGGATTGGACGCCATGGCGCTGACGCGCAGAACGATCATCGAAGGTGCTGCCGCGTTTGGCGCCGCCGGAGCAGCTCTCATTCCCGCGCTGCCGGCGATGGCTCAGGCCCGCCGCACCGCAGCGGAACAGGTCGACCAGGCGGAATTGCTGGTGGCCGGCCCCCTCGGCGACTGCATTCTCGGCCAGGCGAACGCGCCGGTCACGATCGTGGAATATGCCTCGCTGACCTGCGGCCATTGCGCGACCTTCCACACCACGATCCTGCCGGAGATGAAGACCAAATATATCGACACCGGCAAGGTGAAGCTGGTGTTCCGCGAGTTCCCGCTGAACCAGCTGGATGCGGCCGTCTACATGCTGACGCGCTGCGCGCTCGGCGAGGACGGCAAGTCGACCGGCGACCAGGCTCGCTATTTCGCGCTGATCAACGTGTTCTTCCAGCAGCAGCGCACCTGGGCCTTCGGCTCCGATCCGCTTGCCGCCGTGACCGCCATTACGCGCCAAGCCGGCTTCACCCAGGCGCAGTTCGAGGCCTGCCTGAACAATCAGCCGATCCTGGATGCCCTGAACCAGGTGCGCGAGCGCGCGACCACCGTGTTCGCCGTCGATTCGACGCCGACCTTCTTCGTCAATGGCAAGCGTGTGCTCGGTGCCCAGCCGCTGTCCGAGTTCGACAAGGTCATCGCGCCGCTGCTGCCGGCCTGACGCATCCAGCATCGCAGACAGCAAAAAGGCCGCCGGAGTGATCCGGCGGCCTTTTTGATATCTGATCGTCTGGACTGGGAGCCAGATCCTGGCTCCCGATCGGCTGGTCTCAGTTGAGCTTCGCCTTGACCTCGGCGATGCCGGCCTTGATCAGGCCATCGCCGCCCGAGCCCTTGGCCATGTCGGCCAGCAGCACGCCTGCGGCAGAAACCGCCGCGTCTGCGGCAGCGGCGCGGACATCGGCCACGGCCTGCGCCTCGGCCTGAGCGATCTTGGTCTCGGCCATCTTGGTGCGGCGCGTGACGAAATCATCCATCTTCGCCTTGGCCTCGGCGGCGAGGCGCTCGGCCTCCACCTTGGCGGCGGCGATGATGTCCTTCGCCTCCTGCTCGGCGCTCTGCTGACGCTTGCGATAGTCGGCGACGATCGCTTCGGCTTCCTCGCGCAGGCGCTTGGCCTCGGCGAGTTCGTTGGCGATGCGGCTGGAGCGGTCATCCAGCGCGCTGAGGATCTTGGTGTGGGCGCCCATCTTCCAGCAGATCGCCAGGAAGATCAGCAGACCAATCCAGATCGGCACATATTCATTCATCGCTGCCTCCTCAGGCCTTCAGGGCGGCGTCGACCGCCGCCTCGACGCGCGAGGCATCGGCCGCCGTGCCGGAAAGGCGGGCGACGATCGCCTGAGTGGCATCGACCGCGATGGAGCGGACATTACCCATGGCGGCGGTACGGGCCGTCGCGATGGTGGCTTCGGCCGTCGCCAGATCGGCGGCGAGCTTGTCCTCGAGCAGCTTGCGCTCGGCATCGGACTGGGCAGTGATCTTGCCGCGGGTTTCGGCTGCGATCGCCTGGGCGCCGGCCCGGGCCTCGGCAAGTGCCTTCTCGTAGGAGGCCGTGGCGGCGTCCGCCTCAGCCTTCATGACCTGCGCTGCCGTGACATCATCGGAGATGCGCTTGGCACGCTCCTCCAGGATCCCGCCGATGCGCGGCGCGATGTGACGTGACATCAGGTAGTAGAGCAGGCCGAAGGCGATCGCGAGCCACAGGAGCTGCGATCCGAAGGTTTCGACGCGGAACGCCGGAAAACCGCCTTTGGACGGGACTTGCGTCCCTTGAGTGGTGTTCGTCGCCATTGCGGGACCCTATCGCACGAGCGGACCGGTTGACGGTCCCACGCGGAAACGAGAGCCGGCCGAAGCCGGGCGGAGAACGCCGTATCGACCGCGGCGGGGCCTCTCAGAGGCACCCGGCACGCGGAAGAGAGGCTCGCCGCGGATCAGACCACGAAGAGCAGGACGAGGGCGACGACGAGCGCGAAGATGCCGAGACCTTCAGCAAGCGCCGCGCCGACGATGGCGTTGGTGAACTGGCCGGCGGCTGCCGACGGATTGCGCAGGGCGCCGGCAACGAAGTTGCCGAAGATGTTGCCCACGCCCATGGCGGCGAGGCCCATTCCGAGGCATGCGAGACCAGCGCCGAGATACTTGGCTGCAACCGGATCCATTTTGAACTCCTGTGGGATGTTGGGAGCGAAGGGAAAGAGATGGCGACCCGCCGTCACCTGATCAGTGATGGCCGGGATGGAGGGCGTCGTTGAGGTAGATGCAGGTCAGGATCGTGAAGACATAGGCCTGCAGGACAGCAACGAGAAACTCGAGCGCGGTGAGCGCGGTGATCATGAGGATCGGCAACGAGGAGCCGAGGACGCCAAGGAAACCGAGGCCGGCCATGGCGCCGACAAAGCCGGCGAAGACCTTCAGCGCGATATGGCCGGCGGTCATGTTGCCGAACAGACGCAGCGACAGCGAGATCGGCCGCGACAGGAAGGAGATGACCTCGATCACGACAATGACCGGCAGGATCGCCTTCGGCAGCCCGGAAGGCGCGAACAGCGCGAACCAGTGGGTGCCGTGCTTCATGATGCCGTAGATGATGACGGTGGAGATCACCAGCAGCGCCAGGGCGGCGGTGACGATGACATGGCTGGTCACCGTGAAGGCGCCGGGAATCATGCCGATCAGGTTGCCGAACAGCACGAACATGAACAGCGAGAAGACCAGCGGGAAGAAGCGCATCCCGTCGGTACCGGCCGTCTGCCGTACGGTGCCCGCGACAAATTCATAGGCCAGTTCGGCCATCGACTGCAGCCGCGACGGGATCAGGCTGCGCCCGGACGTCGACAGGAGCAGGAAGGCGGCGGTCGCGCCGACCGCAATGAACATATGCAGCGAGGAATTGGTGAAACCGAAGTCGGCGTTGCCGATTTTGATCGGAACGAGATGGACGAGCTCGAACTGTTTGATCGGATCGGCCATAGCCGGTCTGCTCCCAATGCCATCTGGCGACTGTCGGTCTGGCTTGTCAGCCGTCCCGCTGAGCCCGCTGGGCCGATTTGACGAGGTTGTAGATCCCCGTCGCAAAGCCCAGCAGAAGAAAGATGATGAAACCCCAGGGCCGCGTGCCGGCGAAACGGTCCAAGACCCAGCCGATCAGCGCGCCGGCAATGACGCCGGATACGAAATCAGCGGAGAAGCGGAAGAGCTTCACCATGCCGGACGGTTCTGCCGCCGTCCGGTCGCCTGACGCCGTTCCCGAGGACCGCTGGCGCTCGATGGCTTCGAGCTTCGATTCAAGGGCACGACGCCGCGCGTCGAGGTCGGCTTCGTCTGGCGGCCGCCCGTTTGCCCCTCCCTCGTCTCGTCCACCCGCAACCATGATCCAGCCTCTCTGGCCGGCCCGGTCACAGGCGTGAAACAACGGAAGGATGCCGGTTTGACGCCCCCGAAAGCCGGGGACACCTATAGTGAGGCGGGGAAATCGTGTCAAGAACGTGCCCGATTGCCCTAACCTCCTGATTTTTCGCGCGAAAGACCTCGACTTGTCCGTTTGTCGGGGGAGGGGTGCGACGACTTATTCCGCGGCGGTTTTCTCTTTCCGCCTTACTCCGCGGCGATCAGCTGCTCCGCACCGCCGAGATCGACGCTGACGAGCGTCGAGACGCCGCGTTCGGCCATGGTGACGCCGAACAGCCGGTTCATCCGGCTCATGGTGATGGGATTGTGGGTGATGACGCAGAAGCGGGTCTTGGTGGTGCGCGTCATGTCGTGCAGCAGGTCGCAATAGCGCTCGACATTGGCGTCATCGAGCGGCGCATCGACCTCGTCCAGCACACAGATCGGCGCCGGATTGGTCAGAAACACCGCGAAGATCAGCGCAATCGCGGTCAGCGCCTGCTCGCCGCCCGACAGCAGCGACAAGGTCTGCGGCTTCTTGCCCGGGGGCTTTGCGAGGATGTCGAGGCCGGCTTCCAGCGGGTCGTCGGATTCGACCAGTTGCAGCTCGGCCGTGCCGCCACCGAACAGGGTGGTGAACAGCTGCTGGAAGTTCTGGTTGACCGTGGCAAAGGAGGCGAGCAGCCGCTCGCGGCCCTCGCGGTTCAGCGAACCGATGCCGCCGCGCAGCTTCTTGATGGCTTCCACGAGGTCGTCGCGGTCGGCGATCATGCCGTCATATTGCGCCTGGACCTCGCCGAGCTCCTCGTCGGCCCGGAGATTGACGCCCCCGAGCTTCTCGCGCTCGCGCTTCAGGCGCTCCAGTTCGTCCTCGACGTTGCGCGCCGACGGCGGCTCGGCCTCGGTGTTGATACCGGCAATGCGGACGAGGGCCACCGGCTGGACCTCGAACTTCTCCAGGATCTCGGCTTCGATCTCGGTCGTGCGCTGGCGAGCGGCCTCGAGGCGCGCCTCGGTGCGCACGAAGGCCTCGCGTGCCGTCGTCATCGCCTCGAGCGCGACCCGCGCCGCGCGATCGGCATCGAGCAGCGCGGTCTCGCCGGCCGACAGCTTGTCGGCAACCTGCTTCTGCGCCGCTTCTGCGTCCTGGATGCGGCCGATCAGCGCGCGGCGCTGCTCGACGAAGGCGTCCGGGGCGTCGGCAAGGGTTTGGGCTTCCGCCCGCGCCTCGCCCAGCCGGCGCTCGAGGTCGGCGATCTGGGTGCCGGCATTGGCCTGGCGAGCCAGCCACGCCTCGCGATCGCGGCCGATCTCGGCGATCCGGCGCTGGCGCATATCGGCCTCGCGGGCCAGGCCCTGGGTCTCGGCGCGCGCTTCGGCGAGCGCTGCGCGGCGCAGCGCCACATCGGCACGCACTTCGGCAAGCGCCGCTTCGAGATGGGAGGTCTGCCCCAGCCCCTCGAGCGAGCGTATGGCATCGGCCTTCACGGCCGCCGCTTCCTCGACGCTGGCATTGAGCCGGACGCGGGCCTCCACCAGGGCAGCCAGGCGCGAAATGATGGCGGCGGCGGCGCGTTCGGCCTGGGCGAGCTGGTCGCGCAGGGCGTCGGCCTGGCGCTGGGCGCCCCGCCAGCCATCGCGCGCGGTCTGCTCACGGGCCGCAGCAGTCTTCACGGCAGTGGTCGCCGCATCGGCAGCCCCACGCAGGGCCTCGACATGGGCGCGCGCCGCGACCAGTTCCTTTTCGAGATCGACGAGGCGATTGCGCTCGGCGAGCCTGCGGGCGGCGGCGGTCGGCGCATTGGCGGCCACGACGAAGCCGTCCCAGCGCCAGAGATCGCCTTCCCTGGACACCAGCCGCTGGCCGGGCTTCAGCAGCATCCGCAGCTTCGCCCCATCCGCCTTCGACACGATGCCGATCTGCGCCAAGCGGCGGGCAAGCTCCGGCGGCGCTTTCACATGGGTTGCGAGCGGCGTAGCTCCTTCGGGAAGGGCCGGATCGGCGCTGCCGTCGGCGCCGCCCCAATGCTGGGGAGACGCTGAGGCGGTGGGGGCGTCGAGATCGTCGCCGAGCGCTGCACCCAGCGCGACCTCATAGCCCTTCGCGACACCGATCGCCTCGACGACCGGCGGCCAGAGCGATTTCGACGTGCCGTTGAGGATCTTGGAGAGCGTGCGAACCTCGGTGTCGAGCCGCTGCGCCTGGCGCTCGGCATCCGACAAGGGCCGGCGCGCCTCGCCTTCCTGGCTGCGGGCGACCGCATGGGCCTGTTCGGCTGCGATAGCCTCGGCTTCGGCTGCGGTGAGACCGGCAACCGCCGTCTCCAGCGAGGCCTTCAGCGCGTCCAGGCGGGCGGCGTGGTCGGAGCCAGCTTCCAGCTTCGCGGTCTCGGCATCGATCTCGCCGAGCTGGCCTTCCAGTCGCACCAGGCGCTCGCTGGTATCGCGCACGGAGCGCTCCAGCTGGTTGCGGCGCGCGACGATCTCGGCCAGCGCAGAGGTTGCTTCGGCAAAGGACTTTTCCGCCGTGGCCAGCGCGGATGCGGCGGCCTCGGCCCGCTCGCTCGCCTGCGTTTCGGTGCCCTTGGCGCCGTCGGCCGCGGCCTGAAGCTCGGCCTGCTCGCTCGCCAGCCGCGTCAGAACGCCATCGGCATCGGCACCGAGCGCCTTTTCGCGGGCGATGTCGCCATCGAGCTGACCGATGCGGCGCTCCAGTTCGGCGATCCGATCGCGAGCACGCTTCTCCTCGCCGTCGAGCTGTTCGCGGGCCAGAACGAGACGCTGAAGGCCTGCACCCGCCTTGGCGGCTTCGTCACGCAGGGCCGGCAGGTGATGGGCGGCGACCGCCTGATTCTTGGCGGCATCGGCCTGATCGGATGTGCGCTGGGCGACAACGCGGGTTTCAAGCTCGACCAGCCGCTCGGCCTCGCGCACGGCCTGTCCGGCCTCGCGGAATTTCAGGAAGGCGAGCGTTGCTTCACTGCGGCGGATGTCGGACGACAGGCTGCGGTAGCGCACCGCCTGGCGGGCCTGGCGCTTCAGGCTCTCCAGCTGGCTCTCGATCTGGGCGAGAACCGTCTCCAGCCGCTCCAGATTGGTCTCGGCGGCCTTGAGCCGGGTCTCGGCCTCATGGCGGCGTGCGTGAAGGCCGGCAATGCCGGCAGCCTCTTCCAGAATGCGGCGGCGCGCCTGGGGCTTGGCGCTGATGATCTCGGAAATCTGGCCCTGGCGGACAAGCGCCGGCGAGCGGGACCCGGTGGAGGCATCGGCGAACAGGATCTGCACGTCGCGGGCGCGCACCTCGCGGCCGTTGATCCGGTAGACCGAGCCCGCCTCGCGCTCGATGCGCCGGGAGACCTCGATCGTGTCGTTGTCGTTGAACTGCGCCGGGGCAAGGCGCCTGGAATTGTCGATGGTCAGCACCACCTCGGCGGTGTTGCGAGCCGGGCGGTTGCCGGATCCGGAAAAGATCACGTCGTCCATGCCGGAGGCGCGCATGTTCTTGAACGAATTCTCGCCCATGACCCAGCGCATGGCCTCGACGAGGTTCGACTTGCCACAGCCGTTCGGACCGACGACGCCGGTCAGCCCGGGCTCGATCAGGAATTCGGTCGGCTCGACGAAGGTCTTGAAGCCGAGAATGCGCAGGCGTGAGAATTTCATGGTCTTGCGCGGCTGGAACGGCGGGGGTGCCCACCTCAGCCAAAACCTTCGCACGGAATCCCCCGCGAGGCCACATGTTGCGTCAGAGACCTGTGGATCACGCAAGATATGGGTCGGCTGCCCGCCCGACCCTCAGCGCCGTTGCAGCGCACATGCGCGACACCGCAGCGCACTTCTAGGGTCTCGGGCAAAAGCCCGCGTCGTGCTACGATTCGATGACAAGGTGGGACAACCCGCCGGGGAGGTAACGATGAAGACCAAGCCAATGCCGGGCGCGCTCAAGTCTGGCGAACGGTTGGAAGACCGCTATGGCCATGTCGCGATCAGGGCCGTGGCCGGCGCGATCAAGCCGGCCGATCAAGCGAGCCGGCCGGTCAAGCGAACCGGCAGCTGACAAGAAAACGGCGGCCCAGGGGCCGCCGTTCTCGTCTCAACTCATGGGTTCTGGTCGGAAGCGTCAGCGCACGACCACGCGGGTGCCGGTCGGCACGCGGTTGAACAGGTCGATCGCCTGCTCGTTGTGCATGCGGATGCAGCCCGAGGACACGGCCTCGCCGATCTCCATCGGCGAATTGGTGCCGTGGATGCGATAGAGCGTGTCGCGGCCGTTCTGGTAGAGATAGAGCGCGCGGGCGCCGAGCGGATTGCGCGGGCCACCTTCCATGAAGGCGGGAACATGCGGCCAGCGGCGGCGCATCTCGGCCGGCGGCGTCCAGCTCGGCCACTCGGCCTTGCGCTGGATGGTGGCGGTGCCGGTCCAGCCGAAAGCCTCGTTGCCGACGGCGACCTGGTAGCGGATGGCGGTGCCGCCCTGCTCGACCAGATAGAGATGACGGGTGGCGGTCTCGACGACGATCGTGCCCGGCGGCTCGCTGGTGCGATAGGGAACCCTGAGGTTCATGCGCCAGTAGTCCATCTCGACCTGCGGCGCCTGGGCCAGCAATTGCTGGTCGCGATCGGAGATCGGAGCGACAGGGTTCACCGTCTGGCTGTTGCAGCCGGCGAGCAGCAGGGCCGCAAGGGCGACAATCCCGAACCGCATGCGCATGTCCTCTTCAAAAGCAACGAGAGCCGCGCAGCCCCCCATGGCCCGCCTGCCGTCTCAGATCGTCTCTGTGTCCAACTTGTGGCCAAGGCCTGACTTACCGTCAACCGGAACCACCGCCCGCCGGCCGCAAACCCGCATGGCTGTTGCAAATTTACCATGCCAGGCGGGCTTTGCCGCCGTGATCCCGGCGTCGCATGGTCACGATCCCTCCATGATCGGACCCAAACCCCGCCGCAAGCCATGTCTAGAACCAGGAGCGTTCGACGCGTGCTGCCAAGCGTCAGTTTCGAGTTACGGCAGCCATGGAGCGACCCTGATGACGACCGCCAAGACGGTTCCTGCCACCGACACCCAGCGCGACAAGCTTGTCGCCCGCTATGGTCGGATCGGCATTTCTGCCGTCGCAGCCGCAGCCTCGCCGGCACCCCGCCGCGCAGCTCCGGCCCCTCTCCCCAATCGTTTCATCGACGCCGTCGACTGAGTTTACCGGGCCCGCGGCCTATGCAACCGCAGGCCCTATGAAGACCCGGCGGACCCGCCGGCAGCCGTGCATGCCCCCAATCTCCTGAATACCTTTCCAGGGCCGGTCGCCAGACCGGCCCTCTTTTTTGATCAGGCTCGCCAGCCGCTGAGCGCCAGATTGGCCGCAATCGTCAACATGACGATGGCGATCAGCGCGTCGAGGATGCGCCAGGCGACCGGCCGGGCGAACAGCGGCGCCAGCCAACGTGCGCCATAGCCCAGGCCATAGAACCACGCCGCCGAGGCGCTCATCGCGCCGATCGCGAAGGCAGCGCGCGCCGAACCCTGATGATGGGCCGACAGGCTGCCGACCAGCACGACGGTGTCGAGATAGACGTGCGGATTGAGGAAGGTGAAGGCGAGGGTGGCGGCGACCGCGTGCCGCGCATCGGTCAAGGCGCCATTGCCGGATGCTTCCAGTCCGCCGGTTGAGAAGGCGCGCCGCGCCGCCATGAAGCCATAGGCGGCCAGGAACAGCGCGCCGCCCCAGGTCGCCAGCGCCAGCAGCAGCGGCGAGGCCTGGACGATCGTTCCCAGTCCCGCCACGCCAACGAGGATCAGCGCGGCATCGGACAGCGCGCAGATCGTTGTGACGAGGCCGACATGCTGGCGCAGAAGCCCCTGCCGCAGCACGAAGGCATTCTGCGCGCCGATGGCCACGATCAGTCCGAGGCCGACGAGGAAACCGGTTGCTCCGGCTTGCATCATGGAGAGATTCATGGCCGGACTCTTATGGGTGCTTTCGGTCCTGGGCAATCGATCGCGACTGTCATGGTCCGGTCATGGTCGCTCTGGCATGTCCGGCGCTCCTTTCCCCTTCGACCCGATCTGCGCTAGGCCAAGGCCCGCGTATCCGGAGCCTGATCATGTTCAATGCCTACGGAGTTCAGAACGAGGCCCTCGTGCGGATCGAAGCGACGGCCGATGCCGTTCCGCCGGAGGTCAAGTGGGTGGACCTGCTCCAGCCGATCCAGGGCGAGGACAAGGCGCTCGAGAAGTGCTTGGGGATCGAGATCCCGACGCGCGAGGAAATGCTCGAGATCGAGCCGTCGAGCCGTCTCTATGTCGACCACGGCGTGCGCTACATGACGGCGACGGTTCTGTGCAATACCGAGCTTGGCACGCCGAAGCTTACCCAGATTTCGTTCGTCCTGGCACCGTCGCGGTTGATCACGGTTCGCTACGACACGCCGAAGCCGATCAACCTGTTCCTCAATCGCTCGCAGAAACAGGGCTCCGTCCAGCCGACGCCGGAGGCGATCCTGACCGGTCTGCTCGATACGATCGTCGACCGGATCGCCGACATCCTGGAGCGGGTCGGCGAAGAGATCGAGGCGGCCTCGACTCGCATCTTCCGGCCGCATGCGGGGGGCAGCCGGGCGGAGACGTTCCAGACCGTGCTGGAAACGCTCGGCACCAAGGGCGACCTGATCTCGAAAGCGCGTGAAAGTCTGGTTTCGATCAACCGGCTGCTGCTGTTCCTGGCGACCGAGATCGAGGGCAGCAAGGTCTCCAAGGATGTCCGCGCGCTTCTGAAGAGCCAGAGCCGCGACGTGGAATCGCTCACCCAGCATTGCGACGCGCTGTCGAACAAGATCACCTTCCTGCTCGACGCGGTGCTCGGCCTGATCGGCATCGAGCAGAACAACATCGTCAAGATCTTCGCAGTGCTGTCGGTGGTGTTCATGCCGCCGACACTGGTCGGCACGATCTACGGCATGAACTTCAAGGCCATGCCGGAACTCAGCTGGGAATGGGGATACCCGGTGGCCCTGGTGCTGATGGTGGCCACCGGCGTGCTGCCCTATCTCTGGTTCCGCAAGAAGGGCTGGCTCTGAGGCCAGCCCCCGAGGGCCTCGGACTCACACCGCGGCGAGGCGGCGGACCCCGATCACCTGCAGTTCGGCGAGGACGCCGACGAAGACGGCCTGTGCGGCGATGAAGACCGTGCCGTAGATGTTCGGTGCGACGAGGCCCGATAGCAGCAGGCCGAGGCTGAGGACGACCCAGACCGCGTTGAGGATGGCCACTGTCAGCGCGAGCGGGCGGCTCGCCGGTTGGCGCGTTGCGGCATAGGCGACAAGGGCGACGAAGGGGATGAAGGAGAGGCCGACACCCCGGAGCAGCGGCGCGGGCAGATTCAGGAAGGTTGCGAGCGCGCCGGCGCCGACGATGAGCATGAGGCCCACGGCGCCGGAGGTGACAGCATCGAGGACGAGCACCCGGCGCAGAAAGGTCGGGGCATCCGGGGCGCGGAACAGGGCGAAGGCGAAGGACATGGCAGGCTCCTCGTAATCGTCGCGGCGGGAGATCCGGTCCGCGTCCGTGGCGACGATCGCCTCGCCGCCGCCGCGGGTCGATTACCTCGGGCGTCATGGACCGGCCTCCCGTCCTGCCGCTATCGTCTGGATCATGAGCACAAGCCCTGCCCGCACTGCCCGCGCACCCCGCATCGGTGACCACCTGCGCGAATGGCGTCAGCGCCGCCGCCTCAGCCAGATGGATCTGGCGCTGGGTGCCGAGATCTCGACCCGACATCTCAGCTTTGTCGAGACGGGCCGGGCGAGCCCCAGCCGCGAGATGATCCTGCATCTGGCGGAACAGCTCGACATCCCCTTGCGGGAGCGCAACGTCTTGCTGGTGGCGGGCGGATTCGCGCCGGTCTTCCCCGAGCGCAGCCTCGCCGACCCGGCGCAGGCAGCAGCGCGCGCGGCAATCGACATCGTCTTGAATGCGCACGAGCCCTATCCGGCCATCGCCGTCGACCGGCACTGGACGCTGATTGCCCAGAATGGCGCGATCGCGCCGTTGCTGGAGGGCTGCGACCCCAGCCTCATCGAAGCGCCCGCCAATGTGATGCGCATCGGGCTCCACCCGAAGGGTCTTGCGCCCCGAATCGAGAATTTCGGGGAATGGCGCGCCCACCTGCTGATGCGCCTGAAGCGGCAGGTCGAACTGACCGCCGACCCGGTGCTGGTCCAGCTCCATGCCGAGCTGTCCGCCTATCCGACGGACATTGCCACGAGGCGCGCAGCACGGCCGGCGGAGGCCAACGATCTGTTCGTGCCGGTTCGGCTTGCCTCAAGTCTCGGGCCGCTGTCCTTCGTCTCCACCACCACCGTCTTCGGCACGCCGATCGACGTGACGCTGGCGGAACTGGCGATCGAGACCTTCCTGCCGGCGGATGCGGCAACCGCCGAGGCCCTGAGGCGGGCGGCGGCATAGAGACTCGGCTGTCAGCTGACCGATGTCTGCCAACCATCGAACGTCATGGCCGGGCTTGTCCCGGCCATCCACGCCTTTGTCCCTCCACGAATGCGTGGATGCCCGCCACAGGGGCGGGCATGACGAACAGAAGCAGCCGAATGGATAAACTCGTCAGACGTGCTGGCCGCCATTGATGTGGATTTCGGCGCCGTTCAGATAGCTCGAGGTCTCGGTGCACAACACGTAGATGATCTTGGCGACCTCCTCCGGCGTGCCGAGACGGCGCATCGGGATCTGCTCGACGATCTTCTCGGTGCCGGGCGACAGGATCGAGGTATCGATCTCACCCGGCGCAATCGCGTTGACCCGGATGCCGTGCGGCGCGAAATCGGAAGCCATCTCGCGGGTGAGGCCAGCCAGCGCCGACTTGGACGTGGCATAGGCGGCGCCTGCGAAGGGATGAACGCGCGAGCCCGCGATCGAGGTGACGTTGACGATCGAGCCGCCGGCCTGTTTCAGCTCCATCAGCAGGCCGCGGGCGAGCAGGATGGAGGCGAAGAAATTCACCTGGAACACCTGCTGCCAGACGGCCAGCGGCGTGTGGATCGAATCGAGCCGGCCGCCGCCCTCGGCCTTGGGCGAAATGCCGGCATTGTTGACCAGAGCATCGAGCCGGCCGCCGGGCAGGCGATTTCGGATCTCGTCGATCGCGCGCTCGGTGTCGGCGACATCGGCCAGATCAACCTGGACATGATCCTCCGGCCCCATTTCCCAGGGGCAATTCTCGGGAAAAGGCTGGCGCGAGCAGGTGATGACCCGCCATCCCGCCGAGGAGAAGCGCTTGACGGTCGCGTGGCCGATGCCGCGACTGGCGCCGGTGAGGAGGAGTGTGCGTCGCGGTTGGTTCATTGTGGTCCTTGCAGTCAAAATGGAAGCCGACCGTATCGCAGGCAGGCAAAGGCCGGGCCGGCCTCAGCGCAAGACCGGCCTCAGGGGTAGAGACGCTCTTGCGAGGTCCAGGGGCCCAAGGGCTGGTCGCGGCGGAAGACGACACGGTCGTGCAGACGGAACGCGCCGTCCTTCCAGAACTCGACGGAGGTCGGAAGGATCCGGAAGCCGGTCCAGTGCGGCGGGCGGGGCACCTCTCCGATAGCATATTTCGCGGTGTAGAGGGCGACAGCCTTCTCCAGCGCGAAGCGGCTCTCCAGGGGCCGGGACTGCTGGCTGGCCCAGGCGCCGATGCGGCTCGCCCTGGCGCGGGAGGCGAAATATTCGTCGGCCTCGGCCGCCGTCACCTGCTCGATCGGGCCACGGACCCGCACCTGCCGGCGCAGTGATTTCCAGTGAAACACCACTGCCGCCTTGCCCTGGCCGATGAGCTCGGTGCCCTTCTGGCTCTCGGTGTTGGTGTAGAAGACAAAGCCCCTGGCATCGACGCCCTTCAGGAGCACCATGCGGACATTGGGCAGGCCCTCGGCATCCACGGTTGCCAGCGCCATGGCGTTGGGATCGTTCGGCTCGGACTTGGTTGCTTCGGCCAGCCAGGATTCGAACAATGCGACTGGCTCGGCGGCTTTCGTGAAATCTGTCGCATCCGAACCGGACATTAACCAACTCCGTTGTTGACTGACCTCCGGGCAAGTGTGGGCCTGGAGTGTGGTGCGTATGGGCGAGACGTTTGGCGTTCGCCAGCTATATAGCGGCAGGATGGGGTTTACCCCAGAGCCTTGTGGCCGCGTTGGTGCCATGCACAAAGCCGCGAGGCTTGTGCTTGTGGCCGGCGCTGGCCTGTGGTTTGGCGGCTGCTCGATGTCGCTGCCCTCGCTGTGGGAACGCACCCAGACCGCTCCGCCAGCTGCCGCGACCGCCGCCGCGACCCAAACCGCCGACCCCATGACCACCGGATCGGTGCGCCGCCCTGCCGATACGCCCGGCACCCAGCCGACCGCGACGCCCGGCACGCTGCCCATTCCGCAGGCCGACTGGGATGCGGCCAAGGCCGTGCTGATGACGGTGCTCGCCGACAGTGCCGACACGCCGAGCCTGCCGTGGGAGAACAGCGCCAGCGGCATGAGCGGCACGATCACCGCGCTGCAACGCGCCAATGGCACCTCCGGCCAGGTCTGCCGTGACTTCCTCGGCAGCGGGATCAAGGACGGCAAGGAGGCCTGGTTCGACGGCCGCGCCTGCCGCACCACCGGCGCCTGGGCCGTGACCGAACTGCGGCCCTGGCGCCGCACCTGACTGGATCGTGGAAAACTGCCGGTGGCGACCCGGTCTGAGCGCCCTGGCCTGTTGTCAAGACGCGCCCCGATCACCACATCGGGAGCAACCCGTTTTCGAACAGAGCTGGCGAGGCCCCCCTTGCCTGCCGGCCATCAAGGACAATCATGGCCCGCGATCCCTATGACGTGATCGGCGTCGCGCGCGCAGCGAGCGCCGACGAGATCAAGCGCGCCTTCCGCAAGAAGGCCAAGGCATTGCATCCCGATGCCAACCAGAAAGACCCGAAGGCGCAGGACCGGTTCTCGGAACTGAACAATGCCTATGAGATCCTGTCGGACGACAAGAAGCGCAAGCAGTTCGACCGCGGCGAGATCGACGCCGAGGGCAAGCCGAAATTCACCGGCTTCGAGGGCCATGGCGCCGGCCGGCCGGGCGGCGGTTTTGCGCAAGGTGGCGAGACCATCTTCGAGGACTTCAATTTCGGGCCGGGCGGGTTTCGCCGGTCATCGACGCGCTCGACCGGAGGCCAGGGCCAGAAGCCGCCGCCAATGGACGATTTCTTCGACATCCTGTCGGGCATGTCGAGCGGACGGGCCGGCGGGCGCGGCTTCGACCCGTTCACCGCCGCCGAGCCGAAGCCGGCCGGCGAGGACATCACGCTGACCATCAAGGTGCCGTTCCTCGATGCGGCGCGCGGCTCGACGCAGCGCGTCGTGCTGCCGTCCGGCGAGGCGCTCGACCTGAAGATTCCGGCTGGTACCCGCGAGGGCCACCGGATGCGGTTGCGCGGCAAGGGCAAGCCGGCGGCCCTCGGCCGTCCTGCGGGCGACGCCTATGTGGTTGTGGCCGTCGAGCCGCATCCGGCGTTCAAGGTCGATGGCAAGGACCTGAGGCTCGATCTGCCGGTGGCCCTCGACGAGGCGATCCTCGGCGCCAAGGTGCGCGCGCCGACCATTGATGGCGAAGTCGAGCTGACGCTGCCGCCCATGACCTCCTCGGGCAAGACCTTCCGCCTGCGCGGCAAGGGATTGGCAGCCGCGGATGGTGCCGGCGACCTCTACGTGACAGTGCGGATCGTGCTGCCGGAGCCGAGCGCCGATCTCGAAGGTTTCGCACGCCTGCTGCAGGATCGGCGCAAGTCGGACCCGCGCGAGACGCTGTAACGTGCCTTGCACCGGCACTCCGCCAATGGCATAGGTCCGCGCTTGAATGAGATTTCCGGGCGAGGAACGACATGACGGGCATGATGAAGGGCAAGCGCGGGCTGATCCTGGGTGTGGCGAACAACCGTTCGATCGCCTGGGGCATTGCCAAGGCTTGCCACGCCCAGGGCGCGGAGCTCGCCTTCACCTATCAGGGCGATGCGCTGGAGCGCCGTGTGCGGCCGCTGGCCGCCGAAGTTGGTGGCCATGTGGTCGGCCATTGCGACGTGACCGATCCGGCGACCATGGATGCCGTGTTCGCCGAGACCGAGAAGCTGTTCGGCAAGATCGACTTCGTGCTGCATGCCATTGCCTTTTCCGACAAGGACGAGCTGACCGGCCGCTATGTCGACACGACCGAGGGCAATTTCACCAAGTCGCTGCTGATCTCCTGCTATTCGTTCACGGCGATCGCCCAGCGCGCCGAGAAGCTGATGGTGGATGGCGGCTCGCTGCTGACGCTGACCTATTACGGCGCCGAGAAGTGGATGCCGCATTACAACGTGATGGGCGTCGCCAAGGCGGCGCTTGAGGCGAGCGTGCGTTACCTCGCCGCCGATCTCGGCCCCAAGAACATCCGCGTCAACGCGATCTCGGCCGGACCGATCAAGACGCTGGCGGCCTCCGGCATCGGCGACTTCCGCTATATCCTGAAGTGGAACGAGTACAATTCGCCGCTGCGCCGCACCGTCACCATCGACGAGGTCGGCGATGCCGGCATGTATTTCATGTCGGACCTGTCGCGCGGCGTGACCGGCGAGATCCACCATGTGGATGCCGGCTATCACGTGGTCGGCATGAAGAACCCCTACGCGCCAGACATCACGGTCGGCAAGGATTGAGGGGACGGCCCTCGATCACGGGTCGGCATGCCGGCCCTGGTTGATGAGGATCGCCACCACGAAGCCCATCAGGCCGACCGCGCCGACATAGAGCGGCACGAAAAGCGTGATCAGGCCGTACAGGCTCTCGGGCCGGACGCCCGCGATCTCCCAGCCATAGTCCTGAACCAGCATCTGCTGCACGGTGAGATAGAGGAAGAAGCCCTCGATCGCCGCCATGGCGGCAAAGGTGACAGTTGCCGCCACCCATGCCGCCGGCCGGATCATCTTGCGCGACATGAGGAGCCAGACCAGCAGGCTGGGGATCCAGTTCCAGACGATCACCACGAGTTTCAGCCCGTCATCCCGGCCGAAATTGCAGGAGGCCACCATGGCGGTGGCCAGCAGGGCGGAAAGCCAGGCGAGACCAAGGCTTGCCTTGCGCAGCCGGGTGAGGCGTAACGAGAGTTTGGTGTCGCGTTCTGGCTCGCTCATGTTCCGTTGGTCGCAGCGATGCCTTCATTGGTTCAGCGGACGGAAAGGCGCCCGGAAATCAGGTGCTCCCGCGATCCGTTGCACTGCAACCCTTGATCCCCGTCGTCTGCCGCGCCACCATCGCGCCATCACGGCCGGACCAACCGGCCTTCCGTCGGGAGCGTCACCATGAAACTCAGGACCATCCTTGCCTCCGCGCTCGCGGCGGCCGGCATTGCCGCCGGTGTCGGCTATGCGATCGCCCAGGAAAAGCTGAAGATCGGCTTCGTCTATGTCGGCCCGGTCGGCGACCATGGCTGGACCTACCAGCATGACGTCGCCCGCAAGGCACTGGAACAGACCTATGGCACCCGCATCGAGACGACGTTTGTCGAGAAGGTGGCCGAGGGTCCGGATGCCGAGCGCGTCATCGAGCAGCTCGCCCGCTCCGGCCACCGGCTGATCTTCACCACCTCGTTCGGCTATATGGACCCGACCGAGCGCGTGGCCCGCCGCTTCCCGAATGTGCGCTTCGAACACGCCACCGGCTTCAAGCGCGCGAACAATCTCGCCACCTATGCCGGCCGCTTCTACGAGGGCCGCTACATTCTCGGCCAGATCGCCGCGCGCATGTCGAAGACCGGCACGGTCGGCTATATCGGCTCCTTCGCCATCCCCGAGGTCGTGTCCGGCATCAACGCCTTCATGCTGGGCGCGCAGTCGATCCGTCCCGACATCAAGGTGAAGATCGTCTGGGTGAACTCCTGGTACGATCCGGGCAAGGAAGCCGACGCCGCCAAGGCGCTGGCCGACCAGGGCGCCGACATCCTGAGCCAGCACACCGACTCGCCGGCCGCCATGCAGATCGCCGAGCAGCGGGGGATTTTGGCCTTCGGGCAGGATTCCGACATGCTGCGCTTCGGCCCGCGCGCGCAGCTCACCTCGATCGTCAATGACTGGGTGCCCTATTACACCGAGCGGGTGAAGCTGATGCTGGAAGGCAACTGGCGCACCGGCGACACCTGGGGCGGGCTCAACACCGGCATGGTGCATATGGCCGCCTATACCAACATGCCGGCCGATGTGAAGGCGATGGCCGAAGCAACCGAAGCCGCGATCAAGGCTGGCACGCTGCATCCGTTCCGCTGCCCGGTCGTCCGTCAGGACGGGACGACGGTGGAGTGCAAGGGCAATGGCGTTCTCGCCGACGAGCAGATCCTCGGCATGAACTTCTATATCCGCGGCATCGACGACCGGGTGCCCTCGGCGAATTGAGCCGATTGCACCGGGCTGTACGGTTCTCTAAGACCGCCTGACCCTTCCCACAATCAGCCCGCCGCCGCTCGCGGCGGGCTTTCCGTCTGAGCGCCATGACAGCGATCCCCACCCTTTCCTCGTTCCGCCGTATCGTCGTGAAGATCGGCTCGTCGCTGCTGGTCGACGGGACGAAGGGCGAGCTGAAGGAAGCCTGGCTGAAGACGCTGGCCGCCGACATCGCCCGCCATGCGGCGCGCGGCGCCGACATGCTGATCGTCTCGTCCGGCGCCATCGCCATGGGCCGCACCATCCTGAAACTGCCGCGCGGCGCGCTGGAGCTCGAGCAGAGCCAGGCCGCCGCCTCGGTCGGCCAGATCGCCTTGGCGAGGGCCTGGTCGGAGGTGCTCGGCGCCCATGGCATCGTCGCCGGCCAGATCCTGGTGACGCCGCACGATACCGAGGAGCGGCGCCGCTATCTCAATGCCCGCTCTACCGTCGAGACGCTGTTCGGCTTCAAGGCCGTGCCGGTGGTCAACGAGAACGACACGGTGGCGACCGACGAGATCCGCTACGGCGACAATGACCGGCTGGCGGCGCGCGTCGCCACGATGGTTGGCGCCGATTGCCTGGTCCTGCTCTCCGATATCGACGGGCTCTATACGGCGCCGCCGCATCTCGACCCGAACGCGACCCTGATCCCGCTGGTGCCGCGCATCACGCCGGAGATCGAGGCGGTGGCGGGCGGGGCTGCCTCCGAATTGTCGCGCGGCGGCATGACCACCAAGGTCGAGGCCGGCAAGATCGCCACCACAGGCGGTACCACCATGGTCATCGCGTCGGGCAAGCATGACGCGCCGCTCGCCCGCATCGAGGCCGGCGGCCCCTGCACCTGGTTCCTCACCTCCACCCAGCCGGTGACCAGCCGCAAGAAATGGATCGCCGGCTCGCTGGAGCCGCGCGGCGTGCTCTGGCTCGATGCCGGCGCGATCAAGGCGCTCCGCTCAGGCAAGAGCCTGCTGCCGGCGGGCGTGACGAAGGTCGAGGGCACGTTCGAGCGCGGCGATGCAGTGCTGGTGCGCGGGCCGGATGGCGCGGAGATCGGCCGCGGCCTCGTCGCCTTCGATGTGCTGGCGGCATCGCAGATCGTCGGCAAGAGCACGGCGGGGATCGATGCCGTGCTTGGCTACAAGGGCCGCTCGGAAATGATCCACCGCGACGATCTGGTGCTCAGCCTCGGTTGAGGCGTCACGCAGCCAGCCGCGTGACGTGGTTTGAAGGCTTCTCGCCGCCATTCCACTTGCCGTCCAGCGCCCGCTCGACCTGAGCCGCCAGCTGCAGCAGCAGGCCGTCGCCGGCCTGGCGCGTCTGCGCCTGGATGCCCATGGGCAGGCCGTTTTCCTGCCGGCCGAACGGCATGGACAGGCCGGGAATGCCGGTGAGGTTGGAGAGCGGCGTATAGGCGAAGATCTGCCAGAGATTGGCGAACCAGTCGTGGACGGAGGGATTGTCGCTCACCGTCAGGTATTCGGTCGTGCCGATTTTCGGCGTCGGCTTGGCGATGGTGGGGGTGAGGATGATGTCCCAGTCCTCGAAGAAGGCGCCGAAGCCGCGCGATGTCGTGTTGAACGCCATCTGCATCCGCGTGCGCTCGGAATAGCTGGCGTTGATGCCGGCCTCCCAGAGGCGGATGTTGATCGGCTCCACCAGATCCTCCGGCGGCCTGGTGATCCCGCGCGGCTCCAGCAGCAGCGCGATCGTCTGGGCAAAGTTGGTGATGTAGCAGGTGGTTTGCGCCTGATAGGCGGCAGCGTAGTCGATGGCGGGCTTTGCCCAGTCAACGTGATGGCCGAGGCCTTCGAGGAAACGCCCGGCGCGCTCCAGTTCGGAAACGATGTGCGGGGTGGCGCGGTTGTCGCCCCATTCGTGCGACAGCGCGATGCGCAGGCGGCCGGGGTCACGCTTCACAAGCTCGGCATAGGGCTCCGGTGCGGTCCAGTAGGGCATGAACTCGCCTGGCGCGCCGCCACGGCACGCATCCACGAAGGCGGCGGTGTCGCGCACCGAGCGTGTCAGGCAGCCCTGCGAGGAGACGACGCTGGAAAGATCCGACCCGCCGGGTGCGATGGAGAACACGCCGCGGGAGGGCTTCAGGCCGATCAGGCCATTGACGCCTGCGGGAATGCGGATCGAGCCGCCGCCATCGGTGCCGTGGGAGATCGGGGTCGCGCCGGCAGCAACCATCGCCGCCGAACCGGCCGAGGAGCCGCAGGTGGTGTAGTCGAGGTTCCAGGGATTGCGGGTGGTGAACAAGGCCGGATTCTCGGCCGAGGAGCAGACGCCGAATTCAGGTGTGGTCGAGCGGCCGATGATGTTGAGGCCGGCGGAGCGGATCTTGGCCGTCAGGTGGCTGTCGGCCTGCGGCTTGTTGCCCTGCATCAGGAACGAGCCCATTTCCTGCAGCCGGCCCTTCAGGGTGGGACCGAGGTCCTTCATCAGATAGGGCACGCCGGCAAAGGTGCCGTCGGGGTTCATGCCGTCCTTCAGGGGATCGGCGATGACATCCTCGAAGAGCTCGACGACGGCATCGAGCGCCGGGTTCAGCCCGGCGACAGCCGCCTTGGTCTGGGCTGCAAGCTCGGCCGGACTGATCTCGCCGGCGCGGACACGGTCCGCCAGCGCGGTCGCGTCATGGGCGGCCCATTCGCTCCAGCTCATTGCCAATGTCATGCGATTCCAGCCCCCAATTCCGATTGATCACCGTGGTTCGGCGAAATCGCCGCCAAGGTCCAGAACGCAGGCCGCATGGCGGGAATGCGGTTTGGCTGTCAGCCGGCCATGGCCTGCTTCTCGCGCCGACGCTGGACCGAAGAAGGAATGCGCAGCGCCTCGCGATATTTGGCAACGGTACGCCGGGCAATGTCGATGCCGGAATCCTTCAGCTTGTCCATGATCGCGTCATCGGACAGCACGTCGTCCGGCGTCTCGGCATCGATCATCTGCTTGATGCGGAAGCGCACGGCTTCCGCCGAATGGCTCTCGCCACCGATCTCGGAGCTCGCGATCGACGAGGTGAAGAAGTACTTCATCTCGAAAATACCGCGGCTGGTGGCGATCGACTTGTTGGAGGTCACCCGCGACACGGTAGATTCGTGCATGCTGATGGCGTCAGCGATCGTCTTGAGGTTCAGCGGGCGGAGATACTGGACGCCCAGCGCGAAAAAGGCGTCCTGCTGGCGGACGATCTCGGTGGCCACTTTCAGGATGGTGCGGGCGCGCTGGTCGAGCGCGCGGGTGAGCCAGGTCGCCGTCTGCATGGCCTCGGCGAGGAAGGTCTTCTCGGTGTCCTTCTTCGCCGTCTTCGAGACCTTGGCGTAATAGCTCTGGTTGACCAGAACCTTGGGGAGCGTCTCGGTGTTCAGCTCCACCAGCCAGCCGCCATCCGGGCCGGCGCGCACCATGACATCGGGCACCAGGGGCTGGATCGGCGCGAAGCCGAAGGCGAGGCCGGGCTTGGGGTTGAGCCGGCGGATCTCGCCGACCATGTCGGCCAGATCCTCGTCGTCGACCTGGCAGAGACGCTTCAGCCCGGCGAAATCGCGCTTGGCCAGCATATCGAGATGGGCCACCAGCACGCGCATCGCGGGGTCGTAGCGGTCCTTTTCCTTGAGCTGGATGGCCAGGCATTCGGCAAGATTGCGGGCGGCCACGCCCGAGGGTTCGAAGCTCTGGATCACTTCCAGCACCGCCTCGACATCGGCGACTTCCGCGCCAAGACGCTCGGCGACATCCTCGACCGTGGTGGTGAGGTAGCCGGAATCATCGACGGAATCGATCAGCATCTGGCCGATCAGCCGGTCGCCCGGATGCTCGACCGCCAGAGCCAGCTGTTCCGACAGGTGGTCGACCAGCGACAGATCCGCGGAGAGGAAGGCTTCCAGATTGTAGTCATCGTCGTCGCGGCCGCCGGAGCCGACATTCGACCAGGACGAGGTCATCGGATCGGCCGCCGCGTCGGCGTGCTTCACCTCGGGTCCCTTGTCGTCGGGGAAGACGTTCTCCAGGTCGGTGCCGAGACGCTCCTCGATCTGGGTGCGGGTCTCGCCGATATCGCGGTTGAGCCAGTCGCCGGCCTGGGCATCGCCCTCGCCGATCGAGATGGTCTGGCCTTCCGGCTCGGCGGGCAGATCGGCCGCCGGTTCGGCTCGCTCCAGCAGCGGGTTCTTCTCAAGCTCGGCCTCGACATAGGCAACGAGGTCGAGATTGGACAGCTGCAGCAGCTTGATGGCCTGCATGAGCTGGGGCGTCATGACCAGAGACTGGCCGACGCGAAGCTCTAATCGTGCAGACAGGGCCATCGGGTTCCTTGCGCCGCGAGATGGACGACGCTCCGATGATTAGTCAGGAGCGCCGCGGTTAGCAAGGTTCATGCCATGCGACCGGTGACCATGAGGTTAAGCCGGCCCTTGCCCTGACGTCAAAGGCGGAATTCTTCACCGAGATAGAGGCGGCGGACATCCGGGTTGGCGACGATCTCGTCGGGCGTGCCTTCCATCAGCACCTGGCCGGAATGGATGATGTAGGCGCGATCGATCAGGCCCAGCGTCTCACGGACATTGTGGTCGGTGATCAGCACGCCGATGCCGCGCTCCTTGAGGTGGCGGACGAGGTTCTGGATGTCCCCGACGGCGATCGGATCGATGCCGGCGAAGGGCTCGTCGAGCAGCATGAAGGACGGCCGGGTCGCCAGCGCGCGGGCGATCTCGAGACGGCGGCGCTCACCGCCCGACAGCGCAATCGCCGGGCTCTTGCGCAGCCGGGTGATGTGAAACTCCTCCAGGAGCTCGTCGAGCTCGGCTTCGCGCTTCTTCTTGTCGGGCTCGGTGACCTCGAGCACGGCGCGGATATTGTCCTCGACATTGAGGCCGCGAAAGATCGAGGCCTCCTGCGGCAGGTAGCCGATGCCGAGCCGGGCGCGCCGGTACATGGGCAGCGCGGTGATGTCGTGGCCGTCGAGCTCGATGCGGCCCTTGTCGGCCTCCACGAGCCCGGTGATCATGTAGAAGACGGTGGTCTTGCCGGCGCCGTTCGGCCCCAGCAGGCCGACCGCCTCGCCACGCCGGACGTCGAGGCTGACGCCGCGCGCGACCGCGCGGCCCTTATAGCTCTTCCACACGCCATGGACGCCCAGCACGCCATGGCCGGAGCGCGGTTCGAGCTGGTCCTGCGCAACGGGGGCCGGCGGCGGCTCGTCGAGCGCCGCGACCTCCTCCGACATGACGCGAACCAGCCAATCGTCATCGACCACGGGACGCGCGGTGGCGGCCGGCTTGCGCCCGAACAGGGATGACATGCGCTCGAGGACGGACACCAGGCTTGTTTCCTCAGCCGCGCGGGCGGGCCGCGGGACGCGCAGGCCCCGCGCAGTCGGGATTGCTCGTGCCGGCGCCACCCGCCGCCTGGGGACCACCCGACAGGACGCCGGAGACGCGGCCACCCGTCGAGGCGCCACCGTCGAGGCGGACACGGTTGGCGGTCAGATCGGCCTGGAGACGGCTGCCCCTCAGCACGTTCTCGCACTGGGTGAGCACCACATTGCCCTCCATGATCGCCTCGTTGCGGCGGGCATCGAAGACACCGCGCTCGGCCGTGGCCGTCTGGTTCTTGGAGCGGACGATGACGCCGCCCTCCATCTCGAAGCGGCGGACGTTCTGCTGGCCGCCCGCGGCACCGGCCGGTGCGCCCTGGCGAGCGGTGGTGGTTGCGGGCCGCGCGGCGGGCGCTCCCGCGGCGGTACCACCCGGCGTGCCGCCGCCTTCATAGAAAATCACCAGGCGCGCCGCCTGAAGCGATGACTCACCCTGGCGGATGCGGACATTGCCCGACAGAACGGCCTTCTTGTCGTTGTCGAAGACCTCGGCCCGGTCGGCCTCGAAATTGATCGGCTCGTTGCGGTTCTGAGTGAAGCCGACGAACGGGCTGCCGGCCTGCTGGGCGCTCGCCGGCTGCGGCGCCAGAAGACCGGCAAGGCCGAGGGCGCAGGCGACAGCGGCCGGCAGAAGTCGGGGCGAAACAAGGCCGGCCAGCGTCATTGCAGTCTTCTCCAGGTCAGCGCGAGGTCGCATTGGGGGTCGCGGCAGGCGGTTGCGGCTCTTCGCCGGTGAGAGCCGGGTCCGGCGGTTCGGGCATGAAGTTACCGCGAACATTGCCTTCGAGCACGATGACTTTGCCGTTGTCGCGCATTTCCATCCGGTCGGCAGCCAGGTCGCCGCGTGGCGAGGACATCTCGACCGGACCGTTCGACTTGATCGTGCCGGCGCGGGTATCGACCAGCGCATGGCCGGCGCGGCCATTCTGGCCGTTCGACGTGGTGATCGATACGGTCTCGTTGAACTCGATCTGGCCGGTCTTGGTGTCGAGCTGGCCGGCCGGAGAGACGACGCGGGCCGTACCGCCACCCTCAAGCTCCATCTCGGCATCGATCGCCGACAGCGCCACCAGGTTGGACTGGGCGATATCGTGCTCGGCCCGGCTCGCGGCGACCCGGTAGAACCGGTTGTCGTTGGAATAGCCGGTGAGGCGCGGGGCCTCCATGGTCACCCGGGAGCCCGAGACCGACACTGCGCCGATGGCGACAGGCAGGTTGAGTGCTTTCAGCGGGTCCCACCAGCTGATGAACAGGACGCCGGAAAACAGCGCGACCGCGACGACGGGCACGATCACGCGCAGGCGGCGGACCCGGCGCGAATGCCGGAACGCTGTCCTGAACGCGTCCTCGCGCGGCGCGACGCCGAAGGCATCGCCCCGGGCTGCCAAGCCGATATCGTCGATCGGTCGTGCGGCCATCTGTCCTTCCTGATTCAAGCAAGAGCGGCCTTCCCGTCCGGGCAAGGCCGCAACCGCCAGCTTATCCTATTCTATGGCCCGAGCATGGCGGAGGATCAAAACCGCCTGCCGGGCGCTCACTGGCTCACAGTCGCGTTACGAATGGGCGAAGATGTCGGTCTCCGGCCAGCCGGCGAGATCAAGATCGGCGCGGGTCGGCAGGAAGCGGAAACAGGCCTCGGCAAGCTCGGTCCGGCTCTCGCGGGCCAGCATCATGTCGAGCTTTTCCTTCATGGCGTGGAGATAGAGCACGTCGGAGGCCGCGTATTCGAGCTGTGCCGGGGTGAGATGCTCGGCCGCCCAGTCTGAACTCTGCTGGGCCTTCGACATGTCGACGCCGAGAAGCTCGCGCGCCAGGTCCTTCAGGCCGTGGCGGTCAGTATAGGTGCGCACCAGCTTGGAGGCGATCTTGGTGCAATAGACCGGCGTCGTCGTGACGCCGAACGCATGTTTCATCACCGCCACGTCGAAGCGGGCGAAATGGAACAGCTTGATCACCTTGGGGTCGGCGAGCAGCCGGCAGAGATTCTCGGGCTTCGGCTGGCCGGCCCGGATCTGCACGACATCGGCGGTGCCGTCGCCCGGCGACAGCTGCACGACGCAGAGCCGGTCGCGCTGAGGGATCAGGCCCAGCGTCTCGGTGTCGATGGCGACCACGCCAACCTGATAATGATCGAGATTGGGCAGATCGCCCTGGTGGCTTCGGATGGTCATCGGACAGTTCCGCAATCGGCAGTCGAACAAGGTGGCGAGTGCTATAGGCCCGGCGGGGTTAAAATCCAACGATAGACCAATGCATGGGGGCCAGCACCTTGCCGGAGGGCATGGCCACCGCCATCTGGCATTCAAACCTCCGTTTCGCCGCACGGCGCCAGAAAGCCAGACCCCATGACCGATTCACCCATGACCGATTCGCCGCTCAAGCTCTTCGTGCTCGACACTGACGACCTCGCCATCGTCTCGACCCATCTGCAGGACGCGGTGGTCAAGGCCTCGGATCTCGCCTTTCTCGCCCGCGAAAAACGCTTCGCTTTCGTCTGCAACCGGTTCGACTGGACCGCAGCCGCCGTCGAGGGAGCCGCCCAGCGCCGCCGCACCGGCATGCGCTTCGAACGGGTGAGCGCGGTCAAGGCGCGCGGCGTGCCGAAGGGCAGCGACACCGTGCTGGACCTGCTGACGCTGCGCTTCGAACCGGGCGACGGACCGTCGGGCACGATCGAGCTGGTCTTTGCCGGTGATGCCGCGATCCGCCTGACCGTCGAATGCCTGGAAGGCGCCATGGACGATCTCGGCCCGATGTGGGCCTGCGAGCACCAGCCGGTCCACGGCTAACGCGCGACGGCCCCGCCTGCGACTTCAACCGCCAGATCGGCGACGGCTTCGACGGTCGCCGAGTCGGGCGTCATGCGCCAGGCCGCGACGAAATTGAGCTGTGGCAGCACCGCCGGCGAGGCAATCGGGCGCAACCGGCCGGCATGGATCTCGGTCTCGACGATGGCCGACGGGATGGCGGCAATGCCGAGCCCGTCCTCGGCCATCCGGAGAATGGTTGCGAGCGAGGCCGAGGCGTGGATGCGCACCGGCGGCAGGCCTGGACCCGAGAACAGCTCACGCACCGCCTGGTAGGGCCGGGTATTGCGCGAGAAGGTCAGGATCGGGTGGGCCGCAAGCACGCTGAGCGGGACCGGATCGTCGGGAAGTCCGAGGGCATCGCTGGCAAAGAAGCCGAGCGTGTAGGTGCAGAGCGGCCGCGAGGTGAACAGCGGCCCGGCCAGTGTGCCGAGCACGAAGGCCAGATCGATTTCCTGGGCGTTCAGCCGTTCGAACAGGTTGGGCGAGATGTCGACCTCGATTTCCAGAACCAGGGCCGGATAGGCCTTGGCCATCCGCTCGACGAAGCGTGACAACCAGGTGTGGACGATGGTCTCGGCCACGCCGAGGCGCAGCGTTCCCCGGATCGCCGAGCGGTCAGCAACGCTGTGCAGCATCTCGGCGCGCAGCTTCAGAAGCCGCTCGGCATAGTCGATCACCCGCCGTCCCACCTCGGTCGGCGCGATGGCCCGGCGCTCGCGCTCCAGAAGCCGCGTGCCGATCTCGGCTTCCAGCTGGGCAATGCGCTGCGACACCGCCGGCTGGGTGGTGTTCAGCTTGGCCGCAGCCCGGTGAAAGCTCTTCAGGGACGCCACCCAGACAAGGGTCTCGAGAGCTTTGAAATCTACCATGGGGGCCAAGCTCGATAAGAAAATTCTATCAAACTCGATCCAAACTTCGGATTGGACGCAATGCAAGCGGAATGATGCACTGTTCTCCCAAGGGCAAACATCCTTGGAGGCCGCCATGGCGCTGGCACAGCAGAAGAGCTTCGATCGGTTCGATCCCGTGGCGGTCCGCCACGCCGCCCGGCGCGGCGAGCTGACCGGCGACACGGCGGGGCTCGCACCGGGCCGGGTCCAGGGCAATCTGGCGATCCTGCCGAAGGACCTGGCCGACGATTTCCTGCGCTTCTGCGTGCTCAACCCCAAGCCCTGCCCGATCATCGGCATGTCGGAGCCGGGCAATCCCGCCATTCCGGCGCTCGGCATCGACCTCGACATCCGCACCGACATTCCGCGCTACCGTGTCTGGAAAGACGGCGTGATGGTGGATGACCCCACCGACATCCGCTCGGTCTGGCGCGACGACCTGGTCGCCTTCGTCATCGGCTGCTCCTATTCCTTCGAGGAGGCGCTGATCGCCGATGGCCTGCCGATCCGCCATATTGCCTGCGGCACGACCGTGCCGATGTGGCGGACCAACATCGCCTGCACGCCGGCCGGGCCCTTTGCCGGCCCGACGGTGGTGTCGATGCGGCCGATGAAGCCGGCCGATGCGATCCGCGCGATCCAGATCACCTCGCGCTTCCCCGCGGTCCACGGCGCGCCGCTGCATATCGGCCTGCCCGAAGCCATCGGCATCATGGACATCACCAAGCCGGATTATGGCCAGCCGGCCGAGGTAAAGCCGGACGAACTGCCGGTCTTCTGGGCCTGCGGTGTCACGCCCCAATCGGTGATCGCGGCCGCCAAGCCCCCCTTCGCCATCACCCACGCACCCGGCTCCATGCTGGTGACCGATCTGCTGAACAGCCGGGTCGCCTCGTTGTGACCGCCGCTTCCGCCCCGATGCCCCACCCCAGCTTCGGGGCGTTCGGCAAGCATCATCAGGAATTCTTCCAGGCGATGACCGCCGAAGGCTGGCAGCCGGTTCCAGGCTATGTCGGCGTCGAGGAGAAGATCCTGTCCGGCGCGCTCGATCCGGTCACTCGCACCGGCGCGCTCACCCGCCTGTCGCGCTGGGCTCCGGGTGCCGCCGTCACCCATCCGGTTTCGCATAGCTGGTGCGAGGAGGTGTTCATCATCTCCGGAACGCTGACGATTGGCACAACCGATGCTTCGGCTAATGGTGCCGGATCGGACCTTGCCGCCGGCACCTATGCGGTCCGCCCGGACGGCATAGCCCATGGCCCGTTCTTCAGCCGCGACGGCTGCCTGATGATCGAATTTTCCTATTTTCCGCCCTCTCTCCCCGCCGCCACTGTTGCCTGATTGCCAAGGAGCCATGCCATGACCTGCCTACGTTCCACTCTTGCCGCCGCAGCGCTGGTTAGCCTGAGCGGCGCCCTGCCGGCGCTCGCCCAGACCCTGCCGCCCGGCCCGCCGGTCGCAGTCCAGATCGTCACCCAGCCGGGTCCGGCCATGCCGCAGTTCACCCGGGTCGACGTGCCGCTGCTGCGTGAAGGCCTCGCCGCCAAGTCGGGCGGCCGCATCAATGTGACGCTGGCTTCCTGGCCGGAGCGCAACCTCAACGGCCCGGAGATCATTCGTCTGGTGCGCGCCGGACAGGTCGATATCGGCGCCGTTCCGCTGAACACGGTGGCCGGCGACGTGCCGCTGCTCGACGTGGTCGATCTCGCCGGCCTCAATCCGAGCCTCGATCAGGCCCGCCGCGTTGCAGCCGCCATGCTGCCCGAGGTCAACAAGGAGCTCGAGCGTTTCGGCGTGAAGATCCTCGCCATGTATCCGTTCGCGGCGCAGGAATTCTTCTGCCGTGGCGAGGTGAAGAGCCTGGCCGATCTGCGCGGCAAGCGCATCCGCACCGGTGGCGGCTCGTCCAATGACTTCGTCTCATCGATCGGCGGCCAGCCGACCGGCATCGGCTTCCCCGAGGTCTATGCGGCGCTGGAGCGCGGCGTGGTCGATTGCGCCATCACGGGCACGGGTTCGGGCAACAGCGCGCGCTGGTACGAAGTCACCCAGAGCCTCTATGCCCTGCCGCTGTTCTGGTCGGTCTCGGCCTATGTGGTGAACATCGCCTGGTGGAACCGGCTGGATCCCGCCGTGCGCACCATGATGGAGGCGACCCTGAAGGAGGTCGAGGAGGCCCAGTGGAAGCTTGGTCTCGAGCAGACCGAGGACGGCATTGCCTGCAATACCGGCAATCGCGAGGGCTGCAAGCTCGGCCGCGTGCCGGATGCACGCCCGATGAGCGTGTTCCGTCCGGTGCCTGCCGACACTGAAGTGATGCGCACGACGCTCCGCACCACGATCCTGCCGGCTTGGGTCAAGCGTTGTGGCGCGCGTTGCGGCGAGATCTACAACCGCGTCGTCGCCCCGATCACCGGCGTGCAGTTCACAGCCGCCAACTGACGCATCACGCCTCAAGACCCCCGGAGAGCCACCATGCTCACAACACTGATCAACGCGACGGCATTCGGCCGTCGCGGCGTGGCCGCCATCGGCACGGCGATGGGCTATATCGCCGGTTGGGGGTTCATCGCGATCTCGTGCCTGATCACGTTCGACGTGCTGGCACGCAAGTTCCTGGGGTTCTCGACCCAGGCGACGACGGAGCTGTCCGGCTATGCGCTGGCCTTCGGCATCGCCTGGGGCCTCTCCCACACTCTGACGATGCGCGCCCATGTGCGCATCGACATCCTGGTCAACAAGTTCCCCGACACGATCCGCTATTGGCTGCACCTGATGAGCCTGGGCTTCCTTGGGGTGTTCATGGGCTACCTCGCCTATGGCTCCTACATGCTGGTCGATGAATCGCTGCTGTTCGGCGCAACCGACATCTCCATCCTGCGCACCCCGCTCGCCATTCCCCAGGGCCTCTGGGCCTTCGGTATCTGCGTGATGATGCTGCTGATCGTGCTGATGTTCGTGGAGAACCTGCTGCTGATCCTCGCCGGCCGCGGCGCGGAATCCGAAGCCATGCTGCACACCCGCACCTATGCGGAAGAGGTCGCCGAGACGCTGGAAGCGGTCGGCATGGAACCCGCCGCCGAGTTCGCGGCCGCCACCGCCCCCGCCAAGGAGCCCCGCTCGTGATCGCCATCGTCTTCCTGCTGGTCCTTGCGGCAACGCTCGTCGGCCTCTCGCTCACCGGCGCGGTCACCGTTGCCTCCCATCTGATCGGCGAGATCCTGCTGCTGGTCGGCCTGTTCGCCGTGTTCTTCGGCATGGGCATCTATGTCGGCGCGGCCCTTGGCGTGCTCGGCCTGATCGTCGGCTATGCCTTTTCCGACGGCCGCGCCTTCTGGAATTTCCTCGGGCAGACGATCTGGAATCCGTCCTCGTCCTTCGTGCTGATCGCCGTTCCGCTGTTCCTGCTGATGGGCGAGATCCTCCTGCGCGCCGGCCTCTCCGACCGGCTCTACCGGACCCTGAATGTCTGGCTGTCGCGCGTTCCGGGCGGACTCCTGCACACCAACATCGCCTCCTCCGCCGTGTTCTCGGCGATCTCCGGCTCGTCGGTGGCCACCGCCGCCACCATGGGCTCGGTGGCGCTCCCCTTCTTCAAGGGCCGCGCCTATGACCCGAAAATGGTGCTGGGATCGCTCGCCGCAGGCGGCGCGCTCGGCAATCTCATTCCGCCAGGCATCACCTTCATCATCTACGGCCTGATCACCGAGACATCGGTCGGCGCGCTCTACAATGCCGCCGTCGGCCCGAGCATCCTGGTCGTGGTCCTGTTCACGCTGGTGATCCTCCTCAAGGCCAGGACCGCCGCACCGCGCGACCCCGATGCGCCGCGCTATTCGATGCGCGAGAAGATGATGAGCCTTGTCGACCTCGCGCCGACGGCCCTCCTCATCTTCATTGTACTCGGCACGATTTATGGCGGCCTTGCGACCCCGACGGAATCGGCGGCGCTGGGCGTCGTCGCCTCGATCGTGCTGGCGGGACTTGGCGGCAAGCTGTCCTGGAAGATGCTCAATGACAGCGCCGAGGCGACCGCCCGCAACACGGCGATGATCGGGCTCATCCTGTTCGGCGCCTATGTGCTGAACTTCGTCTTCACCAATCTCGGCGTGCCGCAGGCGCTGGCCAAGCTCGTCTCCGAGATGCCGCTGCCGCCCTGGGCGATCATGCTGATGATCATCGGCTTCTACCTGGCGCTCGGCACGTTCATGGAGGGCTTCTCCATGATCGTGACGACGATCCCCGTGATCTTCCCCGTCGTGGTGGCGCTCGGCTACGATCCGATCTGGTTCGGCGTCATCGTGACCATGCTGGTGGAGATCGCGCTGATCTCGCCACCGGACGGCACGGTCCTCTATGTGCTGCAGGGCATGCGCAAGGACGGCGGACCGATATCGGATGTGTTCTCCGGCGTCATGCCCTTCATGATCGTCTATATCGCCGCCATCGGCATCCTGATGTACTGGCCAGGCATCGCGCTCTGGCTGCCCTCGGTGCTGAAATAGGAAGACCCCGTCCGCGCCATAGGATCGAAAAGCGATGCCGTGCCAATCGGTTCACCGAGCGTTCAGGCGCCGGTAGGCACGAAATAGTCCTCGCATTTTCCGAGGTGGCGGTGCGGGCTGACGGGGGGTAACCGTTTCGCCGGATTTTGGCGAACGTCCCTTTATTCTCCGACATGTCCCGGCTATAGCCACATCGGAACTTAACCCTATGGCAGCCGGGCCCTCCGCATGAGACGGGGAGCTTCGGCATGAAGACGAAAGACCGATAATGACTCGTGTCGCGATCGTCGGTGGCGGGCCGGGCGGCCTGTTCACCAACTACCTGCTCGACCGGTTCTGCGACGGCCTGTTTCAGGCGACCATTTTCGAAGCGTCCGGCCGTCTCGGCGGCAAGATCGTCACCGACACGTTCGAGAAGGGCAATACGCTGTTCGAGCGCGGCGTCGCCGAATATTACGACTACTCGCATTTCGGGCCCGACCCGCTGAAGCGCATCATCACCGAGGTGATGGAGCTGGACGTCGTGCCGATGGACGGCAAGGGCGTGATCATCGGCGACGCGATCCTCAACACCAAGCGCGACATCAAGAAGCATTTCGGCGAGGCGACGGTGAAGGCGATCGACGCCTTCCACGCCAAGTGCCATGAGCTCTGCTCGCCCGACGAGTATTACGAGGGCTATTCGGGCGACGACAACAAGCACCCCTGGGCTGGAAAGTCCTTCCGCGAGGTGCTGGACGAGATCCCCGACGAGGCTGCCCGCAAATATATCGAGGTGGCCGCGCGCTCCGATGTCGCGACCGAATCCCAGCTGACCAACGCGCTGAACGGCCTGAAGAACGTCCTGATGGACGATCCGAAGTACCTCCGGCTCTATTCGATCGCCGGCGGCAACGAGAAGCTGATCGAGGGCCTGGCCGAGCGCGTCTCGGGCAAGGTCATGCTCAATTCGCGGGTCGCCAAGATCGCCCGCAACGAGGGCGGCACCTACAATCTGACGGTGCGCCGCAAGGGCAAGAACGAGGTCCACGAGTTCGACCATGTCGTGGTCGCCGTGCCGAATTACTGGGTCAGCCAGATCGAGTTCGAGGGCCGCGCGGCCCGCGAGGCGATCCAGAAGCACCAGGCCCGCTACGACAATGCCGCGCATTACCTGCGCGTCACCGTGCTGTTCAAAAAGCCGTTCTGGAACGAGCATTTCCAGGGCAGCTACATCATGAGCGACGCCTTCGGCGGCTGCTGCATCTATGACGAGACGGCGCGGCATCCCTCCAAGCACGGTGTGCTCGGCTGGCTGATCCCGGCGAGCCAGGCCATGGCCTTGTCCAATCTCGACGACGAGACGCTGACCCAGCTCGCACTGGATTCGCTGCCCTCCGACCTCATCGGACCGGCGAAGAAGCAGTTCGTCGAGGCCAAGGTCCAGCGCTGGATCGGCACGATCTCGGGCCTGCCGGGCGGCAATCCCGCGCCGGAACTGCGCGAGCGCCACCAGCCGGACGCCAAGGTTCTGCCGAACCTCTATCTGGTCGGCGACTACCTGTTCGATTCGACCGTCAACGGCGCCTATGACTCGGCGAATTTCGTCGTCGACATGCTGATGGGCAAGCTGCGCGGCGCGGCCTATGCCGGCGCTCGCAAGAAGGCGGATCTCGAGAAGCAGAAGGGCGTGGTCGAGGAGGGCTTCGTCGAATCGACGCTCACCGACGACTATCACGACGAATATGCCGTCGGCCTCTCCTACGAGGAGAGCTTCCGCGAGTATTTCGACGAGCAGTACAATGCCGACCTCTACGAGTGCATCTTCGGTATCAAGGCGCCCTACAAGCTCCTCGATGTCGGCTCGGCCTCGGGCCTGACGCTGAAGTGCTTCGCCGATATCGGCATCGACGCCTGGGGCATCGAGAACTCGCGCCACGTCCATGCCCAGACGCCCCCGGAATGGCTGCATCGCAACCTGCTCGGTGACGTCACCAACCTGCCGTTCGAGGACAATTCCTTCGACGTCATCTACGACACCTGCCTCTGCTACGTGCCGGAAGAGCTGATCGACAAGGCGATCCAGGAACTCTACCGCGTCACCCGCATCGGCATCTTCTTCGGCGGCATCACCGCCGACATGACCCGCGAAGTGATCGAGTATCACGACGTGTTCGACGGCGTGCTGACGCTGGAGAGCACTTGGCAATGGTCGGAGCGCTTCCAGCGCCACGGCTGGCGCCCGGCCGTCCATGACCAGAAGATCCTGAAGAAGGCCTGGAAGATCGAGTGCGACGCCAATGAGGGCGATTTCCCGTGGTATCCGGACATGGAGACCATGCGCTATTGCTTCTACGCCAAGCCCGACGCCCAGAAGTGGATCGACAAGCTGATGGCCGGCCGCCAGAAGGGCCCGACCAGCAAGGTCAAGAAGCCCATCGCCGGCTAAGACCTCTTGCCGCAATCTCCGCTGAAATGGCCGGATAAGTCCGGCCATTTCGTTATTCCGAGCCGCCCTAGGCCGCCGGGGGTTGACGGAGCCCCCGTTCCGGCATGTCTTGCCTGACCAAGCCAAGCCTTGCTGACCAAGACAAGCCTTGCCTGACCAAGCCTTGCCCGATCGGATCGCCCGCGAACCCATGAGCAAAGAAGCGCCCGTAGACGAGTACCTCGACGACGAGGAAGAGGCGGAAGACGTCAGTGCTGCCGACGTCAAGGCGCTGATCGCTTTCGTCCTGCCGTTCTGCAAGCCCTACAAGGGCTTCTTCGCGATCCTGATGCTGCTGGTGCTGACGGAAGCCGCCCTCAACTTCTCGTTTCCCCTGGTCACCCAATATCTGATCGACGAAGGCCTGATAAAAAAGGAATGGGAAGCGCTGGTCCGCTCCATCGCCTTCATGGGGATCGCGGCGATCACCGTGTCGATGGTCGCGCTGGTTGCCGACTACATGTACACGCGGGTGTTCTCGTCCGTCGTGAAGGACATCCGCCAGCACCTGTTCGACCATGTGCAGTCGATGTCCATGCCGTTCTTCCACACCACGCCGACGGGGACCGTGCTGTCGCGCTTCTCGGGCGATCTGGTGGCGGTGGAGACAGGCCTCGTCGGCATCGTGCCGCTGTTCATCATGCCCTTCCTGGAGGTGATCTACGCCACCATCCTGATGTTCATGTTCGACATCTGGCTCGGGCTGATTGGTGCATTGATCTTCCCGCTGATCCTGTGGTGGCCGCGCATCTTCGCCCGCAAGGCGTTCAACCATGCCTATGAGAAACGCCAGACCGAGGGCCATCTGCTCGGCGCCGTGCAGGAGAATGTCGCGGCGCAGCCGGTGATCAAGGCCTTCGGCATGGCCGACCGCGCCCGCCATGCCTTCTCGCTGGTCAATGGCACCTGGTTCGGCATTGCCCGGCGGACCAATTTCGCCAGCGCCCTGGTCGAGCGCACGGCGCAGACCGGTCTCTATGTCGTCCACATCATCGTCTTCGCGCTCGGCTCCTACTGGGCGTTCACCGACCGGATCACGGTCGGCACGATCATCGCGTTCGAGGGCGTGTTCCTGTCGATGGGTTATGCGCTGACCAACGTCACGCAATATGTGCCGACGCTGGCCCAGGCCGCCGGCTCGATCCACCATCTCAACGACATGCTGCAGGTCAAGCCGACCATGGTCGATCCGCCGGATGCCAAGGAGCTGCAGCCCTTCGCGCGCGAAATCACGTTCGAGAACGTCGCCTTCAACTATCCCGGCTCCAGCTTCCGCACGGAGGGCCTGTCGGTCACCGTGCCCAAGGGCTCGTTCCTCGGAATTGTCGGACCGTCGGGCTCGGGCAAGAGCACGTTCCTCAATCTGCTGATGCGCTTCTACGATCCGGGCGAGGGCCGCGTCGCCATCGACGGCGTCGACATCCGCTCCGTCAGCCAGGCCTCGCTGCGCGAGCAGATGGCGGTCGTGTTCCAGGAAAGCTTCCTGTTCAACACCACCATCGCCGAGAACATCCGCATGGCCTATCCGCAGGCGACGATGGAGGAGATCCACGACGCCGCCCGCCAGGCCGAGGTGCATGACTTCATCATGGAGCTGCCCGAAGGCTATGACACGATGGTGGGCGAGCGCGGCGGCCAGCTCTCCGGCGGCCAACGCCAGCGTGTGGCGATCGCCCGCGCGCTCGTGCGCAATCCGGCCGTCCTAGTGCTGGACGAGGCGACCAGCGCGCTCGATGCGGCAACCGAGCACAAGCTCAACGAGACCCTGTCGAAGATCGCCGAGACCCGGACCGTCGTCAGCGTCACCCACCGGCTCGGCAGCGTGGTCACCGCCGACCGGATCATCGTGCTCGACCACGGCCATATCGTGGAGACAGGCACGCATTCCGCGCTGGTCGCCCAGGGCGGCCTCTATGCCAATATGTGGTCGCGCCAACGCCAGAGCCGCCGCCCCGAGGCCGAGGCTGAGGCAGACGAGGACGAATGAGCCAGGATCAGGTCGTCCGGTCGCCAAGGCCGGAAAGCAATCTCGACTTCACCAGCGTCGCGACGCCAGCAGCCGGTGAAGTGGTCGAGATCACCGAAGGCCTGCATTGGGCGCGTATGCCGCTGCCCTTCGTGCTGAACCACGTCAATGTCTGGTTCCTGCCCGAAACGGCTGGCTGGACCGCGGTGGATGCCGGCGTCGAATCCCCTGACATGCGCGCCCTGTGGCAGCGCCTTGTGAAGGGCCCGCTCGGCCGTCCCCTGGTGAAGCTCGTCGCCACCCACGGTCACACCGACCATATCGGCCTTGCCGGCCATCTGGTCGACCGGTTCGACATGCCCTTTGCCTCCACGCTGGTGGAATGGCTCTCGGCGAAGCTGCGCTATGCCGACCAGCAGCAGCCGCACCGGCCGCATGTGCAGCGCTTCCTCGCCCAGAACGGCTGCCATCCCGACCTGATCAAGCGGCTGGCCGATGATCGCGCGATGTTTGCCAAGGCACTCGGCCCCCAGCCGAGCGAAATCGAGCGGCTGATCGACGGACGCACGCTGCGCATGGGCGGGCGCGACTGGCAGGTGATGACCGCCGGCGGCCATGCCGAGGAGCACGCCTCGTTCTATTCGGCAGAGAGCCGCGTGCTGATCGCCGGCGACCAGATCCTCTCGCATATCACGCCGGTGATCGGCATCTTCCCGGGCGAGCCGAAGGCCGATCCGCTGGGCGACTATCTCGTGTCTCTGGAGCGCTTTCGGACGCTGCCCGAGGATACGCTGGTCCTGCCCTCGCACGGCACGCCGTTCCGCGGCCTCCACCGCCGTCTCGACGCCTTGCGCGACCATCACGCAGGACGCCTCGACATGTTGCGCGCGGGCGTCGACCGGCCGATGTCCGGCTACGAGGCGGCCCATGTGCTGTTCCCGCGCGCCATGGCGGCGGGCCACGCCTTTCTCGCAGTGGCCGAGACACTGGCCCATCTGCGCCGGCTGGAGGTGGACGGGTCGTTCGTCTCGATCGACGGCCGCGACGGCGTGCGCCGTTTCGCGCAGGGTTGATCCAACCCTACAGAACTGTGCCGGCCTTGCGCTGGCGCAGCCAGGGTCGCGCGCCCGGTTGGGCTTCTGAGACTTCGCGCGCTGCCGGCTGGTAGAAGTGCCCGACGCTGACGATCCTGCCCTCGGCGAGCGCCTTGATCGTGCCCTCGTGGACGATCTCGAAGGCGTCGAAGCCGACACGGGCCAGGAACACGATCTGGTCGCGCAGGATGTCGCCGGCAGCGCGGATCTCGCCGGTGAAGCGATGGCGCTCGCGCAGCAGGCGCGCCTGCGAATAGAGCCGGCCGTCGGAATAGCGCGGGATCACCATGCGCACGAGGGCGAGGCGCGGCAGGATCTCCTCCAGACCATCGACCTTCTCACCGGAGGCCAGGACGAGCCCCGCCGGGCCGTTGCGGCTGGCGAGCGCCGGCCATTCCGCCAGCAGGCGCGCCTTCGGCAGGGCGACTGCGCCGGAGCCGGGGATCGGCTCGTCCTCGGCTGGGAAGGTCCAGTCCTCGGCGACGAAGGCGCCGTTGCGATAGAGCGCCATGGTCTCAGGCCTCGGCATAGAGGGCGTCGCGGAACGGCGCCTCGCCGACCCGGCGATAGGCGGTGAGGAAGCTTTCCTCGGGCGCCGTGCGGATCTTCAGATAGGTGTCGACGATGGTCTCGACGGCATCGACCACCTCGTCGGAGGAGAAGCCGCGGCCGACGATCTCGCCGATCGAGCAGCTCTCGTCACCCGAGCCGCCAAGCGTGATCTGGTAGAATTCCTCGCCCTTCCGGTCGACACCGAGAATGCCGATATGGCCGACATGGTGGTGGCCGCAGGCATTGATGCAGCCGGAAATCTTCAGCTTGAGATCGCCGATATCGGTCTGCCGCTCGATGGAGGCGAAGCGCTCGGAAATGCGCTGGGCGACGGGAATCGAGCGGGCATTGGCGAGCGCGCAATAGTCGAGGCCGGGACAGGCGATGATGTCGGTGATGAAGCCGGCATTGGGAGTGGCAAGGCCTGCGTGCTTCAGCGCCGCATAGACCGCCGGGATATCGTCGAGCCGGACATGGGGCAGGACGAGGTTCTGCTCGTGGCTCACCCGGATCTCGTCGGCGGAATAGCGCTCGGCGATGTCGGCGATGGCATCCATTTGGCAGGAGATCGCGTCACCAGGCGGCAGGCCGACGGGCTTGAGTGACACCGTAACGATGCTGTAGCCGGGTGTCTTGTGAGCATGGAGATTGCGGGAGAGGAAGCGGGCGAGCTCCGGATCCGCGGCCTTGGCGCGCTCCAGCACATCGGAGCGGGCCGGCAGGCGCTCAAGCGTCGGAGGGGCAAAATAGGCAGCGATGCGGGCCACTTCCGCTTCGGGAAGCGTCAGGCTGGCCTTGCCGAGAGCGGCGAATTCGGCCTCGATCTGCCGCTTGATCTCCTCCTCGCCCGTCTCGTGGACCAGGATCTTGATGCGCGCCTTGTACTTGTTGTCGCGCCGGCCATCGAGGTTGTAGACGCGCAGGATCGCCTCGCAATAGGCCAAGAGATCGGCTTCTGGCAGGAAATCCCTGACCTTCTTCGCGATCATCGGGGTGCGGCCCTGGCCGCCGCCGACCCAGACCGAGAAGCCCAGTTCGCCGGCTGCGTTGCGCTTCACCTCCAGGCCGATGTCATGGACCTGAATGGCCGCGCGGTCGTTGGGCGAGCCGGTCACCGCCAGCTTGAACTTGCGCGGCAGGTAGGCAAATTCCGGGTGCAGGGACGACCATTGCCGGAGAATCTCGGCATAGGGCCGGGGATCGGCGACCTCGTCGGCGGCAGCGCCCGCGAAATGATCCGCCGTGACGTTGCGGATGCAATTGCCCGAGGTCTGGATGGCATGCATCTCCACCTCGGCCAGTTCGTTCAGGATCGCCGGCACGTCCGACAGCTTGATCCAGTTGAACTGAAGGTTCTGCCGCGTGGTGAAATGACCGTAGTCGCGGTCATAGGTCCGCCCGATATGGGCCAGCCGGCGCATCTGCCTGGACGACAGCGTGCCGTAGGGAATGGCAATCCGCAGCATGTAGGCGTGGAGCTGGAGATAGACGCCGTTCATCAGCCGGAGCGGCTTGAACTGGTCCTCGGTCAGCTCGCCCGAGAGACGCCGCGCCACCTGGTCCGAGAACTCGGCGACACGCTCCTGGACGAAGGCCTGGTCGAACTCATCGTAGCGATACATCGTGACCTCGGGGGAGCGCTCTTCTCACAGATGCGCGAAGGCTTCGGGCGGCAGCGGAACCGTTGGCCCGGATGCGCGGATGAGCTCGCGCAACGCGGCGGGACGCACGACGTCGCCATCGCGAACGACCTCGATGAGAACCGGCTCCACTACCAGGCAGGCCTGGGCATCGGCCTGGCCGCGGGCAAGGAGATCCGCCGCGGCCTCCGGGTCCTCGGCGACCTCGGCATGGGCGACGTCAATCGACCAGGTGCCATCGCGATGACGGAACACCACCGCGCCCGATCCAAGATCATTGGCGGTGACGACGACAGGCTTGTACGGCCGGGCGGGCTTGGCCATGGGGCTACCTGAGCGCCGCCGTGGCCTGGTGGCGCGCGCCTGCGGCTGGGGTGACCGCACCCGATGCAAGGGCCAGCGGCGCCGGAGCGGCAGGGCGGGCGATCGCGAAGGGATCGGGCGGCGTCTCGCCACGCACGAAAATCGTCGTCACCAGCACCAGCCCGAACGCCAGCAGCATGCCGGCGACATCCATCAGGCGCGGTGATCCGGGGCGGCGATCCATCGTGGAATCCTGGGCAGACGACCGTCCGCAATGACGGTCAAGGCCCTTCAGAAACGCAGAAAAGCTCGACTGTTCAAGGGTCTGGCCGAGAAAAGAACATCCTCTCCTGGGAACGGCTCGCGCGGAGAAGGAGCGCATCGTGGAGCCGGCATCCGGGAGATGGTCCTGCCCCCGGCCCGTCCTGCCAACCGGGCGATCCGCCACCGACCAGCGCACAGGACCCACTCCTCGGCCCGGTTGCGTCCGGCGTCAGGGCGGGCGACATTGAGGACCGGCGGGCGAACCCGTCACGACATGGCAGAGGGCCAACCGGCGTGCGCGTCCTGGTGGTTGAAGACGAAAAGCGGATCGCAGCCGACGTGAAGGCTGCCCTCACCACGGCTGGCTTCGTCGTGGAAACCAGCTTCGACGGCGAGGATGGCTGGTTCCGCGCCGACAGCGAGGATTTCGACGCGATCGTGCTCGATCTCGGCCTGCCGTTGATGGACGGGTTCACGATCCTGAAGAAATGGCGCCAGGCGGGCCGGCTCATGCCGGTTCTGCTGCTCACCGCGCGCGACAACTGGCGCGACAAGGTGGCGGGCATTGATTCCGGTGCCGATGACTATCTCACAAAGCCCTTCCACATGGAGGAGCTGGTCGCCCGGGTGCGCGCGCTGACCAGGCGCGCCAGCGGCTATGCCTCGCCGATCCTGAAAGTGGGCGATGTCGAGGTCGACACCCGCCAGAAGAGCGTGTCGGTGCAGGGACGGGGCCTCGCGCTGACGCCGCTCGAATACCGGCTGCTGACCTATCTGATCCACCAGAACGGCCGCGTCGTGTCGCAGAGCGAGCTTGCCGCCCATATCTATGATCAGGACAAGGAGCACGATTCCAACGCGCTCGAGGTTCTGGTGGCGCGGCTGCGCAAGAAGCTCGGCGTGCCGGTGATCGAGACACGGCGGGGCCATGGCTATGTGATCAGCGACATGCCGGCGGGCGGAGCGTGATCCTTCGCTCGCTTCGCCGTCGCTTCGCCTTCGTCGCGGGCGCCGCTGTCATTGTGGCGCTCGTCGCGGCGGGGTTCGCCCTGAACTATATCTATGAGGACAATATCCGCGCCCGCGCCATCGGCGAGGTTGGCGACGAATTGCGCGCCCTGGCCGCCAATGTGCTGGTCGGCGACGATGGCCGGATCACGCTGACCGTCCAGCTTCCCGACCCGCGTTTCCGGACGCCCTTTGGCGGCTATTACTGGCAGGTGGGCCGCGGCCGCACCATCGAGCTCCGGTCGGAATCGCTGATGGGCTTCACCATCGACTGGCCGGCGATGCCCCCAACCGGCAATGACCTCGCCATCTACGAGCGGCCGGCGCCCGAGGGGCGGCGCATGCTGGTGCTGGAACGCCGCGTTGTGCTGCAGCGAGGGACGGCCACCACAACGATCCGCATCGCGGTCGGCCTGGACCAGGGGGAGCTCGACGAAGCGCGCACCGCCTTCATGCAGTTCGCGGGGCTGTCGCTGGCATCTCTCGGTATCGCGCTGATCATGGCCTTGTGGTTTGCCACCCGTGTCAGCCTCGCGCCGATGGATGCGCTGCGGCAGGCGCTGACCGCCGTCCATGACGGCCGGCGCAAGACCGTCGAGGGCTTGTTCCCCGACGAGGTGCGGCCGCTGGTCGATGACCTCAATGCCCTGCTCGATGCCCGAAATGCGGATCTGCTCGCCGCGCGGGCCCGTGCCGGCGATCTTGCCCACGGGTTGAAGACACCGCTGGCGGTGCTGTCGTCGATCGCGCGCCAGCTGAAGGAAGCCGGCCAGGTTGCTATCGCTGCGGAGGTGGACGGCGAGATCGCCCGGATGAGCCGGCATGTGTCGCGCGAGCTGATGCGTGCCCGCGCCGGGGTCCGCGCCTTCCGCAGGACGGATGCGACCGTGATCCGCCCGGTGGCCGAGATGCTGTCCAAGGCCTTGTCGCTGCTGCCGTCGGCCACGCCGATCGAGATCAGCAACCAGATCGGCGCCCAGATCACCGTCGCCATGGACGAGGGCGACCTGACCGAAGTGCTCGGCAATGTCGCCGACAATGCGCGCAAATGGGCCAAGTCGCGGGTGATCCTGCGCGCCGAGGCGCTGGCCGATGGGGGCGCCCGCATCATCGTCGAGGATGACGGGCCGGGCCTGCCGGAAGGCGGCGTGTCCTTCGAGATCGAGCGCGGCAAGCGCCTGGATGAGCAGGTCGAGGGATCGGGCTTCGGGCTTGCCATCGTGAAGGACCTGACCGAGGCCTATGGCGGTGAACTGGCGCTCGGGCGCTCGGCTCTCGGCGGCCTGAAGGTCGAGATCATCCTGCGCTGACGGGTGGATCCTTCTCTCCGACTCGTCGTTCGCAGTGCGATTGTTCTCTCCGGGCGTTCTGCGCCAGGTCATTGTTCTACAACATTCTTTTGACTTGATCTTTGTGCGCTGCGGGACTTGTCTCTTGCGCCCTGACCCCGGTTGCGGAGCAATCCCTTGGCCTCGAACCCGTCCCGCGCCGACCGCGTCTTGCGGCTGGTGCCCCAACCCGAAGCGGAACGCCGCGACCTCGCCTGGCAGCGCCTGCGCGCCGAGGCACAGACGGTCGTCGATGGCAGCCCCGAGCTGGCGACCCTGGTCCTGCGCACCATCGTCAACGCGCATTCTCTGGAAGATGCGGTGGCCCGGCGGGTGGCCGGAAGGCTCGCCGGCGCCGATCTGGCGCAGGACGTGCTGTACGATGCCTTCAGCCGCGCCATGGATGACGACAGCACCATCGTCACGGCCATTCACGCCGATCTCGCCGCAGCCATCGACCGCGACCCGGCGACCGACCGGCTGGTGGAGCCCGTCCTGTTCTTCAAGGGCTTCCACGCGATCCAGACCCACCGCTTCGCGCACTGGATGCTGACGAAGGGCCGGCGCGACTTCGCGCTCTATCTGCAGAGCCGGTCTTCCGAAATCTTCCAGACCGACATCAATCCAGCCGTACCCATGGGCCATGGCATCTTCCTCGACCACGCCACCGGCCTGGTGGTCGGCGAGACCGCCGTGATCGGCAACAATGTCTCGATCCTGCAGGGCGTGACGCTTGGCGGGACTGGCAAGGAGAGCGGCGACCGCCATCCCAAGGTGCGCAATGGCGTGCTGATCGGCGCCGGCGCCAAGATCCTCGGCAATATCGAGATCGGCCATTGCGCGCGTGTCGCCGCCGGTTCCGTGGTGCTGCAGGCGGTTCCGCCCAATACGACGGTGGCCGGCGTGCCCGCCAAGGCGGTCGGCACGGCGGGCTGCGCCGAGCCGGCGCGCTCGATGGACCAGATCCTCAGCCGCGAGGCCGCCGAGTCCTTCGTCTACGTGATCTGACCGGCAGCCCTGCACCTCGGCGCCAATGTGGCCTGTCGATCCGCCGGGTCGGTTCGCGCTAGAGTCCGCCATCGATCATTCGGGAATTGCACGCCATGTCCGGCCATGACCACGACCACCATGACCACCACCATCATGGCGACGGCCCCCACCACGAGCATCACCACGACGCGGCCGCCGATCCCGATCGCTGGAAGCATGACGGCATCCGGGTGATCCCGGCCGACAAGCTCGATCCGAACGTGCCCTCGACCGCCGGCATGGACCGCAAGGCCGCGATCAATTTTGCCCGGGTCGGTGCGCAGAAACTGTGGGCAGGTACCGTCACCATCCGCCCCGATGCCAAGACCGGCGCCCATCACCACGGTCATCTCGAAAGTGTGATCTATGTGGTGCGCGGCCGTGCCCGCATGCGCTGGGGCGAGAGCCTGCAATTCGTCGCCGAGGCCGGCCCGGGCGATTTCATCTTCGTTCCGCCCTATGTGCCGCATCAGGAGATCAATGCGAGCCCGGATGAGGTGCTGGAATGCGTCCTCGTGCGCTCCGACGGCGAAGCCATTGCGGTCAACCTGGACATCGAGCCGGTCGAGAAGCCGGAGTCCGTGCTGTGGATCGACCCGATTCATCGGGGCTGACCCGCGCGCATCGCTATGGTGCGGCGCGGTAGCCATTCCCATTTGCAGCTTGTCCTTCTCCCCCGCGGCGAACGGCCGAGGCCAGCGCCGCTTTTTCTGTCAGGTCCATTCCATGAGCAACGAGCCCAAACTCTTCACGCCGGTCCAGATCGGCGACCTCTCCCTCAAGAACCGCGTCGTCATGGCGCCGCTGACACGCAACCGCGCCGACCACGGCCCGGACACCGCGAGCGCGCTGTCGATCACCTATTACCGCCAGCGCGCCGGCGCCGGCCTGATCATCACCGAAGGTACGCAGGTCTCGCAGCAGGGCCAGGGCTATGCCTGGACGCCCGGCCTCTACAGCGACGCGCAGGTGGCTGCCTGGCGCAAGGTGACCGATGGCGTGCATGATGCCGGCGGCCTGATCGCCGCCCAGATCTGGCATGTCGGCCGCATCTCGCACGCCTCGCTCCAGCCGAATGGCGGCGCGCCGGTTGCGCCTTCCGCCATCAATGCCGGAACCAAGACGTTCATCCCGACAGGCTTTACCGATACGTCGGACCCGCGCGCGCTCGATGCCGGCGAACTGGCCGGTGTTGCCGGCGACTTCGCGAAGGCCGCCGCCAATGCCCTCAAGGCCGGCTTCGACGGCATCGAGATCCACGGCGCCAACGGCTACCTGATCGACCAATTCCTCAAGGACGGTTCCAACACCCGCACCGACAGCTATGGCGGCTCGGTCGAGAACCGCGCCCGCTTCCCGCTGGAGGTGGTTGACGCCATCCTGAAGGTCTTCCCGAAGGGCCGGCTCGGCATCCGCCTGTCGCCGGTGAGCCCCGCCAACAATGCGGTGACCAGCGATCCGGCCGAGGTGTTCGGCTATTTCGCGGCCGAATTGTCGAAGCGCGGCATCGCCTTCATCCATGTCGTCGAGGGCGCCACCGGCGGCCCGCGCGACAATATGGCCTTCGACTATGCGGCGCTGAAGAAGGCGTTCTCCGGCGCCTATATCGCCAATAACAGCTACACCCGCGACCTCGCCATCGACGCTGTCGAGGCCGGCCGCGCCGACGCTATCGCCTTCGGCCGGGCCTATATCGCCAATCCGGATCTGGCCGAGCGGCTGAAGCTGAATGCGCCGCTGAACGAGCTGAAGGGCCGCGAGACGTTCTATGGCGGCGGTGCCGAGGGCTATACCGACTATCCCGCGCTGAACCAGGCGCAGGCTGCCGAATAAGCCTGGCGGCCATCACGATCCTGAGCGGCGGTGCACCGGGAGGTGTGCCGCCGTTTCCATATGGACTTCGCGTCAGGCCGCCCTTGAGCGGGCGCGGTGTGTCTCGATCAGGGCGCGGGCGTCCGCGGTCGGCAGCGGCTTGCTGATCAGATAGCCCTGGACCTCGGTGCAGCCATATTGGCGGATCATGGCCAGCTGCTCCTCGGTCTCGACGCCCTCGGCGGTCGTATCGATGCCGAGGCTGGCGCCCAGGCTCGCCATGGCGCGGATGATCGCGGCATTGTCGGTGTTGCGGTCGAGATCGGCGATGAACGAGCGGTCGATCTTGATCTTGTCGAAGGGGAACGAGCGCAGGTAGCTGAGCGACGAGTAGCCGATGCCGAAATCGTCCATCGAGATGCGGATGCCGAGCGCCCTCAGTTCATGCAGCGTGGCGATCGTCGCCTCGTCGTTCTGCAGCAGCACGGCCTCGGTGATCTCCAGCTCCAGGCGGCGCGGCGACAAGCCGGAATTGCCCAGCGCGCTGATGACGGTGGCGACGAGGCTGTGGCCCTTGAACTGCAGCGGCGACAGGTTGATCGCCACCTTGGCGGAAGCCGGCCAGCGCGCCGCCTCCTCACAGGCGGAGCGCAGCACCCATTCACCGATCGACTGGATGAGGCCGGTTTCCTCGGCCACGGGAATGAAGTCGGACGGCGGCACGTTGCCGCGCACCGGGTGGTTCCAGCGCAGCAAGGCCTCGAAGCCGGACAATGTCAGGTCCTCGGCCCGCACCTGCGGCTGATAGACCATGTGGAATTCGCCATTGGCGAGCGCCTGGCGCAGATCGAGCTCAAGTTCGCGGCGGGCCTGGATGCGCGCGCTCATGTCCGCCTCGAAGAAGCGGAACATGGCGCGGCCGTCAGCCTTCGCGCGGTAGAGCGCGAGGTCGGCGCATTTCATCAGGTGGTCGGCGGTGGTCGAATCGGCCGGCGCCATGGCGATACCGAGGCTGAGGCCGGTATTGATGATGTGGCCGTCGATGACGAAGGGCTCGGCCATCAGCCTGACCAGACGGCGCGCCAGCCGCTCCGCCGCGGGCTTCGAGGTGTTGCGCAGGAGAACGGCGAATTCGTCGCCACCAAGGCGGGCGAGCGTGCCGGCGTCGCCGACCGCGTCGGTCAGTCGCTCGGAGACCAGGCACAGAAGATGGTCGCCGACCGGATGACCAAGCGTGTCGTTGACCCCCTTGAAGTGGTCAAGGTCGAGGCAGATCAGCGCCAGCGACTCGGCCCCGCCGGTCACCTCGACCAGGCCCTGCTCCATGGTCTGCAGGAACAGCACGCGGTTCGGCAGGCCGGTCAGCGCATCGTGATGCGCCATGTAGGCGATGTTCTGTTCCGCCGTGTGCCGCTCGGTGACGTCCTCGTGGGTAGCCACCCAGCCGCCGGGCATGGCGCGGTAGATCACCTGGAAGTAGCGGCCGTCGGCGAGCTGCTTCACCGTGACGAAGTTGCCGGCCTTGAGACTGTCGTGATAGCTGGTCAGCAAGTCATCTGCTGTCCTGCCGACATAATTGCCGACCGCCAGCGAATGCTCGACGATTGCCCGCATGGTTGCGCCCGGCTTCACGATGTCGGCGGACATCCCATACATCTCGAGATAGCGCTTGTTGCAGACGATGAGGTTCAGATCCTCGTCCAGCATGGCGAGACCATGGGCCATGTTGTTCAGGGCCGCATCGAAGCGCTGGTTCTGCTCGCGCTCCTGCTCGGCGGCGCGCTCGCGCTCGGTGATGTCCTCGAAGGTCGCCACCCAATTGCCATTCGACATCGGATGGTTGCGGATCGCCACGATCCGGCCGTTGCCGAGGCGGCGTTGCAGCACGGCCCCGGTATTGTTCATCAGCTGGCTGCAGAAGCTGTTGAAGATCTGGTCCACATCGCTGTCGCGCGGATGCACGCCAGCCTCGATGCACTCGGCGGTGAGCTCGCGCAGCGGCTTTCCAAACGGCACTTGCTCGGGTGTGCGCGAGTAGAGGTCGAGGTAGCGCTGGTTGCGGATGACCACATTGAAATTGCTGTCGAACACGGCGAGGCCGTGCGCCATGCTCTCGAGCGTCGCATCAAGCAGCAGTTTCTTCTCGAATAGCTGGGCGACCGCCGCGGCCCGTTCTGCCTCGGCACGGCGCGACTCGGTGACGTCGTCGAACGTGCCGACCCAGCCGCCATTCGCCATGATCGACAGCGTGACCTCGATGAGCCGGCCGTCGGCCATCCTCTGATCGTAGCTGCGGCGCCCGCCCTCGGCGAGCGAGGCAAGCCGCCGCTCGACCAGGTCATCGGCGGTGACGCCGGGATAGATGCCCTTGGTGACGCCGTGCTCGAACACGCCCCTCAGCGTGATGCCGGGCTTCACCACCTCGCGATCGGCGGAGAACATCGTGACATAGCGCTCGTTGCAGACGATCAGCCGGTGATCGGCGTCGAACATGGCGAGCGCCTGCGACATGTTGTTGAGGGCGGCGTCGAAGCGATGGTGCTGTTCGCGCAGCGTCTCGGCCGTGCGCTCGCTCTCCGTGACGTCCTCGCCGGTCACGATCCAGCCACCGCCGGGAGCCTGCCTGCTGCGCGTTGCGATCACCCGGCCATCGGCCAGGCGACGGGTATGGGTTTGATCCGCGCCGCTGTACATGCGTGTCCGCGCATCGGCATAGACCCGGTCGAGATCGGCGTCGCTATACTGACCGCGCCGGGCAATGTGTTGCACCATCTCGCGCAGCGAGATCCCCGGCTTCACAACGCCTGGGTCCATGTCGAACATCGTCATGTAGGTGTCGTTGCAGACGATCATCCGCTCGTCGCAATCGTACATGGCCAGGCCGTGGGACATGTTGTCGAGCGCCAGGCTGAAGCGGCTGTGCTGCTGGCGGAGCTCCTCGGCGACGCGCTCGCTCTCCGTGATGTCCTCGCAGGTGACCACCCAGCCGCCCTGTTCCATCGGCCGGCTGTGGGTGACGATGGTGCGCCCATCGCCGAGCCGGTGCCGGTTGCCGCCCCGCGGGCTGTCGACCAGGCGGGCGCGCGCGCCCTGATAGAAGGCCTCGGGATCGACGTCGCCATGGGCGCCGATGCTGCAGGCGTGGTAGGCGACCTCGCGCAGCGTCGCCCCGGGCTTCACCACGGACGGGTCCAGCCCGAAGGTTTCGACGAAGCGGGCGTTGCAGACGGTGAGGCGCTCGTCCGGACCATACATGGCCAGGCCATGCGACATGTTTCCGAGCGCCTGGCCGAAGCGCGCCACCTGGTCGCGCAGTTCAGCTTCCAGGCTGGTCTGGGCGCTGATGTCGCGATAGCTGGTGACCCAGCGGCCGTCGCCCACCGGCTCGAAGGTGATGGACAGGGTGCGGCCGTCCGGCAGCAGGCGGTGCTCCTCGAGCCGTTCGTTGCGGGCCAGCATGGCCAGCCGCTCGTCGCAGATGGCGTCGAGGCGCGCCTCGTCGAGATTGCCGCTGCGGGCGGCCGCGCGCAGGAATTCGCGCATCGGCATTCCGCGGTGAATCACAGCCGGATCAAGCCGGAGGATTTCCAACAGGCGGCGGTTGAACGCCATGAGTTCGAATTGCGCCGAATAGATGCAGACGCCGTGCGCGACGGCATCGAGCAGGGCCTGATCCAGGGTCAAGGCGGACTGCGTGGCTGGCACGCCAACGGCTGCGCCTTCAACCAAACCCGCCGTGCTGTCGCGTGCCGTCATTCACCCTTGCCCCGCTATGGACAGGTTACCTTACGTCCGCAGTTGACAAATTGAGGTTAACGCGCGCGATGAATTCATCGTGAGAATTGGGGCTGGAGGCCTTCGGGGACGCCCCGCATCCTGAAGGGCTCAGCGCTTCCTCGCCGTCAGCCCGATCACCGCGGACAGGCCGGAATGGCCAGGCCCTTCCTGGAGTTCCGTCTCTTCCTCGGTGATCGCAACATCGGCGAAATCACCGAAGGCTTGCTCGAGCAATTCGCGAGTATAGAGGTTCTCGATCTGCTTCGGCCCGCCGGAGGTATAGGTGAGCTGTTTCGGCGTGTAACCGACGATGATGAGGAGGCCACCGGGCTTCAGCGCGCGGCGCATGCCGGCCCATTTCAGCGCCCGGCCCTCGGGCGGGCTGAACTGGGTGAAGATTTCCACCACCACGTCGAATGCGGCTTCCGGATAGGCCCAGGTGTGGGCATCCGCCTCGACGAAGGTGACGGCAACGCGGTGTTCGGCGGCGAGCGCACGGGCCTTGCCTTGAGCGGTGGGCGAGAAGTCGGCGGAGACGACATCCAGCCCCTGGCGCGCGAGCCAGACACCGTTGCGACCCTCGCCATCGGCCACCGCCAGCGCCTTGCCCGAGGCCGGCAGAAGCGGCTTGCAGCGGACGAGGAACGGGTTCGGCTCGCGGCCGAACCGGAACTCCGCTCCGGCGAACCGTTCTTCCCAATGGTCGAAGCCGGGCGGTCGGGTCATGGCGGCGGTCCTCCTGTCGGACGGTGTTGGCGCCCGACAGTACAGCATCATCTGGTGAAGGTGACGCCGCTCCGGCTGCAGCGGGCGGCGAGATTTCTGTGATGCAGGGCCGGCGCCGTGCGCATCTGATTGGCGCTTTGGCTCATGCACCAGTTCACATGCCGGCGGGTGTCGAATTCGTAGCGGATGTCGGAGAAGTCGCAGCCGAGGCTGTTCCCCGTCGCACCCTGCCTCACAACGCGGAACCCACCGTGGCCGGAGTTTCTGCTGCCCGCGACCTTCGGCCGGGAGAAGACGCGCCGGCACAAGTCACCCGAGCAGTCCTTCATTGACGCAATGTGAGAACATATATAGAACATCGACAATTCCCGCATGCCGATATCCGACAAACGCCGCTTGCCGTCAGACGGTCGAGGACCGCGCTGCGCTGGAGGGACCATGGCCCGCAAGGAAAGGCTCGTGCATGCCCATTGCGACGGCGTGGACTACACCTTCGTCCCCGCCGGCAGGATCACGTCCTTCCACCTCGGGGGGCCGCTGGACTGGACCGTGACCGGCCTCGACCACGGACCGCGTCGGCTCCACGCCATCGCGAAGCTCAGCGGACGGGCCATCCGGGCGCTGAGCCGGACCTATCTGTTGGATTTCCCGCTCGTCTACGGCATGTGCTTCGGGGGCGGCGACATGACCTACCGCCTCACCCACTCCCATGAGGTCGAGGTGCTGAGCATGTCCAGCACGCGATCGCTGGATGACTGGCCCTATCGCGGCTTTCCCGACCTCCTGCCCTTCGTGCCGCTGATGCTCGCGTCGGCTGTTCCGCGCAGCTATGCGGATTTCGCCAAGCGCTTCCCCAACCTTCCGGACAGGCCGGACGGGCAGCTGATCGTCTGCGTGCCGCCCCCGGCGACCATCGGCCTGTCGCTCTGGGGATCTGCCGACCTGGACGGCGTGACCATCGTCTTCGACTGCGACCTGACGACCGCGACGGTGCACTCCTACAACGTCACGACGTGACGGGGGCGCGGGCCACGCCGCGCCCCGCCCCGCTCTGCTCACAACGTCTTGTTGCTAGCCTTCACCGCGTCGGCCGCTTCCACGTACACCTTGCCGCCCATCTCGAGGAACTTCTCTGACATCTGCGCCATGCCCACCTCCTTGTCGTTCAAGGTGGCCGCATAGTCGCGCACGTCCTGGGTGATCTTCATCGAGCAGAATTTCGGCCCGCACATCGAGCAGAAATGGGCGACCTTGTGGGCCTCCTTCGGCAGGGTCTCGTCGTGATAGCTGCGCGCGGTTTCCGGATCGAGGCCGAGGTTGAACTGGTCCTCCCAGCGGAAGTCGAAGCGGGCGCGTGACAGCGCATCGTCGCGCAGCTGCGCGGCCGGATGGCCCTTGCCGAGATCGGCCGCGTGGGCCGCGATCTTGTAGGTGATGACGCCGACCTTCACGTCGTCGCGGTTGGGCAGGCCCAGATGCTCCTTCGGGGTCACGTAGCAGAGCATGGCGCAGCCGAACCAGCCGATCATGGCGGCGCCGATGCCCGACGTGATGTGGTCATAGCCCGGCGCGATGTCGGTGGTCAGCGGTCCGAGCGTGTAGAAGGGGGCCTCGCCACACTCCTTCAACTGCTTGTCCATGTTGATCTTGATCTTGTGGATCGGCACATGGCCCGGACCCTCGATCATCACCTGGCAGCCCTTCTTCCAGGCGATCTGGGTGAGCTCGCCGAGCGTCTCGAGCTCGGCGAACTGCGCCGCGTCGTTGGCATCGGCAATCGAACCCGGACGCAACCCATCGCCCAGCGAGAACGACACGTCATAGGCCCGCATGATGTCGCAGATCTCGTCGAAATGCTCGTAGAGGAAGCTCTCGCGGTGATGGGCGAGGCACCACTTGGCCATGATGGAACCGCCGCGCGACACGATGCCGGTGACGCGCTTGGCGGTGAGCGGCACATAGGCGAGGCGCACGCCGGCATGGATGGTGAAATAGTCGACGCCCTGCTCGGCCTGTTCGATCAGCGTGTCGCGGAAGATCTCCCAGGTGAGCTTGACCGGATCGCCGCCCACCTTCTCCAGCGCCTGGTAGATCGGCACCGTGCCGATCGGCACCGGCGAGTTGCGGATGATCCATTCGCGGGTGTTGTGGATGTTGCGGCCGGTGGACAGGTCCATCACCGTGTCGGCGCCCCAGCGGATCGACCAGACGAGCTTGTCGACCTCCTCCTCGATGGAGGACGAGACGGCGGAATTGCCGATATTGGCGTTGATCTTCACCAGGAAATTGCGGCCGATGATCATCGGCTCGACTTCGGGATGGTTGATGTTGCAGGGGATGATGGCGCGGCCGCGGGCGATCTCGGAGCGGACGAATTCCGGCGTGATGAAGGCCGGAACGGCGGCGCCGAAGCTCTCGCCATCGGCAATGGTGGCTTCCGCATTGTCCAACGCGGTCTTGCGGCCGAGATTCTCGCGCTCGGCGACGTAGATCATCTCCTTGGTGATGATGCCGGCTTTCGCAAACTCATACTGCGTGATCGGGGCGGAACCCACGCCGCGCAGCGGCTTGTTGGCAATCGGAAAGGCGCGCGCCAGATGCTTGCCGGCATGGCCGTTATCCTCGGGCTTCACGTCGCGGCCATCATAGGCCTCTACGCCGCCGCGCTCCATCACCCAGGACTGGCGGACGCGGGAGAGGCCCTGCTCGACATCGATGGTGACGGTCGGGTCGGTATAGGGGCCGGACGTGTCATAGACGACGACATCGGGCTCGCCGGCGCCTTCCTGCAGCGCGATCTCGCGGAGCGGCACGCGGATATCGGGCGCCGAATCCGGCACGGCGAAGATCTTGCGCGAGGCCGGCAAGGGACCGGTGGTGACGGCGGCCTTGATGTCCTTGATGGGGGCGTTCATGGAAAATCCTCCGGGATCTTGGCCGGTCAGGCCGATGCGGATGTGTAATCGAGCCAGGCCGCGACGCGGGTGTCGGGGTCGGGGCTGCCGGTGATGTCGGTGACGACGGCGATGGAATCGGCGCCGGCGGCGTAAACGTCAGGCGCGCGTTCCAGCGTGATGCCGCCAATGGCGACCAGCGGAATGGTGCCGATGCGCTTCTTCCACTGGGCGAGCGGCGCCAGCCCCTGCGGGCCGAAGCGCATGGTCTTCACCGTGGTGGCATAGATCGGCCCCAGCGCGATGTAGTTCGGACGCAGCGCCAGGGCCACGTCGAGTTCGGCCTCGTTGTGGGTGGAGAGCCCGATGGTGAGCCCGGCATTGCGGATGGCGGGGATATCGGCCTCAGCCAGGTCCTCCTGCCCAAGATGGACATGGGCCGCGCCGGCATCGAGCGCCGCCTGCCAGTAATCATTGACCACCAGCTTGGTCGCCGTGCCCTCGGTGACATCCAGCGCCTCGCGCACCAGGGCGGTGGCCTGGGCGAGCTCCAGCCCCTTGACGCGCAGCTGCACCGTGCCGGCGCCAAGCTCGGTGAGACGGATCAGCCAGGAGAGACTGTCGACGATGGGGTAGAAGCGGTCAGGATAGCTCATGCCGTCCTCCTCTTGGGGGGAACGGCGATGGCTGCGAGGCGCGCAAGGCGCCGTGTGTGGTCGTCAGGCATTCCCGTCCCTCCGCCGGCATGACCCGGATCAGGTTCAAGGGTCGCCGCGGAGCACGACTGACGTGCGGTGCGGCCTCTCAGCCCCCTCTCGGGGCCCCCCTCGGTGCAGGTCTGAATGTGACGTGTGGGCGACGGAAGTCAAGGAGGATGGGGAGCACGCTGGTATCCCTTGCCCTCGCTCCCCCTCCCGACGCACCATGCGTCCAACCTTTGCCCTCCTCTGGAGCCCCGCCATGTCCTCCGCCGATTACACCCCGCCGAAAGTCTGGACCTGGAACAAGGCCTCGGGCGGGCGTTTCGCCAATATCAACCGCCCGGTGGCGGGCGCGACCCACGAGAAGGAGCTGCCCGTCGGGCGGCATCCCCTCCAGCTCTATTCGCTCGGCACGCCGAACGGCGTGAAGGTGACGGTGATGCTGGAGGAGCTGCTGGCGGCGGGCCATACGCAAGCCGAATATGACGCCTGGCTGATCCGCATCTCGGAGGGCGACCAGTTCGGTTCGGGCTTCGTTGAGGTGAACCCCAATTCGAAGATCCCGGCGCTGATGGACCGCTCCGGGCCGGAGCCGGTGCGCGTGTTCGAATCGGGTGCCATCCTCACCTATCTCGCCGAGAAGTTCGGCGCCTTCCTGCCGGCCTCGGGCGCGGCGCGGGCCGAGACGCTGTCCTGGCTGTTCTGGCAGATGGGATCCGCGCCCTATCTCGGCGGCGGCTTCGGCCATTTCTACGCCTATGCGCCGGTGAAGATCGAATATGCCATCGACCGCTTCGCCATGGAGGTGAAGCGCCAGATGGACGTGCTGGATCGCCGCCTTGCGACAAGCGAGTATCTGGCCGGGCCGGACTACACGATCGCCGACATGGCGGTCTGGCCCTGGTATGGCGCGCTCTCCAAGGGCCTCACCTACGAGGCCGGCGAGTTCCTGCAGGTGCAGGAATACGGAAACGTGCGCCGCTGGGCCGACCAGATCGGCGCCCGCCCTGCCGTGCAGCGTGGCCGCATGGTCAACCGCATGCAGGGCGAATTGTCGAGCCAGCTGCGCGAGCGGCACGAGGCCAGCGACTTTGAGACCAAGACGCAGGACAAGCTGGAACCGAAGACCTGACATGGCGATGTGCCGGGCTCTCACCCTCTGCCTCGCGCTGGTGCTGGCGCCCCTGCCGGCGCTGGCCGCGGGGCTTGAGGCCTGCCGGCCCCTGTCGATCGCGACGCCGGCCCGCCCGCCGCGCGATGCGGTGACGTCCAGCTGGCTGAAGCCGGTGCCGGAAAACCCGGTCGGCTGCACCCATGGCATTGCCTTCGAGGCCGGCGGCGGCGCAACGCTCTGGCGCTGCCAGGTGGTGCCGCCGGACGGCAAGGACCTGCCCGAGGGCACGCCGGAACATGCCTTCCTGCTGATGCGGCCGGGCCAGCCGGTGCAGGTGCTGCCCGACGAGCTGATGGCCGGGAAGTATCAGAGCTTCGACCTGATCCGCGTCGATCTCGACGGCGACGGCACATCCGAAACGGTGCTCGCGGCCTGGAATGCCCAGAGCAATGGCATGGGCGTGCACCGCTGGACCATCCGGGTGTTCGATGCCGGCTGGAAACTGCTCGCGACCTTTCCGGAGGTGGTGGACTGGGGCAATACGAGCCTCGTGCGTGCAGCCTCCGGGCGGCGCGGCTGCGATATCGCCGTCACCCGCTATGTCGAAAGCGTCAACCGGGCAGGCCGCCCCGGCATCTCGCTGGAGGCGCGGTTCCAGCGCCTGAACGCGGGCGCCCTGGCGGAAGCCACCGACCGACCGGCGGTCCGGCGGCGCTATGACCGGACCTTCGAGGCCGCCCGCACCCGCCATTTCGACCGCAATCCGGACAGCGACAAGGGCGATGTCGCGAGGTGGCTGTCGCACCGGGATGCGCAGGCGGTGGGGCGGTAGGGCTCAGCCGATCCTGATCCGCTCGGCTTCCATCGCCTCGGCTGCCTTCTGCATCATCTCGCCGCCGGGCAGGCCTGGCGGCAGGGGCGGCAGGAAGGAGACCGTGATGGTGCCGGCACGCTTCGCGGTCTTGTCGATGTTCCAGAAGCGGCCGGAATTGACCACCACCGGCAGGACCGGCACGTCGAGCCGGCCATAGAGCAGTTCCACGCCGCGCTTGAAGTCGATGGGCTCGTCGGGCGATTTGCGCGTGCCCTCGGGAAACAGGAGGACCGGGCGGCCGTCGCCCAGCGCCTGCTTGGCGCCCTCCACCATGCGGCGCAGCGCCTGGGTGCCGAATTCGCGGTCGATGGTGATCATCGGCGAGCGCTGGAGATACCAGCCGAAGACCGGGATCTTCAGAAGCTCTTCCTTGGCGACGATGGCGACGTCGGGGAACACCACGAGCAGCGCGATGGTCTCCCAGGTGGACTGGTGATTGCAGACGATGAGGCAGGCCTTGTCCGGCCGGTTTTCCTCGCCGATGACGACATGGCGGAGCCCGACCACGTGGCGCAGCAGGAACAGGACGCCGGCCACCCAGGCGCGCGACACCGCGCGCAGGCGCGTCGAGCCGACGCCCAGGAGCAGCGGGATGATCAGGCCGAACAGGGCTGTCCAGGCACCGAGCAGGATGTCGAAGGCCTTCGAGCGGAGGGTCGTCATGGTCTCCGGTTGCCGCCTTGGGAAGCGCCCTGCGCGGGTGCGCGGGCCAGTTGCGTGATGGCTTAGGACCTGGGGGCGGTCCTGTCACCTTGGGAATTGCTGCGGCGCGTCGATTGCGGCTGGCCGAAAGGCCGATGGGCGGGGGCGCGCGATGCAGGGTGAGGGTGCCGATCCGGCCTTTCACCTTGGCCCGAAAATCAGCTAAGACCGCCGGCGTCGCCCCGTCTGGCGGCGACTGTCGGAGACCCTCATGTCCGCGAATGAACCTCTCGATGCCCAGGACATTGGCCGCATGCTCAATGAGGCCCTGCCCTATATGCAGAAATATGACGACGAGATCGTCGTGGTAAAATATGGCGGCCATGCGATGGGCGACGAGAGCGGCGCACGGTCGTTTGCCCGCGACATCGTCATGCTGGAACAATCCGGCATCAATCCGGTGGTGGTCCATGGCGGCGGGCCGCAGATCGGCCAGATGCTAGCCAAGCTCGGCATCAAGAGCGAGTTCGTCGACGGGTTGCGCGTGACCGACAAGCCGACGGTGGAGATCGTCGAGATGATCCTCGCCGGCTCGATCAACAAGCAGATCGTGGGCTTCATCAATGCCGCCGGCGGCAAGGCCATCGGCCTCTGCGGCAAGGACGGCGACATGGTGAAGGCGGTCAAGGTGAGCCGCACCACCCGCGATCCCGATTCCAATATCGAGCGCGAGGTGGATCTGGGCTTCGTCGGCGAGCCCGACAAGGTCGACACCAAGGTGCTGGACACGGTGCTCGGCAAGGACCTGATCCCGGTGCTGGCGCCGGTGGCGACATCGACGGCCGGCGACACCTACAACGTCAATGCCGACACCTTTGCCGGCGCGATCGCCGGTGCGCTCGGGGCCAAGCGGCTCCTGCTGCTCACCGACGTGCCGGGCGTGCTCGACAAGAACAAGCAGCTGATCAAGTCGCTGTCGATCGAGGATTGCCGGCGGCTGATCGCCGACGGCACCGCGACGGGCGGCATGATCCCGAAGATCGAGACCTGCATCTACGCCATCGAACGCGGTGTCGAAGGCGTGGTGATCCTCGATGGCAAGACACCGCATGCCGTTCTCGTGGAGCTTCTCACCGATGGCGGCGCGGGCACGCTCATCCACGCATAGGTTGGCTTCGGCTGCGCTCGTGGCGGCGGGGCTCTGCCTTGCCGCCACCGCCGCCCAGGCCGAGACGCGGCTGTGCAATCGCACCAGCATCGTCACCGAGGCGGCGATCGGCGTCATGGCGTCGGACACGGCGGCCACGCGCGGCTGGTTCCGGCTCGATCCCGGCCAGTGCCGGGCGATCCTGCAGACCGCCGAGGCGCCGGGCCGGCTGTTCCTGCACACCCGCGCCATCGGCGAGCCTCAGAACACCAGCCTCGGCCAGCCGGAGCATGTGACGCTCTGCGTCGGCGAGGGCGACTTCCTGGTCTCCGGCGCCACGGCCTGCGCGCGCCCGAACACCCGCATGGTGGCCTTTTCCGAGGTGCGCCCGACCGTGGTCGAGGCCATTGCCGTGCTGTTCCTGTCAGAGGCCGCCGATTACGACCTGCCGCAGGCGCGCCGCGCCGGCATCCAGCGGCTGCTCGCCCGCATGGGTTATGATCCAGGCCCTGTCGACGGGCTGGAAGGGCCGCGCACCGACGCCGCGCTGAGAAGCTTCATCGCCGACCGCGCCCTGCCCGCCGATGCCGCCGCCTCGCCCGACATCTTCGACACGCTGCTCAGCGCCTGGCGCGCCGGCGAAGGACCGGGCTTTGCCTGGTGCAACGAGACTGGCCATCGCATCATGGCCTCGCTCGGGGTCGACGAGGGCGGCCGCATCGTCACCCGCGGTTGGTATCGGGTCGATCCCGGCACCTGCCTGAAACCGCCGGTGGAGCTCGGGGCGGCAAGGGTCTATTCCTTCGCCGAAGCGGTCGACCGGGATGGGCGGCCGGTGCAGGCCGCCGGCAAGCCCCTCGTCTTCGGCGGCGACATTCCGGGCTGCGTGCGGCCCGCGGAATTCGAGATCGGCGGCACCGACTGCGCCGCCCATAATGCAAGGGCCACGGGCTTTCTCGCCGTCACCTTCGATGGCCGGCGGCGCGCCTCGGTCAGGTTCAGGGAATGACGATGACAGCGCGCGACGCCTTCGGCCATGTGGATCAGTGGATCTTCGACCTCGACAACACGCTCTATCCCGCTCACCTGTCGCTCTGGCCGCAGATGGACGCCCGGATCAAGAGCTATGTCGCCGACTTCCTGAAGGTGACGCCGGAAGAGGCCTTCGCCAAGCAGAAGGACTTCTACAAGCGCTACGGCACGTCGCTGCGCGGGCTGATGATCGAGCACGGCATGGACCCGGACGATTTCCTGCGGTTTGTCCACGACATCGACCATTCGCCCTTGCAGGCCAATCCCGAGCTTGGCGCGGCGATTGCCGCGCTGCCGGGCCGCAAGTTCGTGTTCACCTCCGGCACCCACGCCCATGTGCAGGCGGTGACGCGCCGGCTCGGCATCGACAACCATTTCGACGGCGTGTTCGACATTGTCGATGCCGGCCTCCTGCCGAAGCCTGCGCGGGTGACCTATGAGAAGTTCCTGGCCGACCATGGCGTCGACCCCACTCGCGCCGCCATGTTCGAGGACCTGTCGCGCAATCTGGAAGCGCCCCATGGGCTCGGCATGAAAACCGTGCTGGTGGTGCCGCCCAATACCCGCGAGGTGTTCCGCGAGGCCTGGGAGATGGAGGGTCAGGGCGACGATCATGTCGACTTCGTCACCGAGGACCTGACGGCGTTCCTGGTGATGCTGAGGCTTTGAGGCCGGGCCCCCATCTTGGGCCCCGGCGGCCACGTCTCATTGCCTGCATGAGCCAAGTGTGACTAGCCTCCCCGCGGTCGACCGTCCCGTTGCCCCCGAACGCGGAATGCTGATGCCCAAGACCGCCGACGCCCTGAAGCCCCTGCTCTGGGAACCGCAGAACCTGGTGCGCGCGATTGAGGCGGCCGGGGTCACCCTCTGGTCGTGGAACGTCGATTCCGACGCTCTGGCGATGGATGAGCGTGCCTATGATCTGTGGGGAATCCCACGCAGCACCGATGTCAAGTTCGAGGATTTGTCCGCGCATATCCACCCCGCCGACCGCGACCGTGTCAGGGCTGCTTTCACGGCGACGCGTGCCATTGTTGGGGCGTTCGAGATCGATTTCCGCATCCTGATCGGCGACGAGCTCAAGTGGATTTCGGCGCGCGGCCAGGGCGACGATGCCGGGATCGTCAAGCGGGTCATGTTCGGCATCTTCATCGATGTCACAGGACGCAAGCAGGCCGAAGAGGGTCGCGAGCTTCTGGCCGGCGAAATGAGCCACCGCGTCAAGAACCTGCTGGCCATTGCGTCCGGCCTGACGGCCATCTCGTCGCGGTCGACCAAGACCACCAACGAGATGGCCCGCGAACTCACGCTGCGGCTGACGGCCCTCGGCCGTGCGCATGATCTGGTCCGGCCGGTTCCCGGCCAGACCGAGGCTGCCTCCGCCTTGCTGGGCGATCTCTTGTCCGTCCTGCTGGCGCCCTATGACGACCTTGGAGCGTTCAGCGGCCGGATCCGGGTCTCGGTGCCCCGCATGAGCGTCGGCGAATCCGCGACCACGATGCTCGCGCTGATCGTGCACGAACTGGCGACGAACTCGCTCAAATATGGCGCCTTGTCGGTCGACACAGGCGCGCTGGATGTTTCGTGCTCGGCGCAGGACGGACCGGTCACAGTGGTGTGGACCGAGAGTGGGGGACCCAGGATTGGATCGCCGGCTGATGTGAAAGGCTATGGCAGCAAGCTTGTCGAGCGCAGCGTCACCGGGCACCTGCGCGGCTCGATCGACTATAACTGGGCAGAGGAGGGCCTGGTGGTCACCTTGAAGATCCCACCAGAACGCCTCTCCACCTAGGACTGGGACTCCCGGTCAGCGCGCGGCGGTTCGGATCGGAGGCAGCGCGCCCCTCAGAACTTGCCGCCGGTCTCGAAGTCGGAATTGTCGGTGCGGCCGCCACCGCCCCATGAGCCACCTCCCGAAGAGCCGCCCCCGGACGAGCCACCGCCCCAGGATCCGCCTGACGACCCGCCGGAGGAGCCCCCGCCCGACCAGGGGCCCGGCCCCCATGAGCCGCCGCTGCCGCCGCCACCCCAGGAGCCGCCACCGCCCCACGAGCCGCTATCCTGATGGCCCTGGCTCCAGCGCCGGCCCTGCTCCATGCGTGACCAGTAATCGGCCGCGGTGATGACGCCGGTGACCAGACCGCGCAGCAGCGTGCCGACCACGTCATTGTCAAAGACCGAGCCATCGGCATCGTAGCGCTGCCGGCGGAAGCCGGTGGCAACCTGCGACACCTCGTTGCGCCGGCGGGCGAAATCGGCGAGTTCGGCGCGGATGCGCTTCACGCTGGTATCGAGATCGTCCTGCCGATTGCGGGCGGCGCCGATCTTCGTGACGATCGCCTCGTCATCGGGCGAGGGCGTGGCGCGGGCGTCCTGGTAGAGGCGGTTGAGGTCCTCGGCGGAGAGCGCCTCGGCGAGCAGGCCCACCGCCTCGCGGTAGCGCTGGTCCTCGCCGCGGCCGAAGGCCTCGATGGCGGCCTCGATCTCGCCGTGGCGCGTCTCGGCATCGGCACGGGCGCGATCGAGCTGGTCGAGACGCGCCTGTTCGGCCGAAACCGCCGCATTGGCGCGCTCGCCGCCGCTCTGCACATAGGCCTGGCTCTCCAGAGCCTTGATCTTCTCCACCGCATCGACGGCGAGCGCCGCCGCCCGATTGGCATGGGCGCGCAGACGCGGCGGAATATCGGTGAGGGTTGCGTAGTTCGGCCGGGCATCCTGATAGCGCACGAGACGGGCCACCCAGCCATCGAGCAGGCGTGCGATATTGCCGGCCTGATAGGCCGACGTCGCGTAGCCGCGCCGCCAGAGATACATGAACAGCCGGTCGTCCTCGTAAGGCTTGCGCTTGGCCTCCAGTTCGTCCTCGGCGAGCTTCGCCTTCTTCTCCGATTCCTGCGCGACGCGCACGGCCTGCTCGGCATCGGCGCGCAGCGCCGCATAGTCGCTCTTGGCGGCAAGACCCACCTGCGCCTCGTTCTCGACGGCGCGCCGCTTTTCCTCGGCGGCCGCCAGAGCACCCGCGAAGGCCTCCCGGTCGGCGGCGATCTTGGTGATCTCCTGCTCGAGCGCGGCGAGCTGCTTGTCCAGCGTCTGGCGATCGTTGGCGCGCAGCGCCATGACGGCGCGGACCCGTGTGGCCACCTGGGTCAGCCGGCCACCGAGGCCATCGGAGTTCTTAAGGCGGAAGGCCGCGAGGTCGCGATAGCCCTCGGTCTCCTGGGTCTTGGCTTCCGCTATCTGGCGCAGGGCCTCGTCCAGCCTCCGGCTGGCATCGGCCTCCTCCGTCCTCACCTGGGCGAGCGCGCCCTCGATGCCGCCAAGCGCCGAATGTCCGGGAATCATGGCCCGCTCCTACCAGCGCGTGATGGCGCCGCCCGGAAGGGCGATCCGCCAGGTCGGTTCAAGCTGCCCGCGCGCCTTGCTGCCAAGCACCGGGTTTTGCAGGAAGCCGCGGGTTTCCTTCTCGCGCCGCACCTCGTCATAGAGGCTGCGCGGCACCCGCACCGCCCATTTGGTCACCGTGGAGGTGGACCCGCCCTCCTCCTCGGTGATGGTGCGCGGCAGGGCCCGACCGGCGCGGTCGATCGCCTCGACCACGAGGTAATAGTTGAGTGCTGTCGACTGGCCCGGCGGATCGCGCCAGAAGCCGGTCTGCTCGCCGCGCCGGGAGACGATGCGCACGTCATATTCGGCGCGCAGATCATCGCGCAGCCGCTCCAGATCGCCGACCGCCTTGCGGGCGAGATCGGCCTTGCCGTCGCGGACCGCGGCCTGTCCCTCGGCGACGATGGCCGCTGCCCGCACCTTGGCGGCATCCGCGGTCGCCTCGCGGGCGATGTCGCCGGAGAGCCGGGTGATCTCGGCCGGAATGGTCCGGGTCAGTTCGACATTGGCCGCATAACCCTGGTAGGCGAGCGTGCCGAAGCCGATGGCGAGCGCCGCTACCGCGCCAAGAGCCCATTTGCCCCAGGTGCCGCGGGTCACATAGATGCGGGCGAGCTTCACCGACAGGCTGTCGGCCGGCGGCTTGTAGGCGAAGCGCTCCTCGCGCAGGGCCTTGACGCCCTGGCGGATCACCTCGTCGGAGACCTCGATGCCCTGGTTGCGATAGATCTGGCGCAGGCGCTCGACGAGGTCTTCCTCGCGGTCGCCCTCGCTCATCGCCTTCTCGACCACGCGCTCCTGATGGCGCAGCGTGTCGACGACATCCATGGCGAGCATGACGTCGTCGAGCGGCGCCGCCGGTGGCGGAGCGGTGGGGGCAACAGCTGTATCGGTCATCGGGCGATGCTCCGGACTTCGTATTCAGTCAGCACGAGGCGGCTCGCCGCAGACTGGAAGAGAATGGCGCGAGGCTTACCTCTCCCCGCCTGCGGGGAGAGGTCGACCGAGGCGAAGCCGAGGGCGGGTGAGGGGCTGGCAGCAAGCGGCGAAAGCCCCTCACCCGGCAGCTGACGCTGCCGACCTCTCCCCGTGAACGGGGAGAGGTGAGGACCTCGCTCCTCCACGCCCATCGCCTCACATGCCGAGGGCCGCGCCCTTTTCGGCGAGAGCCGCCAGGCGCCGCTTGCCGTCCTCGACGACGTCGCGGATCTCCTGGCTGTTCTTGGTCGAGAGCTTGCGCATCTCCAGGATGATCTCGCCGGACTTCTCCTGGAAGGTGACCACGGACTCGACCAGCTTCTTGACCGCATCGGCGCGGATGGTCGGGCCGTAGCCGGCGCGCAAGGCAGCCTCCTGCACCTTGTCGCCGATCTCCGAGAGGGTCTCGAGCGACTTGGAGACGCCCTCCTTCATCTCGTTCAGCGTCTTGGTCGATTCGTGCAGGCCCTGCAGGCCGGTGAACGAGGCCTTCAGCGCGGTCAGCACCGCGTCATTGGTGGAGAAGAACGAGATCGCCTGGGCATAGACCCGCTCCTTGGCGTTGGTCGTCTGCATCAGACGCGCCATGATGACCTCGGACGTGTTGTAGCCGATGGTCAGGTTGTCGGAGAGATCCTTGGAGATCTGGAACCGCTTCTCCTCGTCCTGCATCTCGCGCAGCTTGGTGTCGCGGACGAGTTCGAGATTGGCGCGCTCGGCCGGCACGGTGCCGGTATAGGCGCTGACCGCCTCGGAGGAGGCCTTCAGCTCCTCCTGCTTGGCCTGCAGCTTGGCATTGGCCTTTTCCAGCACTTCCAGCGCCATGACCTCGGCCTGTTTCATCGCGCCACGGAAGTCGCGATAGGCGTCGAGGATGGTCACTTCGCGCTGGATCTGGTCCTTGGTGGCGCGGGCGACGTCGAGATAGGTGACGCGGATCGAATCGAAGCGGGTGGCGATGTCGCCGCGCCGGACCTTGGTCCAGACATTCTCGATGCGCTCGAAGGTGGACAGCTTGCCATCGGCCAGCTGGTCGACCATGCGCTTGGCATCGTCGCGGATCGAATTGAAGCTCTTGGTGATGAGGTCGTAGCGCTCGCCGACCTCCATGCCGGCGACCTGATTGCGCACGACCTCGTTGAACACGCCGACCTGGTTGAGGGTGCGGGCGATGACGGCCACGCGGTCCTGATCGAGGTCGGAGATCTTCTGCAGCAGCGCGATGATCGGCTGCTCGTCGATCTTGGACGGCATGAGGCCGAGATCGCGCAGCACGCCGGTGGCGCGATCGAGATATTGCATGGGAGAGGGCACGACGGTCTTCGTGGTCGTGGGCGTGGGGCTGCTCATCTCGACGCTTCCTGGCCAGAGCCGGCTCACTGCCGGCGGTCACAATGTGATGATCGCCTTACCCAAAGACAAGATGACAGGCACGCTTCATCTCAGAGCGGTGCGGATGATGGTGCCGGCCACCTGCTCGGCCATGCAGGCGTGGCCCGTGGCTGTGAGATGCAGGCCGTCCCACGCGATCAGCGTGTCGAACAGCGGCCGGTTGCTGCCCGCGAGGCTGCGCATGGCGGCGAAGCGGCGGGCGACCGTCACGCCGCTGCGCGCGCCTTCTTCCGCGATGATGCGGGCCGCGGTGCCTGTCGCCTCGCCGCCCTGCGCCCAGCGCGAGAATTGCGGATCGACCAGCACGGCATCGGCGCCGCCGGCGCGGATGGTGCCGAGGCCCGCCTGGATGGTGGCGCGCAGGCGGTCGGCTGAGACACCGAAATTGGCGTCGTTGGTGCCGAGCTGCCAGACGACGAGATCGGGGCGGTGGCTGGCGATCTCGGAGGCAAGGCGCCCCGCGGCGCCGGACGCGGTCTCGCCGGAGACGCCGGAGACGATCACCTCGAGCGGCACCTGCGGCGCGCGCGCCTTGATCAGCGGGCCGATGCGCTGGGCATAGCCGTTCCCGCCCGAGCCGACGCCCGCCGTGGTGGACGAGCCGATGGCGAGGATGCGCAGCGCCTGGCCGGCGCGCAGCTTGGCGCTGGTGCGCGGCAAGGAACCGCCGGGGGTAGGGACCGCGATGGAGGGCGCCGTGCAGCTGGCACTCGCGGCATGGGGCACAAGGGTCATGAGGCCGGCGGCAAGGCCGGCACGGATGAACAGGCGAAGCATCGGCAGGAACCCCCGGAGAACTGCAGTCTACCTAGCGGAAGCCTCGAGCCCAACGCAACGGTCAGACGCGATCCTCGGGTCCGAGGATCAGCCGCGCCGCGAAGGGCAGCAGCACCGCGATGCCGACGAAGCGCACGATGTGGTGGGCGCTGACGAAGGCCGGGTCCATGTCGAGCACGAAGGCGAGGATGGCCATGGCCTCGATGCCGCCCGGCGCATAGGCGAGGATGACCTTGCCGAGCGGCAGGCCAGCGAGAAAGGCGACCGCCGCCGCCACCACGATGGTGACGCCGGTACCAACCAGGAAGGCGCCGACCGAGGGGCGCAGCAGCATCCTGAGCTCGATCAGCGAGGTGCCGGCGAAACGGCCCGCGATCAGCACGCCCATGGTGATGAAGGCGAAGATGGTCAGCGGCTGCGGCACCAGCGCGGTGACGAGGCCCGTGGCGTGCAGCACGGCGCTTGCCATCATGGCGCCGACGGTTGCGCCTCCCGGCACCCGCAGGCGCTCCATGCCGAGGCCGCAGGAGAAGGACAGCACGAACAGAAGCGGGAAATCCCACCACGCGATGGGGCCTGCAGGCGGCGGCTTGATCACCACCGTGCCGAGGCCCGCGAGCGACAGGAAACCGGGCAACGCCGCCACCAGCAGGACCAGGCGGAAGCTCTGCACGACCACGACGGAACGGGCATCGGCCTTCGAGCCGAGGGTGAGCGCCATGACATAGTTCATCGCGCCAGGGATGGAGGCATAGAAGGCGGTGGAACGGGAATAGCCCTCGACGCGGACGAGGTAGAGACCGATGCCGCCGACAATGGCCGGCACCAGGATCAGCAACCCGCCCATGGAGATCGGCCAGGACAGCATGAGCCTGAGGGTGTCAGGCGTGACCGCCGAGCCCATGACGGTGCCCATAAGCAGGAACATGGCCGAGGTCATCCAGCCCGGCACCTTCACCTCCAGGCCGGAGAAGGCGGCGATGGTGACCGCCACCAGCGAACCCGACAGCCAGGCCGCGGGCAGGCCCAGCGCTTCGAACGCGAGACCGCCGGCCGCGCCAATCAGGCAGGGCAGGATGAAGGTGCGGGCGAAGTGGAGGAGGTCGGAGAGCGTCATGGGGGCGATGCCGGAAGGTTGCTCCGGCTTTCGCATGAAAGGTCGGAGATGCAAAGGCGGCGCAGGCATGGTTGCCGCGCGGACAGCGGAGCGAGACCTCTCTCCTGTTCCAGGATAGCTCTGCCGTGGGGGTAGGTTTTCCGGGGGCGCGGCGGAGCGAGGTCTCTGTCCTGCTGTGGGGTGCTCCGGGCGGTGACGGGGACAATTGCGAGGGTGATTCAGACACGCGTTCAGAGGGTCTAGCGCCGTCATGCCCGCCCTTGTGGCGGGCATCCACGCCTTCAACGAGCCGGCGAACGGAGCCCAAGACGTGGATGGCCGGCACAAGGCCGGCCATGACGGTGGAGAGGGTTGAGCGGGAGGCCGGCAACGAGCGACCTCTTACTTGGCCGAGTAACCCCGGATGGGGCGAGCTGAACCAACCTCACCCCTTGATCAGGGCCTCCAGCGCCTCGATCCGGTCGGCCTCGGCCGGTGGCTTGTCCCAGCGGATGCGGGCAATGCGGGGAAAGCGCATGGCGAGCCCGGACTTGTGGCGCGTGGAGCGCTGCAGCCCCTCGAAGGCGATCTCCAGCACCAGCCCCTGGGATGCCGTGTGGGTGACCTCGCGCACCGGGCCGAAGCGGTTGATCGTGTGGTTGCGGACGAAGCGGTCGAGCTCCTTCAGCTCCTCGTCGGTGAAGCCGAAATAGGCCTTGCCGACAGGGACGAGCTCCGGTCCCGAGGCTGACTGGCGCCAGACGCCGAAGGTGAAGTCGGAATAGAAGCTGGAGCGCTTGCCATGGCCGCGCTGGGCATACATCAGCACGCAATCGACGACCATCGGGTCGCGCTTCCACTTGTACCAGAGGCCCTTGGGCCGCCCCGGCAGGTAGGGCGCATCGCGCCGCTTGACCATCAGACCCTCGATCGCCTCGGCATCGAGTTCGGCGCCCGCCGAAGCCGGATCGAGCCTTGAGGCGGCGAGCGCATCCCAGTCCGCGAAGGGCACGATATCGGAGAGATCGAGGCGCGGATGGGCGTGGTGGGCGACCAGCGCCTCCAGACGCGCCCGGCGCTCGGCAAAGGGGCGTTCGCGCAGATCATCGGGACCATCGAACAGGAGGTCATAGGCACGGATATGAGCGGGAAACTCATCCATGAGCGCCAGCGAGACCTGTTTGCGGTTCAGCCGCTGCTGCAGCACGTTGAAGCTCTGGACGCGACCCTCGCGCAGGATCAGCAACTCGCCATCGATGGCGCCGTCAAAGCCAAGAGCCTCGATCAGATCGGGGAAGGCGCCGGAAATGTCCTCGCCGGTGCGCGAATAGAGCCGGGCGACCCGCCCGCCCTCGATCGCCCCGGCAGCCGCCTGGACGCGGATGCCGTCCCATTTCCACTCCGCAACGAAATCGGCCGGATCGAGCTTTGTGAAGTCCGCGTCCTCGATGGCGTGCGCGAGCATGGGCGGCCGGAACGGGGCGGGATCGATGGCCTCGGGCCGCTCGGCCCGCCCCTCGATCCAGGCGAAGAGGTCGAGATAGGGCGGCTTCAGGCCGGGCCAGACCAGTTCGATCTCGTCGGGCTCGCGACCGCCGAGCTCGGCGACGGCGGTGCGGGCGAGCCTGCCCGACACGCCGATGCGGAGGGCACCAGTGATCAGCTTCAGCAGCGCCCAGCGACCGGTCTCGTCGAGCGCGTCGAGCCAGGAGGCGAGAAGCTTCGGCAGAGCGCTCTTGCCCGTGGTGGCGAGTGCGTCGATGACCTCGGAGAGGGACGGCGGTGGCGGATGGTTGTGGCCCTCGGGAAGGGCCGGCGCCGGCCACATCAGCGCGACCGTCTCGGAGAGGTCGCCGACATAGTCGTAGGAGAGCTGGAACAGGACCGGGTCGGCGCGCTCGGCGATCAGGCCCCTGACCAGCCCCGCCTTGGCGTTGCGAAAGGTCAGGCCACCGGTCATCGCGGCCAGCGCAAAGCCGCGTTCCGGGTCGGGCGTCGAGCGGAAATAGTCGGAGATCAGGCGGATCTTGGCGTTGCGGCGCGGTTCATAGGCAAGACGATCAAGGAGAGCGGCGAAGCGGTTCATGTGGCCGCCTCGGGGCCAGCGGGTTCCGCCTCGCCCTCGTCGCCATAGCCGACGAGCCGCAGCGGCTTCGCCTTTATCCCCCTCGTGCCGCACCAGTGGACGAGTGCGTCTTCCTGGCCGTGGGTGACCCAGACCTCGCCCGCGCCGGTGTCGAGGATGGTCTGGCCGAGTTCGTCCCAGTCGGAATGGTCGGAGATGACCAGCGGCAGTTCGATGCCGCCCTGCTTGGCGCGGGCGCGGACTCGCATCCAACCCGAGGCGAAGGCGGTGACCGGATCGGGGAACCGCCTCGCCCAGATGTCGCGGGTGGCGCTCGGTGGACAGATGACGATCGCGCCCGCCAGCGCCTCCTTCGTCTCGCCCTTGGCCAGTCGGATATCGCCGAGGTCGAAGCCCTGGGCCTCGTAGAAGCGCGTCAGCTTCTCCATGGCGCCGTGGATGAAGATCGGGCGGTCGTAGCCGGCGGCGCGGATGAGCGCCATGACGCGCTGCGCCTTGCCGAGCGAATAGGCGCCGACCATGTGGGCGCGCTCGGGGAAGAGGCCGACGGAGTCGAGCAGTTTCGCCACTTCGCCGGCGGCGACGGGGTGGCGGAAGACCGGCAGGCCGAAGGTCGCCTCGGTGATGAAGACATGGGCCGGGACGACCTCGAAGGCCTCCGCCGTCGGGTCGGAGGCGCGCTTGTAGTCGCCCGAGACAACGATGGTCAGGCCCTTGTGCTCGACCGCGATCTGGGCGGAACCGAGGATGTGGCCAGCGGGGACGAAGGTGAAGCGGACGCCGTTGATCTCGACAGGTTCGCGCCAGTCGGTGGCCTCGGTCGTGCCGGCAAAGGCCTCGCCATAGCGAATCGCCATGATCTTGAGGGTGGCCGCGGTCGCCATCACCGCATCGTGGCCCGAGCGGGCATGATCGGAATGGCCGTGGGTGATCAGCGCGCGTCCGACGGGACGCACGGGGTCGATGTAGAGATCGGCCGGCGGACAATAGAGCCCACGGGGGGTTGGCTGCAGCAGGTCCTCGGGGCGCATGCACTCAAGTTAGGAAGTGCTGCCCTTCACGAAAAGGGGATGAGCCATTCTACCGCGTGTTTTGCTTTGGCAGGCTCGCTGGACTAGATTTGCTGCCCATGAGCCTCGACCAGATCCCGGCCGATACCGATCGCACGCCGCGCCTTGCGCAATGGGCGGTGGGGATCGGCTGCGCCGCGCTGATGGGGACTGCCGGTCTGCTGTGGTGGAGCCAGGGCGCCAAGGTGTTCCTGGATGCGTTGGCGGCCGGCTTCGCCTGGTGCTTCTGAGGCTGCAATGACCAAACCATCCGAAGCGAAGCGGCGTGGCCCCCGGCCCGTAGCTCTCATCCTGTCGCTGGCGCTGCTGGTCGCGGGCCTGAGCGCGCTGGCCGGCGTCGTCTACATGACCATGCCCGGCGGCGGCGGCCTTGCCAGCGGTCCATCGGCAATCGGCGGCGCCTTCACCCTGACCGACCAGACGGGGCGGGCGATCACCGAGCGGGACCTCAAGGGCAAGCCGAGCCTGGTGTTCTTCGGCTTCACCCATTGCCCGGATATCTGCCCGACCAAGCTGTTCGAGATGACCCAGATGCTCGACAAGCTCGGCACCGACGCCTCGAAGGTGAATGTCTATTTCGTCACGGTCGACCCCGCCCGCGACACGCAAGACCTGATGAAGACCTATCTCGGCAGCTTCCATCCCGGCATTTCCGGGCTGACCGGCACCGAGGAGCAGGTCACGCAGGCCATGCGCGCCTATCGCGCCTTTGCCCGCAAGGTGCCGCTGGAAGCCGGCAACTACACGATGGACCACACGGTCTTCGTCTATCTGATGGACCGCAACGGCACCTTCGTTTCGACCTTCGACGTCGCCCGCGATCCGGAACAGGCTGCTCGGGACCTCCGCCGCTACATGTGAGGCAGCCGGCGCAGGCCGCCTGTTCCCTTTTTGTTCGATATCGGCTAGTCTTTAGCCATGTCCGATATTGTCCTCATCCTCGCAGGTCGCCCCGTCACCGCCGGCGAAAGCGTGCTCGCCCTGATCGGGTTGGCGCTGGTCATGCTGGTCGTCATTTTTTTTGTGATGCGGCGGCAGAGCCGGTCGCGCGAGATGGAGGCCGAACGCGCCGCCTTCCATGCGCAGGAACTGGAAGACCGGATGGCCGAGATGGTGCGCAACCAGTCGGTGCTGACCGGCCGGTTGCAGGCCATGGCCGAGGGCATGGGGTCCAGCCATTCCGATCTGTCGCGCGCGCTTGGCGAACGGCTGGATGGGTTGTCCACCAGGCTTGGCCAGTCGCTGGAGGGCCAGACCCGCACGACGGTGGAGAATCTCGGCCGCCTCAACGAACGGCTGGCCGTCATCGACAATGCCCAGAAGAACCTGACCGATCTCGCGGGACAGGTGGTGTCGCTGAAGGACGTGCTGGCCAACAAGCAGGCGCGCGGTGCCTTCGGGCAAGGCCGGATGGAGGCGATCCTCGCGGACGGGCTGCCGTCGAACGGCTATGAGCTGCAGCCGACCATGGAAGGCGGCAAGCGGCCTGACGCGATCATCCGGCTTGCCAGCGGTGCGCCGGGACTGGTGGTCGATGCCAAGTTCCCGCTGGAAGCGATCACGCTGTGGCGCGAGGCGAAGTCGGAGGACCTGAAGAAGGCGGCGGCCCAGCGGCTGCGCTCGGATATCGCCGTCCATGTGAAGGATATTTCGGAGAAATATCTGATCCCCGGCGTCACCCAGGACATGGCGCTGATGTTCGTGCCGTCGGAGGGCATCTATGCCGACCTGCACGAACATTTTGACGATGTGATGCAGCGCGCCTTCCGCGCACGGGTGATGGTGGTATCCCCGTCGCTGCTGATGCTGGCGGTCCAGGTGGTGCAGGGCCTGCTCCGCGACGAGCGGATGCGCGACGAGGCCAAGGTGATCCAGAAGGAGGTCAGCCTGCTGCTCGACGACGTGTCACGCCTGTCGGAGCGGGTGCTCAACCTGCAGCGCCATTTCGGCCAGGCGTCCGACGATCTCGGCCAGATCCTGACCTCGGCGGACAAGATCGCCAAGCGCGGCGGACGGATCGAGGCACTGGAGTTCGAGGACCGGCCGGCGCCGGCCGCCGTGCCGGGCGCGATTGCCCGGCTGCCGCTGAAAGGTTCGATGGCGGCAGAATAGCGAGCCGGCTACGCGTCCTTGCTCAACCCGTCCCAGAAGGCCTTGGCCTTGGCGAAGAAGCCCGCCGTTTCCGGCTGGGTGTCCTTCGAGCTCTCCTTCTCGAACTCGGCCATGAGTTCCTTCTGCCGCTTGGTCAGGTTGCGCGGTGTCTCCACGTCGACCTGCACGTAGAGGTCGCCGACGACCTTGGAGCGCAGCACCGGCATGCCCTTGCCGGACAGGCGGAAGCGCTTGCCCGACTGGGTGCCCTCGGGGACCTTCACCTGGGCGCGGCCACCGTCGATGGTCGGCACCTCGAAGGCGCCACCGATCGACGCGGTCACCATGGAGACCGGCGCACGGCAGTAGAGATCCTGGCCGTCGCGCTGGAAGAAGGTGTGCGGCTGCAGCGACAGGAAGATGTAGAGATCGCCCGGCGGTCCGCCGCGGAAGCCGGCCTCGCCCTCATTGGCAAGACGAATCCGCGTGCCGTCCTCGACACCGGCCGGAATGTTGACCGAGAGCACGCGCTCCTTGGTGATGCGCCCGGCACCCGAACAGGCCTTGCACGGGTCCTCTATCACCTGGCCTCTGCCCTGGCATGTCGGGCAGGTGCGCTCAACCGAGAAGAACCCCTGGGAAGCGCGCACGCGGCCATGGCCGCCGCAGGTACCGCAGGTCTTCGGCTTGGAGCCGGGGGTTGCGCCCGAGCCCGAGCAGACCTCGCAGGAGACGGTGGTCGGAATGCGCAGCTGCGCCGACTTGCCGTGGAACGCCTCCTCGAGGCTGATCTCCATGTTGTAGCGGAGATCGGCGCCCCGCTCGCGTCCGCCGCTCTGGCCACGGCGACGCCCGCCGCCCATGCCGAAGAGCTCCTCGAAGATGTCGGACATGGAGGAGGTGAAATCGCCGCCGAACCCGCCGGGGTTCGGGCCGCCGCCATTCTCGAAGGCCTGGTGGCCAAAGCGGTCATAGGCCGCCCGCTTCTGGCCGTCCGACAGGATCTGATAGGCCTCGTTGAGCTCCTTGAAGGTCTGCTCGGCCTGGGGATCATTGGGATGGCGATCGGGATGGCACTGCATCGCCTTCTTGCGGAAGGCGGATTTCAGCGCGGCCTCGTCAGCCTCGCGGGCCACGCCCAGAATCTCATAATAGTCGCGCTTGGACATCGAATGCGCTCTTAGCCCCTGTTCAAGCGATCACCCCCGGATTCACGTCCGGGGGTGTTTCGACGGGAAACCTTACTGGTCTCAGGCGCTCTTCTTCTTGTCGTCCTTCACTTCCGTGAAGTCGGCGTCGACGACATCGTCCTTCTTCGGCTCCGCGCCATCGCCACCCTCGGCGGCGTTCTGGGCGGCATACATGGCTTCGCCGAGCTTCATGGAAGCCTGTGCCAGCGTGTTGGACTTCTCCTTCAACGCTTCGGCATCGTCTTCCTTGATGGCTTCCTTTACGGCAGCCAGCGCATCCTCGATGGCCTTGCGCTCGGTCTCGCCGACCTTGGTGCCATGCTCGGCCATCGCCTTCTCGGTCGAGTGGACGAGGCCGTCCGCCTGGTTGCGGGCTTCCGCCAGCTCCTTGCGGGTCTTGTCCTCGGCCGCATGGGCCTCGGCGTCCTTGACCATCTTCTCGATGTCCGAATCCGACAGGCCGCCGGAGGCCTGAATGCGGATCTGCTGCTCCTTGCCGGTGCCCTTGTCCTTGGCCGACACGTTGACGATGCCGTTGGCGTCGATGTCGAACGTGACCTCGATCTGCGGCACGCCGCGGGGTGCCGGCGGCAGGCCCATCAGGTCGAACTGGCCGAGGCTCTTGTTGTCGGCGGCCATTTCGCGCTCGCCCTGGAAGACCCGGATCGTCACGGCCGACTGATTGTCGTCGGCGGTGGAGAAGACCTGGCTCTTCTTGGTCGGGATCGTCGTGTTGCGGTCGATCAGGCGAGTGAACACGCCACCCAGCGTCTCGATGCCGAGCGACAGCGGCGTCACGTCGAGCAGCAGCACGTCCTTGACGTCACCAGCCAGAACGCCGGCCTGGATGGCAGCGCCGATGGCAACGACCTCATCCGGGTTGACGCCCTTGTGCGGCTCCTTGCCGAAGAACTGCTTCACCATCTCCTGAACCTTCGGCATGCGCGTCATGCCGCCGACGAGGACAACCTCGTCGATCTGGCCGGCGGTGAGGCCGGCGTCCTTGAGGGCAAGGCGGCAGGGCTCCATGGTCCGCTGCACCAGATCGTCCACCAGGGCCTCGAACTTGGCGCGGGTGAGCTTGAGCTGGAGATGCTTCGGACCCGAGGCATCGGCCGTGATGAAGGGCAGGTTGATCTCGGTCTGGGTCGAGGACGACAGCTCGATCTTGGCCTTTTCGGCGGCTTCCTTCAGCCGCTGGAGGGCGAGCTTGTCCTTGCGCAGGTCGATGCCCTGCTCCTTCTGGAACTCGGCCGCCAGATAGTCGACGAGGCGCATGTCGAAGTCCTCGCCGCCGAGGAACGTGTCGCCATTGGTCGACTTCACTTCGAACACGCCGTCGCCGATCTCGAGGATCGAGACGTCGAACGTGCCGCCGCCAAGGTCATAGACCGCGATCGTGCCGGCAGCCTTCTTGTCGAGGCCATAGGCGAGCGCTGCCGCCGTCGGCTCGTTGATGATGCGCAGCACCTCGAGACCGGCGATCTTGCCGGCATCCTTGGTCGCCTGACGCTGGGCGTCGTTGAAATAGGCGGGAACCGTGATGACAGCCTGATCGACCGTCTGGCCGAGATAGGCCTCGGCGGTCTCCTTCATCTTCATCAGCGTGAAGGCGGAAATCTGCGAGGGCGAATAGGTCTTGCCCTCGGCCTCGACCCAGGCGTCGCCGTTGCCGGCGCGGGCGATCTTGTAGGGAACCAGCTTCTGGTCCTTCGAGACGGTCGGATCCTCGAAGCGGCGGCCGATCAGGCGCTTCACTGCGAAGATGGTGCGCTCCGGATTGGTGACGCCCTGGCGCTTCGCCGGCTGGCCGACCAGTCGCTCTTCATCCGTGAAGGCGACGATCGACGGCGTCGTGTTGGCGCCCTCCGAATTGATGATGACTTTCGGCGTAGAGCCTTCCATCACGGCAACGCAGGAATTGGTCGTGCCCAGGTCGATACCGATGACCTTGCCCATGGTCTTCTCCTCATCAAGCGGGTCGGCCGGGCCCGAAGCACCCGTGACGATCACCAGCCACCCGGGGACTATTCCCCTCGCGGCCGTTCGCGCCGACCCCTCATACAGTGTGGGGTTGGAATGGCGGGAAGTCCCGAAAGCCTCGGAACTCTCGCCGGTTGGGCGGGATATAGGGGGAGCCATTTGCCGCCGCAAGCGGGGGCGTCACATGAGCGTGAAGGAATTCGTGGAATTGCCGCCCAGCCGACTGGTGAGGCATCGTTGCCACATCCCGGCAGAGAAGGGTGGCGGGTCCTTCGATCAAGGTGACCATCGGCAACGATAGCGCTATGGGTGGGCTGGATTTCCACCTGTGGTCGCCTGATGTTCCGCTCCAGCCTGCCCTTCGCAATTGCCACGCTCCTTGTCCTGGCCACGGGCCAGGCGGAGGCACAACTGCAATTGCCGGGCGCTGTCACGCCGACGCCGCAAGGTGGCAGCGCGCCCTCCGGCCCGGCCGGTGCGAGGGCTGCACCATCGGCCGCCAATCCGCTGATACCGCGCGGTCCGGTCGGCCCGCCGCTTCGGCGTGGCGAGGAAACGCTGCCCGGGCGCACGCTGCGCTTCCTTGGGCAGCAGGGCTCCATGGTCATCAACCGGTCCGGCAGCGGTGCCCAGCAGACCCTGACCATCAACGCGACCGGCGTCGGCCGCCGGGGCAACGACATCCGCAATGTCTGCACGCCCGATCTCAATGGCGGCCAGGTGGTGACGCTGCGCTCGCTCGGCAGACCGGTTGGCTTGTCGCGCTATGAGGCGGCCTTCCCCGGCTGCACGCTGGTGATCGACATGTTGCCGGATGCAGCGATCGTCTCGGCGCCCGATGGCGCCTGCAGGTTTAGCGACGACTGCACCGTCGACCCGACGGGCTTGTGGGGGCCGACCGACCGCGAGATTCCGCCGGACCGCACGATCGAGGCCGCGCGCGGAACGGCCGATCGCCGCCAGAACGATGCCCGTCGCGTGCTGCAGGCCCGTTTGCGCACCACCCCGGAGGGTCGCACGTTCCTGCAGGAACAGGCCGGTTTTGGCGCCTTCCGCGAGCGCGTCTGCCGCAATTACGGGACGTCGGATATTGGCCCGGCCTTCTGTGCGCTGAAATATACCGAGGCGCGCAGTGCCGCGATCGAGGCCCGCATCGGCGCGCCTCAGGCCGAAGAGGGAGCGCCAGCCGCACGCCGCCCAGCGCGACCAAGGCCGCCGCCCGCTGCTCCGGTACAGCCCCCGCAGCCCGCCCAGCGATGAACGGCGTTCCGGTTGTTCCAGGCTGCGTCTGGTATCCCGGCTATTTCGACCTGGCGGCCCAGCAGGACCTCCTCGCTGCGCTTCGGCAGATCCTGCGGGACGCGCCGCTGTTCCAGCCGGTGATGCCGCGGACGGCCAAGCCCTTTTCGGTGAAGATGAGCAATGCCGGGCCGCTCGGCTGGGTGTCCGACGTCGCGGGCTACCGCTACCAGCCCCTGCATCCGGCGACCGGCAAGCCGTGGCCGGCCATTCCCGACGCCGCGCTTGATGTCTGGACGACCATCTCCGGCTATCCCCATCCGCCCGAGGCCTGCCTGATCAACTGGTATGCCCCCGGCACGCGAATGGGACTGCACCAGGACCGGGACGAGCAGGATTTCGACGCGCCCGTCGTGTCGATCTCGCTCGGCGAGACAGGGCTGTTTCGCATCGGGGGCACCAGTCGTGGCGGCAAGACCCTGTCGGTCAAGCTCGCGTCCGGCGATGCGCTGGTGTTCGGCGGCGAGGCGCGCCTCGCCTTCCACGGCGTCGACCGGATCATTCCGGGCACCAGTGGTCTCCTGAAGGATGGCGGCCGGATCAACCTGACGATGCGCAGGGTGAACCGGCCAGCCGCCTGAGATCGACGTCAGGCCTGCGGGACAGGCGGCGTCATCCAGCCGATGACCGAGCCCGAGGGGTCGGCAATGATCGCGATGCGGCCAACGCCCGGAATGTCGAACGGATCCTGCAGCAGCTGGCCGCCAGCGGCGGTGACTGCCTGGATGCGCTGGTCGACATTGTCGACCTGGATATAGCCGAGCCAGCCGGGCTGGGCTTCCGGGTCATCCGGTGGCAGGGACATGATGCCGGCAACCGCCGCCCCGTCGGGCGTCTTGGCGATCCAGTATTCCGAATCGGGAACCTGGAAGGCATCGAAGGTCCAGCCCAGGGTGCGGGCGTAGAAGTCCTTCGCCTTGGGAATGTTGTCGGTCATCAGCTCATTCCAGGCGAACTTGCCGTGCATCTCGATCTCCTTGGGCGATGGTTTGGCGGCCTTCAGGGCCGCATCCTGGCATTCAACCGGCATCCCGTGGCGATCCTGTGACGAACCTGACCAAGGGTCACTTGATCAGACGAGACATGATCTTGGCGGTATAGTCCACCATGGGAACGATCCGGGCATAATTGAGCCGGGTCGGTCCGATGACGCCGAGCACGCCGACGATGCGGCTCTGGCCATCGCGGTAGGGCGCGACGATCATGGAGGAGCCCGACAGCGAGAACATCTTGTTCTCCGAGCCGATAAAGATGCGCACGCCCTCCGCCGTCTCGGCCTGCCCGAGCAGATCGACGAGATCGCGCTTGGATTCGAGGTCGTCGAACAGGAGCCGGATGCGCTCCAGATCCTCCATGGCCCGGAGATCGCCGAGCAGGTTGGCCTGGCCGCGGACGATGAGCTGGCGGGCGCCCGGATCGCCGCCGGACCAGGACGCCAGCCCCGCCTCGACCAGTTTCTGGGTCAGACCGTCCAGCTCGGCCTTGGCGGAAGCGAGCGCGTTCTGCAGCTCGTCGCGCGCTTCCACGAGCGTTCGGCCCCGAATGCGGGCATTGAGAAAATTGGTCGCCTCGACCAGTGCCGAAGGCGGCAGGCCCATGGGGATCGGCACCAGGCGGTTCTCGACCTGGCCATCCTCCGAGACCAGCACGACGAGCGCACGCTCGGGCTCGATGCGGACGAATTCGACATGTTTCAGGCGGGCATTGGACTTCGTGGACAGCACGACGCCAGCGCCGCGCGACAAGCCGGACAGAAGCTGGGAGGCGTCGGCGAGAACGGTCTCAAGGGGGCGCGCATCGGCTGAGGCCGCGACCTGGGCATCGATCGAGCGGCGCTCGTCCTCGGCGAGGTCGCCGAACTGCATCAGCGCATCGACGAAGAAGCGCAGTCCGGTTTCCGTCGGCAGGCGGCCAGCGGAGGTGTGCGGCGCGAATATGAGGCCCGCCTCCTCGAGGTCCTGCATGACATTGCGGATCGAGGCCGGCGACAGCGTCATCGGCAGAATCTTGGAGAGGTTGCGCGAACCGACAGGCTCGCCCGTCGCCAGATAGCTCTCGACGATCTGGCGGAAAATCTCGCGGGATCGCTCGTCGAGCTGGGCGAGCGCTGACAGGGACGATGCGGAACGCGGAAATTCGGCGGACAAGGGGCAATACTCCACGCATGAACTTGGGCGGTCACGGCCCGATGATCAAGCGCTTGATGGCATTTGCAAGCAACCTTGCCCCCATGGGCGGCGACCTCTAGAACCGCCCGACCTTTGATCCAGCCGGGAAACTGCCATGCGACCCTCCAAACGCGCTCCGGATGTGCTGCGCCCCGTCTCGCTCGAACGTGCGGTCGCCCGCTATGCGGAAGGATCGTGCTTCGTGAAGTTCGGCAATACCCATGTGCTGTGCACGGCTTCGCTCGAGGAAAAGCCGCCTGCCTGGCTGCGCGGCCAGGGCCGCGGCTGGGTGACGGCGGAATATTCGATGCTGCCGCGCGCGACGCTGGAGCGGACGAGGCGGGAATCGAATTCCGGCAAGGTGTCCGGCCGGACCCACGAGATCCAGCGGCTGATCGGCCGCTCGCTGCGCACCATCGTCGATCTGCCCGCGCTCGGCGAACGCCAGATCACGGTGGATTGCGATGTGATCCAGGCCGATGGCGGCACCCGCACCGCATCCATCACCGGCGCCTGGGTGGCCCTGCACGACTGCATCGCCTGGATGCAGGCGCGCTCGATGGTCAAGACCAACCCGCTGAAGGACCATATCGCGGCCGTGTCCTGCGGCATCTACAATGGCACGCCGGTTCTCGACCTCGATTATGCTGAGGATTCGGAAGCCGAAACCGACGCCAATTTCGTGCTGACCGGCTCGGGCGGGATCGTCGAGATCCAGGGCACCGCCGAGAAGACGCCCTTCTCCGAGGATGAACTGATGCAGCTCCTGGCGCTCGCCAAGTCCGGCTGCGCCAGGCTGGTCGACCTGCAAAAGACGGCCGTGGCATGACGTCCCGTCATCTCGCGCCCGGAACGAAGCTGGTCATTGCCACCCACAACAAGGGCAAGCTCGCGGAATTCCGCGATCTTCTGCGTCCTTACGGCATCGACATCGTCTCGGCCGCCGAACTTGGGCTACCGGAACCCGAAGAAACCGGCACGCTCTATGCCGAGAACGCCGCGATCAAGGCGCGCGCCGCGACCACGGCCACCGGGCTGCCGGCGATCTCGGACGATAGCGGCCTCGCCGTCGATGCGCTCGACGGCGCGCCCGGCCTGTTCACCGCCGACTGGGCCGGGAACCCCCGCGACTTCGACGCCGCCATGGGCCGCGTCAATCACGAACTGGCCCTGCGCGGGATCACGACGACCGGCGCGCGCGCGCATTTCGTCGCCGCACTCTGCGTGACCTGGCCGGACGGCGATGAGGCGATCTTCGAGGGGCGGGTGTTCGGCACGCTGGTCTGGCCGCCGCGCGGTGCCGCCGGATTCGGCTATGATCCGATGTTCCTGCCCGACGGCCACCAGCGCACCTTTGGCGAAATGACCGCGACTGAGAAGCATGGTCTGCCGCCGGAAGGCCAGGGCCTGTCGCACCGGGCCCGCGCCTTCATCGGCCTTGCCCAGACGCTGCTCGCGAAGACGGCTTGAGAGACCTATCTTGAGCCGATGATGGGCAACACGATTCCAGGCATGGGCGGCAAGGGTGATCCCGGCTTCGGGGTCTATGTCCATTGGCCGTTCTGCGCGTCCAAATGCCCCTATTGCGATTTCAACAGCCATGTCCGGCACGCCGCGCCGGATCAGGAGCGCTTTGTCGCAGGCTTTGCGCGCGAGCTTGGTAGCGCTGCCGCACGGACGCCGGGGCGCACCGTCTCCTCCATCTTCCTCGGCGGTGGCACCCCGTCGCTGATGGAGCCGAGCACGGTCGGCGCCGTGCTCGACCGGATCGCCAGGCTCTGGACGATCTCCCCCGACTGCGAGATCTCGCTGGAAGCCAATCCGACCAGCGTCGAGGCCGAGCGCTTCAAGGGGTTCCGCGCGGCCGGCGTCAACCGGGTGTCGCTCGGTGTCCAGGCACTCAACGATACCGACCTCAAGAGCCTCGGGCGCATGCATTCGGTCGATGAGGCGCTCGCCGCCGTCGACATCGCACGGCGCCATTTCGACCGCTACTCGTTCGATCTGATCTATGCGCGCCCGGGCCAGACGCCCGAGGCCTGGGAGGCGGAACTACGCCGCGCCATCGGGGAGGCTGCCGAGCACCTGTCGCTCTACCAACTGACCATCGAGGCCGGCACGATGTTCGAGGCGCTTCACAAGGCCGGCAAGCTTGCCATGCCCGATCCGGACATGGGGCGCGTGCTCTATGATCTCACGCAGGAGATCTGCAACGCCGCCGGATTGCCGGCCTACGAGATTTCCAATCATGCCCGCCCCGGCGCCGAGTGCCGGCACAACATGATCTACTGGAGATCCGGCGATTTCGTCGGCGCAGGCCCCGGCGCGCACGGGCGCCTCACCCTTGGCAACGGCCGGATCGCCACCTCGACGGAGCGGCATCCCGAGACCTGGCTCGACCTCGTGGAGCGGCACGGCACCGGCATCATCGCCGAAGAACACCTGGTCCAGATCGAGAATGCCGACGAGTTCCTCGTCATGGGCCTGCGCCTCGCCGAGGGTATCGACCTTGCCCGCTACGAGGCCCTGTCCGGCCGCGCGCTCGACGACGGCCGGATCCGTTTCCTCGAAGCCGAGGGCCTGGTGTCCAGGCCCAGCGCCAACCGGCTCAAGGTCACGCCAGCCGGCTTTCCCGTTCTGGACGCCGTGGTGGCCGATCTCGCGCAGCAGGACTAAGCTCAACCCATGAAGCTGCAGCCAGCCCCGCCCTTTCCGTTCGAGCCGACCTGGCGCCGCAGCGTCCGGTTGGAAACGCTGCTGCGGCTGCGCTGGTTCGCGATTGTCGGCCAGAGCGCGGCGATCCTGTCCGTGTTCATCTTCATGGATTCGGCGCTGCCCATCGAATGGTGCATGATCGCGGTTGGCGCCTCGGCCTGGCTGAATATCTCGCTGCGCTGGCGCTATCCCGCAAACCACCGTCTGACCGCGCCGGAGGCCGGCGCATCGCTCGCCTGGGACATTCTGCAGCTGACATTCCTGCTTTCGCTGACCGGCGGGCTCGAAAACCCCTTCGCCTTCCTGCTGCTGGCGCCCGTCCTGATCTCGGCGACCGCGCTGCCCACCCGCATGACGGTGATCATCGCAGGGCTCGCCATCATCGGCGCCACCATCGTCGCGCTGTTCCATATGCCGCTGCCGTGGGAATGGCGCGACGAATTGCGGCTGCCGTCGCTCTATCTGGCCGGCGTCTGGGTCGCCCTCATGCTGTGCATCTGCTTCATCGGCATCTACGCGTGGCAGGTGGCCGAGGAATCGCGCCAGTTCAATGATGCCCTCGCCGCAGCGGAGCTTGTGCTCGCCCGCGAACAGCATCTCTCCCAGCTTGACGGGCTTGCGGCCGCGGCAGCCCATGAACTTGGCACACCACTCGCGACCATCGCGCTGGTCGCCAAGGAGCTCGCCGGGGAATTGCCCAAGGACGGGCCGATCGGCGAGGACATCAAGCTTCTGGGCGAACAGGTGAAGCGCTGCCGCGACATCCTGGCGAAGCTGAAGAGCCTGTCGAGCGGTGACGCCCCCTTTGACACGATGCCACTCGCCCAGCTGATCGAGGAAGTGGTGCAGCCGCATCGGTTCTTCGACATCCAGATCAATGTCAGCCTGCCCGAGATCCGCGAGGGCGAACCGGTTCTTCAGCGCAATCCGGGCGTTCTCTATGGCCTGGGCAACATCGTCGAGAACGCGGTCGATTTCGCGCGATCGGAGGTCAACGTGACCGCACGCTGGACCGAGACCGAAGTGACGGTGACCGTGATCGACGATGGCCCTGGTCTTGCGGCTGATGTCATCGACCGGATGGGCGAACCCTACCTCACACACCAGCGGGTGCGCGGCCGCCGCCGCCCTGGCATGAGCGACCAGCCGGGCGAGGAGCCCACGGGCCTCGGCCTCGGGGTGTTCATCGCCAAGCGCTTCCTCGAACGCTCGGGCGCCCGCATTGCCTGGCGCAACCGTCAGGCCCCGGAAACCGGCGCCATCGTCGAGATCATCTGGCCGAAATCGGCCTTTGACGGGATCAGTGAAACGCGGCCCTTTGCCGCGCCTCATCCGGCCACCGAGGCTTGAGCAACTGGCGGGACAGCTTAAGTAACGTCTGACAAGCGCGGCAATGCGCGCCATCGGGGGATCGTTGATGCCTGACCAGGAAACCGCAGCGGCGATGCTCCCTGCCGACCGCTCGCTGCTGATCGTCGATGACGACCGGCCGTTCCTGCAGCGCCTGAGCCGCGCCATGGAAGCGCGCGGCTTTGCCGTCACCTCGGCCGACAGCGTCGCCGATGGCCTGTCTGCCGTCGCCGCCAACCCTCCCGCCTTTGCCGTGGTCGACATGCGGCTTGGCGATGGCAACGGCCTTGACGTCATTTCGGCACTGAAGGCGGCCCGGCCCGACGCGCGCGGGGTGATCCTCACCGGCTATGGCAATATCGCGACCGCCGTCACGGCGGTGAAGCTCGGTGCCGTCGACTATCTCGCCAAGCCAGCCGATGCCGATGAGGTCTTCGCGGCGCTGATGGCGCTGGTGCGCACGACAACCGAGCTGCCGGAGAACCCGATGTCGGCTGACCGGGTGCGCTGGGAGCACATCCAACGCATCTATGAACTCTGCGGCCGCAATGTCTCGGAAACGGCGCGACGGCTCGGCATGCACCGCCGCACCCTGCAGCGCATCCTTGCCAAGCGGGCGCCGCGCTGAGCTCTAGAAGCTGATGTCGCGATTGACGTTCTTGTAGAGCAGGTAGGCGGCCTCGCCAAAGCCCGTGGGATAGAATTGCTGCGGGCAATAGGCGCCCATCCAGATGAAGTCGCCAGCCCAGATCTCGTGCCAGTCGCCAGCGAGATAGTACAGGCCCTGCCCCTCGAGCATGACCAGGCCGTGCTCCATGATGTGGGTCTCGACATCGGGGAAATAGGCGCCCGGCTGGAACGACAGGATGTTGATCTCCATGTCGAAGCGGAAGTCGCCGGCGCCGAGCAGCAGTTTCCAGTTGCGGCCTTCCGCGCCTGTCAGGTTGGTGGCCGGCACCTTGTCGCGATGGGAAACGATCGGGTCCGGCGGCGGCAGGCCGATCGATTCATAAGGCTTGGTCAGGCGCTCTACCCGGGCGGGGCCTGGGGATTCATTGCGCAGGCTGAAGCGTGTTCCCGGCGGCAGGTAGGCGAAGCCGCCGGCGGTCAGCTCCTGCGGCTCCCCATCCTCGACGTGGATCACCACGGTGCCTTCGATCACGAAGAAGAAGTGCTGCGGTTGTGCCAGGATCATCCCGCGCGTGCCGCCACCCGGCGCGATCGCCAGCAGAGCCTGTGCGAACTCGGCGCCCAGAGCCGGTGCCGCCTGGAAATGGACGACGGTCTGCTCGTAGTCCGGCAGCCTGCTCGACAGGATGCCTTCCGGCGGCATGAAGGCATAATTCGGCTTCACGACAGCGCGGCCATGGCCGATGGCGCCTGGTGGCAGATGGCCGGGCCGGAGGGAGAGCGCGTTCGGGTGCATGAGCGAACCTTTGGCTGGTGGTATCAGAATTCTTGCGGCAGGCGCGCCTGCGGGTCGTGCAGGATGGTCAGGCGGCTGGCGGCGGCGCGGGCAAAGCGCAGCATCATGACCTTGCGGGTGGGCGCCGGCAGCGCCGCCGCAACGCCCTCGCGGATGATCTCGGCACCATGGCCGTCGGCCAGGATCAGACCGGCATCTTCGGGCAGGACCTCGACCGGGAAATCGGGGGCCACCGCGAACAGCACGCGATCGGCATGGGCTCGGTAGTCGGCCCATTTGCGGTCGGCGCGGAAATCCTCGATCGACGACTTGATCTCGACGATCCAGATCGTGCCGTTGGCCGAAAGCGCTGTCAGGTCGGCACGGCGGCCGGATGGCAGCGGCAATTCGGGCACGATCGCGAAATCGAGCGCCGCGAGCAGCCGCGTCGTACCGCGCGCAATCGCCAGCGCACGGACGGACTGGCGCCCATCCGGCACCGGGACAAGGGAAGCGGTCGCTCGATCCATCATGCCATTATGATCCGGCCCATGCGCTGTTGGAATCGCTGTTTACCGCTTCAAGCCCTGCGCTTGCGGCTGTGGTAGGTCAGCGCCAGTGCGATGCAATGGCCAAGCGCCGCGCGGGGCAAGGGCGCATCGCGCTCGAAGACGATGCTCCGGGTGCCCTCGAAGCGGAGCTCATCGGAATAGAGCGCGCGGTACGTCGCCACCAGATCGGTCTGGCAATGGACGAACAGGGCATAGCGCGCATCATCCCGCTTGACCTGGTCGATGCGGATCGTGCTGCCGCTGCCGGACGGCGTCAGGTAGCTGGGCTGTCCCCATTTCAGGGTTTCCACGAGCGCACCGACCCCGGGCGTGGCGTCCGCGGTCTCGAAGATCAGGCGTCGCAGGTCAAGCAGCCTCGCGCGAAGCTCCGGGGGATAGGCCGCATAGATCGCAGCCACGCTGGCATCGGCAAAGGGCGGGTCAACCGGGTCGGCCATGGCGTCTGTCTCCCCCTGCCCGGTGAGCCCAAGCCGGCCCCCGTGATCCGGCACGCTTCCCTTGCGCCCGTTTTCGTGTATAAGCCGCGCCTTCGGTGGTGCCCCATGGCACTGCCGGTCCGCGAGACACCGTCACCGACATTCTCCGGAACCGCCCGACCACGCTGGACGACATCCCGGCTTGGCCGCAAGACCAACATCACACCTTAAGGATCACCCGATGTCGATCACCGACGCCCGCAAGCTTGAAGTCGTCAAGGAATATGCCACGAAGGAAGGCGACACCGGTTCGCCCGAAGTCCAGGTTGCCATCCTGACGACCCGCATCACCAACCTCACCGAGCATTTCAAGACCCACGTGAAGGACAACCATTCGCGTCGTGGTCTGCTGAAGCTGGTCTCCCAGCGCCGTTCGCTTCTCGACTATCTGAAGCGCAAGGACGAGGCCCGCTACAAGTCGCTCATCGAGCGCCTCGGCATCCGCCGCTGATATCTGGAACCGGCCTCGCCGCTCAATCGAGCGCGGGGCCGTTTCGCATCCGGACCCGAAGCTGCCACCTGTCGTGGAGCTGCCGGTGTCCCAGACAGGGGATCGTCCGCTCCCGGGCGCTCCCATATTCGGGGCTGCGAAGGGTCGCCGCCCCTGCTTGAAAGCCAAGCCACTGGACAGACTGACCGCCATGGCAGGATCGCAAGGAGCTCGGGGCGTCTGACGCCCGGATCGAGCTTCTCGCCGTCTTGCGCATGGCCGTCTCTCGTCCGTACGTCCGAGAAAGGAATTCCATGTTCGACATTCATCGCGAGGAGATCACCTGGGGTGGTCGCAAGCTCGTTCTCGAAACCGGCAAGATCGCCCGCCAGGCGCACGGCGCCGTGCTCGCCACCTATGGCGACACCTCGGTGCTCGCCACCGTCGTCTCCAACTACGAGCCGAAGGCCGGCATCGACTTCTTCCCGCTGACCGTCAACTACCAGGAGAAGTACTTCGCCGCGGGACGCATCCCCGGTGGCTACTTCAAGCGTGAGGGACAGCCGACCGAGCGCGAGACGCTGGTCTCCCGCCTGATCGACCGTCCGATCCGTCCGCTCTTCGTCGACGGCTACAAGAACGAGACCCAGGTCATCGTCACGACGCTCTCCCATGACATGGAGAACGATCCGGACATCCTCGCCATGGTCGCGGCCTCCGCTGCCCTGACGCTTTCGGGCGTGCCCTTCATGGGCCCGATCGGCGGCGCGCGCGTCGGCTATATCGACGGCGAATACGTCCTGAACCCCTATATCGACGACATGAAGGAATCGAAGCTCGACCTCGTCGTCGCCGGCACCGCCGACGCCGTTCTGATGGTGGAATCGGAAGCCCAGGAGCTCTCCGAAGAGGTGATGCTCGGCGCCGTCATGTTCGGCCACAAGTACTTCCAGCCGGTGATCAACGCGATCGTCGCGCTCGCCGAGAAGGCCGCCAAGGAACCCCGCGACTTCACGCCGCCGGACCACTCCGCCCTTGAGGCCGAGATGCTGAAGCTGGTCGAGAAGGAGCTGCGCGCTGCCTACACGATCCGCGAGAAGACCGCCCGCTACAGCGCGGTCGGCGAGGTCAAGAAGAAGGCGATCGCCGCTTTCGCCGGCGAAGGCGAAGGCAAGCACGACAAGCTGGTGGTTGCCGGCGTGTTCAAGGAGCTCGAGGCCAAGGTCGTTCGCCTGAACATCCTGGATACCGGCTCGCGCATCGACGGCCGCGACCTGACGACGGTTCGCCCGATCGTCTCGGAAGTCGGCATCCTGCCGCGCACCCACGGCTCGGCGCTGTTCACCCGCGGCGAGACCCAGGCTTTCGTGGTCACCACGCTCGGCACCGCCGAGGACGAGCAGTTCATCGACGCGCTGAACGGCACCTACAAGGAGAACTTCCTCCTGCACTACAACTTCCCTCCCTATTCGGTGGGTGAAGCTGGGCGCATGGGCCGTCCGGGCCGCCGCGAAGTCGGTCACGGCAAGCTCGCCTGGCGCGCGGTGCATCCGATGCTGCCGGAGAAGCACGAGTTCCCCTACACGATCCGCGTCGTCTCGGAGATCACCGAGTCCAACGGTTCCTCCTCGATGGCCACGGTCTGCGGCGCCTCGCTGGCGCTGATGGATGCCGGCGTGCCGATCAAGCGGCCGGTCGCGGGCATCGCCATGGGCCTCATCCTCGAGGGCGAGCGCTTCGCGGTTCTGTCCGACATCCTTGGCGACGAGGATCACCTCGGCGACATGGACTTCAAGGTGGCCGGCTCGGCCGAGGGCATCACCTCGCTGCAGATGGACATCAAGATCGCCGGCATCACCGAGGAGATCATGAAGGTCGCCCTCAGCCAGGCGAAGGGTGGCCGCGAGCACATTCTCGGCGAGATGGCCAATGCGCTGACCTCGGCGCGTTCGGAGCTCGGCGAGCATGCCCCGCGCATCGAGAGCTTCAAGATCCCGACCGACAAGATCCGTGAAGTGATCGGCACCGGCGGCAAGGTGATCCGCGAGATCGTCGAGAAGACCGGCGCCAAGGTCAACATCGAGGACGACGGCACCGTGAAGGTCGCATCCGCCAATGGCGAATCGATCCGCGCGGCGGTCAACTGGATCAAGTCGATCACCCAGGAGCCCGAGCTCGGCCTCATCTACGACGGCACCGTCGTCAAGGTGGTCGATTTCGGCGCCTTCGTGAACTTCTTCGGTTCGCGCGACGGCCTCGTCCACATCTCGCAGCTCGCTGCCAACCGCGTCGCCAAGGTGTCCGACGTGGTCAAGGAAGGCGACAAGGTGAAGGTCAAGCTGCTCGGCTTCGACGATCGCGGCAAGACCCGCCTGTCGATGAAGATCGTCGACCAGGTGACCGGCGAAGACCTCGAGAAGAAGCAGAAGGAAGCCGGCGAGGGCGACGCTGCCGAGTGAGGCAGAGCCGCTTCGCCTGAGGTTCCTCAGGCTCATTGATCAGCAAAGGGCGGCCTTCGGGTCGCCCTTTCGCGTTCAGGTCGTCATTTCCTCCAACGCCGATGCATCCAGAAGCCCTCTTCGCGCGTAGTCCGGTCATCGGAGCCACAATCGCGCCCGCTTAACCCAAGCGCCTGGAGGACCCTATGCGATATCGCCTTGCCGTCCTGACGATTGCCCTGTTCCCGACCCTTGCCGCCGCCTCGCCGATGTCCGGCGATGACATCCGTGCTGACATCGCGGGACGGGCTGTCTATCTCGCCGTGCCGCTTGGCGGCGAATTCCCGCTCAATTACCGGCCCGGAGGCCGCGTCGACGGCAATGGCGAGGCGCTTGGGCTCGGCCGCTATCTGGCGCCCAAGGATACCGGACGCTGGTGGATTTCCGGCGACCAGCTCTGCCAGCGTTTCACCAAATGGTATGACGGTGCGCAATCCTGCTTCCGCCTGACACGGACGGGGCCGCGCTCATTGAACTGGGTGCGCGACAACGGCCAGACCGGCACGGCGCGGATCGGCGCCGCGATCGGCGATTGAGGCCTCAGCCGGCGCCCAAGAAGCGTGTCACATCGGCAAGCGTCGGCGCTGTTCCGCTGAGGAACCCGTTGAACGCCAGGATCGTACCGGGATGGCCGACGCCCTCATAGCGGCGCAGCTCGACGCGTGAGCCGGCCGCCTGAAGCCGCCGCGCCAAGGCCTCCGAATTGCGCGGCAGGACCGTCGTGTCGGCGGTGCCAGTACCAAGCAGCATGGGCGGCGCGCCTCGCCGGACGAGATTGACCGGCTGGGTGCGGGAGAGATCGCGCGTCTGGCCGAAAGCGGCGATGGTCGAGGGATGGTCAAGCGGCAGGAAGTCGTAGGGGCCGGACAGCGCGGCGACACGGCGAATCGTTCCGGGCGGAACGCCTGCTCCTGCCAGGAAGCGGGGATCGAGCGCCAGCATCACGGCGTTGTAGGCGCCGGCCGAATGGCCCAGCACCGAGATGCGCTGGGGATCGCCGCCATAAGTCGCGATTGACTGGCGGATGAAGCGGAGCGCAAGCGCGCCATCCTCGACGAAACCGGGAAAGCGGACCTCCGGCACCAGCCGGTAGTCGGCGATGACGGTTACGAAACCGCGCGCCGCGAGCGCCTGCCCGACAAAGCCATAGGTCTCCTTCGAGCCGCTCGACCAGGAGCCACCATAGATGAACAGGACGACCGGGCGTCGGGTACCGTCTCGTGGAGGCGCGTAGATGTCCAGCTTGTGGCGCGCAGCCGGACCGAAGGACACGTCACTGGCGAGCGCCTGACCTCCGAAGAGCTGGGCCAGGGCGCGGGCCGGCGCAAAGGGCAGGAGCGCTGCACCTGCCGACAGGAGGCTCAGTGCGTGGCGGCGGGGGATGTGCATGTTGGCCTCTGCGGGTTCGGCTCCGGGTGAAGCCGATACTCCGCAGAGGTTCGTTTGGTTGCGCCGATCACGCCGAATTGGCGATGACGGCCATACGGCTCAATTTGCGGCGAAGCAGTAGAACAGGCCGTTGCCACCGGTCGCCTTGAGCGCGTCGATGTTGCAGGCGCGCGTCGGATGCGAGGTGTTCCACGACAGGGCCGGCGGCGAGGTGTCGAGGCCCGCGCGGTCGTGATGGCCGACCATGGCATTGCCGTCGCCGCTCTTGGTCCAGTTGCCGCAGGTGCGGTCGTCGGTGCCGGTGAAGGCGGTGCCGTCGGCCTAGCTGCCGGTCAGGATGTCATGCATGTTCGGCGTATCGCCACGGCCGTTGACCACAGCACCGGTCTCGGTGAGAGCGGTCTGCTTGGTGATGTTGTTCTGGCCGTGCAGTTCGGCGACATCCTTGGCGATGACCACGCCGCGCGCGTTCTGCCACGGGCCACGGCCGATCCGGTCGCGCGCATTGACGGCGTTGGCGCCTTGCGTCGACAGATAGGCGCGCCAGGTGCGGGCACCCGCGCCGGCAGCGGCGGCAAGCGTCTGGCAGTGGCGATCGGCGCCCTCGAGCCCGCCGAGATTGGCGCCATTGCCCGGTCCCGCCGAGGTGATGAAGAAGCTCATATTCGCCTGCTGAGCTGTGGCCGGAGCGGCCGAGAGCAGGGCCGCAGCTGCGGCCGCGCCGAGAACAGTCAGGGTCCGGATGGCGGAGCGATGTGACGTCATGGTGGTCCTCCCTTGTCTTGGATGCATGTGACGCATCGGAAGGACCCTAGAAAGGCCATGCCCAGCCGCCAAAACACGGCTTGGTGAGACGTGTAACCTTATTACCCTGGAGAACGACCGGTTCAGGCCTTGGCGTCGGCGAGCTTCTTGACCGCCGAACTGGTCACCACCTGCCGCCGCTCGGCATAGGCCTCGTGGTTCTCCTCGATCCGCCCGAGATCGTAGAGGTAGTTGACCATCACGCCATGCGACTGGGCGAGCCCGGACGCTGAAAGATCGGCGCCGGCGTTGATCCGCTCCAGCCTTGCGCCATTGCCGAGATGAAAGCGGGCGACCGGATCGAGCGGCCGGTTTCCGGTGCCCTTGGCGGTCAGAAAGTACCGTGCGGCCAGACGCGCCAGCAGCCGGTCCAGCTTCTCGACGCGCGCAGGGCTTTCCCGCCAGTCGGGCTTGTCGAGCGCCGCCAGCGCGCCGCGCTCCTCGGATGTCAGCGCGCCGGTCTCGGTGGCCCGTTCCTTGGCGAGCCAGGCAGCGAAGCGCGGCACCGGCGACAGCGTGACGAAGGTGGTGAGCTTGGGCAGCTCGCGCTTCAGTTCCTCCACCACCTGCTTGATGAGAAACGAGCCAAAGGAGATCCCGGCCAGGCCGTTCTGGCAATTGGAGATCGAATAGAACACGGCGACGCGGGCGTCGTCGGCCGGCATGGGCGTGCCACCCTCAGCGATCAGCGGGCCGATGGCCGCCGGGATCTCGGCGGTCAGCGCCACCTCGACGAAGATCAGCGGCTCGTCCTCGAGCTGGGGATGGAAGAAGGCGTAGCAGCGCCGATCCTCGGGCTCCAGCCGGCGCCTGAGCTCGTCCCAGTCGCGGATCTCGTGGACCGCCTCGTAGCGGATGATCTTTTCCAGGATATTGGCCGGGGTCGACCAGTCGATGCGCCTCACAACCAGGAAGCCTCTGTTGAACCAGGACGAGAACAGGTGCACGAGATCGGTGTCGAGCACCTTGAGGCCGGGATGATCGTCGAGCCTGGCCAGCACGTCCTCGCGCAGCCGGACCAGCGACAAGGTTCCACGCGGCGCGAGATTGAGCCTGCGGACAAGCTCCTGCCGGCGCGGCTCGGCCGCCACATGGAGGGCGGCGGCTCTGGCCTCGGTCGGATCGGCGGAATAGGCTTCGATGGCATCGGCCAGCCGCTTGCGGTCGGGACCAAGCCGGTCGGCAATGGCGAGCAGGACCTCGGTCCGCCCGTCGGCGTCGAGCGCCTCATAGCCGGTCAGGATATCGCGGGCGAGGGCGACGCCGGAGGCCTCGCCCCGTCTGGACAGCAGGGCATCGGCCAGCAGGCTGAGATCGGCGGCCTTGCGCGGGCGGGTGTCGGCCTCGGGCCAACCGATCAGTTCCCGGCTGCGCCTGGAGACGGTTGCGAGAAGGTCGGCGACATAGGTCATGGGGCCTCCACCAGCAGAGCGCGCTCATCGTGCCACAGAATGCTGCGGCGCGATAAGGCCCTTTGATGGCGAAGGCTCCAGGTGCCGTCAGCTGTTGGTGAACTCAGCTGTTCGAGAACTTGGCCGGCCGCTTGTCGGCGAAGGCCGCCATGCCTTCCTTCTGGTCCGCCATGGAGAACATGGCGTGGAACACGCGGCGCTCGAACCGGACGCCCTCGGCAAGCGTGGTCTCATAGGCGCGATTGACCGATTCCTTGGTCATCATGACCGATGGCATCGACATGTCGGCGATCTGGGCCGCGACCTTCAGGGCCTCGTCGACCAGATCGGCCGCCGGGATCACGCGCGATACGAGGCCGACGCGCTCGGCCTCGGCGGCGTCCATCATCCGCCCGGTCAGGCACATTTCCATGGCCTTCGACTTGCCGACGAAGCGGGTGAGCCGCTGGGTGCCGCCGGCGCCAGGCATGACGCCGAGCTTGATCTCCGGCTGGCCGAACTTCGCGGTGTCGGCCGCCAGGATGAAGTCACACATCATGGCGAGTTCGCAGCCGCCGCCGAGCGCGAAGCCCGCCACCGCCGCGATGATCGGCTTGCGCCGCTGGGCGACCCGGTCCCAGGCGGTGATGAAGTCTTCCAGATAGGTTTCCGGATAGGCCTTGTCCTTCATCTCCATGATGTCGGCGCCGGCCGCGAAGGCCCGCTCCGACCCGGTGATCACCATGCAGCCGATGCCGCGGTCGCGCTCGAAGCCGTCGAGGGCCAGGTTGATCTCGGCGACCAGCTGGGAGTTCAGCGCGTTCAGCGCCTTCGGCCGGTTCAGCGTGATGAGGCCGACCTTGCCGCGGGTTTCGACAAGGATGGTCTCGTAGGCAGCGGTCTCTTGGGTCATGGCGCGTCCTTGAGGGCGATCGGGTGGCCAAACAGCTATCCGAGGCGGCCCGCACTGTCATCCCGTCCGGAAGAGGGACCGGCTCACACGCGCCGGAGGCTGACCTCGGCGATGCGGTGATTGTCGCCCTTCTTGAGGATGAGCGTGGCGCGCTGGCGGGTCGGCAGGATGTTGTCGCGCAGATTGACCAGGTTGATGCCGTACCAGAGCGCCAGCGCGGTCTTCATCGCCTCGAAGTCGGATTTCTCGGCATAGCGGCGGAAGTAGCTCTGCGGATCGCGGAAGGCGGTGTCGCGCAGCCGCATGAAGCGCTCGAGATACCAGCGCTCCAGCACGTCCTCCTCGGCATCGATGAAGATCGAGAAGTCGAAGTAGTCGGAGACATAGGGGATGGCCTTGCCATCGCGCGGCGGCCGCCCCGTCTGCAGCACGTTGAGGCCCTCGACGATGAGGATGTCGGGCCGGTCGACCTCGGCGGTCTCGCCGGGCATGACATCGTAGACGAGATGGGAGTAGAGCGGCGCCTTCACGTGCCGCTTGCCAGCCTTCACATCGGCCAGGAAGCGCAGCAGCGCCTTGGCGTCGTAGCTCTCCGGGAAGCCCTTCTTCTTCATCAGCCCCTCGCGCTCGAGATAGGCATTGGGGAAGAGGAAGCCGTCAGTCGTGACCAGCGAGACCTTCGGCGTGTTGGACCAGCGCGACAGGAGCGCCTGCAGCACGCGCGAGGTGGTCGACTTGCCGACCGCCACCGATCCGGCGACACCGATGACGAAGGGGATCTTGACGTCCGTTGCCCCGAGGAAGGCCTGGCTGGCGCGCGACAGGTTCTGCTGGGCCGCGACATAGAAGGACAGGAGGCGCGAGATCGGCAGGTAGATCGCCTCGACCTCCTCGATCGACAACTGGTCGGTGAACGACTTGAGCTTCGTGACCTCGTCGGTCGTCAGCGTCATCGGTGTGTCGGCGCGCTTGGCGGCCCATTGCTCACGGGTGAAGACGCGGTAGGGCGAGAGAGCCTCCTCGTACTCGGTGGGTGCAACCTGCGCTGGTTCGTTCACGTCCGGGGCCTCGCGGCCTTCTCGGCATGGCCGGACTGGCTCGTGCGGCGGTCGAGCTCGGCCAGCACATCGCCAAGCGCGATACCGCGGCTCTTCCAGAGCACCATGAGGTGGAACAGCACGTCGGCGCTCTCGGCGACCAGCGCCTTCGGATCGCCCTCGACGCCGGCAATGACCGTCTCGATTGCCTCCTCGCCGAACTTGCGGGCGCAATGGGCCGGCCCCTTGGCGACCAGCGAGGCGGTGTAGCTCTGGTCCGGCGGCGCGGAGGCGCGGGCGGCGACGATCGTCTCGAGATCGGCGAGCGTGAAGGAACTCATGACCTTGCACTCATGGGGCTTGGCACTCGGGACTTGGCACTCGGGGACCTGGAGGTCGCAGCGATGGTCGACACGCTGATAGCGCGGCCTCGGTCGGGGCCGGGACGGCGGCATCTTGCAGATATGCCCGGCGATGTCACGCTGGTGGAAGGTCGGATGACGCTGGAAGCGGCCGGACCATGTAGCGGGCGCCCTCGCCATAGGTCGCGAGCTTGGCGTCGAGATCGGGCCTTGAGACGGTCTCGAAGCCCTGCCGCCGCCAGAACGGCGCCGAGCCGTTGACCGCCACCAGGGAGAGATCGGCAAGCCCCGCCGCGCTCGCCTTCTCCGCCAGGATCCGTGTCACCGCCTGCCCCATGCCGGAGCCGCGGAGCTCGGGCAGGATGGCGACGTCGTGGACGTACCAGGTTGCCGGAGACACCGGGAGACCCTGCAGGAGACTGTCCAGCGGCGGCGGCTGAAAAGCCCGCCAGGGATGGCTTATGCAATAGCCCAGCGCGACGTTATCCGGAACAAGAAGGAGACATCCCTCCGGCGCCAAAGCCAGTCTTTCCGCGAAAACCTCCGCACTTTCCGGGAAATCCGGGTGGACAAGGGTGGCAATTTTAAAGACCGCGGGAAGATCGGCCGGTTGCATCGGGCGCCAGGATGCTGCGGTCATGACCGGCGCCAGTCAACGAGGATATCCCGGCGCGGCCGGGCAAAGGCGCGCGCGCCGGCGCGGCTGATCTGCCGCTCCAGCCGGCTGCGGCGGGCATCGATGCGGACGCGCTTGGCGGATGAGGGCTTGCCGGCCCGCCCCAGCCTCGCGGCGAGAAGATCGAGATCGCGCAACTCGCCGAGCAGGTCGCCGAGCATTGCCAGCCGCTTCGGCCGCGGATCGGAGCCTTTCGGCCGAAGGACGCCGAGCGCCTCGACCAGATGGAGGCAATCCTTGATGCGCTTGCGGGCCTCGTGCAGCCGTTCGGACTCAGGCTCGGCCAGATAGGCCCGGAAAGCCTTGCGGGCCCGGCCGTAGAAGCGGGCGACGGCACGGGCGAGAAAGTGCTTGGGCGCATCCGCCGCCGCAAGACCCGCGATCGACTTCGCCTGGCGGGCGAGCGCACGGGCGAGGCTTGGCAGATCGACCGCGACGGCGGCCTCGGGGAGGGCCGGGCGCGCGGCGCCGATGGTTTCGGCGGCAATCTGCATGGCATGGGCATCGCGGAGCGGCGCGAGTGCATGGGCGACGGCGCGAAGACGGCCGTTTTCCAGGCCGGCCTTGCTCTCTGCCAGCGGCTTCAGCGCCCGCAAGAGGCTGCGGGCGCGCTTGATGTGACGACGGGCCTGATGAACGGCCGTGACCGGGTCCTTGGGCGCCGCCATCAGCCGCCCGGCCTCGCGGGCATGGGCGGCGGCGGCAGCGGCAAGGTCGCCCGGTCGTGCGACGGGCTTCAAGCGGTCACTCCGACCCCGATCTGGCAGGCGACGCCGGTGCCGCCCAGACCGCAATAGCCATTGGGGTTCTTGGCGAGATATTGCTGGTGGTAGTCCTCGGCGAAATAGAAGGCCGGGGCGTCGACGATCTCGGTGGTGATCGGCCCGTAGCCGCGGGCTGCCAGCGCCTTGCCATAGGCCTCCTTCGAGGCCTCGGCGGCGGCGCGTTGGGCGGCATTGGCGACATAGAGGCCGGACCGGTACTGGGTGCCGACATCATTGCCCTGGCGCATGCCCTGGGTCGGATCGTGGCTTTCCCAGAACGTCTTCAGCACCGTCTCGGTCGAGACCTTGGCCGGGTCATAGACCACCAGAACCACCTCGTTGTGGCCGGTCATGCCGGAACAGACCTCGTCATAGGTCGGATTGGGCGTGAGGCCGCCGGCATAGCCGACCGCGGTGACCCAGACACCCGGCAGCTGCCAGAACTTGCGCTCGGCGCCCCAGAAACAGCCGATGCCGACGACCAGTGTCTCGAAGCCGTCGGGATAAGGCCCCTTCAGCGCATGGCCGTTGACGAAATGCCGATCGGGCACGGGCATGGCCTGCGTGCGGCCCGGAAGAGCCTCGGCAGCGGTCGGGAGAGCGAGCTTCTTGCGGAACATGAACATGACAATTCCTCCTTCAAGGCCCTGTATTCGGACGATCCCCGACCAGTGTTACCGGACGGCCCGGCGATTGGGAAACACGCCTGCGTGACAAGGCGGGCAGCGGGCCTCACCGCCGGCCGATGACACCGATCTGCGGCTCCCGCCTGCGACCGATCATGAGAAACAGGGCCCCGAGCACCAGGCCGACAAGCGCCGTCGGCAGGACCAGAAGGGTCAGCACGCCGGGATCCCACAGCCAGCCGAGCTGGCGGCGCTCAAGCAGCGCCTGGAACGCCAGCAGGCTGTCCGGGTGGAGCGTGCGCCAGGTTTCGCCGACCACCGTGTAGATCAGCCGGCTGCCCGCAATGGAGCGCGTGCCGTCGATGACCAGCGCCACGAAGCCGGCAAGCGCGAAGACGAGGCCGATGAGGCGAAACAGCAGACGGATCATGGTGGAGGGACAGCCAGAAATCGGGACCTAAGGATGGCGATCAGGCGACTGCGCAGCAAGCCCAGCCGGCTACCAGCCGGCCAGCGGCGCCCCCCGGATGAAGAACAGCAGCGTCACAAGGATGAAGATCGGCACGAGGATCGCGCCGGACCAGAGCATGTAGCCGAAGAAGGACGGCATGGCGACGCCCCGGTCGCGGGCGATGGCATACACCATGAAATTGGGCGCGTTGCCGATATAGGAATTGGCGCCCATGTAGACCGAGCCGGTGGAGATGGCGGCGAGCGTCAGCCCCAGCGGCCCCATGAGTTTTGCCGGATCGCCACCGGCGAGCTCGAAGAAGGCGAGATAGGTCGGCGCATTGTCGAGGAACGAGGAGAGCAGGCCCGAGAGCCAGAAATACATGGCCTCGTTGGGCGTGCCATCGGGCCGCGAGACCAGCGCCGCCAGCGGCGCCGCTGCGCCGTTGCGTCCGGCGGAGAGGATCGCCAGGACCGGCACGATGCAGATGAAGATGCCGGCGAAGAGCTTCGCCACTTCCTGCACCGGCCCCCAGCTGAAGCCATTGGCCTCGCGGTTCTCGGGCCGCCCGAGCTTCAACGACAGGAGGCCTGAGCCCAGCATGACCACATTGGACACCAGGTCCTGCAGCGAGACCTCGACACCCAGGACGCGAAACCCGATGCCCGGCTTCCAGTAGCCGCGCAGCAGGATGGCGGCGACCATGACCGCGATCAGCCAGACCATGGAGAGGCCCTGGACGCCGACCCGGGAATCCGGCGTCGGATCCGGCTTGGTGCGGCCCTCCTTGGCATAGAGATAGCTATCCACCGCGTAGAAGATCGCGAGCAGCAGCGCGATCACCAGCATGGTCTCGGTGAAGAGCGCCTTGGTGGTCCAGAAGAAGTCGACGCCCTTAAGGAAGCCGACGAACAGCGGGGGGTCGCCGAGCGGGGTGAGCGCGCCGCCGCAATTCGAGACGATGAAGATGAAGAACACCACGACATGGACATTGTGGACGCGGTCGTCGTTGGCGCGGATGATCGGCCGGATCATCACCATGGAGGCGCCGGTGGTGCCGACCAGGCTCGCCAGCGCCGCGCCGATGGCGAGGATCGCCGTGTTGGTCATGGGCGCGCCATGGATGTTGCCGGTGACCACGATGCCGCCGGCAATGGTGTAGAGCGCGAAGATCAGGATGATGAAGGGCAGATATTCGAGCAGGATGGCGTGGGCGAGCGCCGCCGTTGCCGACGCGCCGGGAAAGGCGAGATAGAGCGGGATCACCGTCAGCGCGGCCCAGAGAAGCGCGAACTTGCCGTAATGATGCTCCCAGACATGGGGATAGAGCACCGGGCCGGTGGCAATCGACAAAAGCAGGCCGACGAAGGGCAGGCACCAGATGAGCCCCATGGCGGTACCATCGAGCCCATCGGCCGCCGCCGCAGGACTGGCGGTCAGGACAAGGGCGAGGAGCGCGTTCGCGGCAAGGACGGCGCCCCGGCCGATGCCAGCTGGAAGCCAAAGCCGGACGGGGCGCTTGCCGGCAAGGCCGAGCTGTTCCGACGCGGGTTCCTGACGCGGCGCCGAGCCCGCTCCGCCTGACAATGCACCAATCATGCAGACCCCCTCCCGCCGTCTCCCGCAGCGTGTCGCCCGATACCTCCCAATCTCTCCGGCAACTTGCAAGCCCCGATTGCCGAGACGGCGATGATCGGTTAAACAGCGCCTGTGCAGCGCACGATGCACCCATAGCTCAGCTGGATAGAGCGTTGCCCTCCGAAGGCAAAGGTCTCAGGTTCGAATCCTGATGGGTGCGCCAGTCTTTTCAATGACTTAGCAACTTTTGGATCTCGGCGGGATTTGTCGGGTGATACCGGCACAGGTTTTGGTCTCCGCAGACCGGCTTTGAGGGGCAAGAGCCCACTGGAACCCGGTCGAAGAGCAGGCATGTGTCGGCAGCCCCGGCCGCTTCGGTCGTCAGGCCTCGCTGTCCGCGGCTCACAAGAACCCGCGTCTCGATCAGCGGAATCGGCGCCTTATGCCTGGGTTTTCTCGACGGCTGCGGCCAGCTTAACCGCGTAGAGCATGCTGACACTCGCGCCACGGCCAAGGCTCGAGGCATGCCAAGGGCGGCATCGCCGATGATGGCCGCCCGACCCTTCGACCATTGCGGCGGCCAGACCTTGCCGTGGCAGTCGTGGCCCGCATTGGTGCGGTTGGTCGCCGGCAGGCTGCTCGGCGCGCAATTATCGCCTATAGGCACCGGCGACCGATCCGCTAAGCTTCGAGCGAGACGAGGTTTTGCCCATGGGGATGTCATGTTCGCGCCGATGACGGAAGCTGCTCCGGTCCCTGCGCTGCGTGACCCTCGCCGCAGCGCAGGCCTGTCTCGCATCGCGCCTCGAGGGAGCGCCCAGTCGCGTCTTCGGCAGCCTGCCGCGCGATTGCGATCCTGCTTCGATCATCGCACGATCGCGGCTGTCCTGACCTCCGGATAGCACCTTGGCCCGCGTTGATCTCCGCAACTCGTCCCGCTACTGGCGCGACCCTCGGGTTCCGGGCCTGAGCTGCCTTGTCGCCGACTTCACCAGCCATGACTACGCACCCCATAGCCACGAAGGCTTCGTCGTCGCCGTCACCGAGGCTGGCGGCGCAGAGTTCAAGAGCCGAGGGCGGAGCGACGAGGCCAAGACCTCGACCCTTCTGGTGTTCAATCCCGACGAACCGCATTCGGGACGGATGGGCTGGAGCCGACGCTGGGTCTATCGCGGGCTCTATCTGACGCCACCCGCGATCGAGACGCTGAAGACCGCGCTCGGCCTCGAAACGACGGCCTATTTCACACGCAACAGCTTCCACGACCCCGATCTGATTGACGCCTTCCTTGGCCTGCATCGCATCCTCGATGAGGGAGACGATCCTCTTGAGGAGCGCGAGCTTCTCCTGCGCAGTTTCGGCACGCTCATCCGGCGCCATGCCGCCGGCGAACCCGGACTGGCGCAACCGGCGCGCGACCGGGTCAAGGCGGCCCGCATCCGCGAGATCATGCGCGAGCGTCATGCGGAGGAACTCACGCTGGAACAGATGGGGGCGGAAGTCGGGCTGACGCCGTTCCAACTGATCGCCCTGTTCAAGCGCACCACAGGGCTGACCCCACACGCTTATCTCACGCAATTGCGCCTCAAGGCGGCGATCGCAGCGCTCGACCGGGGCGCCACCATCGCTGCTGCTGCACTCGATGCCGGCTTCTACGACCAGAGCGCGCTGACGCGGCATTTCAAGCGCGCCTACGGGATCACGCCGCTGCAATGGGTGCGCGCCGCGACCGGCTGACCCGCCTGCTCAATTTCCGCCAATAGCCGCATGCCGAACCACGCCAGTCTCGCCTGCACGCCAAGGCCCCGCCGGGGCCGCAGCAAGGTGAGATCGCATGTCCCGCTACTTCTGCCTCGACCATCCCGACGTCCTGATACGGGAGACCGACATCGTGCAGGCGCGGCCGGGACGGGTCGCGCTCGCGGAAAGTCCGTTCTATCCGGGCGGCGGCGGGCAATTGCCCGATCGCGGCACGCTGGCATGGCATGGCGGTGAAGTCGCGATCTCCGGCTTCGAGAGCGAGGGCGGTCACCTCTGGCACGTCCTGGCCGAGCCGCTCGAGCTGCCGCCGGGCGCCGTCGAGGCGCGGGTCGATGCTCCGTTCCGCCGCTTGATGCGCGCGCTCCATACCGATCTGCACATCGTCAACGCGGTGGTCTTCCAGGATTTCGACAAGGCGCTCGTCACCGGGGTGCAGATGAACGAGGACGGCACCGCGCGCATCGATTTTGACCTGCCCGATGCCGACAACGAGCGCCTGCGCGCGATCGAGACAACCGTCAACGCACTGATCCGGCAGGATCTGGTGGTCCGCCAGGATCATGTTCCGGAGGCAGCGGCCTTCGCGGAGCCGGGCCTGATCCGCTCGCGCTCCGTGGCTCCGCCACCCACGTCGGATGGCAAGGTGCGGATCGTCGAGATTGTCGGCCTCGACCGGCAGGCTTGCGGCGGCACGCATCTCGCCTCGACAGGGGCCTCGCCGCCGATCCGCATCCTGAAGATCGACAACAAGGGCCGGCACAATCGCCGGCTGCGCATCGGCCTCGACGGCGCCGTGTGAGGGCGGCGCGATGACAATCCTCCAGCGCCTATGGGCGCAGCCAATGCTGCTCCTGCCGCTGCCGCCGCTGTTCTGGGCCGGCAATCTCGTGCTCGGCCGGGCGCTCGCCGGCTCCTTTCCCCCTGTCTCGCTGGCGGTTGGCCGCTGGGTTGTCGCACTCGCCTGCCTGCTTCCCTTCGTTCTCGGAGCCATCGGCGCACAGCGACAGGCGCTCATCCGCGCCCGCGGCCTCATTTTCGCCTGCGGCGCCTTCGGCATCGCCGGCTACAACGCGCTGGGTTATCTCTCCCTGCAGAGCGCACCGGCTGCAAGCGTCGCTTTCCTCAACTCGACCCTGCCATTGATGGTGCCGCTCGCCGCCTTCCTGCTCGGAGTCGAGCGTGTCTCGGCCCGCACGCTTGCCGGCATCGCCATTTCCTTCATCGGCGTGACCTGGATCGTCGCGCGCGGCGAGCTGTCGACGCTGTCGGAATTGAGCCTCGCAGGCGGCGAGCCGCTGGTGCTGATCGCTGTCGCGAACTACGCGGTCTATTCGGTGCTGTTGCGCCGTCGGCCGGCCGATCTCGATCCGCTGGTCTTCCTGGCCGCGACCATGGCGGCGGGGCTGCTGGTGCTGCTGCCGTTCTGGATCTGGGAGCTCGCGCAGGGCGTGACGATCCCAACGACACCCGGGCCGATCGCGGCGGTGCTCTATATCGGCGTCTTCGCCTCGCTGCTGGCCTTCATCATCTGGAACCGCTGCGTCGCGACGCTCGGAGCGAGCGTGACGGGCGCCTCCTTCCATCTCGTTGCGCTGTTCACCGCCGCGCTCGCCTTCCTGATCCTCGGGGAGCCCGTGCGGTGGTTCCATCTCATTGGCGCTGCTCTGATCCTCGGTGGCTTCGGCCTTGCCGCGACCAGCGGCCACGCCACCCCATCCCGACGCCCCGGAGAAGCTAGGCCATGACCGTCTTTCTGCATGAGGCTTTCTGCGATCACGAGCAGGTGGTGTTCGTCTCGGACGAGGCTGCGGGGCTGAAGGCCATCATCGCAATCCACGACACGACGCTCGGCCCGGCCCTTGGCGGCTGCCGCATGTATCCCTATGCCGACGAGGAGGCGGCGCTGCGCGACGCGTTGCGGCTGTCGCGCGGCATGACCTACAAGGCCGCGGCCTGCGGCCTCGACCTCGGCGGCGGCAAGGCGGTGATCATCGGCGATCCGCTGAGCCAGAAGACACCATCGCTGCTCGAGGCGATGGGCCGGGCGGTCGAACGGCTCGCGGGACGTTACATCACAGCCGAGGATGTCGGCACGACGGTGGCCGATGCCGCGGAGATAAGGAAGGCAACGCGCCATGTTGTCGGCCTGCCCGTCGCGCTGGGCGGCACCGGAGACCCCTCCCCGACCACGGCACTCGGCGTCTTCCATGGCCTTGCCGCTGCCGTGCGCCATCGCTGGGGCGCAGATAGCCTTGCCGGCCAGCATGTCGCGGTGCAGGGCCTCGGCAATGTCGGCTGGCATCTCTGCCAATTGCTGCATGAAGCCGGCGCATCGCTGACCGTCAGCGATGTCCAGGCCAGCCGCGTGGCGAAGGCTGTCGCGACCTTCGCCGCGCGGGCCGTCGCCCCCGAATCCATCTATGCCGCCGAGGTCGACATCTTCGCGCCCTGCGCCATGGGCGCCGTGCTCAACGACGATACGGTGACGCGGCTGCGCTGCGCAATCGTCGCAGGCGCGGCCAACAACCAGCTTGCCCACGAGGAGCATGGCGAGGTCCTGCGCTCGCGCAGCATTCTCTATGCACCGGACTTCGTCATCAACGCCGGCGGCATGATCCGCGTTGCCTCCGAGCGCGATGGCTATGATCAGGACCTCGTCGACCGCGGCGTCGCGGGGATTGGCCACACGCTGCTCGCCATCCTCCAAAGCGCCGAAGCGGAGGACGTCCCGACACAGGCGGCCGCGCTTCGACTGGCTCAGACCCGTCTCGCGCAGGCCCGCGCCGCGCGGGCCTTGCGCGCGGCGTGACCGGCCATGACCACGACAATCGCCCTGCTTGAGGAGCTGGTAGGCCTGGACACGACGTCGAACCGGTCGAACCTGACGCTCGTCCACCGCGTTGCCGATCGCCTCGACGGCATCGGCGCGCGCGTCCGGTTGAGCTACGACGACGGCCGGAGCAAGGCCAATATCCTCGCAAGCTTCGGGCCGAAGGGGCCCGGCGGGGTCGTGCTCTCGGGCCATACCGATGTGGTGCCGGTGGATGATCAGAACTGGTCGTCCGACCCGTTCCGTCTGACCGAGCGCAATGGCAAGCTCTACGGCCGCGGCGTCGCCGATATGAAGGGCTTTGTTGCGGCCTGCCTTGCCGCCGCGGGCGGCTTTTCGGCAGCAGACCTCGCCCGGCCGATCCACATCGCCCTGTCTTATGATGAGGAGGTCGGCTGCCTCGGGGTACCGCGCCTGATCGAGGATCTGCTGACCCATGAGGAGAAGCCTGAGCTCGCCATCATCGGCGAGCCGACCGGGATGCGTCTCGGCGATCGCCATCGTGGCTTTCTCGGCTTCCGTACACGCTTCGACGGAAAGGCGGCGCATTCCAGCGATCCAAGCGCCGGTGCGAGTGCAATCTATCCTGCCGCCGATTTCGTCAGCTTCCTGAAATCCGTCGGACACCGCGCCGGAGCAGGAATCGATCAGACCACGGTCAATATCGGCCGGATCCAGGGCGGATCGGCGATCAACATTGTGCCGTCCGCCTGCGAAGTGGTGTGGGAGTTCCGGCCGGTAACGCCACAGGATGCCGGTGAAATCGAGCAGCTGGTCGCAGCCTATCTGACGCGTGCATTGCCTTCGGAGGTCCGCCAGTCGACGTGCCGGGATATCCATGTTCCGCCCCTGGCGGCTGCCGGCGACGCGTCGGCTCTGGGTGTGGCCGCCGCTCTCGGCGGCATCGGCCCGCCCTTCGCGATGCCCTTCGGCACTGAGGCCGGCTTCTTCCAGGCCGCCGGCATGTCCGCGGTGGTGTGCGGGCCGGGATCGATCGCGCAGGCCCACCAGCCTGACGAGTGGATCGAGCGCTCCCAACTCGACGCAGCCGACGCCTTCCTCATCCGCCTCACGGACTGGGCTGCCTGCCGACCATTCTGAATACGCGCGGCGTGCTCCGACGAGTGGATCGTCAAAGCACCGCTTGCCGACAGCCCTTCCGATCTGCAGTCCGCATCGGCTTCGGGCACGTGGCGCGATATGCCCCCGGCTACCGCCGCGCAGTCCCGCGCAAAACCCGCCGAGGCTCTAACCGCAGCTGGATGACAAGTCAGCGGCAGGTCAACCTGGCTTCGTCGTCCGCGGCTCTCGAGAACTCCCATGCCAATCCGTGGACATCCAAGCCCTTCGCCTTCGGCGTCTCGACGGCCGTGGCGAGCTTCGGTCCGCCCTCTGTGGCGGCATCCGGTAACTTGACAGTCACTTTAATGATGTGTCAGTCATTAGCGTGTCGTGAAAGTCACGCGACTTGTGGCCAGCGCGGGCCAGGAGCCCCTCAAGCGGAGTTCAGACGATGTCGCGTTGGGGCAATGCCCTTCCCAATCGGGACGAGCAGCTTGAGACCAAGCGCAAGGCGATCATCCGGGAGGCAGCGCGGTTCTTCAATCGCCGCGGCAGCCACGGCACCTCGCTCGACGACGTCGCAGAGCGCCTCGGCGTCACCAAGGCCGCTCTCTATCGCTATGTGCCCAGCAAGCAGGACCTGCTCTACGCGTGCCACGAAGAGGCGATGGAGATTGCCCGCGAGAGCATGGACCAGGGCGAGGCGTCTGGCCGGACCGGTCTTGAGAAAATCCAGATCGGCATGTCGACCTATCTGCGCGAGATGATCGGCGCCATGGGCGTGCCGGTCCTGATCCTGGAAGAGAATGCCCTGACCGGCGCCCAGGCCAAGGTGATCATCGGGCTGCGCGACGAGTTCGAGAAGCGCATGCGGCGACTTGTCGAGGAAGGCATCGCCGACGGCAGCATCCTGCCGCTGAATCCGAAGATCGCGATCTTCATGCTGCTCGGCGCCGTCCATTGGGTCACCAAGTGGTACTCGCCCGAAGGGCCCTGGACGGCCGCCGACGTCGCCGACGCTCTCATCGAGATGGCGACCCGTGGGCTGGCGGCCAAGCCCAGCGACAGACTATCCGCCACGTTGCACGACTAGGAGACCCGCAGCGGAGCCAAAAAGCATGTGCTGACCCCGGAATAGGGGCTGCAAGACAAGTCTTAGGGAGAACGCCGTGAATTTCGATCTGACGCCCGACCAGCTGGCCTTGCAGGAGCGCGTGCGCAGCTTCGCACAAGCGGAAATCGCGCCGCGCGCCGAGCAACTCGATCGCGACGCCATCTTCCCGACGGATCTCTTCAAGAAGCTCGGTGAGCTCGGTGTGATGTCGATCCCGTTCGCCGAGGAATATGGCGGAATGGGGCTTGGCGTGTTCGACGCCGTTCTGGCCATCGAGGAAGTCGCCCGGGCCGACCAATCGCTCGCGGTCTCGGCCATGGTGTCGATGGCGACTGGTCTGACACTGCAGCGCTACGGCACCGAGGAGCAGAAGCGCCAATGGCTGCCGGACATCATCAGTGGCCGGAAGATCTGCTCCATCGCCGGCACCGAGCCGGATGCGGGCAGTGACACGGCTGGCTTCAAGACGCGCGCCAATGCGCTCGGCAACGGGCTGTGGTCGCTGACCGGCGAAAAGGCCTACATCACCAATCCAGGCACCGATATCTCATCCTTCGCGCTGATCCTCGCGGTGTCCAGCCCGCGCGAGGCCGAGCACAAGCAATACACGCTGTTCCTGGTCCCGCAGGGCACCGCCGGCTACAGCCAGGGCGAGAAGTACCGCAAGATGGGCTGGCGCTCGTCGGACACGCGACCGCTCTATCTCGATGATTGCCAGTTGCCCGACAGCGCCATCGTCGGCAAGCCGCATGCCGGCCGCTGGGTGCTGCACAAGGGCTATCAGGCCGCTCGCGTCTTCCTCGCCGCCTGCTCGCTGGGGCTGGCCCAGGCGAGCCTCGACCATTCGATCACCTATGCCAAGGAGCGCAAGGCGTTCGGCGGCACGATCGGTCGCCTGCAACTGATCCAGGACCTGGTCGCCCGGATGGCGCTCAAGGTCGACAGCGCGCGTCTTGTCACCTATCGCGCCGCGTGGGGCGTCGATCAGGGCAAGGACGACCTGATGGCCCTGTCCATGGCCAAGCTCCATGCGACGGAAACCGGCTCCGAGGTCGCCAACATGGCGATCCAGGTGCATGGCGGCTGGGGCTTCATGGATGATTGTGCGCCGTCCCGCTATCTGCGCGACAACCGCATCTGCACGATCGGCGACGGAAGCTCGCAGATCCAGACACTCCTGATCGCACGCGAGTGCGGGCTGGACGTCAGCTTCGGCTGACGACGCATAGCAGTCAAAAAAACAAGAAGACAACAGAGGCGCCTGACCCGCGTCCCTGAAGGGAGACGTCGTGACCCTCGTACCCATTCCATCGGAAGGGACGACGGTTCTTGAGGCGAACGCTCTTTGCCTTCGTTTCGGTGCCGTCGAGACACTGAAGTCCGTGTCGCTCAGCGTGGAGCGGGGCGAGATCCATGCCGTGATCGGTCCGAACGGCGCGGGCAAGTCCAGCCTGCTCAACTGCCTGTCGGGATTCTACCGGCCGCAATCGGGCGCGGTGCGATTCCTGGGCAAGGACATTTCCAGCCTGCCGCCACACAAGAGGGCAGCCCTCGGCATCAGCCGGACCTTCCAGGGCATCCAGACCTATCCCTCGATGACGGCGCGGGAGAACATCCTGTCGGGCTTTCACTTGCGGATGTCGACGGGTCCGTTTGCCGCGCTTGTCTGGTGGGGACCGACGCGCCGCGAGGAAGAAGAGTTCGCCGCGCGCGCCGAGAAGATCATCGAATTCCTCGAACTCGAACAGCTGCGCCACACGCCTGTCGGCGACATGTCCTACGGCATGCGCAAGCGCGTCGATCTCGGCCGCGCCATCGCGCTCGAACCCTCGGTCCTGATCATGGACGAGCCGATGGCCGGCATGAGCAACGAGGAGAAGGAGGATCTCGCGCGGTTCATCCTGGATATCCGCGAGGGCCTTGGCATTCCGGTGGTGCTGGTGGAGCACGACATGGAAGTCGTGATGTCGATCTCCGACCGGGTGACGGTGATCGATTTCGGCGAGGTCATCGCCTGCGGCACGCCCGACGAGGTGCGCACCCATCCGGCGGTGATCGATGCCTATCTGGGGGATGCGGCATGATCGCCCCCCGCATCTTCCGGGCCGATCCCGCGCCGGAGGGCCTGCGCCGCTCGGAAGGCCGCACGCTGCCGCAATTGCTGGCGAGCAACGCGGCCGAGTTTGCCGCCGATCCCGCGCTGAAATTCAAGAAGGCCGGCATCTGGCATGTCCGGACCTGGACCGAGGTCCTGGATGAGGTGCGGTCCGTGGCGCGCGGTTTTGCGGCGCTCGGTCTTCGTCGCGGCGAGGTTGTGGCACTGATCTCGGAGAACACGCCGGAACAGTTCATCACCGAACTGGCGGTGCAGTCGATCGGCGCGATCACCGTCTGCGTCTATCCTGACGCGCCAGCCGACGAGCTTCTCTACGCGCTTGACCATTCCGGCGCGACGATGGCGCTGGGCCAGGACCAGGAGCAGATCGACAAGATCCTGGCTTGTCTCGCGACCATCGACCGCATCCGTCGCGTCGTATTCGTCGAGGAGCGCGGGCTCTGGTCCTACGACGAGCCGAGGCTCGTGTCCTACAAGGCGCTGGTCGAGCAAGGCCAGATCTTCGAGTCGAATGCCTGGGTCGATGCCCGTATTGCCGAGGGCAAGGCCAGCGAGCCGGCCGCCTATTGCTACACGTCGGGCACCACGTCGCGCCCGAAGGCGGCGGTCCTGTCGCATGCCTTCATTCTCGACAATGCGCATCGGCTGATGGGATCGCTGAACGTCCGTCCCGGCGGCAACTACCTCTCCTACATCTCGCCCGCCTGGGCCGCCGAGCAGTTCTTCGGCATCGCGCTGCCGCTGCTCGCGCCGATGATCGTCCATTTCGCCGAGAAGCCGGACATGGTGCAGAGCGACCTGCGCGAGATCGGCCCGGAATTCCTGATGTTCACGCCGCGCCAGTGGGAGATGCAGGCCTCCGGTATCGAGGCGCGCATGATGGCGGCCGGTCGCTTCCGCCAGGCCCTCTATGCCTGGGGATTGCAGCAGGGACTGAACCGGGTGCGCGGCACCGGACGGGGGCCGTGGCATGCGCTCCTGTGGCGGATCGCCGACGTGCTCGTCCTGAAGGGCGTCCGCGATCTCCTGGGCCTGACCCGCGCACGGGCGGTCCTGTCGGGTGGTGCGGGCTTGTCGGCCGAGCTCTTTGAACGCTTCCGCGCCTTCGGCGTGCCGCTTGGCAATCTCTATGGCTCGACCGAACTTGGCCTCATCTCGACCCACCGGCCCGGCAGCCGCAATGCGCATTCGCTGGGCAGCCTGATGCCGTCCGACCCGTCCATTGCGGAGCCGATCGAGGCCTTCGTCGATGAGAAGGGCCAGTTGCGGCTCAAGGTCATGGCCTTCCTCGGCTATCTCAACGACCCGGAGGCGACCGTCGACCTCGGCCGCGTCGAGGACGGCTACCAGACCGGCGACGCGGTGCGCATCGACGAGACGGGGGAACTCGTCTTCCTCGACCGGCTGAAGGACCTGCGCAACCTGAAAGGCGGCCAGTCCTATCCGCCGCAGTTCATCGAGAACCATTTGCGCGCGGCGTCGCTGATCCGCGATGCCATCGTGATCGGCGACGAGACGCGCGAGCGCGTGGTGGCGCTGATCAATGTCGATTCCGAGATTGCCGGCCGGTTCGCTGAACTGAAGGGTCTGGCCTACGGCACGTTCCCCGAGCTCAGCCAGCTTGCCGAAGTGCGCAGCGAGGTCGACCAGGCGATCGCCAGGGTCAACCGCCTTCTCGATCCGGGGGCCCGCATCGCCGCCTTCGCCAATTTGCCGAAGGAGCTCGACGCCGACGAATCCGAGCTGACCCGCTCACGCAAGCTGCGCCGCGCCCAGATCCACGATCGCTACAGCGGGATCATCGACGCTCTGTATGCCGACCATGCCGAGATCCGCGTCGAGATCGAGGTCCGCTACCAGGACGGCAATACCAGCAAGCTGAACGCCCCCGTGGCCATCAACCGGATCGGGGAACCGGCATGATCAAGCTGATCCAAATCCTGATTGAAGGGTCGCTCGTCGGGCTGGTCTACGGTCTCGTCGCCATTTCCTTCGTCGTGATCTATCGCGCCTCGCGCATCGTCAATCTGGCGCAGGGCGAGGTGCTGGTTTTCGGCGCGCTGTTCCTGTGGACCTTCACGCTCGGTCTGAAGGCGGTCGGATGGGAGGTGCCGCTGGTGGTGAGCCTTGCGCTGACGCTCGCCGCCTGTATCGGCTTCGGCCTGGTGCTCGAGCGCTTCGTGTTCCGCCCGCTGATCAGCCAGCCGGCCTTTGCGATCTTCATGGCGAGCGTCGCGCTGCTGATCGTGCTGCGCGGCACGGCGCAGCTGATCTGGACCGCCGAGACGCGCGCCTTTCCGGCGATCCTGCCCGAGGGCGCCTTCCGGCTGGGGCCGTTCCTGATCAGCACGCCGCTGCTGATCGGCGGACTGTTCTCCCTTCTACTGGCTCTCTGCCTGCATGCCTTCTTCACGCGCACCCGCTACGGCCTGCGCCTTGCGGCGGTTGCCGAGGACCATCGCACCGCCATGTCGCTCGGTGTCTCGGTACGCGGGGCAATCGCAACGGCATGGATCCTCGGAACGGTGGTCGCCACGGCCGCAGCCATCGTGCTGCTGTCGGGACGCGTGGTGTCGATCGAGGTCGCGCATATCGGCTTCAAGGCGCTTCCGGTCGCCCTGCTGGGCGGGCTTGAATCGATCCGCGGCGCGCCGCTGGCCGGCGTGCTGATCGGCATCGGGGAGGCGCTCGCCATGGCCTATCTCGACCCTCTCACCAACGGCGCCGCGTCCGGCGTGTTGCCCTACGCGGTCATGATCGCGGTCCTGCTCGTGCGGCCCCAGGGGCTGTTCGGCTGGAAGCGGATCGAAAGGCTGTGACCATGCTGCCGACCGGTATCCACTTCGAGAGTTATGCGGCGGAAACGCGGGTCCTCAAGACCCTGCGGTCCCGGATTTGGGCTTCGGCCCTGGCCCTCGGCCTCCTGTGCGCGCCGCTGTTCGCAGGCGCCTATCTCCTTGGCGTTGCGAGCGAAATGTTCATCACGCTGATGGCGGTCTACGGCCTCTATGTCACGGTCGGCATGGCCGGACAGATCAACATCGCGCAATCGGCCTTCGTCGGTATCGGCGCCTTCGCGGCCGCCAAATTGTCGAGCTATGGCCAACCGGTCTTCGTGGTGATCCCGTTGGCGGCGCTGGCGGCCGGTTGCGTGTCGATCCTCTTTGCCCTTCCGGCGGTGCGGGTGAAGGGCCTCTATCTGGCGCTGACCACGCTTGCCGCCCAGGCGATGTTCCCGATCGTGATCTATGCGCTGCCGGCGAGCTGGCTCGGCGGCCTGGCGGGCATGCCGGTGGAACCGCTCACCCTGTTCGGAGCCGACCTCGGCACGCCAACGGGCTTCTATTACTTCACGCTGGCGCTGGTCGCCCTGCTGACCATCTCGGCGTTCCGGCTGCAGCATTCGCGCTTCGGGCGCGCGATGATGGCCGTCAGGGACAACGACATCGCCGCGGAAGTCATGGGTATCCCCGTGATGCGGGTGAAGCTGATGGCCTTCTTCGTCGGCTCGCTGTTTGCCGGCGTGGCCGGCGCTTGCCTTGCCTATTTCCTGCAATTCGTCACCGCGGCGAGCTTCACCTTGTTCGCGTCCGTCTGGTACCTCGGCATGTTGATCGTTGGCGGCCTGCACAGCCGCCTCGGGCCCATCCTCGGCGTGGTGTTCATCACCGTCCTGCAGGAAGGCCTGCACAAGGTCGCCAACACGCTGATGCAGGCCGGCTCCGGCAGCGGCGGCATGCTGTTCGCGCTGACCTCCATCATTCTCGGCGGCTGCATCCTGCTCGCGCTCATCTTCGAGCCGCGCGGCCTGGCGCATCGCTGGGCCGTGCTTCGCAACGCATTTCAGATCTGGCCTTTCCCGCGCAACTGAGCGGGCAGGCGAGAAGACGTCCGGATCAACCGGAGAGCTGGGAGGACAACATGTTCAAGGTGAAGACGAAGGCGATCGCCGCGGCGATTTGGCTGGCCGCAAGCCTGCCGGCAAGCGCGGCCGATTATGTGATGAGCGTCAGCGCCGACTTTTCGGGGCCGTTCGCCAATGTCATGCCCAATGCCATGTCGGGCGTGAAGACCATCGCTGACTGGTGGAACGAAGAGGTGGGCAAGCGCCTCGGGGTGACCGTCAAGCTCAGCATCCACGACATGCGCTATGACGCAGCCGTCATCGCGCGCACCTGGCCGTCGATCCTGCGCTCCGAACGCCCGATCATGCATCTGGGCTTCGGCTCTCCCGACCTGACGACCCTCATGCGGCGTCTGCCGACCGACAAGGTTCCGATGATCATCGGCACTGCCATGGTCGGCCTCGTCTGGGCGGAGAACGGCTGGCACTATTCGATCCGCCCGACCTACAGCCATGAATTTGCCGGCCTTCTGTCCCGCCTGCAGGAGCAGAAGGGCAGCGTGCTCAAGATCGCCTCGATCAGCACACAGAATCAGGCCGGCTTCGTCGACCAGCTGAACGGCCTGCATCAATTGGCCAAGACCTATCCGGCGCGCTTCCAGATGATGGAGACGCAATGGGCGGATACGGCGCCTGTGTCCCTGTCGAGCAGCGTGCGCGCGATTGTCGCCCAAGGCGCGGATGTCATCGTCGTGGGCGGTACGACGGCTCAGGTCCAGGCGACGGCGAGCGCTCTCAAGGAGCTTGGCGTCAAGATCCCGGTGATCACCTCGACCCACAATGGCCTGACCGAGGCCGCCAAGGGTACCAGCATGGCCGACATGGAGGGCTTCTACTCAGCCTTCTCGTTCGCCTCGCCCTCCCAGGAGAGCCTGCCGCTGCGCGACATCTTCATGCGCTATCGGAAAGATGGGGGGACCTGGGGCCTGATCACCGCGCAGTCCGCGTCGCAGGCGCTTCTCGCGCTGCGCGTGCTGGAGCGGGCGGTCGCCAAGGTCGGTCGCGACAACGTCACCGGCGAGGCCATGCGTCAGGCCCTGCTCGACAATGTCTTCACCGAACAGGAACTGCTCGGAGCCCTGCCGACGCTCGACTTCGACACGACGGCACCGTTCCCGATCGGTCAGATCCGGGCGACGGCCGAGGTCGTCCGCAACGGCCAGATCGTGCCGCTTGGCGGCGGCTGGCTGACCGTTCCCGACCTGGCGAAGTGGTAGCGGCAGGAAAGGCTGAGAAGCGCCATGGGCCTGTCGCTGACCAATGTCGATGTCGTCTATGCCGGGGTCATCCAGGTGCTGCGGTCTGTCAGCCTTGAGGTTCCGGACGGCAGCATGGTCGTCCTGCTTGGCTCCAATGGCGCCGGCAAGACGACGACGCTCAAGGCCATTTCCGGCCTGCTCCACGCCGAATTGGGCGAGGTGACGGCTGGCCAGGTGCTGCTGGACGGCGACGACATCCGGCATGAGGACCCAGCGGCGATCTTCCGGCGCGGCGTCGTTCAGGTTCTCGAGGGGCGCAAGGTCCTCGAGCACCTGACGGTGGAGCAGAACCTCATGGTCGGCGCGCATCTGCGCGCCGACAGCCGGGCGGTGAAGGCCGATCTCGAGAAGATCTTCAATTACTTCCCGGCCTTGCCAGCGCTCATGCAACGCACCGCCGGCTATCTGTCCGGCGGCGAGATGCAGATGCTGCTGGTCGGCCGCGCCCTGATGGCCCGGCCGCGGATCCTGATCCTCGACGAGCCGTCGATGGGCCTGGCGCCCCTGCTGGTCGAGCAACTGTTCGAAACGATCGGACGAATTCGCCGCGAGGAAGGCCTGACCATCCTGATGGTCGAGCAGAACGCCCGCGCGGCGGTCCGCCAGTGCGACTACGGCTATGTGATGGAGGCCGGCCGCATCGTGCTCCACGGGACGCGCGAGCAGTTGGAAAGCAACCAGGACGTCAAGGAATTCTATCTTGGCTTCTCGGGTGCCGAGGGCCGCGACCGGTTTCGCAACATCAAGCACTACAGGCGGCGCAAGCGGTGGCTTGGATGACCCGCGTCGCCAACAGCGCATTGCGCCGGCCGTACCGCTGCGACCGCGCCTCTTTCCCTCAGCAGGTCTGACCCATGGCTGTCCTCACGACCCGATGCAATCCGGCCGATCCGATCTACCGCGCCAACAGCGAGGCTTATGACGCCCTGCTGGCCGACATGAACGCCAAGTTCGACTGGGCGCTTGCCGGCGGCGGCGCGAAGATGATCGGGCGCCACCACGAGCGCGGCAAGATCCTGGTGCGCGACCGCATCGACCTGCTTGTCGATCCGCTGACGCCGTTCCTGGAACTGTCGCCGCTCGCCGGCTGGGGACTCTACAACAACGGCCTGCCCTCGGCGGGCATCGTCACCGGCATTGGCACGGTGCGCGGCGTGACCTGCATGATCATCGCCAATGATGCGACGGTGAAGGGCGGATCGTTCTTCAAGGAGACCGTGCGGAAGCACATCCGCGCTCAGGACATCGCCCAGGAGAACCGGCTGCCGGTGATCTATCTGGTCGATTGCGGCGGGGCGAACCTCCAGAATCTCGAGGACGTGTTTCCCGACCAGGAGCATTTTGGCGGCACCTTCTACCGCCAGTGCCGGATGTCGGCCGAGGGCATTCCGCAGCTCGCCGCGGTGTTCGGCGAGTCGACCGCCGGCGGCGCCTATATCCCGGTCCTGTCGGACGAGTTCGTTATGGTGGCCGGCAATTCATCGATCCATTTGGGCGGCCCGCAGATCGTGCGCGCGGCAATCAGCGAGGTCGTCGATCGCGACACGCTGGGCGGCGCGCTGATGCACACGACCGTGTCCGGCGTCTCCGACCATTACGCCGCCGACGAGCGCCAGGCGATTGCCAAGCTGCGGGATATCGTCGGCGCGCTCAGCTATCCGCAGCCGATATCGGCCGCCCGCATCGCATCCCGCGCTCCGCTGCATGATGCAGCCGAACTGCCGGGCATTGTCGGCGCCGACCTGACGCGACCGCTCGACCAGCGCGAGATCATTGCGCGGATCGTCGACGGCAGCGAGTTCCACGAGTTCAAGCCGCAATTCGGCGAGACGCTGCTCTGCGGCTTCGCCCATATCGACGGCTTTCCCGTGGGCATCATCGCCAACAACGGGGTCCTGTTCTCCAATGGCACGCTGAAGGGCGTGCACTTCATCGGGCTCTGCGACCAGCGCAACATCCCGATCCTGTTCCTGCAGAACACGACCGGCTTCATGGTCGGTTCCGACGCCGAGCGCGGCGGCATCGCCAAGAACTCGGCGAAGCTCGTCTATGCCGTGTCGAACACGCGGGTACCTCGCTACACGCTGGTGACGGGCGGCTCCTATGGCGCCGGCAATTACGGCATGAGCGGGCGCGGCTTCCGGCCGCGCTTCATGTTCATGTGGCCGAACGCGCGCCTCGGTGGCATGAGCCCCGATGTCGGCTCGTCCGTTCTGATGGATCTCAGGCGCGCCAGCATCTCACGACATCCGGCGACGGACGAGGAACTTGCGGCCTACGAGGCCGAGCTCCGGCGCCAGTTCGAGGAGAAATCCAACCCCTATTTCTGCACGGCCCGGGTCTGGGACGACGGCATCATCGCGCCGACCGATACCCGCTCGGTGCTATCGCTATGCCTCGCCGCGGGCGCGACGCAGCCGCCGATCTCGGGCAATCGTCCCGTCTACCGGATGTGATCATGACCGAATTCGCAACTGCTCCGCGTCCGATCAGAACGATTCTCATTGCCAACCGAGGCGAGATTGCCTGCCGGGTGATCCGCACCTGCAAGCGGCTGGGCCTGTCGAGCGTTGCCGTCTATTCGGACGCCGATGCTGATGCCCTGCACGTGCGCCAAGCCGATCAGGCGCTGCGCATCGGGCCTGCCTCCGCTGCCGAGAGCTATCTCAGCATCGCCGCCATTCTCGATGCCGCCAGCCGCAGCGGTGCCGACGCGATCCACCCAGGCTATGGCTTCCTGTCGGAGAATGCCGGTTTCGCGCGCGCCTGCGAAGAAGCCGGTCTGATCTTCATCGGCCCCACCTCGGTGGCAATTGCCGCCATGGGATCGAAGATCGAGGCGAAGAAGATCGCCGAGGCGGGCGGAGTGCCCACCGTGCCGGGCTATCTCGGTGCCGATCAGTCGGCGGCCGCGCTCGCCGAGCAGGCGGCACGTATTGGGTTCCCCGTGCTGATCAAAGCGTCAGCGGGCGGCGGCGGACGCGGTATGCGGCGCGTCGACGGGCCGGAGGGTTTTGCCGCGGCACTGCAGGCTGCCAAAGCGGAGGCCAAGGGGGCCTTCGGCGACGATACGGTGCTGCTCGAGAAATTCATCGGCAATCCGCGGCATCTCGAAGTTCAGCTCATGAGCGATACCCATGGGAATCTTGTCCACCTGTTCGAGCGCGACTGTTCGGTCCAGCGCAACAACCAGAAGGTGTTCGAGGAAGCTCCCGCGCCCCATTTGTCCGAGGCTGTGCGAACCAAGCTGTTCGATCGCGCCCTGACGCTCGGCCGGACCATCGGCTACACATCCGCCGGCACCGTCGAATTCATCATGGAAGCAGGCGGCAGCGAGCCCTACTTCCTCGAGATGAACACGCGGCTGCAGGTCGAGCACCCGGTGACCGAGGCTGTGACCGGCATCGATCTCGTGGAATGGCAGATCCGTGTGGCGGCCGGTCTGCCGTTGCCGGCTGGACAGGACCAGATCAGGCTGCAGGGCCATGCGATCGAAGCCCGGATTGCGGCCGAGCGGCCCGATCGCGGCTATCAGCCGGCGACCGGCCGCATCCAGGCCGTTCATGTACCGCGTGGCGTGCGGTTCGATACAGGCATAGCCGCGGGGTCCGAGGTCGGGCCGCATTATGACAGCATGATCGCCAAGCTGATCGTCCATGGCGCGAACCGCGAACATGCCGTCTCGGCCCTCGCAACCGGGCTCGATGATCTGGCCGTTCTCGGGATCGGCACGAATACCGGCTTTCTGCGAGCCTGCGTCGCCAGACCGGACTTCGCGGCAGGACGCCTGACGACCGGCTTCCTAGCGCGCGAATTTCCGGACGGTTGGACGCCCGATGCGGAGCAGCTGCGCGCTCTGCGCGCGCAGGCAGCGCTTGCCTGGGCGCACGGCCTGGACCCGGCCGGCGACAGCCCCTGGCAGAGGCGAAGTGCCTTCCGTGTGATGGGCAAGCGACGGGCCGCCACCGTCGAGCTTCGGCTCCAGGATGACTATGGCGAGCTTGATGTCATGGTCCGGCTTGAAACCGATGCTCCCGTCGTTCGGTTCGAGGACGGGACGGAGGTGTCGGGAACCATTCCGGCTGCCACCCTGGTCGATGGCGGGCGCGTGCAGATCAGCCGGGGCGGGCTGTCGCTCGATGTCCAGGTCTCGCTTGCGATCGATGTCGATGCCGGTGCGGCGGCGGATGCGGCCAGCGACAATCACGTCACCGCGCCGCTCCCCGGTGTCGTGACCGGCCTGTTCGTCGAGGCCGGCGCGCTGGTCGCGAAGGGCGACAGCCTCGTGCAGATGGAGGCGATGAAGCTCGTCCACACGCTGGCGGCGCCGCGCGACGGCCGCATCGCCCGCATTCACTGCGCGGTCGGCGACGTTGTCGCCTCCGGCGCACCCCTGATCGACATCACGGCCGACGGAGAGGAATGAGCCATGGCAGGATTGTGGTTTGAGGAATTCGAGCCGGGCCGGATCTTCGAGCACGAGTGGACCCGGACGATCACCGAGTCCGACAACAAGTGGTTCTCGCTGCTGACGATGAACACCCAGCCGGTCCACATCGACAACGTGGCGGCCGCCAACAGCGTCTGGAAGCGCCCGCTGGTCAACAGCCTGTTCACGCTGGGGCTGATGGTCGGCATGTCGGTCAACGACACGACCTTCGGCACGACGGTGGCCAATCTCGGGATGAGCGACGTGCGCTTCCCCCATCCGCTGTTCGAGGGCGACACGATCCGCATCCGGACGACCGTGCTCGACAAGCGGGCCAGCAAGTCGCGGCCGGGCGAGGGGATCGTGACGCTCCGCCACGAAGCGCTCAACCAAGACGGGGTCGTCTGCGGAATCTGCGACCGGCAGGCGCTGATGCGCATGCGCCCGATTGCCGCTGGCTGACATGCGCTCGCTCCTGTTCGTTCCGGCGGGATCGCCGAAGATGCTGGAAAAATCGGTCGCCAGCGCGGCCGATGTGGTGATCCTCGATCTGGAGGACGCCGTGCAGCAATCGGCCAAGGCGGAAGCGCGCGCCATGCTGGTGCAGCACCTTCGCGACCGGCCGGCAGGCTCGACCAGGGTAGCCGTACGGGTGAATGGGCTGGCCACGGAATGGTGTGCTGACGATCTCGCAGCCATCGTGCCGCTGCGCCCGGATTTCATCATGCTGCCGAAGACAGAGGGGCCTGCCGATCTTGCCAGCCTCGATGTCATGATCGCGCCGAGGGAGCTCGATCGAGGGCGGACCGGCATTCTCGTGGTGGCGACCGAGACCACCGGTTCGGTGCTGGCGCTGGCCGCGAGCCGCTGGGCGCATCCCCGCCTTCGCGGCATGCTCTGGGGCGGCGAAGACCTTGCGGCCGAGCTTGGCAGCACGACCAACAGAAAAGCCGACGGGGCCTATTCCAGCCCCTTCCGGCTGGCGCGCGACCTCTGCCTGATGGCGGCACGGCGCGCCGGTGTTCTCGCCATCGATGCCGTGTGGACCGACCTGCGTGATCTCCAGGGCCTGGAGGCTGAAGCCGAAGCGGCGCGGCGCGACGGGTTCGACGCCAAGGCGGCGATCCATCCGGCGCAGGTCGAGGTGATCAACCGCGTGTTCCAGCCGACAGCCGATGAGCTGTCCTGGGCGCGTCGCGTGATCGACGCCCTGGCATCCGCCACGACCGGCATCGCCGTGGTCGACGGGCAGATGGTGGACGCCCCCCATGCCGCTCGCGCCCGCCGCATCCTCGCGCGCGTCTGACCCGATCAGACGGCCGAGATGCCGCCGGTAATGCTGATCGTCTGACCCGTCATTTTTGCTGCAGCGGGGCTTGCGAGGAACACGATGGCAGCCGCCAGATCGGCTGCGGTCACGATGCCGAGGCTCGCCATGGTTTCAGCCTTGGCAAACAGCTTGCGCGCGAAATCGTCCTCCTTCAGCCGTCCGTAAAGCGGTGTGTCCCCGACCACGCTCGGTGTCAGGCAGTTGACCCGGATGCCATGCCGCTTGGCCTCCCAGGCCATGCCCCGACAGAACATGGTGATGGCGGCCATGGCGGCGCCAATGACCGTTTCGCCGGGAGTTGCGACCTTGGCGGCATCGGAGGCGACGCAGATCACGACGCCGCCACCGCGGGCCGTCATATGCGGCAGGACAGCGCGCGCCGGCAGGATGACGCCGCCCGCGATCATGTTGATGGTCGGCATGATGTCGCCGAGCGAGATAGTGTGCAGCAGCTGCGGCATGGGATCGCCGCCGGCACAGCTGACCAGGATGTCGATCCCGCCCATCAGGGCGGCGGCGCTATCGACCGCTTCCGACAGTTTGTCGGCATCTGTCGCGTCACAGGCCGTGAAATGGATCTCAGCGGCCGGAAACCGTGACCTCAGATCATCGCAGACCGCCTCACCGCGTGCTTGAGAACGACCGACAAGGACCAGTCTCGGCAAGCCAACCGTCAGGAGCGCCTCGGCGCTTGCCAGACCAATGCCGGCTGTTCCGCCGACAATGATGGCATTGGATGCGTTGATGTCCCTTGGCGTCACGGGGCAAATCCTGCGGACGTTGAGTGACTTGATATTTACCAAAGTTACGCGCCCGGCAAGCGGGACGCACGCCGAGTTGCTCCGGAGCACAGGATCGCGGGCTGGGCTGGCTGCCGACCATTCTGAACACGCGCGGCGTGCTCCGACGAATGGATCATCGTCCTGATCTGAGCCTCCTCCAGATTTCGGAAGAGTCTGTCGACCACGTGGACTTGATGGTCCGCTCTCTCAGGCCCGAGGAGAAACGGGTTTCAAGTCACCGCGCATGCCGATCGAATATCCGCAGGGCCTGTCGTTGCGTTGGTGGCGGGCCATGACCCGGCTGCCATGGACGGCCAGGACGTCATTTCAGCAGGGCCGGCAGCCAGAGGCTGATCGTCGGGACGTAGGTGACGAGGACCAGGCTGAACAGCAGTGGCACAAGCCAGGGCAGGATCGCCATGGTTGTCCGCTCGAAAGACAGGTTCGCCACGCGGGCCAGGACGAAGAGCACCAGGCCCATGGGTGGATGCAGCAGGCCGATCATCAGGTTCAGCACCATGATCAGGCCGAAATGGACGGGGTCGATGCCGAGCTGCATGACGATCGGCAGGAGAATGGGCGTCAGGATGGTGATCGCCGCCGTTGGTTCCAGGAAGCAGCCGACGAACAGCATCAGGAGGTTCGCCAGGAGGAGAAACATTTCCTTGTTCTGGGTGAAGTTCAGCACCCATTCGGCGATGATCTCGGTGGTCTTCGATACCGTCAGCATCCAGCCGAACACGGAGGCGGCGGAGACGATGAACAGGACGGTGGCGGTGGTCTCCACCGTGTCGAGGGAGGCCTTGAGGAACATCGGCCAGGTCAGGGTGCGGTACCAGACGAGGCCGAGGAACAGGGCCCAGACGCAGGCAGCGATCGCGCCTTCCGTGGCGGTGAAGACGCCCGAGGTCATGCCACCGATCAGCAGGATTGGCGTCAGGAGCGGCAGGACGGCCGCGAATTTCATGATCCGGTCGATGACGAGCAGGATCGCGAAACCGCCGATGACGGTTGGGCGCGGCGGCGCGCCCCAAGAGATCGCTGCCCAGAGGATCAGCGGAAACAGCGTGATCACCACGAGTTCGCCGAGCGCCCCGCCCACCCGTGGCCAGGAGAACACGATATCGGCGCCCCAGCCGTTCTTGTGGGCGTAATAGGACACGGTCAGCATCATCAGGAGCGCCATGACAACGCCCGGCACGATGCCGGCAAGGAACAGCTGGCCGATGGAGACGCTGGCCATCATGCCGTAGATGACGAAGGGCAGCGATGGCGGGATGATCGGTCCAAGCGTCGCGGAGGCGGCCGTCACACCGACCGCGAACTCGACATCATAGCCGTGCTCCTTCATGGCCCGGATCTCGATCGTGCCGAGTCCTGCCGCATCGGCGACAGCCGTGCCCGACATGCCGGAGAAGATGACCGAGCCCACGACATTGACATGGCCAAGGCCGCCCTTCAGCCAGCCGACCAGGGCCAGCGCGAAATTGTAGATGCGGTTTGTGATGCCGGCCGAGTTCATCAGGTTGCCGGCCATGATGAAGAACGGCACGGACAGCAGCGGGAACGAATCGACGCCCGCGAACATGCGGTGGATGATGATGAAATCGGGCGCGATGCCGGTGGTCATCACATAGACCAGCGAGGATCCGGCCATGGCGATGGCGACCGGAATGCCCGACCCCATCATGGCCAGGAAGAGCAGTTTGAAGGCTGTGGCGGACATGGCGACCTTCGGGCCTATTCCGGCCGTTCGAGAATGGAATAGCCGCGCCGCGCATGGAGGATGGCGATGCCGACGGCCCTCACCGCCATCAGGGCAAAGCCCAGCATGACGACCGCATAGACGACGCCGATCGGGATATCGACGACCGACATGGGCTGCCGTCCGATTCGCGTCATCAACTGCCAGGTGAGCCAGGCCGCATAGCTGAGGAAGGCGATGCGCACGATGTCGACGAGCGTCGACATGACCCGCATCACCGGCTTCGGCAGCACGTGATAGAAGAAGTCGATCTGGATATGGCTGTTGCGCCGCACAGGCCCGACAGCGCCGAGGAACACGACGCAGACGAGCAGATAGCGCGCGATCTCCTCAGTCCAGGCCGCCGAGTCGTTCATCACGTAGCGGGTGAAGAACTGGTAGAACACTGTCAGGCTCAGGACCCAGAAGAAGGCGACCGACAGGTAGTCCTCGAACGAATAGGACGAGAGGTCGACGGCCTCATCCTCGACGGCGAATTCGCCCTTGTCGTCGAGGACCGGAGGATCGGTCTGCATGTCGGTCTCCTGTGCGGGAGGCTGCCCGCCCGCCCTCACTTCAGCGCGATGATCTTGTCGTAATCGGCGCGCTGGTAGCCGAAATCCTCGGGCTTGGAGCTCGCCAGCACCGCCTGACGGAAGCGCTCCTTGTCGACGGTGTGGATGGTCGAGGTATTGGCCTTGCGCACCTCCTCCATCAGCACCTTGTCCTGGTCGCGGATTTCCTGGCTCGCCTGCTGCGCGCCCTTCTGCATGGCCTCGGTGAAGATCGTCTTGTCGGCGGCGCTCAGCCGGTTCCACAGCAGGCCCGAGACGATTGAGTTCAGCGAGTCGATGACATGCCCGGTCAGCGAGATGTGCTTCTGCACCTCGTGGAACTTGCGCGACCAGATCGTGTTGAAGGCGTTCTCCTGGGCATCGACGACGCCGCTCTGCAGCGCCAGATAGACCTCGCCGAGCGCGATGGGCGTCGGATTGGCGCCGAGCGCCTTGGGGAAGGCCATGTAAGCGGCAGAATCCGGCACGCGGATCTTCAGGCCCTTCATGTCCTCAGGCGTCAGGATCGGCTTGTTGGAGGTCACCTGCCGTTCCGCGGCATAGGTCAGCGCGACGATCCGGTTCGAGGTCGCCTTCTGATAGTCCTCCACGAAGGAGGCGTAGACGGCACTCTTGCCGTAGAGCATGACGTGCTCATAGTCGCGGAACACGAAGGGGAAATAGGCCACCCCGATGCGCTTGGCGACCTGCGCCTGGAAGCTGGCCGCACTGATCGTCATGTCGATAGAGCCGAGCGACAGGCCCTGATTGAGGTCGGATTCCTTGCCGAGCGTGCCCGAGGGAAACAGCTGGATCTTGTAGCGGCCGGCCGTCTTCTGTTCGATCTCGGCGGCGGCGGTGACCGCGCCCTTGTGATGCGGCTCGCCAGGCTCATAGACATAGGCGAACTTGAGGACCGTCTGCGCCGAGGCCGTGCGCACATAGGCTGCAGCGACGGCACCGCCGGCAAGAAGACCAAGGCTGCGACGCGAAATCCGGGACTGATGCGACATCGAAGGGCTCCATCAGGACCCCACCCCGCACCACCGGGGGCTTGGCGGCCTGTCCCCTGCGGAACGCAAAGCCTATGCCACGACAGAAAGGCGGAGCCGACCGCGAATTGACCGCCGATGGCGGTTCCTTTGCCGTGTTCCGGCGCACAAGAAACCGGCGCGATGGCGATCTTGCATGCAGAATGTATGCAGGTCCGTGCCTGGCCTTCCGCCTTGATGACGTGTGTCCTGCTCTCTCCTTCAGGCCATTCCAGGCATGAGGCCTTGAGGCAGCTGCAAGGCCGAAGCGGCTCATGATTGGCGCTAGAGGCACCCGTCAGTCCGCGCTTCATCCTCGCTGAGGCCCATGCTCTGGACGCGGCAGAGTTCGCCGCCTCGGCGCATTCTGGTTCGAACGTGACGGGTGCTCCTTGCGCTGCGAGGCCTTCACGACCGGCCGCCCCGCCAGTAAAGCTACCGGCGTTCCGCCACACCTGCTGCGGACAGCGACCTGGAAGAGGCAATTGCGATGACGGCCAGCCCTGTGGCGGTAAACACTCAGCGCGTGATCGCGGACCTCAATGCGCTGCGCGCCATCGGGGCCTACAAAACCGGCGTCCACAAGCCGACATTCTCACCCGAGCACATGCAATCGCTGGACTGGCTGTCGCGGCGGTTCGGCGAGGCCGGCCTATCGGGCGAGCTCGATGGCATCGGCAATCTCGTTGGGCAGAGCCCAAAGTCCGGCCCGAAGCTGCTCGCGGGGTCGCATCTGGAGAGCCAGTCGCATGCCGGCTGGCTCGATGGTCCGCTCGGCGTCGTCTATGCGCTGGAGGCCGCGCGCGTCCTCAACAATGATCCCGCGATATCCGGCGCGGTGGAGGTCGCGGCCTGGTGCGACGAGGAGGGCCATTTCGGCTCGCTGATGGGGTCCAGGTCCTATGTCGGCGCGGTCACGGACGAGGAAATCGACGCCGCGCGCGATCGCAAGAGCGGCCGCAGCATGCGTGACGCGCTGCGCGAGGTCGGCCTCGAAGGCCGGCCCCGGGCCATGGTCGAGCCGGGGCGCCATATCGGCTATCTCGAGGCGCATATCGAACAGGGCGACACACTGGAATCGCAAGGCCTGAAGATCGGAGTCGTGACCTCCATTGTCGGCATCTGGCAATATCGGATCACGTTCACCGGCGTCCAGAACCATGCGGGAACCACGCGCATGGCCGTGCGCAAGGATGCGGGCCTCGCCCTGGCCTATTTCTGCGTAGCCGTCGACGAACGCTTTCCCAAGGTCGCAAGCCCCCGGACGGTGTGGACCACCGGGCGCATCACGCTCGATCCGGGCGCGCCCAGCATCATCCCCGGCAGCGCGGAAATGCTGCTCCAGATTCGCGATGCCGACGTCGAGGTGATCGCGCGCCTCGAGGCGCTTTTGCGAAGCATGGCCGAGGAGGCTTCGACCAATGGTCCGTGCCAGGTCGCGATCGAGCGGATCCGGGTCGGCGCGCCCGCGGCCATGGACGGCCGCATCCAGGATGCCGTGGAGGCCGCGAGCGGCGTCTTTGCGCCGTCGAAGTCCCTGCGCATGCAGAGCGGTGCCGGCCATGACGCCCAGATCCTGGCAACAGTGATGCCGGCAGGCATGCTGTTCGTGCCGTCCATCGGCGGCATCAGCCACCATTGGACCGAGAACACGTCCGACGAGGACATCGCCATTGGCGCTCAGGTGTTCGTCGAGGCGTGCCGGCGCATTCTCGCCGCCGGCTAGGCCGCGCAGGGAATCAGAGCGACGAGCCGCCGCAGATCGCGATGTCCTGTCCGGTTATCGCGGCGGCGTCTTCGGAGAACAGATAGGCGACGAGCCCGGCGATCTCCTCGGGGCGGATGAGCCGGCCGATCGGCGGCATTTCCATCGGGATGGCGGAACGCGCCGGGTCGGCCAGCATGGCGGTGTCGGTGGCCGCCGGTGCCACGACATTGACCGTAATGCCGCGGAGCGCGAGCTCCTTCGCCCAGGACCGGGCGAGGCCTGCCAGCGCCGCCTTGGCGGCGCCGTACTGGCTTTTCGCAGCCACACCGCGCTGACCAGCACGGCTGCCGATCATCACGATGCGACCGCCCGCCGTCATCTGCGGCGCCAGCCGGTCGGCCAAGGCAATCGCTGCCTCGACATGCAGGCGCCACATCAGCTCTCCCGCCGCCATGTCCAGTTCGCCAAGCCTGCCGCCGCGCATGATGCCGGCAGCATGCACCAGGCCATTGACGGGCCCGGCGCCATCGACGGCCGCGAGCCTGGCGGCGCTGTCGGTCAGATCGACGATGACATGGCGATAGGCATCAGCGTCGATCGTGACGGGGCTGAGATCGAAGCCGGTGATCCGCCATCCGGCGACGAGGAGGCGGCGCGCGACCGCCGCCCCGATGCCGGAACTTGCGCCGGTGACGATGGCGTGCCGCATGGCGTTGATCATGCCGGCTGGAAGTTGACGAGCTTGAGGAGTTCGCCCGCCCGGGTGATTTCGCTGGCGATGAAACGCTTGGTGTCGTCGATGCTTTCGATGACCGGTTCCAGCAGCGTCGTGGTCAGGCGGTTGGCGACGACAGGATCGCGCATGGTCTCCTGGATCAGTGCATTGACCTTTTCGGAGATCTCGCGCGGCGTGCCCTTGGGCGCCCAGACGCCATACCACGAGTTGAACTCGTAGCCCGGCAGGCCGGATTCGGCCATGGTCGGCAGGTCGGGCGCAAGCTTCGAGCGGGCCTTGGTCGCGATGCCAAGCGCCCTCACCCGCGTTGGGTCCTGCGCGGCGGGCAGGAGGGCGAAGCTCGGATCGATCAGCAGGTGGACATTGCCGCTCATGATGTCGGTCAGCGCCGGCGCCGTGCCGCGATAGGGCACGAGATCGAAGGGAATGCCGGTGCGCCGGGCAAATTCGATGGTCGCCAGATGGCCGGCCGATCCGAGCGAGGAGATGGCGAAGAGCCAGTCGCGCGGATTGGCCTTGGCGGCGGCGATCATCTCACCAAGCGATTTCTGCGGCCTCTGGGCCGTCATCACGCTGACCAGCGGAGCGATTGCGGTGCGCGCCATGACCTCCAGATCGACTTGCGGATCGAATGTCGCGCCCTTGAGGATGAAGGGCATGACGGCGGTGTTGAAGGCGCTGGCGAGCAGCGTGTAGCCGTCGGGCTCAGCCTGAAGCACGGCGGTGGTGCCGACGAGGCCCGATCCGCCGCTGCGATTCTCAACCACGGCAGTGACGCCGTATTTCTCCTGAAGCCGCTGGGCGAGCAGGCGGCCCAGCGCGTCATTGGCCGCGCCGGGCGGCCAGGGCACGATGACCTTGATCGTGCGGCCCTGCTGCGGCCAGGCGCCCTGGGCGAGCACGGCAGGCGCGCGGACGGTGCCGAGCAGCGCTGCACCGGCCGCGGCCTTGATGAGGGTTCGTCTCTGCATGTTGTCCTCCCTTGGGTTGTTGTTATTAGGCCGGATTTTTCCGGCTCAGGCAGCGCGCAGGCGCGACAGTCCAGCGGAGGCAACCGCCTCGGCGATGACGGCAAGCTCCTGTGCATTGGGGGCAATGGTCGGCGCACGCACGGCGCCGGAGCGGAAGATGCCGGCCGCCGCCATGGCCGCCTTCATGTTGGCATGGGCCTCGCCGGTCGGCTCGCCGCCGCCATAGACCGCCTCCTTCAGCGGATCGATCTTGGCCTGCAGCATCTGCGCCGTCTTGAGGTCGCCGTTGCGCACCGCCTGCAGCAGATCGTTGATCAGGCCGGGGATCAGCGAGGCAAAGCCGACCAGCGCACCGTCGACGCCCTGCACCATCGAGGCCAGCAGATATTCGTCGTGGCAGGTCAGCAGCGCCTTGCCCGGCGCGACCGCGCGGATCGCCTGGAGGTCGCGGGCATATTTGTTCATCTCGCGCGTGCCGATCTTGAACGCCTTGACGAAGGGCAGTTGCGCGAGCTCGGCCAGCAAGTCGGAGGAGAACGAGGCCTTGGTCCAGGCGGGATAGACGTGGACGATCAGCGGCAGGCCGCTGGCCTCGCCGATGGCCGTGAAATATTCGATCACGTGGCTCGGGCGGAAGCCGAAGCGCAGCCAGTGATGGGGCGGCATGATGTCGAGGGCCTTGGCGCCGGCCTCGCGGGCCCAGCCGGCCTGCTCGATGCCGTCGCGGATGCCCTCGCAGACGACAGAGGACACGACCGGGCAGACACCTTCGGTCGCCCTGGCAACGATCCGGGTCACCTCGGCACGCTCGCGCGGGGTCAGTGAGAAGACTTCGCCCGTATGGCCATTGGTCATCATGCCGACGACACCGGGCTGGCGGGCAAGCCATTGGGCAAAGCCGGTCAGTTCCTGCTCGTCGATGGAATGGTCGGCGCGGAACGGCACGGCCATGGCGGGGATCAGGCCGTGGAAATTGGTCATGACGGACATGGAAGGCTCCCTGGTCGGTTCTGCTGGTTATGGTGAAGGATGGGCGAGAGGCAGGGCCGCGCTGCCGGCAGCCTGGACGGCGCGCGACAGGCGGCTGGCCGCCTCGAGAACGGGCTGGCGGGCGGCCTTGTCGAAATCGGCGAGAGGCATGGCGAAGGACGGCGCGGCCACGCTGAGGCCGGCAACCGGCACGCCGTCGGCATCAACAACGGGGGCCGCCAGCACGCGCAAACCGCTGACATTTTCCTGGTCGGACAGGGCGAAGCCGGCGACCTTCACCTCATCAAGGCGCGCGAGCAGGTCGTCCAGCGCGGTGAGCGTGGCCGGCGTGCGGCGCTCGCGCGGGCGGGCTTCCAGCACCGCGATCTGGGTGTCGCGCGGCAGGTGGGCGAGGATCACCTGGCCAACCGCCGTCGAATAGGCCGGCGCGCGGCTGCCGATGCGCACATCGACGCCGAGGCGGGCAAAGCCTGCCTGGACACGCTCGACATAGACAATGTCCGCTCCGTCGGGGACAGCCAGCGAAGCCGCCTCGATGCGCTCGCTGACAAGACCGCGCAGAAGCGGCCGGGCGAGTGTCCTCAGGTCGCTGCGGGCAATCGCATTGAACCCTAGGTCGAGGCATTTCAGCGTCAGGCGAAAGCGGCGCGTTTCCGGGACCTTCTCGAGGTAGCCGAGCCCGACCAGCGTGTTGAGGAGGCGAAAGGTCGTGCCGTTGTCGAGACCGGCTGCGCGCGCGACATCGGCGAGGACAAGCTCGCTCTCATCGGCAGTGAAGGCCTGCAGCACGCGAAATCCCTTGGCGAGGGACTGCACGGTGTTCTTGTCGGATGTCTCGGTGGATGGCGATGCGGCCATGGCTTGACTTTAATAATTCGGAATGCGAATTTTAATTCGCAAGATAATTGTCGCGGTTTCGGGTGCGCCTGTCAATCGGGTCGCGCACGCGCAGACGCGCGCCTCCGCAAGGCGCTGCCTGGATCTGTCGGATGGTTCAGAGGTCCGAGCCAAGGGCAGCGATACTGCGCTCGGATGGTCGCCAAAGGCCGTCAGCCTCATGCCGCTGGTCAGCGGGGCTCGCCTGAGATGGGGATTGGAGGGCCGGACGATCGCCAGCAGAGAGGCCGATCGGCGTCGGCGGCTGCTCCGGGACGCGTGAGGCCTGGCAGATGTCGGCGGCCGGATAACTCGGCGCGCGCCAGGTCAAAGATGATCCCGGCGCATCATCGCAATGCGCCGGGATCGGATCAGGTCAAGCCGATGGCTCAGCCGAGCGTGGAGCCGACAGCCTTTTCGAGGATGGCCCAGGCTTCGTCGCCGTACTTCTTCTTCCATTCGGCATAGAAGCCGGCCTTGCGCAGCGCCTCGCGGAAGGGCGCCGCCTCGGTGTCGTTGAAGACCATGCCCTTGGAGGTCAGATCGGCGCGCAGCCCGGCATTGAGCTTGGCGACGTCATCGCGCTCCAGCACGGCGGCGGCATTGAGGTTGTTGTGGACGATGGTGCGCAGATCGGCCGGCAGGCGGTCCCAGGCGCGGCGGTTGCCGAGGAACCAGAAGCCATCCCACATGTGGTTGGTGACCGAGCAGTACTTCTGCACCTCGAACAGCTTGGCGGTCGAGATGATCGCCAGCGGGTTCTCCTGGCCATCGACCACCTTGGTCTGCAGGGCGGTATAGACCTCGGCGAAGTTGATGCTGGCCGGCGCCGACTGGAAGGCGGTGAACATCGAGGTCCAGAGCGGGCTCACCGGCACGCGGATCTTGAAGCCCTTGAGGTCGTCGGGCGTGTTGATCGGGCCCTTGGACGAGGTCATCTGGCGGAAGCCGTTGTCCCACATCTTGTCCATGACGACGAGATTGGCGCGGCCAATCTGGCCGCGGACATAGGCGCCGAGCTCGCCGTCCATGGCCTTCCAGACGGTGTCGTAATTGGGGAAGGCGAAGCCGATGCCGTTCAGCGAGGCGTTTGGCACCAGCGTCGACAGGATCAGCGGCGAGAGCGTGAAGAATTCCACGCCGCCCGAGCGCACCTGGCTCAGCATGTCGGTGTCGGAGCCGAGCTGGTTGTTCGGGAAGATCTGGATGACGACGCGGCCGTTGGTCTCGGCCTTGATCTTCTCCACCGCTGCGTTGGCGCGCACGTTGACGGGGTGCGAGAGCGGAAGGTTGTTGGCGTATTTGTAGGTGAACTCGGCGGTCTGGGCGCGGGCCCCACCGATATAGAATGAGCCGAATGTGGCGGCGGCGGCGGTGCCCTGCATCAGGCGGCGGCGTGACAGAGTCATGGCGTTACTCCCGGTATGGTCTTTGGATGGAAACCGGGCCGGTATGGATCCGGCCTCGGCATTCAAGGCATTGGGGTGAAGGCGACGGCTGGCGTCACAGCACCCAGGTCGATAATTGCGGCACCACCGCGATGACGGCGAGACCGACGAGAAGGGCGATCAGATAGGGCCAGATGGCGCCCATCGCCTCGTCAGGCGAGACATTGCCGATCTTGCAGGCGATGTAGAAGCCGATCCCGATGGGCGGGGTCATCAGGCCGACATTCATGGCGGTGACGACCACCATGGAATAGTGGACGTCGTTGATGCCGAGATTCTTGGCGATCGGGAACATTAGCGGCGCCATCAGCACGATGGCCGGCAGGCCCTCGAGCACGCAGCCGAGGATGAGGAACACCACGATGGAGAACGCCATGAAGGTGAGCCAGCCGCCCGGCAGGCCCGCCATGAAGGTGGCGAGATCGCGCGCAAAGCCGGTCTGGGTCAGGGCCCAGGCCATGGCGAGCGCCGTGCCGAGGATCATCAGGATGGCGCCCGACATGGCGGCGGTCTCGGCCAGCATGCTGTAGAGCTTGGCCGGCTTGATGCCGCCATACATGACCATGCCGATGATCATCGCGTAGAGCACGGCAATGGTGGAGACCTCGGTTGCGGTTGCGACACCGCCGCCGACCGCGCCGCGGATGATGAACGGCAAGATGAGTGCCGGCGTCGCGACCAGGGCCGTGCGGCCGATGGCGGCAAACGACAGGCGCTGAACCCCCTTCAGGTCCTCGACGGTCGCCTTCCAGCGGGCGAGCAGGGCGAGCGCGATGAGCAGCACCATGGCAATGCCGAAGCCGGCATTGAACAGGCCTGCGATCGACACACCAGCCACCGATCCGAGCACGATCAGGACGATGGAGGGCGGCACCGTGTCGGCCATGGCGGCGCCGGTGGCGAGCAGCGCGATCAGCTCCTTCGGCTTGTAGCCACGCCGCTTCATCTCCGGGAACAGCGCCGGGGCGACTGTGGCCATATCCGACACTTTTGAGCCGGAAATGCCGGAGACGAGAAACAGCGAGCCGAGCAGCACGTAGGACATGCCGGCCCGCACATGGCCAAGCATGGAGGCGAGGAAATCGACGATGGCCTTGCCCATGCCGGTGGCATCTAGAACGCAGCCGAGCAGCACGAAGATCGGCACAGAGAGCAGGATGATGCCCGACATGCCCTCATCCATGCGGCCGATCATCACCAGGGTCGGAACACTGGTGGAAAACAGCAGGAAGCACAGTGTGCCCATGCCGAAGCAGAAGGCGATGGGCACGCCCATGAACAGGCAGGCAGCGACAACAATCACCAGGAAGATCAGGATGTTGCCATAGCCCAGTCCCTTGAACACCGGCATCAGGAGCCAGCCGGCAACGCCGAGCGCGACCAGGATCAGGACGGATATGACGACGTCACGCCGCAATGCGTTGACCACCAGGTGGCGGGCCATCAGCAGGAACATCAGCACCAGGCCAACGGCAATGGCGGAAACACGCCAGCTGTTCGGGATGTTGAGGGCCGGCGAGGTGACGAAGGATTCCTCGATCATGTAGTCGACCGCGGGATAGATCATCGCGCCGGCGAAGGTGCCGGTGATGCAGGAACCAAAGGTCTCGAAGAAGGCCCGCTTGCGCTCGCCCATGCGGGAGACGAACAGGGTGAGCTTCAGGTGCTCGTTGCGGTCGATCGCGAGGGCGGCGCCGAGCATGGCCAGCCAGAGGAACGAGATGGAGGCGACCTCGTCGATCCAGACCACCGGCAGCGAAAAGACATAGCGCGATGTGACGCCGAGCAGCAGCACGCCGATGATGACCACCAGAAGCGCCGACGCGATGATCTCCACCGGCCGCATGTACCAGGATGTCGGCCGCGCGCCGCCCTCTTCGCCCAGGCCTTCCAGGACGATGTCGTCGGTTGCCTGGTTCATGACCGGCCGCTGATCTTGATGAAGGAACTGGCAGCGATACCGGCGGCGCAAGGCCCCGAGGCAGCCGCACCGCCGCAGCGTGCGATGTCCGACATGGTCCGTTTCTCCCGTATGGCGGGTCCACGGGCGGTGGCCTGCCTTCGTCTTGTGCCCGATGAAGACGAAACGGCCCGAAGGACGTCAAGCCCACCGAAGGTTCAGCGCCAGACTTTCGCAGATCAAGCGGTCCACATGATGGACTATGTCTGAGCTTATGAACTTTGGCGTTGACGAATGCAGCCAAATGCAGGACGTGTCAACGCTCGAAGGTGGACTTTTTGGTCCATAATGTGGATCAGCTATGCTGCAGCGCAACGAAGGCGAGGCGGAGACGACGGGCGCCCAGAGCATCGGGCGGGCCGCTCAGCTTCTGCGGCTGGTGGCTGGCCACGGCACAATGGGCGCCGGGCTGTCCCAGCTGGTCGCGGCATCCGGTCTCTCAAAGCCGACCTGCCGGCGCATTCTGGTGGCGCTGATCGGGGCGGGACTTGCCGAGCAGGATCCGGAGAGCCGGCGCTATTTCCTTGGCCCCGAGACCTTCGTGCTGGGGACGCTGGCGGCGGATCGTTTCGGCATTCACCGGCTGGCGGCCGAGGGCGTCGCGCGCCTCGCCGTCGAGACCGGTGATGCGGCCTTCCTGCAGGTCAGGCGCGATGGGTTCGTGGTCTGCCTGCAGCGCGAGGACGGACCCTTCCCGATCCGCTCCCACGTGCTATCGGCGGGTGACCGCCATCCGCTCGGCGTCGGCGCCGGCGGGATTGCACTGCTTGCAGCCCGCACCGAGGCGGAGGTCGTGGATATCCTGGACGCCAATGCCGCGATCCTGGCCGAACGCTACCCGATGCTGTCGCGCGCGCTGATCCTCGATCTGGTCGCGGAGGCTCGCGCCAAGGGCTACAGCTTCAACCGCGGCCTTCTGTTCCCGGGTTCCTGGGGGATCGGAATGGTGGTGCGCGATGGTCGCGGACAGCCGGACGGCTGCCTGTCGCTGGCTGCTGTCGAGAGCCGCATGCAGCCTGACCGCGAACCAGTCCTGGTGGGCCTGCTCGGCGCCGAGGTGCGCCGCCTGGAAGCCAGGCTCGGCACATTCGCGCTCGAACACGACACGAAAACAACGACAGCTCCGGTCGCGGCTTCCACCGCCCGCCGGGCGAACGAGAGGAGATGACCACCATGGCCAATCGCGCCGCAATCGTGGGCTGGGCCCACATCCCCTTCGGCAAGCTGGACGATCCCGATGTCGAGAGCCTGATCGGCCGCGTTGCCACCGATGCCCTCGCCCATGCCGGCGTCGGCCCGGCCGATGTCGATGCGATCACCGTCGGCGTCTACAACAATGGCTTCTCCAAGCAGGCCTTCGAAGGCTCTCTGGTGGCGCTCAATATGCCGGAACTGGCCTATGTGCCGGCCACCCATCTGGAGAATGCCTGCGCCACCGGCTCCGCCGCGCTCTATTCGGCCCTCGACTTCATCGAGAGCGGCCGCGGCCGTATCGCGCTGGTGATCGGCGCCGAGAAGATGACCGCGACGCCGGGCGCGGAGCTCGGCGATATCCTGCTCACCGCCTGCTACCGCAAGGAAGAAGCCGGCGACCAGGGCTTTGCCGGCATTTTCGGCCGCATTGCGCAGAACTATTTCCAGCGCCACGGCGACCGCTCGGAAGAGCTCGCCATGATCGCCGCCAAGAACCATGTCCATGGTCTGGCCAATCCGCTGGCCCATATGCGCAAGGATTTTGGCTTCGACTTCTGCAACACGGTGTCGGAGAAGAACCCGCTGGTTGCCGGCCCCTTGCGCCGCACCGATTGCTCGCTGGTCTCGGATGGCGCGGCGGCTCTCGTGGTCGCCGATGCCGAGACGGCCGCAACACTGCAGCGCGCCATTTCGTTCCGCGCCCGCCGGCACATGAATGACATGCTTCCCCTGTCGCGCCGCGACCCCATCGCCTTCGAGGGCGCGCGCCGCACCTGGACCCGCGCCAAGGAAGATGCCGGCATCACGATTGACGATCTCGACCTCGTCGAGACCCATGACTGCTTCACCGTCGCCGAGATGATCGAATATGAGGCGATGGGGCTTGCCGAACCCGGCCAGGGCTGGCGCGTTGCGCGCGAAGGTCAGTCGTCGCGTGGCGGCCGGCTGCCGGTGAACCTGTCGGGTGGCCTCAAGTCGCGCGGCCATCCGCTGGGCGCCACCGGCGTATCGCAGCATGTCATGGCCGCGATGCAGCTGATGGGCGAAGCCGGCGACATGCAGCTGCCGGGCGCGTCGCTTGCCGGCGTGTTCAACATGGGCGGCGCGGCTGTCGCCAATTACGTGTCGATCCTGGAGCGGTCCAAGTGAGCACTACGGCCAGCAACCCAACGGGCGGCGTGGCGCGCGTCTCGCGCCGCGTGATGAACCTCGCCCATATCCTCACCCAGAACGCCCGCCGCCACGGCAGCCGTCCCGGCTTCATCTGGGCCGACCGGACCTGGACCTGGAAGGAGATCGAGGCCGAGGTGTCGGCGCTCGCTGCCGGCATGGCGGCACGCGGCATCGGCAAGGGCGACCGTGTGCTCGTCCATTCCAAGAACTGCGACGAGATGTTCTGGTCGATGTTCGCCACGTTCAAGATCGGCGCCGTCTGGGTGCCGACCAATTTCCGGCTGATGGCCGATGAGGTGGCGGAACTCGCGATCTCGTCGGGCGCCAAGGCCTTCCTCTGCCATGCCGATTTCCCCGAGCATGCGGAGACGGTTCAGGCGCGCTGCCCGGCCATCGAGTTCACCTGGCGGATCGGGGACGCGCCCTTCGGCGAGACCTCGCTCACCGACGTCATCAAGGCCAATGCCGGCAAGGCCTTTGCCGATGTGGCGGTCGATCACGACGACCCTTGCTGGTTCTTCTTCACCTCCGGCACGACCGGGCGCTCGAAGGCCTCCGTGCTGACCCATGGCCAGATGGCCTTCGTCGTCACCAACCATCTCTGCGACCTGATGCCGGGCACGACCGAGAGCGATGCCTCGCTGGTTGTCGCCCCACTCTCCCATGGCGCCGGCGTCCACCAGCTCTGCCAGGCGGCGCGCGCCGTGCCGACCATCCTGCTGCCGACCGAGCGCTTCGATATCGACGAGGCGTTCCGGCTGATCGCAAAGCACCGCGTGACCAACATGTTCACCGTGCCGACGATCCTGAAGATGCTGGTCGAGCATCCGGCCGTCGACAAGCACGACCACTCGTCGCTGCGCTACATCATCTATGCCGGCGCGCCGATGTACCGCGAGGACCAGAAGGCGGCGCTCGCCAAGCTCGGCAAGGTGCTGGTGCAATATTTCGGCCTGGGCGAGGTCACCGGCAACATCACCGTGCTGCCGCCGGCGCTCCACGATCCGGAAGACGGGCCGCATGCCCGCATCGGCACCTGCGGCTTCGAGCGGACCGGCATGCAGGTGTCGATCCAGGACGACAATGGCCGCGAGTTGCAGCCCTTCGAGACCGGCGAGATCTGCGCCATCGGCCCCGCCGTCTTTGCCGGCTATTACGAGAACCCGGAGGCCAATGCGAAGGCCTTCCGCGACGGCTGGTTCCGCACCGGCGATCTCGGCCACATGGACGAGGAGGGCTTCGTCTACATCACCGGCCGGGCCTCCGACATGTACATTTCCGGCGGCTCCAACATCTATCCGCGCGAGGTCGAGGAGAAGGTGCTGACCCATCCGGCGATCGGCGAGGTCGCCATCGTCGGCGTTCCCGATCCCGTCTGGGGCGAGGTCGGCATCGCGGTCTGTGTGGCGCGTGAGGGCATGCAGGTCTCGGAGGGCGAGATCGCCGAATATCTCGCCGCCAAGGTGCCGCGCTACAAGATGCCGAAGCGCTTCTTCTTCTGGGAGGCGCTGCCGAAATCCGGCTATGGCAAGGTGCCGAAGCGCATGGTGAAGGACGAGTTGGAGGCCCGCGGCCTGCTCGACCAGATCGCCAAGAGGGCCGGCTGATGCGTGCTATCAAGCAACCCGGCCCGGTCGATGCCATCCGCGTCCATTGGGTGGAAGCGAAGGGCCGCGAGTTCAGCTTCTTCGTCGAAGCGGGCGAGAACCTGCTGGAAGCGGTCCGGCGCGGCTTTGCCGCGGCGGGCTTTGCCAGCGGTGTCGCAAGCCTCACCGGCGGACGGCTCGGGCCCTTCTCCTATGTCATGCCGGCGCTGTCGACGGATGGCGCCAATGCCGCCTTCTACAGCGCCGTGTTCCGCCCGCCGGGCGTGACCAAGCTTAAGAACGCCGCGATGACGTTCGGCACGCGCGATGGCGGGCCGTTCTTCCACTGCCACGCGCTGTGGACCGAGGCTGACGGCAAGGTCACCGGCGGCCACATCATGCCGGATGAGACCATGGTCGCCGAGCGCTTCGAGGTGACAGCGCTCGGCATCGATGGCGCGGCCTTTACCGGCGTTGTCGACCAAGAGACCAATTTCAAGCTGTTTTCGCCGCTGCCGTCCACAGTGGCGGGCGTACCCGCGCCGAAGCGGGTCTTGGCCATGCGGCTCGGGCCGAACCAGGACTTCGCCCACACGCTGGAGGCCTTCTGCCGCGAGCAGGGGATCGGGCGGGCACGCATCCACGGCGGGGTCGGCAGCACGATCGGCGCGCGGTTCGAGGACGGGACGGCGATCGACAATTTCGCGACCGAGATCGCCATCCGCTGGGGCCGCATCCTGCCCGACGCCAAGGGCGAGCTGAAGGCCGAACTGGACGTGGTGCTGGTCGATTATACCGGCGGCCTCGCCGAGGGCCGGCTGGTGCGCGGCGACAATCCGGTTCTGATGACCATGGAACTGGTCGTCGAGGCGCTCTAGGCCAGGCCTCTGATGGCAGCCGATCGCGTTGCGCGAGCCAGATCGGCAGCAGCGCTGCGCAGCCGGTGCAGATCGAAGCCGGAATAGCCGAGGACCAGGCCCTGACGCGCGGGCTGGTCGATATAGAGCGGGCTCACCGGCCGGACGGTGACGCCGTGCCGTGCCGCGGCCTCGGCCACTGCCAGGTCGGAGATCGGCTCCTTGAAGTGGACGACCAGCTGGATGCCGCATTCCGGCACCTCGATATCGACGAGGTCGCCCATGTGGCGGCCGATGGCATCGACCACGACGTCGCGCGCCTCGCGATAGTGCTGGCGCATGCGCCGGATATGGCTGGTGAGCAGACCCTGGTGCATGAAGGTGGCCGCCATGGCCTGCTGCAGTGCTGGCGGATGCCGGTCGGTCAGAAAACGGGCGCCGCGGAAGGCATCCACCAGCGGCTTGGGCACCACCGCGAAGCCGAGCCGGATGCCGGGAAACAGCACCTTGCTAAGCGTGCCGACATAGATGACGGACCCCGAGCGATCGAGCCCCTGCAGGGAGGCGAGCGGACGGCCGACATAGCGGAACTCGCTGTCGTAATCGTCCTCGATGATCCAGCCGCCGGTCTCGGCCGCCCAAGCCAGGAGATCGAGCCGGCGCGCCATGCTCATGATCGCACCGGTCGGATATTGGTGGGAGGGCGTGATATAGGCGGCCCGTGCCGTCGGGGCCGCCGCTATGCCGCTGCCGACCCGCAGGCCATGCTCGTCGACCGGCACAGGCACCAGCCGCGCGCCGGCGGCTGTCAGCGCCGAGCGGGTGGCGAGATAGCCGGGGTCCTCGACCCAGACCGCATCGCCCGGATCGATCAGCGCCCGGATCGACAGATCGATCGCCTGCTGGGCGCCCGACACGATGATGATCTGATCGGGATCGCAGACCACGGCCCGCGACGCTCTCAGATATTCGGCCACCTCCTGGCGCAGCGCCGGCTCGCCCAGCGGATCGGCATAGGAGAGATTGAGCGGATCGAGGCCGCGCATCGCGCGCGCGCCGATCCGCCGCCAGGCCTCGACCGTTGCCGCATCGATGGAACAGCAGCCGGTGGCAAAGGCAGCGTCGGCAACGGGTCCGATGGTCGCGCCAAAGGCGCCATAGCGTGCGCCGGCCGCGGAGAGCGCGCGGCGTGGCACCTCGTCGAGACGACCGGCCATGGGCTCGACCGGCGTGATCGCCGGGGGCACATCGTCGGACACATAGGTGCCGGAACGAGGATGGCCCACGGCATAGCCCTCGGCCAGCAATTGCTCATAGGCTGAGAGGACCGAGGTGCGCGACACGCCGAGATGCTCGGCGAGGCCGCGGGTTGATGGCAGGCGGGTTCCAGGCGCCAGGGCATGCGCGACAATGGCGCCACGCAACAGCAGATAGACCTGTTGGAACAGGGGCTGATCACTGGCGCGATCAAGCGTCAGGTCGAGCAGGCCGGCCCATTTCGATCGGCTGTCGGACGGCGCCACGCCAGGCCCTCAGTGAGCCGGGCCAGACGGTGTGACGGCCTCGTCGCCTAGGTCGAGCAAGGTGCTCGCGCGATTGTCGCGGGCGACGGCAAAATCAGGGTCCAGCGCCAGTGCGCGGTCATAGGCCGCGATCGCCTCGCGCGGGCGCTGCAGGTTGCGCAGCGCGTTGCCCCGGCCATTCCAGGCGTCCCTGAGCGACGGATCGAGCGCCAGCGCGCGGTCCTGGGACACGAGCGCCTCGGCGGCCTGCCCGGTATCGCACTGGATATTGCCGAGGCTGGTCCAGCCACCCGGCTCGTTGGGGTCGAGTTCGACGGCTTTCAGGCCCGGTACGAGCGCTTCGCGAGCACGGCCAAGGTCGAAGAGCGCGCAGCTCTTGCCGGCCAGCAGGGCGGCGGAATGCGGACCGAGCGCCAGCGCCTGATCGAACGAGCGCAGTGCCTCGGCGGCGGCGCCTGCGGCGAGCTGCGCAAAGCCCGCGCCCTGCCAGGCATCGGCGGCGTTGCGATCGATGGACAGGGCCCGCTTGTAGGCCTGAAGGCTGAGATCGGCCTGATCCGGTTCGCCGGGCGCCGGTTTTCGGCCGGCCCGCAGCTGCTGGGCAAGCCGCAGCCGGGCATTGCCGACCGCGATCCAGGCCAGGGCGCTCCCGGGGTTGCTGGCGGCCGCGCGACGGTACAACTCAAGGGCCTGAGCGAATTTCTCCTGCTCGAACAGGATATTGCCACGGTTGATCGCGGCGTGGAGATGGTCTGGCTGCAGGCGCAGGACGCGTTCATAGGCGGCGAGCGCCTCGACGGTCTGCCCCTTCTGGCGATAGGCGGCCGCGATACCGAAATGGGCGCGAATACGATCAATGTCGCGCTCGAGCACTATCTTCCAGAGGCGCAGTGCCTCGTCCGGTTCGTCTGCGTCGGAAGCGGCCTTGGCAGCGACCAGAAGCGCCTCGTCATTGGACGGGTCCTCGGCGACGAGGTCTCGCGCAATGTCCAGAGCCTCCCGGTTCTTGCCCTGGTCAGCCAGCACAACGGCCAGATTGGTCCGGATCGACGCACGGCCCGGCGCAAGCTCAAGTGCCGCGCGGAACTGGCGCTCGGCTTCGGCGAATTGCCGCCGGTCGAGCTGGTCAAGACCAGCGAGGAAGAGCTCCTTCGCGCGTTCCGCCTCACTCATGTCGCCCTGTTACCCTTCGCTGGGCCGGCGCTTTCGGCCGGCAGGCCTCTGGGAATAGGGCAGCAGACCACCGGCCGCAACCATTGGCGATCCGGCGCGTTGATGCTCCGACATCATCATCGACCGGAGAATCCCATGTCCCACCGCCTCACCGCCCTTGCCCTCGGTGCCCTGATCGGCACGGCCGCCTTCACAGCAACGCCGGCCGCCGCCCAGAATCGGGTGAAGGTTGGCGTGCTGTCCTGCAACGTGTCGCCGGGTATCGGTCTTCTGGTGATTTCGCAACGTGAGGTCGGCTGCGTGTTCCGCGCCAATGGCCGCCGCGGCCGCGAGGCCTATGCCGGCCGCATCACCCGTGTCGGTCTCGATATTGGCATCACCGGCCGGGGCATCCTCGCTTGGGAGGTGTTCGCTGATACCCGCCGTCTGTCGCGGTCCCAGCTCGCCGGCAGCTATGCGGGCGCCAGCGCCGCCGCATCGCTCGGCGTCGGCCTTGGCGCCAATGCCCTGGTTGGCGGGTCGCGCAACACGATCGCGCTCCAGCCGCTCTCGGTGGAAGCCCAGATCGGTGTGAATCTGGCGCTCGGCGTTGCCAACCTGCGCCTCACCCGGACGCGCTGAGCCAATCGCGCGTCCCCTTCGGGCCTATTCAGGCGCGCCGCTCTCCTCCCAGGGGGCGGCGCGCTTTTTTGCGCGTGGAGGCGCCTTCGCGGATCCCGGCACGTAACCCATCCCGGCCGGCCTTGCGCGCGCTTCCCGACGGCGTCTACGGTGAATGAGGCATAGCTGACGCCGCGCTGCATTGCCGACGCGCTTCGGCTTTTTGTTTGCAGGCCGGCATCCACCGGAGCATCGACGTGAGGATTGCAGTCATCGGCGCCGGCCCAGCTGGGCTGACCGCCGCCTATCAGCTCGCCAAAGCGGGCCAGACGGTCGTGGTTTTCGAAGCAGGCAAGTCCGTCGGTGGCATGGCGCGCAGCTTCGATCTCTGGGGACAGAGGGTCGATCTCGGACCGCACCGGTTCTTCAGCAAGGACCCGCGGGTGAACAGCCTCTGGCTGGAGGTGATCGGACGCGACTACCGCATGGTCGAGCGGCAGACGCGCATTCTCTACGGTGACCGTCTCTACGAGTATCCGCTGCGCGCGGGCAACGTGCTGGCGAATATGGGCCCGGTCGAAGCTGCGGCCTGCCTGCTGAGCTATGGCGCGGCCAGGATCGCGCCGCCTCGGGCGACCGGACCGGACGCCACATTCGAAGACTGGGTCGTGTCGCGCTTCGGGCGGCGACTGTTCGAGATGTTCTTCAAATCCTACAGCGAGAAGCTGTGGGGCTTGTCGTGCAAGGAGCTCAATGCCGACTTCGCCGCGCAAAGGATCAAATCCTTCTCGCTCGCGCAGGCGCTTCTCTCAGCGATCGGCCTGTCCCGCCAGAAGCACCGGACGCTTGCCGACGTCTTTGCCTATCCGCTCAATGGCAATGGCGAGGTCTATGAGCGGATGGCCCGCGCGGTGACCGAGCTCGGGGGAGACGTCAGACTGAACACTCCGGTCAAGCGCGTGATCGTCAAGGACAAGGCGGCATGCGGGGTTGAGCTTTCCGATGGCTCGTCGCTCGCCTTCGACCACGTCATCTCCACCATGCCATTGACGACCATGGTGAAGGGCCTGTCCGACATTCCAGAGGCGGTGACGGCTGCCACCAACGCACTCACCTATCGAAACACGATCATCGTCTATCTGCGTGTGAGCCGACCGGACTCGTTCAGCGACCAATGGCTTTACGTGCACTCGCCGCGGCTCCTGACAGGCCGGATCACGCATTTCGGAAACTGGGTTCCCGAAATCCGGCGGCGGCAGCCCGGCGCCATTCTCGCCCTGGAGTATTGGTGCAACAACGAGGATGCGATCTGGAGCGAGGACGAGGCGACACTGGTCGCCCGCGCCCGCCGCGAGATGGCGGAAACCGGCCTGGTGACCGATCAGGAGATCCTCGAAGGCAGCGTCGTCCGGATCCCGCGCTGCTATCCGGTCTATTCACGCGACTACAAGAGCCATCTTGCGCCGGTCGTCGCCTTCTTGCGCGAACACCGCAATCTCTGGGCGATCGGGCGCTACGGTTCCTTCAAGTACAACAACCAGGACCACAGCATCCTCATGGGCCTGCTCACCGCCGAAGCGATCCTGGGCCATGCGGAGCATGACCTGTGGAACGTGAACGCCGATGACGAGTACCAGGAAAGTTCCGTGATCACGGCCGAGGGGCTGCAGGTCGAAACGCGGCCGGAGAATGCTGCGACATAGGCCGCGGCGCCCTGTATCAGACCGCAGCCGTCTCGAAATCACGCACCAGCCGCGTGAAGCCGTCCTTGAGGGAGGTTCGATAGGACCAGCCCAGCAGCGCCTGGCACCGGGCGGGATCGCCGACAAACTTGCCGACGTCGTGGCTGCGGGCTCCCTCGGATCGCGTGGTGACGATGCGGGTCGAGACCGATTGCGCCAGCGCCGCCAGGTCCGCAACGGTCGTTCCGACGCCGCTGGCAAAGTGCACGGTTGGCAGGACCTCCTGGCGTGACGTCGCGATCATCAGCCGCTCCAACCCGTCCGCGACATCGTCCACATGGGTGGCGTCAATGGTTGTCTCGGCTCCGTCGATGCGCAGTTCGCCACCAAGGGCGGCAGCGCGGGCAAAGGCCGGGATCAGCCGGTCGGCATGGTCTTCGGCGCTCCCGTAGACCGTCGCGAAGCGGCCGATATTGGCGCACAAGCCGGCCGCGCGGGCCTCGGTGACCAGCCGCTCGCCCTCCGCCTTGCTGCGGGCATAGACATTCACCGGCGCCGGCGGAGCGGTCTCGGGAACCGGCAGCGATGTGACCCGGCCGTAGACTTCGCGACTGGATGCGAAGACCAGCCAGGGCGGCGTTCGCAGGTCCAACATCTCGCGAATGAGGCCGTCGAGGGCCTCGACATTGACGGCCCAGCAATGGGCGGGGTCATTCTCGCCGTCGACGACCCGTGACACCGCTGCGAGATGAACGACACCGTCGACGGCGGCGAGCGCAGCCCGGAGCTGCTCACGGTTTCTAATGTCCTCGGGCACGGCTCCACGGAGGTCGAAACCCGGCGCGTCCACTCCATTCCGCATGATCCGGGCTCGAAAGCACTTGCCGATCAGGCCTTCCGAGCCGGAAACAAGAACACGCATGAATGATCCACCCAGGGAACGGCCGACTGGCCGAGAGACGTGGGCAAGGTAACGCCGATTTCCCGAGTCGCTACCCTTTTGCGTCCTTCAATCTTCGGACGTCGACACATGATTGGGGCAAGCGACGGCGTGCAGAGCGCAGGCATGACGGGGGACCTGTCCAGATCCTGCCGCGACCCACAATTCCCCAGTTCTGCGATTGCCGTGGAACGAACCGCCCCGTCTCGCGTTACCCGACCGGGAATTGGAAGCAGAAGCCCGTCTTCACCTTACAATCTCGCCGCAGAACCCCATATGAGACACACCTGAGAGCGCCGTTCCTCCGAACGAACTGGGTTGCGGCCGCCTTTGCTCGCCGCCACTGGCCTGCGAACCGCCACCCATACTCTGCTCTTGGACCTGCTCAGATCGGTCGCTTGCGACACCCGACGCTGCCGGCGCGCCCGCCGGTTCAGGACAAGGGAGGTCGGGCCATGGCCGATCGCACAACCGAATCGATCGTGACCTTCCAGCGGGCGTTTTCGCTGAGTGCCATCGAGGGCAGCCTGCCCGCCGGCCGCTATCGGGTGGTCGTTGATGAAGACGAGATTTCCGGGCTTTCGTTCGTCGCCTTTCGCCGGACGGCGACGCTCTTCTACGTGCCGGCGATGTCCGCAGCAGCCGTCACGCGCCAGATGATCGTCATAGATCCCGCCGATCTCGACAGGGCGCTAACGGCTGATCTTGCTCCCGGCTGAGCCCCGGCGCTCCGATCCCTGCTCATCCCCACGCCCTACCGCATGCAGGCACCGTTCTGCAGGAGTAACCCATGACAATCGAAGCCGCGTCTCTGACCATGGTGCAGAGGCCGTGGGGCCAATCGGACCTGGAGCCGTGGAGCGGGCTCCGTGACGTCCGCGGACCGGTCGGCGAGATCTGGTTCGGGCGCGCTGATCCCGAGGCGCGGCAACCCCGCCTGCTCTTGAAGCTTCTCTTTGCTGCCAAGCCGCTGTCCATTCAGGTTCATCCCGGTGACGCCTATGCGCTGGCGCACGGTGAACCGAACGGAAAGGCGGAGGCCTGGTATGTCTTGTCCGCCCAGCCGGACGCAAAGGTCGCCACCGGGCTGACACGTGTGCTGACCGCCGACGAGCTGGCGCTCGCCATTCTCGACGGTTCCATCGCCGGTCTCGTCAACTGGCGCCCCGTTGCCGCCGGTCAGACCATCGCCGTACCGGCGGGAACGATCCACGCGATCGGTGCGGGGCTGGTGATCGCCGAAATCCAGCAGCGCAGCGATACGACCTTTCGCCTGTTCGATTTCGGCCGAGGGCGGTCCTTGCATCTCGACGAGGCGATCCAGGTGGCGACAGCCGGGCCGAGCGATCACCAGGCGCCGCCGATGAAGCTCACCGACGTCCGCACCTTGCTGGCCGCAACACCGGCCTTCGTGCTGGAACGCATCGATCTCCCGGCACACACCCATTGGGAACTGTCGGCGGACAACGAGACCTGGCTTTTCGTCATCAGCGGCAAGCCCAGGCTTGGCCAGCAGGAGGCGGAGATGGGGCGGGCGTTCTTCCTCGAGAAGGCCCGTGCAGGATTGTCGGGCGGGCGCGACGGTGCCTCCCTGCTGGTCGCCTATCCAGGTCCGGATCCGGCATCCAGTCTGTTGTACAATGTCGAGGGTCGAAAGGCCGCGCCCGTTGCGGGCGTGGGCGCCGCGATCGCCTCCGCCGTCTCGGTCAAGGAGGCGCAGGCATGAGCGATCCGGTCCGGGTGGCCTTCATCGGCAATTCTCTGCCGCGCCGATGCGGCATTGCAACCTTCACCACCGACCTGCAGCAGGCCGTCCAGTTGGCGCGGCCGTCGATGGAAACGGCCATCGTGGCCATGACCGACCACGGCCAGAGCTACAACTATCCCCCCGCAGTGACCATCCAGATCCGCGATGGCAGCCCCGGCGACTATCTGAGCGCGGCGGCGGCGCTGAACGCGAGCCAGCCCGATGTTGTCTGCCTGCAGCACGAATTCGGGATTTTCGGGGGCGAGGCCGGCGCGCACATTCTGCTTCTGCTCGCCCGTCTCACGATGCCGGTCGTCACGACGCTTCACACCGTACTCGCCGACCCGACGCCGGCGCAGCGGGAGGTGATGGCCGCGATCATCAACCTCTCTGCCAAGCTGATCGTGATGGCCGACAAGGGCATGGAGCTCTTGCGCACCGTCTACCGCGTGCCGACCGACAAGATCGAGGTGATTGCGCACGGCATACCCGACTTCGCCTTCGTCGAGCCCGATGCCGCCAAGGCCAAGCTCGGATTTGGCGGGCGTTCCGTCGTGCTGACCTTCGGGCTCTTGTCACCCAACAAGGGCATCGAGGTGATGATCGACGCCATGCCGGCGATCCGCGAGGGCCGGCCTGACGCCGTCTATGTCGTGCTCGGCGCGACCCATCCTAACCTGGTACGGGAGCAGGGCGAAGCCTATCGGGAAAGCCTGCAGGCGAGGGCGCGCGCGCTGGGCGTCGAAGATCACGTGATCTTCCTCAACCAGTTCGTCGACCTGCCGACCCTGCTCGACTTCATCGCGATGTGCGACGTCTACGTGACGCCTTATCTCAACGAGGCGCAGATGACCTCCGGCACGCTTGCCTACAGCTTCGGGCTCGGCAAGGCGGTGGTCTCGACGCCCTATTGGCATGCGGGGGAATTGCTGGCGGGTGGCCTCGGCGTTCTGGTGCCGTTTGGGGATTCAGGCGCTCTCGGCCGTGAGATCGCCGGCCTCCTGACCGATCCCGAAAGGCGCAACGGCATTCGGCAGCGCGCCTATGCGGCCAGCCGATCGATGATCTGGAGCCGCACAGCCGAGCGCTATCTTGCCGCGTTCGCCAGCGTCAGCCGCCAGAGCCCGCCGCTTCGGATTGTCGCCCGTCCGGAACAGCGCAGACGCGACCACAGGACCACGCCGGCCATGCGCACGAACCATCTGATGGCCATGTGTGACGATACCGGGTTGTTCCAGCACGCCGTCCATGCCGTCCCAGACAGATCCCACGGCTATTGTGTCGACGACAATGCGCGCGCGCTGTTGCTTGCCCTGGCGCTGGAGGCTTCCGGGGAACAGGCACTGCCCGCTCCCCTGGCTTCCCGGTTCAGCGCCTTTGTGCAGCACGCCTGGAATCCCGATGCCGGACGGTTCCGGAACTTCATGGGCTTCGACCGGCGATGGCTGGAAGATCGCGGCTCCGAGGACAGCCATGGCCGTACGCTCTGGGCCCTGGGCGAATGCGCCCGGGACGGCAATGACCGCCCGCGCCAGACCTGGGCTGCGGGACTTTTTGCAGCGGCCTTTCCGGTCGTGGAGACATTTGGCTCCCCGAGGGCCTGGGCCTTCGCCTTGCTCGGCCTCGACGGCTATTGCGCGGCGCGACCTGGGGATCTCGGCGCGGAACGTTTGCGGCGGATGCTTGCGAACCGTCTGATCACCCTGCTGGCCGCCGTGGAAGCGCCGGACTGGGTCTGGTTCGAAGAGGGTCTGTCCTATGACAATGCCCGCCTCTGTCAGGCGCTGATCGTGACCGGCAAGGCCATGGGCGAGCCTGCCTATGTCCGTGCCGGCTTGCGCACCCTGCGCTGGCTGATGGCTCAACAGACGGGCGCGACCGGGCTGTTCCGCCCGATCGGCACAGCCGGCTTCTTCGATCGGAGACAGGCGCCTGAACCCTTCGACCAGCAGCCTGTGGAAGCTGCTGCGGCCATTTCGGCCTGCCTTGCGGCCTGGCGCTCCGACGGCGACCCGGCCTGGCACACGGATGCCGCTCGCGCCTTCAGCTGGTTCCTCGGCGCCAATGACCTGTCGGTCTCTCTCGTGGATGTGGAGACCGGCAGCTGCCGCGACGGCCTCCACCCCGACCGCGCAAACGAGAATCGGGGCGGCGAATCGGTCGTCTCCTATCTTCTCGGCCTGGCTGAAATCCGTCAGCTGGCGAGGCTTACCGACGGGCTCGCAACGCGACTATCGCGCCTCGCCTGAGGTCCCCACCACGTCTCACCAGAGCCTCCGGAGAACTCTTGCCGCACACGACCTTCTTCAACCGCCACGCCCTGCATCTGAAGCCAGACCCTGCGCGCGTCATCGTTCGTCCGTTCAAGCCGGCGACCGAGCCCCGCGATCTCAATCCGACCGACAAGACGCGCGCCAACCATATCGTCGACCGCGTGCTGGCACTTGGTACCGATGCCGCCGCGGCGCAACTGATGGACGTGCTCGACAATTTTCAGGGGCGACACCGCGACCTGCTGGCCATTTTCGAAGCCCGGGCCGACGACATGGAAGACGCCCTCACCAACCATGCCGATTTCTCGCGCATCCAGAGGCAGCTGGTCGGGGCCTATTTCCTGCACGAATATTCGTTCGAGGCGGCTGCCCTGTTCAACCCGAGCATCGTCGCCCATCCGGATCAAGGCGGCGTCGCTCTGGGCGCCACCCGGTTCATCCTGTCGCTTCGGGCGGTCGGCGAAGGGCATGTCTCGTCGCTGACCTTCCGATCGGGGACCATCCGGGCCGATGGCGGAATCGAGGTCGACCCGGCGGCGAGGCTTGCGGCGGTGCCCAGGATCACCAGCCGGACCCAGGGGCCGGAAGGCGACGATGTCGACGTGATCTTCCGCAAGGAAGACGATCTCAGCGAGCGGGTGATCTTCCCGATCACGGAATCGCAGTCCAACGGGATCGAGGATGCGCGCTTCGTCGAGTTCGACGACAATGGCAGGCGCATCTATTACGCCACCTACACGGCCTATCGCGGAACCGCGATCCGATCGGAGCTGATCGAGACGACCGACTTTGTCTCATTCCGCATGACGCCGCTCAGGGGCTCTGCCGCGCGCAACAAGGGCATGGCCCTGTTTCCGCGCCGCATCGACGGGCGCTATGCCATGATCGGCCGGCAGGACAATGAGAACCTCTATCTGATGACGTCAGATGATCTGCATGTCTGGGATGGCGGACAGGCGATCCTGCGACCCCAGCACCCCTGGGAATTCGTCCAGATCGGCAATTGCGGATCGCCGATCGAACTGGACGAGGGTTGGCTGATGTTCACCCATGGTGTCGGCCCGGTGCGCAAATATTCGATTGGCGCCGTGCTGCTCGACAAGGCCGACCCCAGCAAGGTCATCGCGCGGTCGAGCGAACCCCTGGTGCGCCCCGAGCCTTCCGAGCGCGAAGGCTATGTTCCAAACGTCGTCTACACATGTGGTGCGATGCGCCACAAGGATCTGATCATCCTGCCCTATGCCGTGTCGGACACCTATTCGAAGCTTGCCACCATCAACATTGCCGCACTGCTGCAGACCCTGCAGGCGCCCTGATCGCGGGTCCCTCAGCCGAGGCTTGTGATTTCAGACGGTGATGTTGGTTCTGGCGGACAGGGCGGGATTCGAACCCGCGATACGGTTGCCCGTATACACACTTTCCAGGCGTGCGCCTTCAACCACTCGGCCACCTGTCCGTGGAGCGGGTGGATAAAGGCGCCGGCCGCGAAAAGCAAGGCGGGTCACGCAGCCGTCTGACCTGCGGCCGGCGACGCGTCTGCCGGGGCGCTGGTGCCGGGGCGGCTCCGCCATGGGCGGAGCTGTCCTGGACAATGCCGGAGACCGGACTCCGTCAGCGGCGCAGGAACCAGTCGTTGAAGAAGCGGTTCGGGTTGTCGGCCGAGGCGACCGGCACGGCCACGACCGCGCGTGGGGCCGGGGCCGCAACGGCGGCACGCGGTGCAGCCTGGCCGCCTGCAACCTGGGCCCGCGGGGCGGAGGGCTGGGCAAGGCCCATCTGGGCGTTGCGGGCCGGCGCCGAGGCAACGCGGGTGGCAGCGCCGCGGGACGCCATCAAGGGCTGGCTCGCGGGCGACGAGCCCTCGATGACGATGCGGGTCGAGCCGCGCTGGGCCGCCACCATGTCGAACAGCACGCGGGCATTGGCCGGCGCCAGGCGGATACAGCCATGGCTGTCGGTGCGGCCAAGGCGGGAAACCATGGTGGTGCCATGGATGGCATAGCCGCCGCGGAAGAAGATGGAATAGGGCATCGGCGCCATGCCGTATTTGCGCGAGCGCCAGTTCCGCTCCAGCCGCTGCGGGCTGTAGGTGCCGACCGGCGTGTTGTAGCCGATCCGACCGGTGGAAACCTGCCAGGTGTGACGGTGTTCGCCATCGACGATCACGCGCATGGTCTGGGTCGATTTGTCGACGCGCACGACGATCGCAGCATTGGCATTGGTCGTGACCAGAAACATGGACGCGACGAGGGCAAGAATGGCGGCAACGATACGCATGGATACTCTCCCACTGATCGGCACGTGCCGGTTCCCCCAGTCTCCGTGTCCACGAATTCATTGATTCCGTAGCGACATCGGGCTGTAAAGATGAATCACGGATTCACGTTAAGCCTTGGAAAGGATTCCGACTTTCGCGGCCGGCCGGGATCTGGCGGCCGGACAGGAATGGTTAACGAAACATGGCTAAGGTGAAGCCTGCTTCCCGTGACGCCGCCGGATGACATCCATGCTCGCCCGCCTCCCCCTCGTCGCCCTCGTCCTTGCCGCAGCGCTCCAGCCGCTGGCGGCCCAGGACCGCGGCACGCTGACGCCACGCGTTCTTCCGCCGCTGGCCAATCCCGACGATCCGAACCTGGCCGCCAAGGAGCTGTTCGGCCGGGCGACATCCGGGGCGCCGATGCAGGCGCGCGCCTTCGGCTTCTATTCGCGCGGCTGCGTCGCCGGCGCGACCGCCCTACCGGTCAATGGCGAGACCTGGCAGGTCATGCGCCTGTCGCGCAACCGCAACTGGGCCCATCCCGACATGATCGGCTTCCTGGAGCGGTTTGCCCGCAACGTGCCGCGCGTCTCGCGCTGGCCGGGCATCCTGGTCGGCGACCTGTCACAGCCGCGCGGCGGCCCCATGCTCACCGGCCACGCCTCGCACCAGATCGGGCTCGATGCCGATATCTGGCTGATGCCCATGCCGCGGCGGACCCTGACTGCCGAGGAACGGGAAATGACCTCGGCCATCAACATGGTGCGCGCCGACCGCCGCGACATCGATCCAGCCACCTGGACGCCCGAGCATCTCAAGGTGATCCGGGCTGCCGCCACCGACCCGCAGGTGGAGCGGGTGCTGGTCAATGCCGCCATCAAGAAGGCGCTGTGCCGCGAAGCCAGCGGCGATCGCTCATGGCTTGGCAAGGTGCGCCCCGTGCCGGGTCATAATTATCACATGCACATCCGCATCCGCTGCCCGGCCGGTGACGCGTCCTGCCGGCCGCAGGACCCGCCTCCGACCACAGATGGCTGCGGAGCCGATCTCGACTGGTGGTTCACCGAGGCGGTCTTGAACCCCCGCCCCAATCCGAACTGGCGCCCGCCGCCGCCGATCACCCTGGCGGCCCTGCCGGAGGCCTGCCGTCAGGTGCTGGTGGCGCGGTAGGGCCAGGCCGGCCCTACCCGGTAGGGCCTTATTCGGCCGGCACCAGAGCCGCCGGCTTGGCCGGCTGTTCCTTGATCGGAATGTTGATCAGGCCGGAGCCGATGCAGAACAGCACGCTCAGCCACCACATGATGTCATAGGAGCCGGTGCGCTCGTACATCAGGCCGCCCAGCCAGACGCCGAGGAACCCACCGACCTGGTGGGAGAAGAACACGAAGCCGTAGAGCATCGCCATGTAGCGCGTGCCGAACATCAGCGCGACGAGGCCGGAGGTCGGCGGCACGGTGGAGAGCCACAGGAGGCCCATCAGGGCCGCGAACAGCAGGGCGACGGCCGGGCTTGGCGGCAGCACGATCAGCATGAGGCCGACGGCGCCACGGGCGAAATAGATATAGACCAGCAGCCAGCGCTTCAACATCCGGCCCGACAGCCAGCCGGAGGTGAGCGATCCCACGATGTTGAACAGTCCGATGAAGGCCAGCGCGAAACCCGCGACCCAGGCGGGCATCTTCAGATCCGCCAGGTAGGGCGGGTAGTGCGTGGTGATGAAGGCGAGCTGGAAGCCGCAGGTGAAGAAGCCGATCACCAGATAGACATAGCTCGGATGGGAGAAGGCCTCCTTCAGCGTCGCGGCGACGCTCTTCTCCGCGCCGGTGCCCGCACCGACATTGGCGGCCGGATTGGTCGCCAGCGCGAAGGCCAGCGGAAAGATCAGGGCCGGCACGCAGGCGAAGACGAAGAGGGCGACCTTCCAGCCGAACAGGTCGATCAGCAGGGGCGTCAGCGGCGCGAACAGGAACTGTCCGAGCGAGGAGGCAGCGGTGCCGGCTCCCATCGCGGAGGGCCGGCGGCTCTCGGGCAGGAGCTTGGCGAAGCAGGACAGAACCAGGTTGAACGAGACGCCGGCAAGGCCGAGACCGACCAGCGTGCCGGAGATGACATGCATGGCGAGCGGGGGCAGCGGCAGGCCCATGCAGGCGAGACCAAGCGCGTACATGATGGCGCCGGCCCAGAACACCCGGAGCGTGCCGAACCGGTCGGCAATGGCGCCGGCGAAGGGCTGGCCGATACCCCACATCAGGTTCTGAATGGCAATCGTCATCGACAGGACGTCACGCGTCCAGCCGTTCTCGTTGGAGATCGGCATGAGGAACATGCCAACCACCGAGCGCGGGCCGAACGAGAGCAGGCCGATCAGGCAGCCGCAGACGACGATCACGAAGGGCGTGCGCCAGGTCTCGGGGCGGGCGGTGTCTGTCGAGGTCATGGCGCGCTCCGGGGAATCGACGTGCTGGTACACGATAGACTAGGCCGAGCTACGGCCAACCCGGAAACGAAAAGCTGTGATGACTGCCATCCCGGTACGCGATGGCAGAACGCGACGCGCCGGGGACAGGGCCCCGGCGCATCCGTATCAGACCAGGCTGCCGATCAGATGCCGGGGGGCACGGCGTTGCGATCGATCTCGGCCTGGGCGGCGGTGGGGCGGGCCATCGGCATCTGGCGGACAGCGCGGGTCATCGGCGCTGCGAATTCGCGCGGCGACTGCGTCATCACGCGCTCGGGCGTTCCGATGAACTGCTGTTCGGTGCCTTCGGCGAAAGCCGGGGCGAGGGCAGCAAGGGCGAGGGCGGCGGCAAGAGCGGCGGTCTTCATGATGGTCTCCATGTCACTGGGTCTGGGCCAAGTCTCGAGACACACGGTCATGCGTCTCTGCAGGCCCATACACAGCGGCACGGCAAGGCGGTTGCGCGCTCACGCCTCGTTGATACGGGACAGGCTGGGCGTGATCATCGCGTGATCAAGCCGTGATGGCGCCTGGGTTCAGCTTGCGCCGCCTGCGGCGACCGCCTGGGCCTGAGGCGCCGCGACCGGTTGCGGCTCGGAGCCCCAGTTGCGCGGGCGGTAGAACACATGGACGCCGATCTGCTGCAGGCGGTTCATCGAGCGTGCCCACCAGGGGCGGACATAGGTCGCGTGGTAATGGGTCGCGTGGCCCACATCGGCAAGCCAGAGCTGACCGGACATCATGCCGCGTGCGATGCGGGTCGCCTGCGCCCAGGGTTCGGCCTCGGTCGGCACGAGGCTGCGTCGCCCCTCGCAGGCGAAGGTGAACTGGCAGGCGAGGTGCCGGTGGGCGTTCTGATAGACGACGCCGCAGACATCGCGCGGATAGAAGCCGGAATTGGCCCGGTTGAGCACGACCTGAGCGACCGCCATCTGGCCACGCTCCGGCTCGCTGCGCGCCTCCCAATAGACGGCCTCGGCAAGGCAGCGTTCGGCGCGCACCAGCGTCGGCCCCGACAGGCCCAGGGCGAGGGCGGGATGACCATTGGTCGGCGGCCGCATCACCGGCATCGGCTGGGAGGGCTGCAGCGCCGACGGCGCCGGCATGGTCAGAGCGCGGGCCACGACGCCGTTCGGCTGGTCGCCACGACGATCGGTGGCAAAGCCGCCCGGCATCGGATCGAAGCCGGCCGTCGCCTCGTGGGTGGTCGCGACACGGAACGGCTCATTCTCGAGCGGGATCGACGGCGCGCCGAAGCCGGCGCCCGCGCGGGCGATAAGGCCATCGCCGGTGATGGAGATACCGGCGCGCTCGCTCGATGGGACTGCGCCAAGGCGCGGGGCGTCCTCGGCAGGACCTTCGGCAAGCAGCGGATCGGCAGGCGAGATGAATGGCGCGCCGAGGCCAAGCCTCGCGGCCGTCGACCGGTCATCGATGCCGATACCCGGCGTCACCGCCGCAAGCTGGATGCCGCCAAGCGCCAGCGGCGAATGTTCGGTATCGACGATCTCGCCGAGATCCTCGGCCTCGAAGCGGCCGATGGAGGCCAGATCGGTCGGCGGGGTGAACAGGGACGGCTCCTGGCGGAGCGATCCAATGCTGGGACGCAGTGACACGCGCTCGAGCAGCAGGTCGCCCTTGGCTTCGCGATTGACCGCCGGATAGATCACGGCGCTGTCCATGCCAGCGCCGAGCGCCGGGCCCGGCATGCGACCGGACCGGCGGGGATCGACCGGCGTCGCGGACATCCCGCCATGGGCCGCAAGGACACGCAGCGGCTCGGTCGTCTGACGCGGCAGGGGCTGAGGCAGGGCGAAGCTTGCGACCGCCATGGAGGGGCGCACAAGGCTTGCGACATGGCGGCGCCACGTCTGGTCAGCGCCCGACCGGGCCGCGAGAAAGCTTGTCAGATCCTGATGGGCCACCGGCTGGTTGCCGAGGACCAGGAAAGACGCGGCGAGGCCCGGAACAAGGACCATCGAGCCGATCTTGGACGCCATACGCCGACGCAACGCACGCATAGGCAACGCACTCCACGCAGAACGCCACACAACAACAGGCCGGGCCGGACACATTGGTCACCGGTCGCTAACCTTATCGCCGAAGTAACGTTGAGAGCGGGTTAATGCCCGGAGCCGGCAAGGCGGCGCGCGAGACTTTCGGTGGCGGCGCGCTCGCGCTGGAAGGGACCGTCACGGGCATCGAGACCCGGGAGCAGCGCCAGGCCGGCCGTGCCGAAGCGCGTGCGGATCGTCTCCTCGACCCATTGCCGCTCCTGCAGCACACGCCGCTCGGTCAGCCTCGTGCCAGCCAGCCAGCCAGCATGGGCGGCGACGGCGTCAGCGAGGGCATCGAGACCGGAGCCCGTCGTCGATGAGACCAGAACGACCGGTGCGACCCAGGCGCCGGAATCCCGCGTCACCAGCGTCAGTGCGCCCTCGACATCGGCCTTGGCGCGCAAGGCGGCCTCGCCCATGTCGGCCTTGGTCACCACGATGACATCCGGCAGTTCCATGACGCCGGCCTTCATGAATTGCAGGCTGTCGCCCGAGCCCGGCTGAATGCACAGCACCACCGTGTCGGCGACCATCGCGACATCGGCTTCCGACTGGCCAATGCCGACACTCTCGATCAGCACGCGGTCATAGACCGCGCGCATCAGCACCATGGCGGCAACCGTCTGGTCTGAGAGCCCGCCCAACCGGTCGCGTGCCGCCATGGAGCGGATGAAGACGCCGCGATCGGTCGGGTCGGTGGAGATGCGGGCCCGGTCGCCCAGCAGAGCGCCGCCAGTGCGCCGCGACGAGGGATCGATGGCGATCACGCCGACGGTCTCACCGGCCCGGCGCCAGCCGCTGACAAGGGCGTTGGAGAGGGTCGACTTGCCGACGCCCGGCGGCCCGGTGAGGCCGAGTGTTGCCGCCCGTGGATCGCGGCAGGCCCGGTCGAGGAGATCTGCGAGTTCGATGGACCCGGCAGCCGTCTCGATCGCCGCAAGCGCCGCCGCCATGGCGCGCTTGCCGCCGGTGCGCAGGCCATCGAGCGTCAGGACGGTCCGCGCACGATCAGCGGAGGACATAGCCGGTCAGGCCGATCTGCAGGAGCGCGCCGGCAATGAAGCCGCCGACCCGCCAGTTCATGGTCAGCGGTCCGACAGAGCCGCGCGCGGCCAGGGCATTGACCGCCAGATCGAACGGGAAGGCGACGATCAGCAGCAGCAGCATGCCCGGCACCTTCTCGCCAAGGCCCGGATAGGCCTTGAGCAGAAAGGCGATGCCTGCGCCCGCCACCAGCATGAGGGCCGTGAAGGCGAGGCCGGTGACGGGCAGGGTGCGGTCGGTCGGTTCGGTCACGCTGAAGATCTCGCGGCTCATCTGGATTGGCCGGAACCGTCGCATGTCTGGCACCGGACGGCCAGAGACGGCGACTGCGCCGTTAGACGCAGCCGCCGCAATTCGTCAGGCCTGGCTTGCCGCCGCCTTGCCGAGAGCTGCCTGCGCGGCCGCCAGGCGGGCGATCGGCACGCGGAACGGCGAGCACGACACATAATCGAGGCCGACCGTCTCGCAGAAGTGGATGGAGGCGGGATCGCCGCCATGCTCGCCGCAGATGCCGAGCTTGATGTCGGGCCTGGTGGCGCGGCCGCGTTCGGCGGCAATCTTGACCAGTTCGCCGACGCCATCCTGATCGAGCGAGACGAAGGGATCGACCTCCAGCAGGCCCTTGGCGAGATAGGGATTGAGGAAGCTCGCCGCGTCGTCGCGCGAGATGCCGAAGGTCGTCTGCGTCAGATCGTTGGTGCCGAACGAGAAGAATTCAGCGGATTCGGCGATCTTTCCAGCCTGCAGGGCAGCCCGCGGCAGCTCGATCATCGTGCCGACGATATATTCGAACGTCACGCCCTTCTCGGCCATGACCGCTTCGGCCATGGCGACGATGCGCGCCTTCACGATGTCGAGCTCGGCCTTGATGGCGACCAGCGGCACCATGACCTCGGGGACGACCGGCTTGCCGCTCTTGGCGGCGGAATCGGCGGCAGCCTCGAAGATCGCGCGGGCCTGCATCTCCGCGATCTCGGGATAGGCCACGGCCAGACGGCAGCCTCGGAAGCCGAGCATTGGATTGAACTCGTGCAGCTCCTCGGCGCGCGCCTTGAGCTTGCGGGGATCGGCGCCCATGGCCTTGGCCACTTCGGCGATTTCCTCGTCGGTGTGCGGCAGGAATTCGTGCAACGGCGGATCGAGCAGGCGGATGGTCACCGGCAGGCCCGCCATGATGTCGAACAGCTCGACGAAGTCGGAGCGCTGCATCGGCAGGAGCTTGGCGAGCGCGGCACGACGGCCCTTCTCGTCGTCGGCGAGGATCATCTCGCGGACGGCGACGATGCGGTCCTCGTCGAAGAACATGTGCTCGGTACGGCAGAGGCCGATGCCCTCGGCGCCGAACTTGACCGCGACGCGGGCATCCGCCGGCGTTTCGGCATTGGTGCGCACCTTCAGGCGGCGGGTCTGGTCGGCCCAGCCCATCAGCGTGCCGAATTCGCCGGAGAGTTCCGGCTGCAACATGGCGACCTCACCGAGCAGGACCTGGCCGGTCGAGCCGTCGATGGTGATGACATCGCCCTTCTTCAGGGTCTGGCCAGCCACCGTCATGGTCTGAGCCTGGTAGTCGACGCGCAGCGAGCCGGCGCCCGAGACGCAGGGCTTGCCCATGCCGCGGGCGACCACCGCCGCGTGGCTGGTCATGCCGCCGCGGGTGGTGAGGATGCCTTCGGCTGCATGCATGCCGTGGATGTCCTCGGGGCTCGTCTCGACGCGCACCAGGATGACCTTGTGGCCGGCGGCCTTCATGGCTTCGGCTTCATCCGAATTGAACACGATCTCGCCCTGGGCGGCGCCGGGGGATGCCGGCAGGCCGGAGGCGAGCACGCGCCGCTCGGCCTTGGGATCGATGGTCGGGTGGAGAAGCTGGTCGAGGGAGGCCGGATCGACGCGCAGCACGGCCTCTTCGCGGGTCAGCACGCCTTCATTGGCGAGCTCAACCGCGATCCTGAGGCTCGCCTTGGCGGTCCGCTTGCCGTTGCGGGTCTGGAGCATCCAGAGCTTGCCGCGCTCGACGGTGAATTCCAGGTCCTGCATGTCGCGATAGTGCTTTTCCAGCGTCGCAGCGACCTTGATGAACTGCTCGTAGACGGCCGGAAGGGCCGTTTCCATCGACGGCTTGTCGGAGCCCGCCGCGATGCGCGCGATCTCGGTGATGTTCTGCGGCGTGCGGATGCCGGCCACCACGTCCTCGCCCTGGGCGTTGATTAGGAACTCGCCATAGAGTTCATGTGCGCCGGTGGAGGGATTGCGGGTGAAGGCGACGCCGGTTGCCGAGGTGTCGCCCATATTGCCGAACACCATGGCCTGCACATTGACGGCAGTGCCCCAGCTCTCGGGAATCTGGTGCAGGCGCCGGTAGGTGATGGCGCGCTGGTTCATCCAGGACGAGAAGACCGCGCCAACAGCGCCCCAGAGCTGCTCATGCGGGTCCTGCGGGAAGGGCTTGCCGGTCTCGTGGACGACCTTCTGCTTGTACTCGCCGATCAGATGCTTCCAGTCGGCGGCGTCCAGCTCGGTGTCGAGCGAGACACCCTTGCGGTCCTTGTAATGCTCCAGGATCTCCTCGAAATTGTGGTGCTCCACGTCGAGCACGACATTCGAATACATCTGGATGAAGCGGCGATAGCTGTCATAGGCAAAGCGCTGATCGCCCGCACCCTGGGCGACCGCTTCAACGGTGACGTCGTTCAGCCCGAGATTGAGGATCGTGTCCATCATGCCCGGCATGGAGGCGCGCGCGCCCGAGCGGACCGAGACCAGAAGGGGATTGGCGGGATCGCCGAAAATCTTGCCGGTCTGGCGGCCGACCTGGGCGAGGCCGGCTTCCACCTGGCTCTTCAGTTCCGGCGGATAGGCCTGACCGTTGGCATAATACCAGGTGCAGACTTCGGTGGTGATGGTGAAGCCCGGGGGAACCGGCAGGCCCATGTTCGACATCTCGGCGAGGTTCGCGCCCTTGCCACCGAGCAGGTTGCGCATGCTCGACTGCCCTTCGGCCTTGCCGTCGCCGAAAGTGTAGACCCATGTCGTCATCATCGAAATCCCGGTTCCGATCTTGCACCGCAGCGAGAACCGCGCGGTGCGCCTCTTTAGGCGCTTTGCCCCCCGCATTTCAACTACGGAGGCATGTGCTCAACCATTCCGGCCGGGCGCTTTGATGTCCGCTGGATGAAGGCTGGATGAACGGCCGCGCATGCGCCTATAGTGCAGCGCAACAGAAAACGGCCCTCACCCTTGCTCAGCGTCGTCATCTCAACCCTCAACGACGAGCGGCGTCTCGTCCCAACCCTGGCCTCGCTGGTTCCAGGCGCAGCCGATGGATTGATCGCCGAAGCGATCATCGTCGACGGCGGATCGACCGACGACACCGACGCCGTCGCCGATATCGCCGGCTGCCGCTTCCTGAAGGGGCCTGCCGACCACGGCCAGAGGCTGGCCGAAGGGGCGTCGGTGGCGCGGGCGCCATGGCTCCTGTTCATGCGGCCGGGCGTCGTCCTCGACGAGGGGTGGATCCGCGAGGTGCGCAGTTTCCTCGAGGCTGTGACCAGAAGCGGCGAGCAGGAACGCCGCGCAGCCATCTTCTCGATCGACATTGACGGTTTCGGCCTCAAGCCGAGGATCCGCGGCCTTCGGGCGCGCGCCGCCTTCCGCCTTGGGTTCGGCGCGCACGCCGCACAAGGACTTCTGATTTCCGCGATCGCCTATCAGAACCGTGGCGGGCACCGCCAGGGCCCTCAGGCCGAACGCTCGCTGTCCCGCTCGATCGGCAGCCGCTCCATCAGTGTCCTCAGGATCCGGGCACGGCTCCTGTCCATGTAGTCCCCTGCTTCCGGTTCCAGTGGCGTTCCTTGCCGCCTGCCAGGACAGGCCTGGTCGATCTCAGTAATTCTTCGCAGTCAATGGTATTGGGTCACCGTTCACATCTTATGACATGCGTAAATCGCAGATTTGACGCGCTCAGGCGCTTCAGGGGCGGTTAAGAATTTTCGGCCATTGTTCGGCAAAAGGCTGGCAATGATGACCGCAAGTCTCACCACTGCTCTCGATCCTATCAACGCCATGATTGGTGCGCTGTCGCCCAAGCTGCGCGGCGCGTTGGTGGAGGAATTGGTCGAGGAAATTTCACGGGATCGGCCGGATGCCGAGAGCCGGAAGGCGCGTGTTCTCGACAGCATCGTCGCCAATGCGTTGCGCGATGCGCCGATGTCGAGCCGTGTGCGCGCCTCGCCCAAGCTCGTGCGCTGCATCAGCTCGCTCCCCGATACGGTGACGGCCATTGCCTGCGACGTCGTCGCGGTCGCCGAGGCGGTTCTGGTGGCAAACGACATGCCCGACGCGATCCTGTCGGAGGTCTGCACCGCGGACCGCCAGGAACATATGCGGGTGATCGCCAAGCGGCCCTCGGTTTCTGCGGCGGTCGCCGACAAGATCGCGCTGCTCGGCGAAAGCGCGACGGTTCTTCTTCTGGTGAGAAATGCCGGCGCCCGGCTGTCGCCTGCGGGATTCGACGACATTGTGGCACGGCTGGGAACCGATCCCGCGATCCGATCCGGCCTGAGCCAGCGCGGCGACTGCCCTTCCGAGATCGCCGCCAAGATCGCCATGCCCACGAACGAGGCCTTGTCCGGTGAGGCGCTGATCGAGAAACTGCAGCAGCTGACGACCGACCGCGAGCTTCTTCCCGCTGTCGATCTGCTGATGCGCTCGATCGGACGCGACCAGGATGCCGGCCGGAAGATCCTGGAGCGTGATGACGAGAAGGCGCTGGGCGCTGTCTGCCATGTCGCCGGTATCGACGCCCATACTTACGAGGCGCTGATCGAATGCTGGCGCGTCTCGGCCGGCAAGTCGCTGGCCGATGTCCACAAGTCGCCCGTTCGGTTCCGCCTGATGCGGCCGGCCGAGATCGACCGCATCGTGGCGCGCCTGCCGATGGCGCGGGCGCGGGTCGCCGAGCCCGCCTGAGCTATTCGGCCGCTTCCTGGCGCGCGACCAGCGGCAGGTCGAGGGCAATCCAGGTTTCGAGCAGGGCGCCGGCCAGATCATCGATCATCCGGTCGGTATGCGCCGGTCCGGGCGTGACCCGCAGGCGCTCGGTGCCGATCGGAACGGTCGGGTAATTGATCGGCTGAATGTAGATGCCGTGACGCTCCAGCAGCCGGTCACTGGCTGCCTTGCACTTCTCGGCATCCCCGACCATGACCGGAACGATATGGGTCTGGCTGTCCATCACCGGCAGGCCGGCAAGCGACAGGACCCGCTTGGCACGCGCCGCCTGACGCTGCTGGCCGGCACGCTCGGTGGCTGAGGCCTTGAGGTGGCGGATCGAGGCAAGCGCCGCGGCTGCAACCGCCGGCGGCAGGGCCGTCGTGAAGATGAAGCCCGCGGCATGGGAGCGGACTGCGTCGATGACAGCGGCATCACCCGCGATATAGCCGCCCATGACGCCGAAGGCCTTGCCCAGCGTGCCCTCGATCACGTCGATCCGGTCCATCTGGCCGTCGCGCTCGGCGACGCCGCCGCCACGCGGTCCATACATGCCGACCGCGTGCACCTCGTCGATATAGGTCATGGCCCGATAGCGTTCCGCGAGATCGCAGATCGCCTTGATCGGTCCGATATCGCCGTCCATCGAGTAGACGCTCTCGAACACGATCAGCTTGTTGCGCTCCGGACCGGCAAGCTTCAGCAGTTCCTCCAGATGCGCCATGTCGTTGTGGCGGAAGATCTGGCGTTCGCAGCCGGCCTGCCGGACGCCCTCGATCATCGAATTGTGGTTCAGCGCGTCGGAGAGGATCAGGCAGTCCGGGATCAGCTTGGCGATGGTCGAGATGCCGGCCTGATTGGAAATATAGCCCGAGGTGAAGACGAGGGCTGCCTGCTTGCCGTGAAGATCGGCGAGTTCCTGCTCCAGTTCGACGATCGGATGCGACGTGCCCGAAATGTTGCGGGTACCGCCGGCGCCGGCGCCCATGCGGATGGCGGCCTCTGCCATCGCGCCGGTCACCGAGGGATGGTGGCCCATGCCGAGATAGTCGTTGGAGCACCAGATGACGACGTCGCGCGGACCGTTCGGGCTGTGCCAGGTGGCGGCGGGAAAGCGGCCAACCTGCCGTTCGAGGTCGGCGAACACGCGGTAGCGGCGCTCGTCCTTCAGCCTCGCCACGGCTTTGTCGAAGAAGTGGGAATAGGTCATGGCACGTCCGTCTTATTCGTGCCCCGGCTCGGGGGTCTTGTCATCATGACGCAGCGGCCGGGGCCTCCGCGTTGATCGGCATCAAGCGTTCCCTGGAATCATTATCATGAGGACCGACGGTTCCGCCATGCGGCAGGGCGGCCTCTTCAAAGGCCGTTCAGCCGCATCAGGGCTTCGAAGTGCTTGGTCGCCTGATAGTCGAGCACCTGCATCCATTCGCGGGCCGTCTGCTTCTGGTGCTCTTCCGGTATGATCTTGAGCGGCAGGCCGGTCGATTGCGCCAGGATCTGCTGGCGGCAGGCGCGCTCCAGATAATAGAGGTCGTCGAAGGCAACAGCGACCGTCGGGCCGCCGATCGACACGCCATGGTGGTCGAGGAAGATCACATCGGCGTGGGGATTGTCCTTTTGTGCCTGGGCGATGCGCTCGCCCTCCTCGGCATTGAGGGCGACGCCGCCGAAGCCCTGATGCGCCATGCGGCCGAGGAAGCGGCAGGCCGTCTGATGCGCCATTTCCAGGCGTCCGCCCTCGACCATGGTGAGGGCTGTCGCATGCGGCATGTGGACGTGGAGGATCGCCTGGTGCCGGGGATTGGCGCGATGGCCGGCAATGTGGATGTTGCGCGCGGTCGCCTCGACCTCGCCCCAGCCCTCGATCACCGTGCCGTCGCCGTCGATCAGCAGCAGGTCGTCGGGACGCATCTCGCCCCAATGCACGCCGTAGGGATTGATGAGATAGCGCTCGTCCGCGCCGGGCACGACGACCGAGAAGTGATTGCAGATGCCCTCGTTGAGATCGAAGGCGGCGGTCAGCCGCAGGGCTGCTGCCAGTTCGCGGCGGAGCGTCTTCACATCGGTCGGCATGGCGTTGAGGCCTCTGGCGGATCGGTCACAAACAAACGCCTGCGGCGAACCGCAGGCGTTGTGAGAATGCAGAGATCAGCTGAAATCGCCGCGCGCGGTCATTTCGGCGCGAGGATCATGATCATCTGCCGGCCCTCGAGCCGGGATTCCTGTTCCACCTTGGCGATGGCCAGCGTGTCGACCTTGACCCGGTCCAGAACCTTGATGCCGAGGTCGATATGAGCCATTTCGCGGCCCCGGAAGCGCAGGGTCACCTTGACCTTGTCGCCCTCCTCGAAGAAGCGCTTCATCGACTTCATCTTGGTATCGTAGTCGTGGTCGTCGATACCGGGACGAAGCTTGATCTCCTTGACCTGAACCGTCTTCTGGTTCCGGCGGGCTTCGGCAGCCTTCTTCTGTTCCTGGAAGTTGAACTTGCCGTAGTCCATGATCTTGCAGACCGGCGGCACGGCGTTCGGCGCCACCTCCACCAGGTCGAGGCCAGCTTCGATCGCGCTCTGCAGCGCGTCGCGCGTCTGCACGATGCCGCGGTTCTCGCCTTCGGCGTCGATCAGCTGCACCTCGCGGATGCGGATCATCTCGTTGATGCGGGGGCCGTCCCGCTCGACGGGCGCGGCGCTTCTCATAGGTCTGCGAATGGGGGCATCTCCTCTGCCGTTTCATTGCTCTTCCGGATCGACGGTATACCAGCGTTTGTCCACAAGGACACGCGCGAACCGACGGCAATCCGGAAAGTGCGGAAGATCGGGAGAAACGCTCGGGAAGTCAATGGTTCAGATCGTGTTTTGGCTGATACCTTAGTGTCCGGACGTGACAAGGAGCGATCCATAGGCCCTGAGCACGTCATCCTGCATGCGCGGAACGGTAAAACGCGCGGCATGGCGGCGGGCACGGGCCGAAAGGCCGGCTCTCTCCTCGGCGCCCAGCGACAGGGCGGCCGACAGGCCCTCTGCCAGCGGGACGGCGTCGCCCGGCGCGACAAGCAAGCCGGTGGTCCGGTCGGCCGGCGCCTCGGGCATTGTCCTCAGGACGTCCGGCACCGCCCCGATCCGGCTGCCAATCGTCACGGCCCCGGCCGCGATCGACTGGAGGGCCTGGAGGGCGATGGATTGCGGCTCGAGGGGCGAGACGACTGACAGGTCGGCGGCGGCCAGGGCCACCGGGCCCGGCGCATCGACAATGCGCACCAGCGCGCCGACGCCCTGGGCCGCTATGCGGGCTTCGAGCTCCGCGCGATCCGGCCCTTCACCGTCCGGGACGATGGCGAAGACGACGCCGGACAATCCGCCATTGACCAGCAGCCTGACGGCATCGATCAGCACGATCTGACCCTGATCCGGCGTGAAGGGCCCCCACTGCACCACGAGCCGATAGCCCGGTTGCGCACCAGCGGCGAGCCGGAAGGCCGACATCGCCGCATCGGTGACCTTGTCCCGATCGAAGGCGCCAAGCGACAGGCCGGGTGACACGACGCGCAGAGCGGCATTGCGAACATTGTGGTGGGACTGAAGGCGAAGCGCGAGCTCGGTCGAGGGCACCAGGACGGCGTCGCCGCGCAGCTGAGCCCGGCCAAGCCAGGTCGCCGGCTCGTTCTCCAGGCTGACGACGAGGCGGCGGCGGCTGAGGCGGGTTGCCGCCCAGGCGGTCCAAGCGGGCCGTTCGCCCCTGACATGAACGATATCGACGGCCTCGCGGTCGATATGCGCGCTCAGGCTGATGACATTGGCGATCATCCGCACGGGATTGGCGGTTTCCACGGGCAGCGGAATCCATTCGCCGCCGGCCGCCTGCGCCTCGCCGAGCAACTCGCCCTTCTCGGCCACCACCAGCGCGCGCCCACCGGCATCGGAGATGGCGACCACCGTTGCGATCGTCAGCCGGGCGCGGCGCCCCTCATCCAGGCTCGGCACCACCAGAAGCACGGTGCGGCCGTCCAGGCTGAGGTCGTCGGAGAGGCCCGCGTGCTGCATCACTCTTTCCCGGGGGTTTCACCTGCGGCTAGATGATCCGTCGAATCGCTTAAGGGACAGTGTGATGACGAGCCCGCCCGATCCGCAATTCCTGACCATCGGCAGCGGCGCCACCGCGCGCCGCATCGCCTATCGGCGCGTCGAGGGCCGCGGCCCAACCATCGTCTGGCTTGGCGGCTTCAAGTCGGACATGAAGGGCACAAAGGCCGAGGCGCTGTCGGAGTTCGCGATGCGGACCGGTCGCTCCTTCCTGCGCTTCGACTATTCCGGCCATGGCGAATCCGAAGGCGCGTTCGAGGAGGGCACGATCAGCCGGTGGGCCGAAGAGGCGCTCGCCATGATCGCGACCGCAGGCGAGGCGCCCGTGCTGGTCGGCTCTTCGATGGGCGGCTGGGTGTCGCTGCTGGCCGCCCGCGCGATGCCGGCCAAGCCCCATGGCATGGTGCTGATCGCGCCGGCGCCGGATTTCACCGAAGCGCTGATGTGGGCGAACTTCCCCGATGCGGTGAAGCAGGAAATCGAAACCACAGGGCGCTGGGTCCGGCCCTCCGCCTATGACGAGGGCGGCTATCCGATCACCCGCGCGCTGATCGAGGATGGCCGGCGCAATCTGGTACTGGATGGCCTGGTGGAGACCGGATGTCCGGTTCACATCCTGCAGGGCATGCTCGATCCCGACGTGCCCTGGCAGCATGCCATGCGGCTCGCCGAGACCATTGCCCGCGACGATGTGGTGGTGACGCTCATCAAGGATGGCGACCATCGCCTGTCGCGGGACGAGGACATTGCCAGGCTGATCGAGGCTGTCGCGCAGATGGCGGATCGGCCAGCCCCTTGATTCTCTTATATGAGAATAGTAGTCTCATTTTATGGAAGAAGCCGCCGAACTTGATTCCGTCGTTGCCGGCCGCGTGCGTCAGTTGCGCGCCGCCAAGGGACTGACCCTCGACCAGCTCGCGGCCCTGTCCGGGGTGTCGCGCGCCATGATCTCAAGGATCGAGCGGGCCGAGACCAGCGCGACCGCCGTTCTGCTGGTCAAGCTTGGGTCGGCCCTGGGGGTGACGCTGAGCGCCTTGTTCGAGCCGCCGGGCGCAAAGCACGAGGTCGTCCGCCGCGCCGCCGAGAGCCCGACGCGGGTGGACCCGGAGACCGGCTATCGCCGCCGCAATGTGGCGCCGCACAGCGAATCCGGCACGGAAATCGTCGATGTCGTGATGCCGGCTGGCGCGCGCGTTGCCTATGACAACCTCACCGCCATGCCGGTGGAGCAGTTCGTCTGGGTTTTCGACGGTATTTTAACCTTCACCACCGATGATGCGACAACCGAACTCGGACCCGGCGATTGCCGGGTGATGCGCCTCGACGGCCCGCTCGTCTTTCATAATCGCACCGAGACGCCGGTCCGCTATGCCGTGATTCTGGTTCCGCATACGCCTGCACCAGGACTTCGCCGATGATCCTTGTCGAACGCCTCGACGCCGACGCCGCGCGCCGGCATGTCCCCGGTCTCGCCGCAGTGCTCGCCGATTGCGTTGCCAATGGCGCTTCCGTCAGCTTCATGAACCCCTTTGGCCAAGCGGATGCCGAGGCCTTCTTCCGCGGCGTCGCCGACAAGGTGGCGACAGGCGAGACGATCCTGGTCGCGGCCTTCGACGGCGACAGGCTGATCGGCACGGCGCAGCTCGGGCTGGATATGCCGCCGAACCAGCCGCATCGCGCCGACGTGCGCAAGATGCTGGTCCATTCGGCCGGCCGCCGCAAAGGCGCGGCCGGCGCCATGCTCGCTCGCCTCGAGGACGAGGCGCACGCCATCGGCCGCACGCTTCTGGTGCTCGATACGGCGAGCGACGAAGCGCGGCGCGTCTATGAGCGCGGCGGCTGGAGCCGCTGTGGCTTCATCGCCGACTATGCCTTGCTGCCCGATGGCGGCTTCTGCGACACGATCATCTATGCGAAACAGCTTGAGGATAAGCCCGTTCAGACATTGCAGGCTCCGGCCATCCGGGACGCCCATATCGGCGACCTCCCCGGCATTCTCGCCGTCGTCAACGAGGCGATCCTGACCTCCACGGCGCTTTGGACCGACCAGCAGGAAGACCTGGCGACGCGCGAGGCCTGGTGGCGCCAGCGCATCGCCGACGGCAATCCGGTCCTGGTGGCCATCGAGGATGGCGAGGTCACAGGCTTTGGGTCCTATATCCAGTTCCGCGCCTGGGACGGCTATCGCAACGCGGTCGAGCACTCGGTCTATGTGCGGGCGGATCGCCGGGGCAGCGGGATCGGGGCGGCGCTGGTCGACGCGCTGATCGCCCGGGCCAAGGCCGCCGGCAAGCATGTGATCATCGGCGGCATCGACGGCACCAACAAGGCGTCGCTGAAACTGCATCGCCGGGCCGGCTTCATCGAGGTGGGGCGGATGCCGGAAGTAGGCGTCAAGTTCGGCCGCCGGCTGGACCTGGTGCTGGTGCAGAAGCAGCTCGGCTGAGCCGTCAGGCCTCGTAGCGGTGCAATTGCGCACCATGGGCGCGCAGCCAGGCCTTGGCTGCCTCCAGATGCGGGCAGATATCCTTGACGATGCGCCAGAACCGCGCCGAATGGTTCATCTCGCGCAGATGCGCCACCTCGTGAGCGGCGAGATAGTCGAGCACGAAGGGCGGCGCCAGAATGAGCCGCCAGGAATAGCTGATCGCGCCGGTGGATGAGGCCGAGCCCCAGCGGCTGGCCTGGTCGCGGAGCGTCACCCGCGTCACCTGCACACCGAGTTCAGCCGCATAGCGGCGTGTCGCCGCCTCGAGGTCGCTCTTCGCCTCCCGGCGCAGGAAGTCGCGCACGCGCCTTGCCGTGAAGGCGGGATCGCCGGCGACATGGATCTCCGGGCCGGTCTCCGTCTCCTCGACCCAGACTGTGCCGCGCTTGTCGGTGCGATGAACGACGCGGTGCGGCACGCCGCGCAGGGGCAGGATCGTGTCCGGGCCGAGAACGGTTGCCTCGGGGATGCGGGCAAGACGCACGGCCAGCCAGCCGCCATGACGCTCGGCAAAGGTCACGGCATCGGAGAATTTGGCCCGCGCCGGCATGGTGAGCACGGCATCGCGGCTCGCCGAGCGGACCCGCAGCGTGAAGCGGCGCGCCTGCGCCATCCGCCGGACCGCGACGGAATAGTCCACGCCCTCGTGGCGGACCGCGATGGTGTCCGGCTCGGGCTCGCGCTGGAACAGGCGGCGGATGATCGACATGCGCCAAGTCTAGCCGAGTCGGCGGCGCTCACGCCACCGACTCGGACCCTGTGCGAGGCCGCTCAGCTCTTGTCGGGACCGTGCGCCGCTGACGCCTTGCCCGCACCGCCGCGCACCATCTTGACCACATTGGTCTTGGCGGGCGCCGCCTTGACTGGCTCGGTGCCCTTCACTCCCTTGGCCTTGCGATAGGCATGGGTGCGCATGAAATCCATCACGCGCGGCGCGATCTCGGCGCGGAACCGCGAGCCGTTGAACACGCCGTAATGACCAACCGTCGGCTGCAGGTAGTGGACGCGCATGTCGTCGGGGATCGAGGTTGCGAGACCATGGGCGGCCAGCGTCTGGCCGCCGCCGGTAATGTCGTCGTTCTCGCCTTCCACCGTCATCAGTGCGACGCGGCGGATCTTGGTCGGGTCCACAGGCTTGCCGCGGTGCTGCATGATGCCGAGCGGCAGGTGATGCTCGACGAACACCTTCTCGATGGTCTGCATGTAGAACTCGGCGCTGAGGTCCATGACGGCCAGATATTCGTCATAGAACTCGCGGTGCTTCTGCGCGCCGTCGCCATCGCCCTTCACCAGGTTGCGGAACAGTTCGCGATGGGCGTCGACATGGCGATCAAGGTTCATCGACATGAAGCCGTTGATCTGAAGGAAGCCCGGATAGACCGGCCGCATCGTGCCCGGATGCGGGAACGGCACGGTGGTGAGCACATTGCGGCGGAACCAGTCGGTGCCGCGCTCCTGGGCGAGCTTGTTGACCGCCGTCGGATTGGAGCGGGTGTCGATCGGCCCGCCCATCAGGGTCAGCGTGGTCGGCACATAGGGATCGTCCTCGGCCTCCATGCGGGCGACCGCCATGAACACCGGAACAGACGGCTGGCAGACCGCCATCACATGGGTGTCGGGGCCGAGCACATGCAGCATCGAGATGATGTAGTCGACATAATCGTCGAGATCGAAGGTGCCATCCGACATCGGCACCATGCGGGCGTCGATCCAATCGGTGATGAACACCTCGTGGCTCGGCAGGAAGGCTTCCACCGTGCCGCGCAGCAGCGTGGCGTAATGGCCCGATATCGGCGCGACGATCAGCACCTTGGGGTCAGGCTTGTGGTTGCGCGGCAAGGCGCGCTGGAAATGGAGGAGATTGCAGAACGGGCGCTGCCAGACGACGCGCTCGGTGACCGCAACGCGCTCGCCGCCGACAAGCGCCGTCGGCAGGTTGAACGCCGGCTTGCCATAGCGCCGGGTCGTGCGCTCGAACAATTCGCAGGCCGCAGCCATCTGCTTGCCGAAGGGCGTGTGGCTGAACGGATTGATCGGGTTCGCCAAGGCGATCTTGGTGGCATCGGCCATGGCCCGATAGGGCGACAGCATGGCGTGGGTCGCCTCGTACCAGTGATAAAGCGGCACTACAGGCCTCCGGGAAAGAGGATGAGATGGACCGCCCGGGTCCCGGATCGCAGCATGATCATGCCGGCGACGATGGGATGGACTGAGCCCAGCCTCGAATTGCTGCACTGCGCCATTTTGTAATCTGCCTGACACAAGTCAGGCAATCAGACCGCTCTGAAGAAGCGATTAATTTTAGGATGATCGTAAATACACGTAGTTTCATCGCTGGGGCCAGCGAGAACGGCTGATCACTCGCCGCTGGAGAGCAGCGAGCCAGCGGCGCGCGCGCTGTTGAGCAGCCGCACGAAGGCCCAGGAGGCAACCACGAACCAGATCACATTGAGGCCGGCCGCTGCGGCCAGCAGGTCGGTGCGCAGCACGCCCTCCGCGAGCACGGCGCGCATGCCCTCGAACACATAGGTCGGCGGCAAGGCCAGGGCGAAGGGCTTCAACCAGACCGGCAGGGCGGATAGCGGGTAATAGACGCAGCAGAGCGGCCAGAACACGAACATGATCGTCCAGGCGAGGCTCTCCGCGCCCAGCCCGTGGCGCAGGATGAGCCCGGCAACGACCAGGCCGACCGCCCAGCCGGTGATCACCAGCAGGGCGAAGAAGGCGACAAGGCCAATGCCGAGGCCGGCCAGATCGAAGCCGAAGAAGGCGACCGCCAGGATGGTTGTCGGCAGCAGGCCGACGAACAGGCGCGCCAGGCTCATGATCATCAAGGCGGCGACAAATTCCATCGGCCTCAGCGGGCTCATCAGGAGGTTGCCGAGATTGCGCGACCAGATCTCCTCCAGGAACGACATGGAGAAGCCGATCTGGCCCCGAAACAGCACCTCCCAGAGCAGCAGCCCGGAGACCAGCGCGCCGCCGACGAACAAGGTCCGGTTGGACGAGGCATTGGCGTAGTTCTGCAGGAAGCCCCAGGTCATCAGGTTGAGCATCGGCCAGTAGACGAGCTCCAGCAGCCGCGGCCAGGACGAGGCGAGGAGATAGACGTAACGCAGGCAGAGAGCCGCGACGCGGCCGAACGAAAAGGTCACGACGCCTCCCTCACCGCGCGCATGAACGCCGCGAGCTTGGCGGGATCGAGGTGGCCATCGGTGCGGAGCCCCGAGCAGAGGTCGAGGCCGAAAGGCTTCACCCGCTGGATCGCTTCCGCCGCATTGTCCGGATTGAGCCCGCCCGCAAGAAAGACCGGCCGGCCCGAGCGCCGGACGAATTCGGCGCTGACATCCCAGTCATGGGTCCGCCCCGTGCCGCCGAGTTCGCGCATCGTGCCGCCGGGCTTGCCGGAATCGAGCAGGAATGCATCCACATGGGCCTCATAGACCGGGATCATGTCGAGCGCTTCGATGCCCTGGACATGGATCACCTGGACGCGCCGGATCGCAGGCATGAGAGCGGCCATGGCGACATGTTCCGCCGGATCGATATGGTCGACGATCTGCACCGTGGAGGTCGCGCAGGCCGCCACATGCGCGGCGATATCCGGTGCCCTGGAGAAGGATGTCAGCAGGAAGGTCGAGACCGCCGGCGGCACCGATGGCACGACGGTGCGGATCACCTCGTCGCTGACAATGCCCGGCCCGGACGGCATGGCCGCCACGAAGCCAAGCGCATCCGCGCCGGCTGCAACCGCCAGCCGGGCTTCCTCAGCCGACGAAATGCAGCAGATCTTGACGCGCACCCGCGATCTCATGACACCGCCTCCCGCCGCCCGCGGGCGACGTCGAGAAACACCTCTTCGAGGTTGGTACGGCCATAACGGGCAATCAGTTCGCCGGGCGCGCCATCGCCTTCGATCTGGCCCTTCTTCAGAATGATGACCCGGTCGCAGAGCCGTTCCACCTCGGCCATGTTGTGGGATGCGAGCAGAATGGTGGCGCCGCGCCTTGCGCGGTAGCGCTCCAGATGGCTGCGCACCCAATCGGCGGTATCCGGATCGAGGGAGGCCGTCGGTTCGTCGAGCAGCATGACCTCGGGATCGTTGATCAGCGCCTTGGCGAGCGCGACCCGGGTCTTCTGACCGGCGGAGAGCTTGCCCGAAGCGCGGTCCAGCAGATCGGTCAGTTCGAGGGCCTCGGCCAACTCGGTGATCCGCGCCTTCAGGCCCTCGACGCCATAAAGCCGGCCGAACACGGTCAGGTTCTGTCGCACCGTCAGCCGATGCGGCATGTCGACATAGGGGCTCTCGAAATTCATCCGGCGCAGCACGTCGTAACGACGGCTGACCATATCGACGCCAAGCACCCGCACCGCGCCGGAGGTCGGAAGCACCAGCCCCATGATCATGCCGATCGTGGTCGACTTGCCGGCGCCGTTGCCGCCGAGCAGGGCCGTCGTCGAGCCGCGCGCAATGGCAAAGGACAGGCCCGCGACAGCGCGGACCTCGCCATAGGTCTTGACCAGATTATCGGCCTCGATCGCGGGGGACGTCATGCCCGTTCCTTGATCCGGTTCGCGCGCGAGGGCAAATGAAAAGCGTTGATCGCGACAATCGATCCTGCAGGACCGTCCTGCCGCCGCCTGCCTTGACCTCGTTGGCCGTGCAGGCCAGCGTGACGGCCCGTCTCCTGCCCACGCGTCATGATCGTCGTCTTCGGTTCCCTCAATATCGACCTTGTCTGCCGTGTGCAGCGCCTGCCGGCCGCAGGCGAGACCGTGCTCGCGCCGGATTACGGCGCCGTGCCCGGCGGCAAGGGTGCGAACCAGGCCCTCGCCGCGCGCCGGGCAGGTGCCGATGTGGTGATGGTCGGCGCCGTGGGCACGGATGGTTTCGCCGACCTCGCCCTTGAAGCTCTGGTCGCCGATGGCGTTGATCTCACCCGCGTGGCCCGTGTCGATGGCCCGACGGGGGCCGCCTTCATCGCGGTGGATGCGCGGGGCCAGAACCAGATCATCGTGGCGGCCGGCGCCAACGGCCGGGCCAGCGCGGAAGGCCTGGAGGGTCTGGCGATCGGTCCGGACGATTGGCTGATGTTGCAATGGGAAGTCCCTGAAACTGAAATTCTCAAGGCTGCGCGCTGGGCCAGGGCCGCGGGCGCCCGGGTCATGCTGAACCGCGCTCCGGCGGGACCGGTCAGCCATGAGCTGATCGCGCTGGTCGATGCCGTTGTCGTCAACGAACACGAGGTGATGGCGCTCGGCGAAAGCCTCGTCCCCGAAGCCGGCGATCCCGATTCAGTCGCTGCTGCCCTGTCCGAGCGCTACGGACTGATGGCAGTGGTCACCCTTGGGGCTGCCGGCGCGCTGGCCTGGGACCGGGGCATTCGCCACGATGCTCCCTCGCTGGAGGTCGACGTGGTGGACACCACCGCCGCGGGCGATACGTTCTGCGGCGCGCTGGCCGCCGCTTTCGACCGTTCGCGCGGCGTCGAGACGGCCCTCGATTTCGCCTGCGCCGCCGGATCGCTCGCCTGTACGCAGTTTGGCGCGCAGCCGAGCGTGCCCCATCGCGCCCTCATCGAACAGAAGGCGGCCGAATTGTCGGTCCGCCGCAATCCCGACTCCCGGAGAATACCGACATGACCCGCAACCGCCTGAAACAGCGCGCCCGCGCCGGCGAACCGATCCTCGGCGCCTGGGTGTTTTCCGGCTCGCCGGCGATCTGCGAGATCTATGCGCTGGCGGGCTATGACATGGTGCTGATCGATGCCGAGCACACACCGATCGACATGGCGGAAACGCTTGCCTGCGTGCGGGCTGTGGAAGCGGGCGGGGGCGATGCCATGGTGCGCGTGCCGAGCCACGATTACGGCATGTTCAAGCGCATGCTGGATGCCGGCATCCACTCGCTGATGGTGCCGATGATCGACACGGTGGAGCAGGCGAAGACCATCATCTCGTCCTGCCTCTATCCGCCCCATGGCCGGCGCGGCTATGCGGCTTCCGTTGCCCGCTCGGGCCTCTACGGCTTCGACGAGGACTATATCCAGACCGCCCATGAGGACACGTTCCTGGCGCTTCAGGTGGAAAGCGACCTGTCGTCGCGCAATGCCGCGGCGATCGCGGCGCTGCCGGGCGCCGACTGCCTGTTCATCGGCGCCAACGATCTCGCGGGATCGATGGGCAAGCTCGGCCAGGTCAGCGATCCCGAGGTGCTGGCGAGCGTCGACCGCGCCGCGGCTTCGACCCTTGCCGCCGGCAAGGTGCTCGGCACGATCCCGATCCCCGGCCGCGATGCCTCGACGCTTGCCGCGATGGGCTATGGCATCGTGGTGGGCGAATGCGACATCGCCACCATCAAGGCCGGCGCGCTGGCCGATATCGCCCAGCACAAGGCAAAGTTCCCCGGTCGCCGGCGCTGAGCTAGCGCAGCTGCGCGAGGATCCGGCGGGCGATATCCGCCGGTTGCGACTCGATCGGAATGGTCACGGCCGGCTCGTCGGGCGCCGGCGGCTCCAGGGTCGCGAACTGGCTCTGCAACAGACTCGGCGGCATGAAATGGTTCTTGCGCGCCTTCATGCGCGCATCGATCAGCTCATAGGTGCCGTCGAGATGCGCGAACAGGACGCGCCCGCCGGCTTTCAGGCGGTCGCGATAGGCTCGCTTCAGGGCCGAGCAGGCGACAACCACATGGCCGCCTGACGTTTCAAGCTCAGCGACATGCGCTGCAATGGCATCAAGCCAGGGCCAGCGATCGGCATCGGTCAGGGGCGCGCCGGAACTCATCTTCTCGACATTGGCGGGCGGATGGAAGGCGTCACCGTCCCTGAAGTCCCAGCCGAGCTCGCCGGCCAGCAGGGCGCCGACCGTCGATTTGCCGCAGCCGGACACGCCCATGACGATGATTGCGGTGGGATGACTGCCGTTCGCCGCGCTCATCCCTTGGTCTTCGCTTCCTGGTGGCCGCCGAAGCCCTTGCGCATGGCGGAGAGGATCTTTTCCGCGAAGGTGTGGTCCTGGCGCGAGCGGAACCGGGTGTAGAGCGCCGAAGTCAGCACTTCGGCGGGCGTCGCCTGTTCGATCGCCGCCTCGACGGTCCAGCGGCCCTCGCCGGAATCGTCGACCCGGCCGGTGAATTCACCGAGATCGCCGTCCTCTGCGAGCGCTTCGGCCGTGAGATCCAGCAGCCAGGAGGTGACCACGGAGCCACGGCGCCAGACCTCCGAAATGTCGGCGAGATCGAGATCGAAGCGCTGCTCGGCAGGCAGGCGGCCTGAGTTGGCATTGCGGAGAATATCAAAGCCTTCGGCAAAGGCCTGCATCATCCCGTATTCGATGCCGTTGTGGATCATCTTGACGTAATGGCCCGCGCCGTTCGGGCCGCAATGGAGATAACCCTGCTCGGCGGTCGAAACGCGGTCCTCGCGATGGCGCGTCTCGGGGATATCGCCGCGGCCGGGCGCCAGCGCTGCAAAGATCGGCTCCAGCCGCTGGAAGGCGGTGATATCGCCGCCGATCATCAGGCAATAACCACGCTCGAGGCCCCAGACACCGCCGGACGTGCCGACATCGAGATAGGTGAGACCCTTTTCCCGCAGGCTTGCCGCGCGGCGGATGTCGTCCTTCCAGAACGTATTGCCGCCGTCGATGATCGTGTCGCCGGGCGACAGCAGTCCCGCCAGTTCGGCAATGGCGCCTTCGGTTGCCGCACCGGCGGGCAGCATGACCCAGACGGCGCGCGGGGCGGCCAGCGCCTCGACCAGGGCCTTGAGTCCCGAGCAATCGCGGGCGCCCTCGGCGGCGAGCGCCTGACCCGGCGCAGGATTGGCGTCATGAACGGCGCAGTCATGTCCCGCCCGCATCAGCCGGCGGACGATGTTCGCCCCCATCCGGCCAAGTCCAACCATGCCGAGCTGCATCGGCGCCTCCCCGATCTTTTCACCCTTTCCCCCGAAGCAACCGAGATCGGCGGCGATGTCAACCGCAACGCCCACGTTGCTCCTCCGCCCTCCAGCGTGTAGACGCCCCTCGACCCTTTCGGAGAAGCGCCATGTCCCAGCCCCGCTACGATGTCGCCGGCATCGGCAATGCCATCGTCGATGTTCTCGCCCGCACCGATGACGACGTGCTCGCCCGCCTCGATGTGCCGAAGGGCGCGATGATGCTGATCGACGAGCCGCGTGCCGAGACGATCTACGAGGCGATGGCGCAGACCGTCGAGATGTCCGGCGGCTCGGCCGCCAACACGATCGTCGGCTGCGGCATGCTGGGCCTTTCCGGCGCCTTCATCGGCAAGGTGAAGCAGGACCAGCTCGGCCATTCCTTCGGCCACGGCATGAATGCCGCTGGTGTGCATTTCCCGACGGCGCGGGCGACGACCGGCCCGGCCACCGCCCGCTCGTTCATCCTGGTGACGCCGGACGGCGAGCGCACGATGAACACCTATCTGGGCGCGGCCCAGATGCTGTCGCCGGAAGACGTGGATGCCGAGACCATCGCCGCGTCGGGCGTGACCTATCTCGAAGGCTATCTCTGGGACCCGCCGGCCGCGAAGGAAGCCTTCCTGAAGGCTGCCACCATCGCCCATGACGCCAAGCGTCATGTGGCGCTGAGCCTGTCGGACGCCTTCTGCGTCGACCGCTATCGCGACGAATTCCTGTCGCTGATCCGCGAGAAGGTGGTCGATATCGTGTTTGCCAACGAGGGCGAGCTGAAGTCGCTCTATCAGACCGCCGATTTCGCCACCGCGCTCGATGCGCTGAGGGCCGATGCGCGCCTTGCCATCGTCACCCGCGGCGAGGAGGGCGCTCTGGCGGTCGAAGGCACCACCATGGTCCAGGCCCCAGCCTTCCCGGTGGACAAGGTGGTGGACACGACGGGTGCGGGCGACCTGTTCGCCGCTGGCTTTCTTGCAGGCTTTGCCCGCAAGCTCGGGCACGAGACCTCGCTCAGGCTCGGCGCGCTCTGCGCGGCCGAAGTGATCAGCCATATGGGCGCCAGGCCCGAGGCCAACCTCAAGGCGCTGGCCGCCGAGAACGGCATCGTGCTCTGACAACTGACAACAGGCGGCTCGCCGAGCGGGCCGCCTAGCGCTCCCAGATCATCTTCCCGCCATAGGCGACCATGATGGCGCCGGTGCCGATGCCCAGCGCGCGGCCGACCGGGCCGGGACTGCGCGCGATCGGCAGCTTGCGTAGCGCGAGACCGAAGACGCCGTAATAGAGCGTCGACATGGCGACCATGATGCCGACGCCGGCAAGGCCGATGGCCAGCGGCTGTTCGGCCAGATGGGTCACCGCGAAGAGCGATGACACGAAGACCAGCGATTTCGGATTGCCGAGCGCCGTCGCAAGACCGGTGAAGAAGGCGCGGCGCGGACCCAGGGCCTCGGCCTCGACACGGCGGGTCTCGGCGGGCGGGCTGATGTTCTGACGCATGATCTTCAGCCCCATCCAGGCGAGATAGGCGCCGCCGACGAGCTTCACCGCCAGGGCTGCGGCCGGAAACAGCTCGAACAGCCAGAACAGTCCGAACAGGCCCGCGAAGCCCCAGCACAGCGTTCCGAGCAGGATGGCAATCGCACTCGCGACCATCGAGCGCGTCGGCGACGACAGGCCGACGGCCGTGAACAGGATCATGTTGGGTCCGGGCGTCAGCACCGCAATCAGCCAGAGGCCGGCCAAGGCCAGCAGCGTGTCGGCCGGATTCATGGTGCGACTATCCCTCAATCCCGTCCATGCGGACGGGAAGACCTGCGGCCCGCATGTGGCGCTTCACCTGAGGAATGGTGAAGGTGCCGAAATGGAAGACCGAGGCGGCAAGAACGCCGGTCGCGCCGCCCTTGGCGATGCCGTCGACGAAATGGTCGAGCGCGCCGACGCCGCCCGAGGCAATCACCGGCACCGGGACTGCATCGGACACGGCGCGGGTGAGCGCCAGGTCGAAGCCCGATTTGGTGCCGTCGCGATCCATAGAGGTCAGCAGGATCTCGCCGGCCCCGAGATCGACGACCTCGCGGGCATAGGCGACGGCATCGATGCCGGTGGGCTTCCGGCCACCATGGGTGAAGATCTCCCAGCGCGGCGTCTCGCCCGGGGCCGAGACCTGCTTCGCATCGATGGCAACCACGATGCACTGGTCGCCGAACTTGTCGGCGGCGCGGCCGACAAAGGCGCGGTCATTGACGGCTGCCGTGTTGATCGAGACCTTGTCGGCGCCGGAGACCAGCAGCGCGCGGATGTCCTCCACCGTGCGCACGCCGCCGCCGACGGTGAGCGGCATGAAGCAGGCTTCTGCGGTGCGGGTCACCACGTCGAACATGGTGCGCCGGTCGTCGGACGAGGCGGTGATGTCGAGGAAGGTCAATTCGTCGGCGCCGGCCGCATCATAGGCCTTGGCGGCCTCGACGGGGTCGCCGGCATCGATCAGGTCGACGAATTGCACGCCCTTGACGACGCGGCCGTCCTTGACGTCGAGGCAGGGGATGACGCGGATCTTGAAGGTCATGCGGCTGCCCTCGCGGCGCGCACCATGGTCAGCGCCTCGGTCGGATCGAGCCTGCCATCATAGAGCGCCTTGCCGGTGATGGCGCCTTCGAGCTTGGCGGCGCGGGGCGAGACGAGTTCGCGAACGTCATCGAGGGAGGCAAGGCCGCCGGACGCGATGACCGGGATCGAGACCGCATCGGCCAGCGCGATCGTGCCGTCCCAGTCGACGCCCATCAGCATGCCGTCGCGGGCGATGTTGGTATAGACGATGGCGGCGACGCCAGCGTCCTCGAAGCGGCGGGCGAGGTCGGCCGCATGCAATGTCGAGGTCTCGGCCCAGCCTTCGACCGCGACCCAGCCGTCGCGGGCATCGATCCCGACGGCGACCTGACCCGGAAAGGCCTTCGCTGCGGTTTTCACGAGATCCGGGTCGCGCACGGCGGCCGTGCCGATGATGACGCGGGTGACGCCCTTCGACAGCCAGCCTTCGACGGTTGCGAGATTGCGGATGCCGCCACCGAGCTGGACCGGGAACGCTGTCGCCTTGCGGATCGCCTCGACCGCCTGGGCATTGACCGGTTTGCCGGCAAAGGCGCCGTCGAGGTCGACGACATGGAGATAGTCGAAGCCCTGGGTCTCGAAGGATCGCGCCTGGGCTGCGGGGTCGTCGGAATAGACGGTGGCCTGGGCCATGTCGCCCTGCTTCAGGCGCACGCAGCGGCCGTCCTTCAGGTCGATGGCGGGGAACAGTCTCATCGGAAGTCTCTCACGGCCGCCATTCCAGAAAATTGCCGATCAGCGTCAGGCCGAGCTTCTGGCTCTTCTCGGGGTGAAACTGGGTGCCCACCATCGTGTCGCGGGCGATCATGGCTGTGACCGGCCCGCCATAATCGGCCTCCGCCAGGATCACGTCATCTGCGGTGGCGGTCAGGTGGTAGGAATGGACGAAATAGGCGTGCAGCCCGTCCTGTCCGGTCGGGATGCCGGCAAGAACCGGATGCGCGCGGCGCACGTTCAGCGTGTTCCAGCCCATATGCGGGATCTTCAGATTGGCGCCGGTCGGCCGGATCAGGTCGATATCGCCCGGCACCCAGCCAAGGCCGGAGGTCACATCCTTTTCCAGTCCCCGGCCTGCCATCAGCTGGGTTCCGACGCAGATGCCGAGGAAGGGGCGGCCACGGCCGCGCACGGCTTCGGTCATCGCTTCCACCATGCCGGGCACGCCGACCAGGCCGCGTTTGCAATCGGCGAAGGCGCCGACACCCGGCAGCACGATGCGATCGGCCTTGCGGACGAGATCGGGATCGGCGGTGACGAGGACCGGCACGTTGAGCCCGCGTTCGCGCGCCATCCGCTCGAAGGCCTTCTGGGCGGAATGGAGGTTGCCCGAGCCGTAATCGACGATGGCAACGCTCACGATGCGCCTCGCGCCCGGGGCTCGGCCTCCGGGAACAGGCCGATAATGCCCGACCCGGCGACGGGCGCCGCATAGGGCGCGGCCATGGGCGGGCCGCCAAAGCTTGCCGGCAGGGGCGCCATGGCCGAAGCGCGCTCGGCGAAATAGCGCCGCTCGGCGGCAGCCTGCGTCTCGGCGACAACCACCGCCTGCTCCATATAGCCCCTGCGGGCGAGCGAGCGGCGGCGCAGCTGCGGCGCTTCCAGTCCGACCAGCAGGCTGAGCAGGACCGCGATGCCGAGCGAGGCCATCGGCGCCAGGCCGAGGGCCGCCAGCCCCACCGCTACGGCGGCGAAGAGCAGGATGTAGACGAAGGCCGTCAGCCACATGAAATGCCAGAGGAAGTAGACCGAGGGCAGCAGGAAGGCTGACCAGTGGAAACGATCTGCGACGAACTGGATCGCGGTATCCGGGTCACGGCCAGGCCGCGGGGGCGGCAGATGGACGGTGAAGGCGATGGGTTTCGCCATCACAGAACGCCCTTGGTCGAGGGAATCTCAGTGGCGCGCCGGGGATCGATGGCGAAGGCCGCCCTCAGCGCGCGCGCCAGACCCTTGAAGCAGCTCTCGGCGATGTGGTGGGCATTGTCGCCATAAAGCGTCTCGACATGCAGGGTGATGCCGGAATTCATCGCGAAGGCCTGGAAGAACTCGCGGACAAGCTCGGTGTCGAAGGTGCCGATCTTGTGGCGCGCGAATTCGGTGCGGAAGACCAGGAACGGCCGGCCCGACACATCGAGAGCAACGCGGGTCAGCGTCTCGTCCATCGGCAGATGGACATCGGCATAGCGGGTGATGCCCTTCATGTCGCCGAGTGCCTGGCGCACCGCCTGGCCCAGCGCGATGCCGACATCCTCCACCGTGTGGTGGTCGTCGATGTGGAGGTCGCCCTTCGCCTTGACGGTGAGGTCGATCATGCCGTGGCGGGCGATCTGGTCGAGCATATGGTCGAAGAAGCCGACACCCGTCGACACCTCGGCCTTGCCGGAACCATCGAGATCGACGGAAACGGAAATATCCGTCTCCTTGGTGGTGCGGGTCACCGAACCCTTGCGCATGGCCATCTCCACGGGGATTGCCCGGTCTTCTAACAGTGCGGGCTCGCCATGAAAACCCGATGGTTCGGAGATGGTTGAAGGCGGGGCACGGCACCCTCATTGTGACGGCACGATCGGAGTGGAGACGGCGCATGGGAATTGATGGTGACGACGCTCTTCGCGTGGCACTCGCCCTGCCCGAGGCCGAGGCGGCCCCGCACTTCGACCGGACCGCCGTGCGGGTCAGGAAGGGGCGCATCTTCGCGACGCTCGCAGCCGACCGGCTGAGCATGAACGTGAAGCTGACACCGGACGAGCAGACGCTCTATGTAGAGGCAATCGGTGGCGCACTGGAACCGGTCGCCAATGCCTGGGGCCGGCAGGGCTGGACCACCATGACCCTCGCCTTGATTGACGAGACGACGGCAAGGGCTGTTCTCACGACCGCCTGGCGCGGAGCGGCGCCCCCGAAGGTCAGAACCACGCTGTCAACGGGTGACTGAGCGCCAAGACTTGCCTTGGGCGGCATTCAGCCTACATCTCGGGGATCGCATCCCGAGGTTTCCATGTCCGCTTCATCCGACAATGCCTTTCCCGGCTGGCACGCAACGACGATCTGCTCGGTTCGCAAGAACGGTCAGGTGGTGATCGGCGGCGACGGCCAGGTGAGCCTTGGCCAGACCGTCATCAAGGCCAATGCGCGCAAGGTGCGCCGGCTTGCCAAGGGCGACGTGATCGCGGGCTTTGCGGGCGCGACCGCCGATGCCTTCACGCTGTTCGAACGGCTGGAGGCAAAGCTCGAGCAATATCCGGGGCAGCTGACCCGCGCGGCTGTCGAGCTTGCCAAGGACTGGCGCACCGACCGCTATCTGAGGCGGCTGGAAGCCATGATGATTGTCGCCGACAAGGAGGTCTCGCTGATCCTCACCGGCACCGGCGACGTGCTAGAGCCGGAAAGCGGCATTGCCGCGATCGGATCGGGGGGCAATTACGCGCTGGCCGCCGCCCGCGCGCTCGCCGATACCGACCTCGACGCCGAGGCGATCGTCCGCAAGGCGATGAAGATCGCCGGCGAGATCTGCGTCTATACCAACAGCAATGTGGTGATCGAGAGCATCGGCTGATCCGGTGACGAGCCCCTTCCAGCCGATCGCCCCGACCTTTGGTTCCACCGCGCCCGCGCCCGGCACCGCCGGAGGCTTCCCCGCCCGCATCGCCCTGCCGCTGATCCTTCTGGCGCTGGCCGCCCAGGCCGGCATCCTCTACGCCATGGGCCGCGTGCCGATCTGCGCCTGCGGCACGGTGAAGCTCTGGCACGGCGTGGTGATGAGTTCGGAGAACTCGCAGCACCTGATGGACTGGTACACGTTCTCGCACGTGGTCCACGGCTTCCTGTTCTACGTCCTTCTGAAACTCGTCCTGCCACGCTCGTCGGTCTGGCTGAGGCTTCTGCTGGCCGTGCTGGTGGAAGGCGCCTGGGAGATCGCCGAGAACACGCCGATGATCATCGAGCGCTACCGCGCCGGCACGATCTCGCTCGACTATTTCGGCGACAGCATCGTCAATTCGCTGGCCGACACAGCCGCCATGATGGCGGGTTTCGTGGTGGCGCGGCTGGCGCCGGTCTGGCTGACGGTCCTGCTGGCGCTCGGCATGGAAATCGGCCTGGCGATCGTCATCCGTGACAATCTCACGCTCAATATCATCATGCTGATTCACCCCGTCGATGCCATCCGCCAGTGGCAATCGGGCGCTTGATCGGCGGCCGACTATCGCCACATGACAGCTACGTTCCGTCCTCTTCCCAGCCTTCCCAGTTCCGGGTGCCCATGACCGACTTCTCACCCCGCGAGATCGTTTCCGAGCTCGACCGCCACATCATCGGCCAGAACGACGCCAAGCGGGCGGTCGCCATCGCGCTGCGCAACCGCTGGCGCCGGCTGCAGCTCGACGAGACGCTGCGCGAGGAGGTCCTGCCGAAGAACATCCTGATGATCGGGCCGACCGGCGTCGGCAAGACCGAGATCTCGCGCCGGCTGGCCCGGCTCGCCAATGCGCCGTTCCTGAAGGTCGAGGCGACCAAGTTCACCGAGGTCGGCTATGTCGGACGCGACGTCGAGCAGATCGTCCGCGATCTGCTCGAGGTGGCGATCAGCCTGGTCCGCGAGACCAAGCGCAAGGATGTGATGGCCAAGGCCCATGTGGCCGCGGAAGAGCGCGTGCTCGACGCCCTTGTCGGCAAGACCGCATCTCCCGCCACCCGCGAGAGCTTTCGCAAGAAGCTGCGCGACGGCGAGATGGACGACAAGGAAATCGAGATCGAGGTCTCTGCCGCCCCTCAGGGCCTGCCGATGATGGATATTCCCGGCATGCCCGGCGGCCAGGTCGGCATCGCCAATCTCTCCGACATGCTCGGCAAGATGATGGGCGGGCGCACCAAGTCGCGCCGCACCACGGTCAAGGAAGCCTATCAGCCGCTGGTGCAGGAAGAGGCCGACAAGCTCGTCGACCAGGAGAGCCTCGTGCAGGAGGCGATCCGGGTCGTGGAAAACAACGGCATCGTGTTCATCGACGAGATCGACAAGATCTGCGCCCGTGAAGGCGCGCGCGTCGGTGGCGACGTGTCGCGTGAGGGCGTGCAGCGTGATCTCCTGCCGCTGATCGAGGGCACCACGGTCTCGACCAAGCATGGCCCGGTGAAGACCGACCATGTGCTGTTCATCGCGTCGGGTGCCTTCCACGTCGCCAAGCCATCGGACCTGCTGCCCGAACTCCAGGGCCGCCTGCCGATCCGCGTGGAGCTGGCGGCCCTGACCCGCGAGGATCTCCGCCGCATCCTCACCGAGACGGAAGCAAGTCTGATCCGCCAGTCGATCGCCATGATGGCGACGGAGGGTGTGACGCTGGCCATTTCCGACGATGCGATCGATGCCATTGCCGATCTGGCGGTGGAGGTGAACGCTTCGGTCGAGAATATCGGCGCCCGGCGTCTCCAGACCATCATGGAGCGGGTGCTGGACGATATTTCGTTCTCCGCCCCGGACCGGTCCGGCGAGACGGTGACCATCGACGGCGCCTATGTGAAGAAGACCGTCGGCGATCTCGCCAAGAATGCCGACCTCAGCCGCTTCATTCTCTGACGGCTCCAAAGCCCCCGAACAAGGATCTGCCGCCATGAGCTTCAAGGGCCAGATGACGTCGATGACGATGGATGATGGCGCCGCGATTGGCGTCTATCACGTCCTGCCGGAGGGTCCGCGCCGCGGTGGCCTGGTGCTGATCCAGGAGATCTTCGGCGTCACCGCCCATATCAAGGAAGCCAGCGACAGCTTTGCCGCCGAGGGCTATGAGGTTCTCGCACCCGCCATCTACGACCGCGTGGCGCCCGGGCTTCAGGCTTCCTATGAGCCCGAGGACATGCAGAAGGCGCTGAAGATCGCCCGCGAGCTCCACCCCTTCGACCAGTCGATCGCCGATACCAAGGTCTGCATTGATGCGCTCAAGGCCAAGGGGCCGGTCTTCATCACCGGCTATTGCTATGGCGGATCGGTAGTCTGGGCGGCGGCCTGCCGTCTCGACGGGCTAGCGGCGGGCTCCGGCTATTATGGCGGCATGATCCCGAAAATGGTCGGCGAGACGCCGAAATGCCCGGTCATCCTGCATTTCGGCAAACAGGATGCCGGTATCCCGCTGGAGGGTGTCGAAGCGGTCGCCGCCGCTCATCCGGGGGTCGGCGTCCATCTCTACGAGGCCGGCCACGGCTTCAATTCGGACAGGCGGAAGGACTTTCACGCCGAGAGCGCGGCGCTGGCCCGCAAGCGGACGCTGGATCTGTTCCGCGCCAATGGCGGCTGAGCCTAGGCCAACAATTCCGGGCGATATTCGAAGTGCATGGTATCGAAATGATACCATTTGCCGCCCCAGATGAAGCCGTGGGCCTCGAAGACCGCGGCGATCTCGTAGGGGATGCGGTTGCGATAGGCGATCTGGCCACGCCGGTTGGCCCAGGCCCAATAGTCCGAGCGCTCGACATTGATGTCGATGGCCGTGCCGAAGCCATGCATGCTCATCAGCCCGGTATCGGCCACCGGCCGGCAATTGTAGGTGCCTGCCGAGGGCACGAGATAGGCCTTGAACCGGTCCGGCATGGACTCAAGGTCGCCGATCACCTGCTCAAGGCGCCGGGCGACATCGTTGACACCGGTCACCTGCAGGCGCTGCGGCCTTGTTTTCGGCATCCAGGTGACCGAGGTCAGGCTTCGGGCAAAGGCGGCCTGCCGGCAATCGCCGTACATCCGGGTGAAAAAGGCGGTGTTGCGCAGCCGGCCGGGACTATGGTTCAGCGGCGGAGGGCCAGCGGGCGGGCCGCGCTCATAGGTCTGGCGCAGCTGGTCGGCAATGCTGGCGTCACGCAGCATCTGCTCGAAGGGGCGCTCGGGGGATGCCGCCCCGGTCGGCTGCCGCGTGCCGTCGCGCCAGACGAGGTGATCGCCCTCGACACTCGCGAGGTGATCGGGATAGGCGGCAACGAGACGCGGCAGGCGCTCGGATGGCAGGGTGGTCGCCGCCTGAGCGCGTGTCCAGAACGCGGCAACCGCAAATCCGCCCGGCAGGGCCAGAAATCCGCGGCGATGGCACAGCATGGCCGCGTCAGTCGGTGCAGCCGAGATAGCGTTCGGCGCGGGTGATGTCGGCGATGACCTGGCGCTGGCGGGCCGACAGCGGCACGTCGCCCTGGCGGTCATAGACGCAGCCGGCATTGCCGAAATAGGTCACCGCGCGCTGGGTGCGGAAGCAATATCCGGCATTCTTGTAGATCTGGTTGCGCTCGATCCACAGGTCGCGGCACGACCAGCCGCTGAAATCCTGCGCTGCGGCACTGCCGATGCTCGCGGCCAGCAGCACGCCCGCCACCGCCATCCGACCGATCTTCATCATCGCGACCTCCCCCGGTTCCGGCTGTCGCCGGTCAAGCAATCCGCAAATCCTAGACGAGCCGTGCCGTCGTTTCCATGATCTGTCTCAGGCACAAAAAAGCCCGCCAAGACGGCGGGCTTTCCTTGTTCCGGCTGGTTGAAGCGTCAGCGGGCCGCGTGGGTCGCCCGCGAGAGGTGCGCCACGCCGCCGATCGGGCGAGCAGGGCGGGCCACATCATTGGAGGTGATGAAGGTGGCGATCGCCTGGGTCCGCCGCTCGACGCCGAGCTTCCGGAGAATCGAGGAGACATGCGACTTCACCGTGCCCTCGGAAATGCCGAGGTCATAGGCGATCTGCTTGTTGAGCCGGCCGCGGCTCATCAGGTCGAGAACCTTGAACTGCTGACCCGACAGGGCATCGAGACGGCGGGACGCCGGAGCCTCACCCTCCGGATCAATCGCGATGACCACCGGCCACCAGGTGCGGCCGGCGAGCACGGCGCCCAGCGCGGCGCGAAGATGATCGGCCGGCAGATCCAGCGGCAAGGCTGCGATGGCACCGCGCGAGCGGGCTTCCTGCACCGGGCGGCGGTCGGCATGGTCGATCAGCACGGCAACGCGGGTACCGGGGGCAAGATCCAGCGTCTCCAGTCGCGATGCGGTAGCGATCACCAGATCGGCCTTGTCGAGGTCGACCGAGGTTGCGCCGCCATGGTTGGCGCGCACGAGCGCCGCGATGGTCTCGGCGACGATCGGGAAGGGATGCTGGACGGCAAAAGTCAGGGATTCGCGCACAGCGACGGGCTGCGTGGTCATTGGGACGTCCTCCATGATTGGGATCGGCCTCGTTCGCCTGGGGGGCACGCTGAAGCTCTTGTTGGATCCTTGGTAGCACCGCCTATCGGCTTATCAAAATGCGAAATATCATGCTGCAAAATTGCAAAATTTTTGCATTTCTACCTTTCGGCCGATATCGTTGGAGTTAGGCCATAGGACACTGGAGTGATGGCCTCGGCCATTGGGCCTCCGCCGAAGGAGAGACGGCATGTCGCGCAAGGTGTTCATCGGTCCCGCGCTGCGCCGCCTGCGCGAGGATGCCCGCCTGACCCAGACCGCCTTTGCCCATCGGCTCGGTCTTTCCGTGAGCTATCTCAACCAGATCGAGAACAACCAGCGCCCGGCCACCGCCGGCGTGCTGGTGGCGCTGGGCCAGACCTTCGGCGTCGACCTCGCGACCTTCGCGATCGACGATACCGACCGGCTGGTGACCGATCTGCGCGAGGCGGCGGCCGATCCGATCTTTGCGGAAAATGCGCCCAGCACCCAGGACCTCAAGCGGGTTGCATCCGACAGTCCGGCCTTCGCCCGCTCGTTCCTCCGGTTGCATCAGACGACCCGGCGACTGAGCGAGCGTCTCCAAGCTGCCGGCGACACGCCGATGCTGCCACCCTCGGCCGAGGGCGGCGAGGCGGCCCTGCTGCCCTACGAGGAGGTCCGCGACTATTTCCACTATGTCGACAATTACGTCGACGATCTCGACCGCGCCGCCGAGGATCTCGCCGAGCGGCTCGGCCTTTCCGCCGCGAGCGACCGGCTGCAGGTGCTGGCCGGCTATCTCGCCAGCCGCCACGGCGTTGCTGTCGACGTCAATGCGAGCCTCGGCGACGACACGCTGGAGCGCTACGAGGCCGGGCCGAAAGTGGTGGTGCTGGACGGCTCGCTGGACGCCTCCACCCGCGCCTTCCTGATCGCTAACCGCATCGCGCGGCTTGAGCAGGGCGATGCCATGACCGGCCTGACCTCCTCGGCTGGCTTCCGGTCGCGGGCGGCCGGCGATATCGCGCGGGTGGCGCTAGCCAATTACTTCGCCGGCGCCCTGTTGATGCCCTATCGCCGCTTCCTCGCCGCGGCGAAGGACAACCGCCACGATGTCGACCGTCTGGGCCGGCTGTTCGGCACGAGCTTCGAGCAGGTGTGCCACCGGCTCTCGACGCTGCAGCGGCCGGGCCAGAGGGGGATTCCGTTCTATTTCCTGAAGGTCGACCGCGCCGGCAATGTGATCAAGCGGCATTCGGCGACGCGGTTCCAGTTCGCCAGGTTCGGCGGCGCCTGCCCGCTCTGGAATGTTCACGAAGCCTTCGAACAGGCGGGGCGCACCTTCGTACAGGTGGCCGAGATGCCGGATGGCGTGCGCTACCTGTCGCTTGCGCGCGCGGTCACCAAGGGATCCGGCCACTGGCGGGCGCCGGTCAGGCGCTATGCCTTCGGACTCGGCTGCGAAATCTCCTATGCCGGCGACATCGTCTATTCCGAGGGCCTCGACCTCAAGGCCGAGGCCAATG